>NZ_JBVICQ010000005.1:0-619803 GCF_055572815.1 Streptomyces sp. NPDC030296
CGACACCGAGGCCCTCAAGGCACGGGTCAAGGCCCTCACCGCCAAGCACCCGCTCTACCCCACCCTCGGCACCTGACCCCGAGCGGCGGCGGGGAGCCCCCTGCCCCAGGACGCCCCGCGCATAGGGGTCGGGTCGGGCGCGAGGCCCGGCGAGGTGGCGGGTCCTGTCGCGGGTGAGGACGTACTAAGGTCACCCGGTGACGAGTAGCGACACGACGTGTGGCCAGGTTGTGGACGGCAGTGGTGTGTCGGTGGAGGACGGGGGCTGGCGGGGGCGGTTGCGCCGCTTCGGGTATGTCGGGCGTCCGGCGGCCGATGTGCGGGAACGGCTGGTCCCGGCGTTCCCCGAGCCGGGGACCCGGCCGTGGGAGCGCCTCGGACTCGGGGCGGTCGCGGCGCACAGGGTCGCGCACGCGATGGGCTGGCTCGGCCCGTTGCTCGTCGCAGCGTTGGCGGGCGCCATCCGCTTCTGGGACCTCGGCCGGCCGCACGCCGTGATCTTCGACGAGACGTACTACGCCAAGGACGCCTGGTCCATGCTCCGGCTCGGGTACGAGGGCACCTGGCCGGACCGGAAGATCGCCGACCCGCAGATCCTGGCGGACCCTCAGGTGATCTCGCTGACCGACCCGGGTACCTTCGTCGCGCATCCGCCCATGGGTAAGTGGGTCATCGCCGTCGGGGAGTTCATGTTCGGGCTCAACCCCTTCGGCTGGCGCTTCATGACGGCCGTCCTCGGCACGCTGTCGGTGCCGATGCTGTGCCGAATAGGACGCCGGCTGTTCCGTTCGACGCTGCTGGGATGTCTGGCCGGCGCGTTCCTGGCGATGGACGGCCTGCACTATGTGATGAGCCGCTCCGCGCTCCTCGACATCATCGTGATGTTCTTCGTGCTCGCGGCCTTCGGCTGCCTCCTCGTCGACCGGGACCGTGCCCGGGCCCGCCTCGCGGCCGCCCTGCCGGTCGACGACGACGGCCGCACGACGCCGGACGTGGACGCCGCCGAACGCACCGGGACCGGGCCGCGGCCCTGGCGCCTCGCGGCCGGGGTCTGTCTGGGCCTGGCCGCGTCCACCAAGTGGAACGGCCTGTACGTCCTGGTGTTCTTCCTGGCCCTGACCGTGCTGTGGGACGTCGCCGCCCGCCGTGTCGCGGGGGCCCGCCACCCCTACCGTGCGGTGCTCCGCAAGGACCTCGGCTGGTCGCTGCTGTCCGTCGTCCCCGTGGCCGTGGTCACGTACGTGCTCACCTGGACCGGCTGGTTCCTGTCCGACAAGGGCTATGGACGGCACTGGGCGGACGACCGGGGCGGAATCTGGTCGTGGATCCCGGCGCCGCTGCGCAGCCTGTGGCACTACGAGTACGGCGTCTACGAGTTCAACGTGGGCCTGCACACGGCGCACAAGTACGAGTCGAGCCCGTGGAGTTGGCTGGTCCTCGGCCGTCCGGTGCTGTTCCACTACCAGTCGCCGCGGCCCGGGCAGGACGGCTGCGCCACGGCCGTCGACTGCTCCCAGACGGTCCTCGCCCTCGGCACCCCGCTGCTGTGGTGGGCGGCGTGCTGCGCGCTCGGCTATCTGCTGTTCCGGTGGGCGCTGCGCCGCGACTGGCGGGCGGGCGCGGTGCTGTGCGGTGTGGGCGCCGGCTATCTGCCGTGGTTCCTGTACCAGGACCGGACCGTTTTCTCCTTCTACGCCGTGGTGTTCGTGCCGTTCCTGTGCCTGGCCGTCGCGATGACGGTGGGCGCGCTGCTCGGGCCACCGGGCGCGGACGACAACCGCCGCTCGGCGGGCGCGATCGCCGCCGGCGCCCTGGTGCTGCTCATCGCCTGGAACTTCATCTACTTCTTCCCGCTGTACTCGGGCCAGACCATTCCGTACGAGGGCTGGCGGGACAGGATGTGGCTCGACACCTGGATCTGACCGTCCGCCACGCCGCCCGCCGCACTCACACGTACTCGGTCGCCGCGTCCAGCAGCCAGTTGGCGAGATGGCCGGCGAAGGACGACCGGACCAGGACCCAGAAACCGGCCCGGGGTTCGTCGCGGGCGACCACGACGACCTGGGTGCGGCCGAGGGTCGTCTGGGCGCAGCGGCCCGGACCGAAGGCCCGCGGATGCAGGTCCAGCGGGCAGCCGTGGGCCAGGACGTCGCGGGCGCGGGGGCCCGCGACGAGGAGCGTGGTGCGCTGGGCGGAGACATCGGTGACGGAGACCGGTTCGTCGCCGGCCGCGTCCCGGATCCGGGTCTCCAGGTCCCGCTCCCGGCCGGGCGGGGCGACCAGGAGCCATTCGTCGGGGCCGAGCCACAGTGCCGTCAACTCGCCGGAGCGGACGACGGTGTTGGGTTCGAGGGGCAGGGCCAGGTCCAGGGCGAGCCCCACGGCGTCGGCCGCCGGGCCCTTGGCGTCGAGGCGCACGTTCACCTGGGTGAGGAAGGGGAGTTCGGCCAGCCGGACCGCGCCGGCGGAGGTGCGGGTGGCGGCCGCCAGCCGGGCGGCTGCCCCGCCCAGGGGGCTGCGGGGCGCGGAGGTGAGGACGGTGTCAGCCATCGCGGCGGGCTCCCTCGGGGTCGAAGAGGACGGGGCTTGCGACGGTCACCGGGACCAGCCGGTCGCCGACGGGGGCGTACAACCGCTCGCCGATCCGGTTCCGGCCGCCCTTGATCAGGGCGAGCGCGAAGGTCCGGCCGAGGGCGGCACTGCGGTAACTGGAGGTGACATGGCCGAGCATCGGGACGGGCGGCGCGGGGAGCACGCTGTCGGCGACCAGGTGGGTGCCCTCCGGGAGGAAGGTGCCGGGGTCCTCGGGCAGCAGGCCGACGAGGTGCTTGCGGTCGGGGCGGGCGGTGTCGGCGCGGGCGTGGGAGCGTTTGCCGATGAAGTCGGGCTTCTTCTTGGAGACCGCCCAGCCCATGCCGAGGTCCTGGGGGGTGACCGTGCCGTCGGTGTCCTGGCCGATGATGGGGTAGCCCTTCTCGGCGCGCAGCACGTGCATGGTCTCGGTGCCGTAGGGGGTGATGCCGTGCGGGGCGCCGGCCACGTACAGCGCCTCCCAGAGGGCGAGGGCCTCCCACGGTGACACATTGATCTCGTAGGCCAGTTCGCCGGAGAAGCTGATCCGGCAGACGCGGGCCTCGATCCCGGCGACGGTCGTCTCCCGCCACGCCATGAACGGGAAGTCGTCGTTGGCGACGGCCAGGTCCGGTGCGAGGGAGCCGAGGACGTCGCGGGAGCGGGGGCCGACCAGGGCGACGGTGGCCCACTGCTCGGTCACCGAGGTGCAGTGGACGCGCAGTTCGGGCCACTCGGTCTGGAGCCACTCCTCCATCCAGTCGAGGACGGTGGCCGCGTTGCCCGTGGTCGTGGTGACCAGGAAGCGGTCCTGGGCGAGACGGATGACCGTGCCGTCGTCGAAGACCATGCCGTCCAGGCGGCACATCACGCCGTAGCGGATCATGCCGACCTTCAGGGTGCTCATCATGTTGGTGTAGAGCCGGTCGAGGAAGACGGCGGCGTCCGGGCCCTGGACGTCGATCTTGCCGAGGGTGGAGGCGTCCATGAAGGCGACGCCCTCGCGGGCCGCCCGGCACTCGCGCAGCACGGCGGTCTCCATGTCCTCGCCGCCCCGCGGGTAGTACCAGGGGCGCTTCCACTGGCCGACGTTCTCGAAGAGGGCGCCGTGGGCGACATGCCACTCGTGCAGGGCCGTCGTACGGACCGGGTCGTGCAGGGCGCCCCGGTCGCGGCCCGCGAGGGCGGCGAAGGACACCGGGGTGTACGGCGGGCGGAAGGTGGTCGTGCCGAGCGCGGAGATGTCCACGCCGAGC
Source organism: Streptomyces sp. NPDC030296 (assembly GCF_055572815.1). Classification (NCBI taxonomy): domain Bacteria; kingdom Bacillati; phylum Actinomycetota; class Actinomycetes; order Kitasatosporales; family Streptomycetaceae; genus Streptomyces; species Streptomyces sp. NPDC030296. The sequence goes on from NZ_JBVICQ010000005.1 coordinate 3,828, forward strand.
AGTTCGGCGACGACACCGCTGGCGAGGACGCCGGACGTCTTGCCCTGGTCGTTGGCGGTGCCGGCGGTGGTGTACCGCTTGGTGTGCTCGACGGAGCGCATGCCGGCGCCGGTCGCGCGGGCCAGGTCGTCCACGGTGACGTCGCGTTGCAGGTCGACGAAGCGGGGGGCGCCGACGCGGCCGGGGACGGTGAACAGGTGCTGGGGCGGTGTCGGACGGGGCTGTGCGGGCACCTGCGGGAGGCGGGGCGTCTCGGCCGTGTAGCCCTCGGCCTCGATCGCGCGGGCACCGGCGGCGGCACCCTGGGCGAGGGCCCCGGCCAGGTCCGGTGTGCCGCTCGCGCCGCCCGCGACCTCGACGGCCTGGCGGCAGGTGTCGGGGACGAAGGTGCCGAGGGCCTCGTCGTGGCGGAGCCTGCCGCCCGCCTGGCTGAACAGGTGCGCCACCGGGTTCCAGCCGCCGGAGACCAGCAGCAGGTCGGCGGCGAACTTACGTCCGCCCTCGGTCTCCCCGTACGGGGCGACGGTCACGGCGGTGAGCCGGGGGTCGCCTTCGGTGCCGATGACGGCGTGGCCGGTCAGCACCTCGATGCCGGCCTCGCGGGCGCGCTCGGCCCACTCCCCCGTCTCCGGGCGGGTGTCGGCGATCGCAGCGACGTCCACGCCGGCCGCGGCGAGGTCCAGGGCGGCGGCGTAGGCGCTGTCGTTGGTGGTGAGGACGACCGCGCGCCTGCCGGGCAGGACACCGTGCCGGTGCAGGTGGGCGCGGGCCGAGGCGGCAAGCATCACACCGGGGCGGTCGTTGTCCGCGAAGGCCAGGGAGCGTTCGTGGGCGCCGGTGGCGAGGACGACCCGGCGGGCGCGGATCCGCCAGACCCGCTCGCGGGAGACGTTCTCGGGGGCGGCCGCGCCGAGGTGGTTGGTGCGGCGCTCCACGGCGAGCAGGTGGTTGTCGTCGTAGTAGCCGAAGACGGTGGTACGGCGCAGGACGCGCACCTCGGGGGAGGTGCCGAGGCGGGCGGTGACCGTGTCGACCCAGTCGAGGTGTTCGCCGGTGTCCAGGAGGCTGCCGCCGGGCTCGGGCCGGTCGTCGGCGAGGATGACACGGGCGCCGCTGCCGGCGGCCGCCGCCGCTGCCGCGAGACCGGCCGGGCCCGCGCCGACGATCAGCAGGTCGCAGTGGGCGTGGACGGCGTCGTAGCGGGCGGGGTCGGGGGCGGTGGCGAGGCGGCCCTGGCCGGGGAGGCTGCTCGCGACGAGGCCGTCGTACAGCTCGACGGCGGTGGCGGGGAGCATGGGCTCGGGGAAGGGCTCCTCGATCTGGACGACCGCGTTGGGCTCCTCGACGCCGGCGGAGAAGATGCCGCGGGGGCGGCCGAGCTTGATGCTGGTGCCCGCCTGGATCACGCCGTTGGCGAGGAGCGCGGAGGCGAGGGTGTCGCCTCGGAAGCCGCGGTATTCGGTGCCGTCGAAGGTGAAGGTGAGGGGGGTGTCGCGGTCGATTCGGCCGCGGGTCGCGTGGCGGAACGGCTGGGTCGTCTCGCCCCCGCCGCCCCTACCCGTCCCATCCTGAAGGGGCTCCGCCCCTTCGACCCCGCAAGGGGGCTCTGCCCCCTGGACCCCCGTCGGCCCTGAAAGGGCCTCGTCCTCGAACGCCGGACGGGCTGAGAATGCCGGCCTTGGCTCAACAGGTGCCGGGCGTTCCTCACCCGCCCGGTACACCGTCAGGATCTCGTTGGTCGAGGTGTCGCGGACGGCGTTGAACCAGCGGCGGCAGCCCGCCGCGTGGCTCCAGCGTTCGGCGAAGGGGCCCTTGGGGTTGTCGCGGAAGAAGAGGTAGCGCGCCCACTCCTCGTCGGTGAGGGCCGACGGGTCCTCGGGGTAGGGGACGTGGGCCTGACCTCCGTAGTGGAACTCGGCCTCGTCGCGGGGCCCGCACCACGGGCAGGGGATGAGCAGCATGGTTCGGCTCCCAAGTGGTCCAGCGGTCCTAGTGGGCCACCGCGGCCGCGCCGTGCTCGTCGACGAGCGCGCCGGTGGTGAAACGGTCGAGCGAGAAGGGGGCGTTGAGGGGGTGGGGGGTGTCGTGGGCGATGGTGTGGGCGTAGACCCAGCCCACACCGGGGGTGGCCTTGAAACCGCCCGTACCCCAGCCGCAGTTGAGGTAGAGGTTGTCGACCGGAGTGAGGCCGATGATCGGCGAGGCGTCGGGGCTGACGTCGACGATGCCGCCCCAGGTGCGCAGGACGTGGGCGCGGGCGAAGACCGGGAAGAGTTCCAGGGCCGCCGACATCTGTTCCTCGATGATGTGGAAGGCGCCGCGCTGCGTGTACGCGTTGTAGGAGTCGATGCCCGCGCCCATCACCAACTCGCCCTTGTGGGCCTGGCTGACGTACACATGGACCGCGTTGGACATCACGACCGTCGGGTGGACGGGTTCCAGCAGCTCGGAGACGAGTGCCTGCAAGGGGTGGCTCTGGAGGGGCAGTTCGATGCCCGCCATGGCCGCCAGGACCGAGGTGTGGCCGGCCGAGCAGAGGGCGACCTTGCCGGCCGCGATGGGGCCCAGGTTGGTCCGGACGCCGACCACGCGGTTGCCGACCACGTCGAGGCCGGTGACCTCGCAGTTCTGGATGATGTCGATGCCGGCCGCGTCCGCGGAGCGGGCCAGACCCCACGCCACGTGGTCATGCTTGGCGATGCCGGCGCGGGGCTGGTAGGTGCCGCCGAGGACCGGATAGCGCACGTCGGGCGAGGTGTTGACGATCGGGCAGACGTCCTTCACCCCGTCCGCGTCCAGCCACTCGGCGTCGACGCCGTTGAGGCGGTTCGCCTCCACCCGGCGCACGCTGTCGCGGACGTCCTGGAGGCTGTGGGCGAGGTTCAGCACCCCGCGCTGGGAGAAGAGGATCGGGTAGTCGAGTTCGTCCGCCAGCCCTTCCCAGAGCTTGAGGGCGTGCTCGTAGATGCCGGCGCTCTCGTCCCACAGGTAGTTGGAGCGGATGATCGTGGTGTTGCGGGCCATGTTGCCGCCCGCGAGCCAGCCCTTCTCCAGCACGGCCACGTTGGTGATGCCGTGGTTCTTCGCGAGGTAGTGGGCGGTGGCGAGACCGTGTCCGCCGCCGCCGACGACGATCACGTCGTAGGACCGCTTCGGTTCCGGTGTGCGCCACAGCCAGTCGGGGTGCTCGGGGAGTTCGGCGCCGGGGGTACGGGGGCTCATCGGACGGCTCCGTCCACGGGAAGGGACAGGTTCATACGGGGTTCGCGTTCCTCTCGGCGGCCTCGACCACATTGGCGAGGAGCATCGCCCGTGTCATGGGGCCGACGCCGCCGGGCATCGGCGCGAGCCGGCCGGCCACCTCGGCGGCGTCCGGGTGCACATCGCCGACCAGTGCGTGGTCGGTGCGGGTGATACCGACGTCCAGGACGGTCGCGCCGGGGCGCAGCATGTCCTTGGTGATCAGTCCGGGCGAGCCGGCCGCGGCGACGACGATCTCCGCCTCGCGCACATGCCAGGCCAGGCCCTTCGTCCCGGTGTGGCAGAGGGTGACGGTGGCGTTCTCCGACCGGCGGGTGAGGAGGAGGCCGAGGGGGCGTCCGACGGTGACGCCGCGTCCGACGACGCAGACCCGGGCGCCGGCGATCGGGACGTCGTACCGGCGGAGCAGTTCGACGATGCCGCGCGGCGTGCAGGGCAGCGGTGCCGTCCCGCCGAGGGCGAGCCGGCCGAGGTTCACGGGGTGGAGTCCGTCGGCGTCCTTGGCCGGGTCCATGCGTTCCAGGACGGCGCCCGCGTCGAGGTGGCGGGGCAGCGGGAGCTGGACGATGTAGCCGGTGCAGGCGGGGTCGGCGTTGAGTTCGTCGATGACGTCCTCGACCTGCCGCTGGGTGGCGTCGGCGGGCAGTTCCCGGCGGAGGGAGGCGATCCCCACCTCGGCGCAGTCCCGGTGCTTGCCGGCGACGTAGGCGCGGCTGCCGGGGTCGTCGCCGACGAGGACCGTGCCGAGCCCCGGCGGGGGCCCGCCGCCGGCGGTCAGCTTGGCCACGCGTTCGGCGAGTTCACGGCGGACGGCGGCGGCGGTCGCCTTCCCGTCAAGTGTCTGTGCGGTCACGGTGACCCCTCATCCACGCAGACGGGACATCGACGGGTCGAACAGCGGCTCCTCGGCCACGACGGCCTCCACACGCTGGTCGAAGTACCCGATGTGCACGGTCGTCCCGGGCACCGCCACCTCCGTCGGCAGCCAGGCGTAGGCGATGCCCTTGCCGATGGTGTAGCCGTACGCGGCGCTGGTGACGTACCCGACGGCACGGTCGCCGTCGTACACGGGCTCCTTGCCCATGACGACCGAGCGGGGGTCGTCGATGGTGAGGCAGGTCAGCCTGCGCCGCACGTCCTCCTTGCGGCGCTCCAACGCCGCCTTCCCGATGAAGTCGCCCTTGTCGAGCTTGACGGCGAAGCCGACGCCGGCCTCGTAGGGGTCGTGCTCGTACGTCATGTCGGTGCCGAAGGAGCGGTAGCCCTTCTCCAGGCGCAGGCTGTTGAAGGCGCCGCGGCCGGCGATGATGCCGCCGAGCGGCCGGGCCGCCGCCCAGAGGGTGTCCCACAGCTTCTGGCCGAGGTCGGCGGTGGTGTACAGCTCCCAGCCGAGTTCGCCGACGTACGACAGGCGCATGGCGGTCACGGGCACCGAGCCGATGTGGGCGCGCTTGGCGCGGAAGTACTTGAGGCCGTCGTTGGTGAAGTCCTCGTCGGTCAGCGTCTGGAGGACCTTGCGGGCCAGCGGGCCCCACAGGCCGACGCAGCAGGTGCCGGGGGTGATGTCGCGGACCTGGACCGTGCCGTCGGCGGGGAGGTGCCGGCCGAACCAGTCGAGGTCGAGGTTGCCGTTGGCGCCGACCTGGAAGAGGTCGCGGCCGAGGCGGGCCACGGTGATGTCGCTGCGGATGCCGCCGTCGTGGTCGAGGAGCAGGGTGTACGTCACGGAACCGACGGACTTGGCGACCTTGCTGGTGGTCAGCCGCTCCAGGAAGTCGGCGGCGCCGGGTCCGGTGACCTCCAGGCGCTTGAGGGCCGTCATGTCGTACATCGCGACCGTCTCGCGGGTGACCTGCGCCTCCGCGCCGACGATGGGCGACCAGAACCGCGCGGCCCAGTCGTTCGGGGCGGGGATGCCGCGGCCCTCGACGAGGGACGCGTTCGCCTCGTACCACTGAGGGCGCTCCCAGCCGTTCGCCTCCAGGAAGAACGCGCCGTGCTCCTCCTGGCGGGCGTGGAAGGGGCTCCTGCGGATCGGGCGGGGCTCTCCCGAGGGCTGGAGGGGGTGGAGGATGTCGTAGACCTCGACGAAGTTCCGGCAGTCGCGGGCCAGGACGTACTCGGGGGCGAGCTGGTGCGGCTCGAAGCGGTTGACGTCGCACTCGTGCAGGTCGAACGACGAGCAGTGGCCGTCGACGAGCCACTCGGCCATGGCCCGGCCGACGCCCGCGGAGTGGGTGACCCACACGGCCTCGGCGACCCAGAACCCCTTGAGGTCGGGGGACTCGCCGAGGAGCGGGAAGTTGTCGGTGGTGAAGGAGAACAGGCCGTTGATGCCCTCCTCGACCTTCGCCTCCTTCGTCGCCGGGAGCAGCGACTGGGTCTCGGTCCAGGCGTCGGCGAAGTCGTCCTCGGTGAACTTCAGGACCGAGGGCATCGGCTGCGCGTCGTCGAAGGAGCGGATGTCGTCGGCGGAGATCGGCATCGGGCGGTGGCCGTAGTAGCCGATGCCGATGCCGTCGAACCGGTCGCGGTAGTAGAGGTCGGCGTCCTGGTGCCGCAGGATCGGGCGGACCGCCTCCTCGGTCTGGCCGGCGAGCGCGGGGATCGGGCCGGTCCAGGCGAGCTGGTGGGCGAGCGGGGTGAGCGGGAGGTTCATGCCGGCCATGCGGGCGATGCGCGGGCCCCAGATGCCGGCGCAGCACACCACGATGTCGGCCTCCAGGTCGCCCTGGTCGGTGCGCACGCCCGTCACCTGGCCGTCGGTCCGGAGGATGTCCAGGACCTCGTGGCGGGCGAGGAAGCGTACGCCGCGCTCGGTGGCCCGGCGGATCTGCGCCTCGACGGCGAGGACGGCCTTGGCGAGGCCGTCCGTCGGGACGAGGAGACCGCCGAGGACCCGGTCGGGGTCGACGAGGGGGTGCTGTTCGACGCACTCCTCGGCGGTCAGCAGCCGGGCCTCGATGCCCCAGGCGGTGATCCAGCCGTGACGGCGGTGCAGTTCTGTCAGGCGTTCGGGAGTGGTGGCCACTTCGAGGCCGCCGACCTGGAGGAAGCAGGGCTTGCCGTCGACGTCGAGGGAGCAGAACTTCTCGACGGTGTAGCGGGCCAGCTCCGTCATGGTCTTGGAGGAGTTCGTCTGGAAGACCAGCCCCGGGGCGTGTGACGTGGAGCCCCCGGTGGCGGGGAGCGGCCCCTGGTCGACCACGGTCACTTCGGTCCAGCCGCGCGCGGAGATCTCGTCCGCGAGTGCCGCGCCAACGACGCCCGCTCCGATGATGACCACTCGGGGTCCCGCCATCGCCGCACCTCCGATTGAAAACGAGTCCAGCCGGTTCAGTTGCTGTCTGCGCAACATGGTTCAGGTTGCGCAACTCAATGTGCCTGTCGCGAGGAGGGGGTGTCAAGGGGTCCGTGACGTCGGAAAACGGCCTTCGGAAAGGCCTCGGGAACGGCGAAGCCCGGCGGGCGGCGCACCTGTGTACGCCGCCCGCCGGGCTCGTCCGACCGGCCTTCCGACCTCGCTACTTGATCCAGGCCTCGACCTTGCCCCGGTTGGCCTCGACCCACTTCTTCGCCGCCGCCTCCGGCGCCATCTTGTCCACGGCGATGTACTTCGCCACGGTGTTCTGGTCCTCGTTCGTCCAGGTGAAGTTCTTGACCAGGTTGTACGCCGGGCTGTCCGACTTGGCGAACTTCGTGCTGACGATCTTGTCCAGCTCGTAGACGGGGTAGTCGCAGGCGACCTTCTCCGCGTCGGCGTCACAGCCGGTCTTGTACTCCGGCAGCTTCACCTTGACCAGGGGCACCTCGGCCATGAACCACTGCGGCTCGTAGAAGTAGCCGATCACCCATTCCTTGTCCTTCTCCGCCTTGCGGAAGGCCTGGATGAGCGCGGTCTCGCTGCCCGCGTACACCACCTTGAAGTCCAGCTTCAGGTTCTTCACCAGGGCCTCGTCGTTGGTGACGAACGACGGGTCGCCGTCGAGGAGCTGGCCCTTGCCGCCGGACTCGGAGGTCTTGAACTTGTCGGCGTACTTGTCGAGGTTCTTCCAGTCGGTGATGTCGGGGTGCTCCTTGGCGAGCCACGGCGGCACGTACCAGCCGATCAGGCCCTTGTTCCCGGTCGCGCCCGCCTCGACGGCGGTCTTCTGGTCGGTGATGTACTTCTTCTTGAGATCGTCGTGGCCCCAGTTCTCGATGACGGCGTCGACCTCACCCGTCCCGAAGCCCTGCCAGGCGATCTCCTCCTTCAGGTCCTTCTTGGTGACCTTGCAGCCGAGGTCGTGCTCCGCGACGTACGCGACGACCGCCGCGTTGGCCTCGTAGCCCACCCACGGGTTCACGGCGAGATTGAAGGTGCCGCACTTCCCGGCGCCGCCCGAACCGCCCGAGCCCCCCGACTCCTCACCGACCTTCGCGCCGCCGCAGGCGGTCAGGGCGAGACCGAGGACGGCCGCTCCGGCCACGCCGGCTCTCCACTGTCGTACTTGTGTTGCCATGGTCAGTGCTCCTTATGCGCTTACGCGTCGCGCCGCGGCCTGAGTGATCCGGTCGAACATGACTCCGAGGAGGACGATGGCGAACCCGGCCGCCAGGCCCTTCCCGTACAGCTGGCCCTGGGAGAATCCGGCCACGACGTCGTAGCCGAGGGCGCCCGCTCCTACCAGGCCGCCCACAACAACCATCGACAGCACGTAGATCAGGCCCTGGTTGGTCGCGAGCGTCAGGGCACTGCGTGACATCGGCAGTTGGACCTTGGTGATGATCTGCCAGGTGTTGCACCCGGCGGAGGTGGCCGCCTCGACGGTGGCCTCCGGTACGGCCCGCACCCCATCCGCGATGATCTTGATGGCGACGGGTGCCGCGTAGACGATCGCGGCGACGATGGCCGTGAAGCGGGTCGCCCCGAACAGCGCGAGGAACGGCACGAGATAGACGAACGGCGGCATCACCTGCGCCGCGTCGAGAGTCGGCCGCAGCACCCGGTCCACCAGGAGGCTGCGCCCCATCCACACCCCGAAGGCCATGCCGAGCACCATGACCAGCACGGTCGCCACGAGGGTGGAGGCCAGCGTCGTCATCGCGTCCGACCACAGGCCCGTCCCGACCAGCAGCCCCACGCAGACGGCGGCGACGGCACCGGCCCGCCATCCGCCGAGCACCCCGCCGAGCGCGATCAGCACGGCGGCGACGAGCCACCACGGCGAGTCGGTGAGCAGCGACTGGAACGGGTTGAGCAGACCGTTGGTGATGGCGTCCCGGAAGGCGTTGGTGAGACCGGAGAGGCTGTCCTGCACCCAGGTCGTCGTGGTGTCGGCCGCCTTGGCGATGGAACTGCCGGCCCCGCCCTCGCCGGGGAACTCCGCCGCCCACACATAGGTGTGGGACATGTAGACGAGGACGGCCGCGACCGCACCGCCCGCGGCCAGCAGCGGCCGCCGCCAGGCCGCGAACCGGCCGCTCGCGTGCCGGGCCGCCTCCTGACGCGCACTCGCCGCGGTGGTCACCCGGTCGAGGACGATCGCCATGACGACGATGGCGAGGCCCGCGTTGAAGGCCGTGCCCACGTCGAGCGACTCCAGTGCCTGCATGACGGTCTTGCCGAGACCGGGCGCGTCGATCAGGGCGGCGATCGTCACCATGGCCAGGGCGGCCATGATCGACTGGTTGACGCCCATCACCACGGTCCGCTTGGACATCGGCAGCAGCACCTTCAGCAGTGCCTGCCGCCGGGTCGCGCCGAGCGAGTCGGCCGCCTCGACGGTGGTCTCGGGGACGGACCGGATGGCGTGCGCGGTGATCCGGATGGCGGGCGGCGCCGCGTAGATGACGGTGGCGATGGTGGCCGAGGCGCCGCCGATGAGGAAGAACAGCGTCAGCGGGGCCAGGTAGACGAAGGTCGGCATCGTCTGCATGAAGTCCAGGAAGGGCGTCACGATCCGGTTGAACCGGTCGGAGAGCCCCGCCCACACGCCGAGCGGGATCGCGAACAGCAGCGCCACGAGGACCGCGGAGACGGTGAGCGCCAGGGTGTCCATGCTCTCCTGCCACAGCCCCTGCAGCCCGAAGAAGGTGAAGCCGGCCACGGCCAGCAGCGCCACCCGCCAGTTGCCCACGGCCCAGGAGACGTAGCCGACGACGCCGACGACGCCGAGCCAGCCGATCTGCGGGAGGGGACGGCCGGCGGAGGGCTGGGAGATCAGCTCCTGGACGAAGGTCACCAGGGTGTCGATGACCAGCCGGATCTCATTGAAGAAGTAGAGGAAGATCGGGTTGGAGTTGCGGTTGGCGCCGATGGAGTCGTTGAGGTCGTTGATCCAGCGGTGCAGATCCGTGAGGTCGGCGGCGGCGAGGGTGAGGGTCTGCCTGCCGCGCAGCAGGGCGAAGAGCACCAGCCAGACGACGACGATCGCCGCGACGACGGTGCCGCGCCCGATCTTCCGTGTGCGGGCACCGGACGCGGCGGCCGGGGGGACGGCATCGGTCTTCAGCGGAGGTTCGGGCTTCTGTGGTTGTTCCGGCTTCTCCACGGCGACGGTCATCACATGCCGCCTTCCTGCCCGGCGACCACCGCGAGGATCTCCTCGTCGCCGACGATGCCGAGCAGTTCACCGTTCTCGACGACCCTGACCGGCTTGTCGGCCGCCAGCACCGCGCGGGTGGCCTCGCGGACCACGACGTCCGGGCCTAGCTCGGGGCCGTCCAGGGCGTCGCCGTCGGCGACCGGCCGCATGATCCACCGCAGGGTGAGCACATCGCCGCGCGGGACGTCCTTGACGAACTCGCGGACGTAGTCGTCGGCGGGGGCGCCCACCAGCTCGTCGCCGGTGCCGCACTGGACCATCTTGCCGTCGCGCATGATGAGGATGCGGTCGCCGAGTTTGAGCGCCTCGGAGAGGTCGTGGGTGATGAAGACCATCGTCTTGCCGACCTCGTGGTGCAGCCGGATGACCTCGTTCTGCATGTCGCGGCGGATCAGCGGGTCGAGCGCCGAGAACGGCTCGTCGAAGAAGAGGACGTCCGGGTCGCCGGCGAGCGCCCGGGCGAGGCCGACGCGCTGCTGCATACCGCCGGAGAGCTGGTCGGGGTAGGAGTTCTCGTAGCCGGAGAGGCCGACCAGTTCGACGACCTCCAGGGCCCGCCTGGTCCGCTCCGCCTTGCTCATGCCGCGGATCTCCAGGCCGAACGCCACGTTGTCGACGACCCGGCGGTGCGGCAGCAGCCCGAAGTGCTGGAAGACCATGGAGAACTTGCTCCGTCTGAGGTCCCGCAGGCGCCTGGCGTCCGCCTCGCGGATGTCCTCGCCCTCGAATACGAGCTCCCCGGAGGTGGGTTCGATCAGGCGGGTGAGACATCGCACCAGGGTGGACTTGCCGGAGCCGGACAGGCCCATCACGACGAAGACCTCGCCCTTGCGGACGTCGAAGTTCACGTCGCGCACGGCCGCGGTGCATCCCGTGCGGTCCATGAGCTCACGGCGGGTGAGGCCGCACAGCTCCTCCGACTCGGGCACCCGTTCCGCCTTCGGCCCGAACACCTTCCACAGCCGGCGCACGGATATGACCGGCGTACCGTCCGAGTCCTGAGGTGTACCGCGCCGCTGCGGCACCTCGGTCTGCGTTGGGGTCACGATCGACCTCTTTTCGGCGTTCAGCCGCGGAACCAGTGCTGCGGCCGGGGTTGGATGTTCTGCCAGATGTGCTTGGGCTCTCGGTACTCGTTCAGGCCGGTCGGTCCCAGCTCCCGGCCCACGCCCGACTGCCCGAAGCCACCCCATTCCGCTTGCGGCACATAGGGGTGGTAGTCGTTGATCCACACCGTGCCGTGGCGCAGCCTGCGGGCGACCCGCTGGGCCTTGCCCGCGTCCTGCGTCCAGACGGCTCCGGCGAGTCCGTACTCGGTGTCGTTGGCGATGCGTACGGCGTCGTCCTCGTCGGTGAAGCGCTCCACCGTGAGCACGGGCCCGAAGGACTCCTCGTGCACCACGCGCATGTCCTGGCGGCACTCGTCGAGCACGGTCGGCGGGTAGAACCAGCCGTGCGCGAGCGCCGGGTCGGTGGGGCGTTCGCCGCCGCAGCGCAGGACGGCGCCCTCGGCGAGGCCCGCCGCGACGTACGCCTCGACCTTCTCCCGGTGCTGGGCGGAGATCAGCGCGCCGGTGTCGGCCTCGGCGTCGAAGGGCCCGCCGAGCCGGATGAGCCGGGCCCGGCGGACGATCTCGTCGACGAGGCGGTCGTGCAGGCCGTCCTCGACGATCAGCCGGGCGCCGGCCGAGCAGACCTGCCCCGAGTGCAGGAAGACGGCGGTGAGCGCGAAGTCCACCGCCGTCTCGAAGTCGGCGTCGGCGAAGATCACGTTGGGGTTCTTGCCGCCGAGTTCGAGGGCCACCTTCTTCACGGTCGCGGCGGCGGTGGCCATGATCCGTCTGCCGGTGTCCAGGCCCCCGGTGAAGGAGACCATGTCGACCCTCGGGTCCTCGGAGAGCGGGGCGCCCACCTCGGGGCCGGTGCCGAGGACGAGGTTGGCGGCCCCGGCCGGGAGCCCGGCCTCCGCCAGCGCCCGCATCAGCAGGATCGAGGTGGAGGGGGTCAGCTCGCTGGGCTTCAGGACGACGGTGTTGCCGGCGAGGAGCGCCGGGGCGACCTTCCAACTGGCTTGCAGGAGGGGGTAGTTCCAGGGGGTGATGAGTCCGCAGACGCCGATCGGCTCGTACACCACGCGGCTGACGGCGTCGTCGCGTCCGGTGTCGATCACCCGGCCGGCGTCGGTGCCGCCGAGACCGCCGTAGTAGCGGAGGCAGGAGACGACGTCGGCGATGTCGCACTCGCTCTCCACCAGCCGCTTTCCGGTGTCCAGCGACTCGGCGCGGGCGAACTCCTTCGCGTCGCGCTCGATGACGCCGGCCGTGCGCAGCAGCAGTGCGCCGCGCTCCCGCTCGGGGGTGTGCGGCCACGGTCCCTCGTCGAAGGCGGCACGGGCCGCCGCGATCGCGGCCTCGGTGTCGGGTCGGGTGCCTTCCGAGACGGTCGCGGCGAGCGAGCCGTCAGCGGGGCAGCGGATCTCCCGTCGCCCTCCGGCCACCGGGTCCCGCCACGTCCCCGCCACATACAGGTCTGCCACTCGCCAAGCCCTTCAGCTGAAATGCGTTGCGCATCATGCATCCAATTGCTTGTGGTGGAACACCCTGTCGGGCGCCAAGACCTACGTCAAGAGGTTGACGGATGACGATTCAGCCATGTGGACACTTGCGCGTCCACCCTTGACCGGGAGCGACGCCAGGCCGACCATGTTGCGTATCGCTCACCTTGTTGTGCAATACGCACCGACGGAGGCTGTCATGTCCCCTCGACCGCACCCTGGCCGTGAGTACGTCCTCACCCTCTCGTGTCCCGACAGCGCGGGGCTGGTCCACGCGGTGAGCGGCTTCCTCGTGAGGAACTCCGGGAACATCCTGGAGAGCCAGCAGTTCGACGACCGGCTCCAGGGCCGCTTCTTCATGAGGGTCCACTTCGATGTCTCCGACCCGGACGCGGAGCTGAAAACGTTGCGTTACCGGTTCGGTCCCGTTGCCGAGGCGTATCGCATCTCCTGGGCCCTCAGCGAGGCGTCCACCCCGACCCGGACCCTCATCATGGTGTCCCGGTTCGGCCACTGCCTGAACGACCTGCTCTTCCGCAGCCGCTCCGGCGCCCTCAACATCGAGATCCCGGCGATCGTCTCCAACCACCGGGACTTCGAGGGGCTCGCGGAGACCTACGGCATCCCCTTCCACCACGTCCCGGTCACGCGGGACACCAAGGCCGAGGCGGAGGCGCGGCTGCTGGAGCTGGTGCGCGACCTCGACATCGACCTGGTGGTGCTGGCCCGCTACATGCAGATCCTCTCCGACGACCTGTGCAAGCAGTTGGAGGGCCGCGCGATCAACATCCACCACTCCTTCCTGCCCAGCTTCAAGGGCGCACGCCCCTACGACCAGGCCTACGACCGCGGGGTCAAGCTGGTCGGCGCGACGGCCCACTATGTGACCCCCGACCTGGACGAGGGCCAGATCATCGAGCAGGACGTGGTCCGCGTCGACCACTCCCTCGGCCCCAAGGACCTCGTCACCGTCGGCCGCGACGTGGAGGCGCAGGTCCTCGCGCACGCGGTGAAGTGGCACAGCGAGAGCCGGGTGATGGTGGACGGCAACCGCACGGTGGTCTTCCGCTGAGAGCGGGCACGACGGCGGGCGGGGCTGGATCTTTGGCCCCGCCCCTCTTCGTATACGGCCCACGCGGGTCCGTCAGCCGTCGAGGCGGTCCAGCAGGGTGCGGCGCCAGGCCTCCGTCTCGGCGATCTGGTTGAACGTGAACAGATGCAGCCCCGCCACCCCCGCCGAGGGCGCGCTGAGGGCGCCCTGGGACCGGGTCAGCAGGGCCTCGGGCGAGTAGCCACCGGGCGCGGCGAAGCGCAGGAACCACAGGGGGTGCTTCGCGAGGAACCGCGTCGACTCCCCCACCCCGATCTTCGTCGCCATGGCCAGCAGCTTCGCCCGCTGCACGGGGCCGGCGACACCCACGTACACGGGCAGCGCGACGCCCCTGCCCCGCACCCGGGCGATCCACCGCCCGAGCACCCGCGGGTCGAAGCAGAGGTTGCTCACGATGTACGTGGCGTGCTCGCGCTTGTCCCACATGGCCTGGACGGTGATGTCGTCGTGGATCAGCGGATGGCTCTCGGGGTAGCCGGTGACGCCGACCTCGGCGAAGGGCCGCCCCAGCTCGCCGAGGCGGCGCAGCACCGGCAGCGCCCCGTGGTACGTCCCGGCCGGCGGATCGGCGTCGCCGGCCGGCACGAACACGTCGTCGACGCCCCACTCGCGGAGCCGGTCGACGGTCTCCTTCAGGTGCGCGTCGTCCCGCAGCAGCCGCGCGGGCACGTGCGGGACGACGCGGTAGCCGTGGGCGGCGAGCCGCGCGGTGAGGTCGAGGGTCGGCTCCAGGCCCTTGACGGGGGACGCCGTGACGGTGACGACGACGTCGCGCGGCACATGGGCGAGGACCTTCTCCTCGGTCGCCCTGGCGGGCAGCACCTCGTAGCGGACGCGGCGCAGCAGCGCACTGAGTCCCGGGGCGGTCAACCTCTACCCCGCCGACTTCTGGGCATCGCGGTGGCGGTAGTAGGCGGCCTTGGAGGGAGGCAGCGGCTCCTTGCCGAGGATCAGGTCGGCGGCCTTCTCCGCGATCATCATCACGGGCGCGTAGATGTTGCCGTTGGTGACGTACGGCATGGCGGAGGCGTCCACGACGCGCAGGCCCTCGACGCCGTGCACCCGCATGCTGGTGGGGTCGACGACGGACATCTCGTCGGTGCCCATCTTGCAGGTGCAGGACGGGTGCAGGGCGGTCTCGCCGTCCTTGGCGACCCAGGCGAGGATCTCCTCGTCGGTCTCGACGGACGGTCCGGGTGAGATCTCCCCGCCGTTGTAGGGGGCGAGCGCGGGCTGGTTGAGGAGGTTGCGGGCCACGCGGACCGCCTCGACCCATTCGCGGCGGTCCTGCTCGGTGGAGAGGTAGTTGAAGCGCAGCGCGGGGTGTTCGCGCGGGTCCTTGCTCTTGATCTTCACGGAGCCGATGGCGTCGGAGTACATGGGCCCGACGTGCACCTGGTAGCCGTGGCCGCCGGCCGGTACGGAGCCGTCGTAGCGGACCGCGATCGGCAGGAAGTGGAACATGAGGTTGGGGTAGTCCACGTCGTCGTTGCTGCGGCAGAAGCCGCCGGCCTCGAAGTGGTTGGTGGCGGCGGGTCCCTTGCGGAACAGCCACTGGAGCCCGATGAAGGGGGCGCGCCACTTCGCGAGGTACGGCTGCATGGAGACGGGCTGTTTGCAGGCGTACTGGATGTAGACCTCCAGGTGGTCCTGCATGTTCTCGCCGACGCCGGGGAGGTCGTGGACGACGTCGATGCCGAGGGCGCTCAGTTCCTCGGCGTTGCCGACGCCGGAGAGCTGGAGCAGCTGCGGGGAGTTGATGGCGCCGCCGCACAGGATGACTTCCTTGGCGCGGACCTGCTTCGGGGCGCCCCTGCCGCGCTGGTACTCGACGCCGACGGCCTTCTTGCCCTCGAAGAGGACGCGGGTGACGAGGGCGCGGGTGGTGACCGTGAGGTTGGGACGCTTCCTGGCGGGCTTGAGGTACGCCTTGGAGGCGGAGAGCCGGCGGCCGCGGTGGACGTTGCGGTCGAACTTGGCGAAGCCCTCCTGCCGGAAGCCGTTGACGTCGTCCGTCGGGGCGTGGCCCGCCTCCTCGGTGGCCTTGAGGAAGGCGCTGAACAGCGGGTTGGTCGCCGGGCCGCGTTCGAGGACGAGGGGGCCGTCGTGGCCGCGGAACTCGTCGTCCGGGTCGGCTGCGAGACAGTTCTCCATGCGCCGGAAGTACGGCAGGCAGTGCGCGTAGTCCCAGCTCTCCATGCCCGGGTCCGCCGCCCAACGCTCGTAGTCCATGGGGTTGCCGCGCTGGAAGATCATGCCGTTGATGCTGCTGGAGCCACCGAGCACCTTGCCGCGCGCGTGGTAGACGCGCCGGCCGCCCATGTGGGGCTCGGGTTCGGACTCGTACTTCCAGTCGTAGAACCGGCTGCCGATCGGATAGGTCAGCGCCGCGGGCATGTGGATGAAGACGTCCCACGGGTAGTCGGACCGGCCGGCCTCCAGGACCAGCACACGGTTGGCCGGGTCCGCGGAGAGTCTGTTCGCCAGTGCGCTGCCGGCCGAACCGCCGCCGACGATGACGAAGTCGTAGTGCAGGGGAGCCATGGTGCCTCGTCTCGCTCGCGCCATCGGTACGCGAGGCATGCTAGACCGGTATCGCAATACGCACCAGGTTGCGAGCGACGCAACTTGTCTGGGTGAGTTTCGCGCCTGTTACTTGCAATCGTGTTGTTTACTGCGCGTATAGTTTCGCTGTGAGCAACCACAGGCAAGACACCGAAACCTCGAATTCACAGTCCGGTGGAGTGCAGTCGGTCGACCGCGCCATCAGCGTCCTGGAGATCCTGGCCCAGCGCGGGGAGGCGGGCGTCAGTGAGGTGGCCGCCGAGATCGACGTTCACAAGTCCACCGCGTTCCGTCTGCTCGGCGCCCTGGAGGCTCGCGGCCTGGTGGAGCAGTCGGGCGAGCGCGGCAAGTACCGGCTCGGCTTCGGCATCGTCCGCCTGGCCGGCGCGGTCACGGCCCGTATCGACATCACCCAGCAGGGCCGCCCGGTCTGCGAGCGGCTCGCGGAGGAGATCGGCGAGACCGTCAACATCGCGGTGCTCCAGGAGCACTACGCGATCAACCTCTACCAGGTGCGCGGCCCCGGGGCGGTGACCGCGCACAACTGGGTCGGCCAGCTGACCCCGCTGCACGCCACGTCGAGCGGCAAGGTGCTCCTGGCGTACCTGCCCGCCCAGGAGCGCGCCGCGCTGCTGGCCGAGGCGGGCCTGAAGAAGGTCACGCCGCACACCATCACCTCCAGGACCAGGCTGGAGAAGCATCTGGCGGAGGTGCGGGAGGCCGGCTACGCCTGGACCCAGGAGGAGCTGGAGATCGGCCTGCACGCCATGGCCGCCCCGGTCCTCGACCGGGAGGGACAGGTCATCGCCGCGGTCACCGCCTCGGGACCCTCGTACCGGTTCACCGAGGAGCGGATGCGGGAGCTGGCCCCGGTGCTGATCAAGGGCGCCGAGGAGATCAGCCACCGGATGGGTTACCTGGGCTGACCTCCGGACGCTACGACCGGCCGCCCAGCCGTTCGGTGACCCAGTCGTGGAAGGCGCCGATGTGGTGCTCGCTGGGCACCAGCACGCCGCCCTTGGCGTACATCCGGGAGCTCATGCCCGGCTGTGTGCGTTCGCACGCCTCGAAGTCCTGCCGGTTGACCCGGTCGAAGAGTTCCACGGACCGGCTGACGTCCTTGCCGCTCTCCACGACGTGCGGGAGGTAGAGCCAGTCGCACTCGACGATCGTGCGGTCGACGGCCACCGGGTACATCCGGTGGAAGATCACATGGTCGGGGACGAGGTTGATGAAGACCTGCGGCTTGACGGTGATCGCGTAGTAGCGGCGGTCCTGGTCGTCCGAGACGCCGGGGATGCGGTCCAGCCCCTCGGAGCCGTCGACGGTGAAGCCCCGCACCTCCTCGCCGAACTCCGCGCCGTGGCCGACGTAGTACTGGGCCGCGTAGCCGTCCGCGAACTCGGGGAGCACCTCGGTGAGTTCCGGGTGGATCGTGGCGCAGTGGTAGCACTCCATGAAGTTCTCGATGATGAGCTTCCAGTTGGCCTTGACGTCGTAGACGATCCGCTTGCCGACGGAGAGGTTGTCGACGTCGTAGCGCTCGATGGACTCGACGTCGCCGAGCCGCTCCACGACCGCGCCGATCACGTCCTCCTCGAAGGACGGCGGATTCTCCGCCAGGCACACCCAGACGTAGCCGAGCCATTCGCGCACGGCCACGCTGACCAGGCCGTACTCGGTGCGGCCGACGTCGGGCATCTTGGTGAGGTTGGGCGCCGCGACGAGCTTGCCGTTCAGGTCGTACGTCCAGGCGTGGTACGGGCACTGGAAGGCCCGCTTGACCTCGCCGGTCTCCTCCGTGCATAGCTTGGCGCCACGGTGCCGGCAGACATTGAAGTAGGCGCGGATCGAGTTGTCCCGGGCGCGGGTGACGAGGATGCTCTCGCGGCCCACGTCGACGGTGCGGAAGGCGCCGGGCTTGGCCAGTTCGGAGGCGCGCGCCACGCAGAACCACATGGTCTCGAATATGCGCTCCTGCTCCAGGGCGAAGATCTGCGGATCCGTGTAGGAGGAGCCGGGGAGGGTGGCGATCAGGCTGTCCGGCAGGCTGGTCGAGGTCACGGTGCACTCCTCGGGAAACGTCGTGGATCGGACTGTCACGCGCCGGGAAGAGAGCGACTCCGGACGGCGTTGTGTGTGGAGCAACGCTGCGCGCCATGAGGAACCGCAGCTTGGGGTGGTACGGCTGCGGTGTCAAGGCGTGGCGGCGAGTTGCTTGCGCCAGCGGGTGAACAGCCGGGGCTGGTTCATCCCGAGCACGGCGACCGGGTGTCCGGCGCGCCGGTAGACGGCGAGGACGTCGCGGTCGTCGGCGGCGCCCTGCTCGATGGTCACGCTGTCGGCGCCGGCCGCGTGACCGGCGAACTGGATCTTCACCCCGTACTGGTCGGACCAGAAGTACGGCGGCCGGGGTACGCCCGGTTCCACGGCGCCGCCCGCCAGCAGGGTGGCGACGGCGGCGGCGGGCCGCTCCTGTGCGCCGGTCCAGTGTTCGACGCGGCGGTGGTGTCCGGCGCGCGGGTCGTACCAGGAGGCGCAGTCCCCGACGGCGACGACGCCGGCGAGGCTGGTGCGGCCGTCGGCCCCGCACGTCACGCCGTTGTCGAGCGCGATACCGGACCCCTCCAGCCACTCGACGCACGGGCGGGCGCCCACGCCGACGACGACGATGTCGGCGGGAATCGTACGGCCGTCCTCCAGCAGGACGGCGTCGACCCTGGCCTCACCGCTCAGCCCCTTGACGCCGACTCCGCACAACAGCCGTACGCCGTGGTCGGCATGGAGGGCGGAGACGATACGGCCCATCTCCTCGCCGAGCGGCCCGGCGAGCGGTGTCGGCGCCGCCTCGACGACCGTCACGTCCAGGCCGAGCGCGAAGGCGGTGGAGGCGACCTCGGCACCGATGAAGCCGCCGCCGATCACGACCAGCCGTCCGCCACCGGCCAGTTCGTGCCGCAGGGCGCGGGCGTCGTCCAGGGTGCGCAGGACGTGCACCCCGGCGAGGCCCTCGGAGCCGGGCAGTCGCCGGGCGGCGGCGCCGGTGGCGATGACGATGCCGTCGGCCCGCACCGCACCGCCGCCGGCGAGCCGGACGGTCCGCTCACGGGCGTCGAGTCCCACGGCACGGGTGCCGAGCAGCCACTCGGCCCGCAGGTCCTCGCCGTCCGTCTCCAGCGCGAGGTCGCTCTCGCCGAGCACACCGGAGAGGAACTCCTTGGAGAGCGGGGGCCGGTCGTACGGGCGGTGGAGTTCGTCGCCGATGACGACGAGCCGCCCGTCGTAGCCCTGCTTCCGCAGCGAGCGCGCCGCCGAGAGTCCGGCGAGCGAGGCGCCCACGACGGCCACCGTCCTCACGCGGGACCACCGGCGAGCCGGGCGGCCACGCAGGGCGGCAGGTTGGGGGCGTCCGTGGACACCTTCACAAAGATCATGCCGTGCTCGACGACGACCTCGTGCGTCCGCACCGGCAGCTTGGCCGGCGGAGCGTCGACCGCTCCGGTGCGCAGGTCGAACTTCGAGGCGTGCAGCGGGCATTCCACCTCGCAGCCCTCCAGCCAGCCGTCGGCGAGCGAGGCGTCCTGGTGGGTGCAGGTGTCGTCGATGGCGAAGACCTCGCCGTCGTCGGTGTGGAACACCGAGACCGGCGGGTCGATGTCGAGCCGGATGGCCTCGCCTCGCGGGAGATCCGCGAGACGGCACGCGGGAATCATCATGACACCTCGGTGCGTATAGCGAAACGGATTGCGGTAAGCGCAACATCAGTCTGGGGTCGCCCTGAACCCTTGTCAAGGCGTCGAAAGGCCCGCTTCGGACGGGTCGGCGGGCCGTCCTCAAGACAGCTCGAAACGCCCGCACCACCTGCGAAAACAGGCGATACGGGCGCCGCGCGGGAAGCCTCGGGGGACCCGGTCAGAAACCGCGGTCCAGCCATTCCTGAAGGTGCGGGGCCTCCGTGGCGATCGTGGTCGTCCCCCCGTGACCGGTGTGGACGACGGTGTCGCCCGGCAGGGTCAGCAGCCGGTCACGGATGGAGTCGACGATGGTGGGGAAGTCGCTGTACGACCTGCCCGTCGCGCCCGGTCCGCCCGCGAACAGGGTGTCGCCGCTGAAGAGTGCCGTCAGGTCCGGCGCGTACAGGCAGACCGCGCCGGGGGCGTGGCCGGGCGTGTGCAGCACGGTCAGCTCGACTCCCGCCACCGTCAGCACCTGACTGTCGGCGAGTTCCTCGTCGGGCGCGCGCTCCGGGTGGGTCTGCTTCCACAGCGGCAGGTCGTCCGGATGGAGCAGGATCGGGGCGCCGGTGCGCTCGGCGAGGGCGGGCGCGGCGTCGATGTGGTCGTTGTGGGCGTGGGTGCAGACGATGGCGGTCAGCCTGCGGTCGCCGACGGCCTCGGCGATGGCGTCGGCGTCGTGGGCGGCGTCGATGACGACGACCTCGTGGTCGTCGCCGACGATCCACACGTTGTTGTCGACGTCCCAGCTGCCGCCGTCCAGACTGAACGTGCCCGAGGTGACGAGGTGTTCGATTCGGGCGCCGGCCGTCACAGGACCACCACCGAGCGCAGCACGTCACCGTGGTGCATCCGCTCGAAGGCCTTCTCGACGTCGTCCAGGGCGATGGTCTCGGTGACGAAGGCGTCGAGGTCGAGTCGGCCCTGGAGGTAGAGGTCGATGAGCATGGGGAAGTCACGGGACGGCAGGCAGTCGCCGTACCAGGACGACTTCAGCGAACCGCCGCGGCCGAAGACATCGAGCAGGGGCAGCTCCAGCTTCATCTCCGGGGTCGGCACGCCGACGAGGACGACCGTGCCGGCGAGGTCGCGGGCGTAGAAGGCCTGCCGGTACGTCTCGGGGCGGCCCACCGCCTCGATGACGACGTCGGCGCCGAAGCCGCCGGTCAGCTCACGGATCGCCTCGACGGCGTCGGTGTCGCGGGAGTTGACGGTGTGGGTCGCGCCCAGCTTCTCGGCGGTTCGGAGCTTGCGGTCGTCGATGTCCACCGCGATGATCTTCGCCGCGCCCGCCAGGTTCGACCCGACGACAGCGGCGGCGCCGACCCCGCCGCAGCCGATCACGGCGACGCTGTCACCCCGTCCGACGTCGCCGGTGTTGATGGCCGCGCCGATACCGGCCATCACACCGCAGCCGAGCAGACCGGCGGCCGCCGCGGACGCGGCGCGGTCCACCTTGGTGCACTGCCCCGCCGCCACCAGCGTCTTCTCCGCGAAGGCGCCGATGCCCAGCGCCGGGGACAGCTCCGTGCCGTCGGTCAGGGTCATCTTCTGCTCGGCGTTGTGCGTGGCGAAGCAGTACCACGGCCGGCCGCGCCGACAGGCCCGGCACTGCCCGCACACGGCACGCCAGTTGAGGATGACGAAGTCACCGGGGGCCACGTCGGTGACCCCCTCCCCCACCGCCTCCACGACACCGGCGGCCTCGTGGCCCAGCAGGAAGGGGAAGTCGTCGTTGATGCCGCCCTCGCGATAGTGGAGATCGGTGTGGCAGACCCCGCACGCCTCGATCTTGACCAGCGCCTCACCCGGTCCGGGGTCGGGCACGACGATCGTTTCCAGGCTGACGGGGGCACCCTTCCCCCGCGCGACGACAGCACGGACCTGGTGAGCCATGGCCACTCCTCGGCTGGTACGAGACCTCAGACTGATGTTGCTTATGGCGGTACACAACGCATGTTCCGCAACACAGCATCGGGGAGGGCGGACCCGGGGTCAAGGATTCGACCCGTGGTTTCCGGCAGGCCCCGCAGGGGACCCGCCGACCATGACCGAGCGGCCCGCCTCACACCGGCCTCAGCAGGCGCCTCGGCCCCGACCGGGGTCGCACCCGCCCCGGCAGGCATCGCACCCGCGACGGCTCGCAGCGCTCCGGCGGGCCACCGTCGCCGTCGAAGCCGGATTCCGACTGCTGGCCCGGCTGCGCGGCGCTCCCGCACTGCACCCACGCGGACTGACGTGCGCGGCGGAGCTGGAGGTCGTGACCGACGGGGGTGAACCCTGGGGCGTCCCCTGGCTGGACAGGGTCGGGCTGTACGAGGCCACGGTGCGCCTCTCCCGAGCGGGCGGTCTGCCACGGCGGCTGCCCGACGGGCTGGGGCTCGCCGTGCGCGTCGCCCGGGCGGACGGACCGGACCGACCCCTCGATCTGCTCCTCACGAGCAGCGGCCGGGGCCGGCTCACCCGCCACCTCCCCCTGCCACGCGCCAACGCTCTGGGCGGGCCGTACTCCACTCTGGTCGCCTACCGGGTCGCCGGCCGCTCCCGCGTCCTCGCGGCCTTCCCGCGCCCGGGACGGCGGGCGCGGGTGCACGGCGATCCGGCGAGCCTGCGCGACGCCCTGGCCGAGGCACCGCTCGTCTTCATCCTGTGCGCCGCCCGCGAACCGCGCCGCCTTTCGCGCCCGCGGGTCGGCCGGGCACCGGCCGCCCACTCGTCCGACCGCCCGTGGCGGCCGTTCGCCGTCCTGACGGTGCGTACCCCGCTGCCCGTGGAGCAGGAGGAGGCCCTCGGCTTTGACCCGTACCTCCGCGACGCCCGCGCCTTCACCCCCGGCCGCGCCCTGTCAACGTCACGCCGGGCGGCCTACCGAGGCTCACGGCAGGGGCGGGGCGAGGGTCTCCGAGGCTGAACTTCGAGGGCCTCCGCCAACGGGCCTTCGACCGTACGGGCCGCCCTGCCGCGGTCTCCGACCACGCGGGCCTGCCCTGCTCCGGCTCCGAGCAGGGCTCCCACCGTCATGTGCCTCGCCGTCGACGCCCCGCCCCGACCTGACTGCAGGAGGGGGCGAGGGTCGAAATCAGCGGGCTGTTCCGCCCATGCGGCCTCCGCCGCGGGCGCCCATGTCGGTTCGGCCGCTCCGGCCGCTCCGGCCGGTCCGGTCGGTCTCGCTCGCCGCGGCTCCGGCGGCCAGTGCCAGCAGCAGCGCGACGGCGCCGACGATGATGTTGTTCACGACGGTCCGCGTGGTGTCGACGTCTCCCGCGACGACCCACGGAGCGACGATGGTCCAGGCTCCGATCAGCGCCGCCGCCCACGCCCTGGCGTGAGTGCGCTCGTAGGCGCGGCCGAAGCCGCTGAGCAGGAGCGCGTACGCGATACCGGTGATCAGGTTGTTGATGGCCAGGGTACCGAGGTCGTTGAATCCCGCGATCCAGGGCGACGCGGCCAGGTACAGCCCCGTGACGAGGGCCAGCGCCTCGACGGCCTGCCCCTGCTGCGTCGAGGCCGCACGCTCGGCACGGGCATGGCGTTCCCGCATCTCGACGATGTCCGGATGCGACTCCAGGGTGGTGTGGGTCTGGTCGGTCATTGCTCGCCTCCTCCTGGGGGGGCCACGATCAATCCGTGTCCCCGATCGAAGCCCGAGTACCCACGCAAATGCCCTTAATCGGGTCATTTCGAAGTGCTGACCGGGACCGGCGAAGGGGGTGGCCGGAACCGGCCGGAATCCCCGCGGCGCGACATGTATGGCCGCAGCAGGGGTACCTCGTCCGCTCGGCCATCCCGAGGAGTTCCCCATGACCTTCAATCCCCTGGAAGAGCGGGGCATCCCGCTGGACCGCCAGCTCCGCGACTGGAGTGAGCTGAACGTGGAGCCGATCGACCCCGACCGGTGCGATCCCTACACCCGGTGCCGCATCATCACGATGAACGGCATCGAGGTGGAGGCGATCCTCTTCAGCCACCATCTCGCCCGCAACACCGTCGACCCCGAGGTCAAACGGCAGCTCGCCCGGACCCGCTACATCGAGGCCCAGCAGCAGAAGGTCGTCAACTGGCTGCTGCCCGGCGTGGCGTCCGTGCTGGAGACGACCATCGCCTACGAGCAGGTCGCGGTGGACCTGACGGCGTGGGTCGCGCGGATGGAACCGGATCCGTATCTGAAGCAGGCGTACGAGTTCGGTGTGCTGGAGGACTTCGACCATCTGTACAGGTACGCCAACCTCTACGAGATGATCGAGCACCGCAAGGCGGAGTCGATCGTCGACGGGCTCACGGAGGTCATGCCGGGGCGGCCGACCAGGTTCCACCACCGCGATCCGTACGACAACGTGCGCGACCCGTACGCGAAGGACGAGACGGACCCGCTGTCGAAGCTGCACGCGCTGACGATCATGTCGGCGGAACAGCAGACCATGAACTTCTACATGAACGTCGGCCCGCAGTACATGGAGCCGATCGCCCGCCGGCTGTACCAGGAGATCGGGCTCATCGAGGAGGAGCACGTCACGCACTACGAGTCCCTCGTCGACCCGGGCGAGACGTGGTGGGAGCAGCTGGTCAACCACGAGTACAACGAGTGCTACCTCTACTACTCCTTCATGGAGCAGGAGAGCGACCCCAAGGTGAAGGCCGTCTGGGAGCTGCACCTGAACATGGAGCTGGAGCACCTGCACATCGCCTGCGACCTGATGCGCCGGCACGACGGCCGCGACCCCGCCTCGGTGCTGGCACCGCGGCTGCCGAACGTGCTCACGTTCGAGCCGAACAAGGGCTATCTGCGGGAACTGCTGGACACGCAGATGGATCTGACCACCCTCGGCGCCGGCTATGTGCGTGACGCGCACGAGCGGTTCGAGTCGATGCAGGAGCGGATCCACGGCGGTGAGGCACCGCCCAGCGATCAGGTCATCGCGCAGCACGGATCGATGTTCGGCCGCGAGTACCGCGTGCAGACCGAGGGCGAGCACCCCGACCCCGCCCAGCGCGAGAAGTGAGGGAGGGCGAGATGACCGAGCTCCACACCCCGCACGCCGGTGACGACCGGGCGCCGGACACCGACGTGGTGGCGCTGCTGATGCGGCAGCACGGCGACATCCGCAATCTCTTCGACGAGGTCGAGGCGAACACCGGCGA
The DNA here is from genome assembly GCF_055572815.1 of Streptomyces sp. NPDC030296. Classification (NCBI taxonomy): domain Bacteria; kingdom Bacillati; phylum Actinomycetota; class Actinomycetes; order Kitasatosporales; family Streptomycetaceae; genus Streptomyces; species Streptomyces sp. NPDC030296. The sequence continues at coordinate 28,779 of NZ_JBVICQ010000005.1, forward strand.
CGAGCGCCGTGATGCCTTCCGCCGGCTCGTGCGGCTGCTGGCCGTGCACGAGACCGCCGAGGAGGAGGTCGTCCACCCCTTCGCCCGCAGCGCGCTGGCCGGCGGCGGGCACGTCGTCGACGACCGGCTCGCCGAGGAACGGGCCGCCAAGGAGACCCTGGCGGATCTGGACGACCTGGACACCGACGACCCGAAGTTCCTGCCTCAGCTGATGCGGCTGCGTACGGACGTGCAGGAGCACGCCCGGGCCGAGGAACGCTACGAGTTCCCGCACCTCCGCCGGGCCACCGACCCCGGCCGGCTGGCCGCCATGGCCAAGGCGGTCAAGGCCGCCGAGGCGATGGCGCCCACCCGTCCCCACCCCGGCATCGAGTCCCCTGCGGCGAACCTGACCCTCGGCCCGGTCGCCGCCCTCATGGACCGTACGAAGGACGCGGTCCGCCAGGCCATGGGCAAGGACGGCTGAAGGCCCGGCGTATCCGGCGTGGCGGGGGTCGTCGAGGGCGCCCCCGTGTCCGGAGTGGCCGGGGAGGCCGCAGCGGTCTCTAATGGTGGAGGGAGCGGCGGCGATTGGAGGACGTCTGGCGTGGTTGACCTGGGACTTCGCCCGGTCGACGGAGCCGCTCGCACCTCATGGTGAAGGCGGCGCCGTCCCGTCCGCGGCGGCCCTCACGACCGTGACGCAAAACGGTTCCTCCGGGCGTTCCGGGTGTTCCGGCGCGGCATGGTGCGGGGCGCCGCCGGGCACACATGTGTCGGGTTTGCGGTGAAGCGGCTGGGCACTCGGATCGTCCCAGAAGCAAGCGCCTGAGTTGAGGTGATCAACCCGCGGGACGGGTGTCGGCCAGGGTTCCTCGCGTGCCGGTCACGGCAGCGAGCCGAGCAGAGGGCGACTGATGACGACGATCGGCCTGGAAGAGGAGTACATGCTGGTCGACCCTGTCACGGGCCTACCGGTCCCCTACGCCGAGAAGGTCCGCCTGTCGGCGTGTCTGGCGCACCTGGCGGAGGAGCACGAGGTGCACTACGAGCTGCTCCAGTCGCAGGTCGAGGTGACCACCCCCGTGTGCCACACCCTGGACGAGATCGGCGGTCACCTGTTGCGGCTGCGGCACGCCGTGGGCGCCGCCGCCGAGGAGCACGGCTGCCGTATCGCCGCGGCCGCGACACCCCCGCTGCGCGACGCGCGATCCATGGCCGTCACCGACCAGACCCGCTACCGGGCGATGCTGGCGCAGGCACCGCAGCTGGTGGAGGAACAGCTGGTCAACGGCATGCATGTGCATGTGGGCGTCCCCGGCCGCGAGGTCGGCGTCGAGGTGCTGAACCGGGTTCGCGTCTGGCTGCCCACCCTGACCGCGATGTCGGCGAACTCCCCGCTGTGGGACGGCCACGACACCGGGTTCGCCAGCTGGCGCACGGTCGTCTTCAGCCGCTGGCCGGTGAGCGGTATGCCGCCCGCCTTCCGGGACGCGGCCGACTACGACCGGCGGCTCAACCAGCTGGTGGAGAGCGGTCTGATCTGCGACACCGGCCAGGTGTACTGGCAGGCCCGTCTCTCGGAGCGCTACCCGACCGTCGAGGTGCGCTGCCCCGACGTGCAGCTGCGCGCGGACGACGCGGTGATGTTCGCCGGGATCGTCCGGGCCCTGGTGGAGACCGCCCGCGCCGAGGCGGCCGCCGGCGCTCCCCCGCCCGACTGCCCGCCGGAGCTGCTGGAGGCTGCCATGTGGCACGCCGCCCGCCATGGCCTGAGCGACACCCTGATCGGCCCCGACGGCCGGCGCCACCGGGCCGGTGACGTGCTGTGCCGGCTCCTGCGCCATGTCGGACCGGCGCTGGACGCGTCCGGCGACACCCGTGAGGTGACGAGCCTCGTGCACCGGCTCCTCCAGGGCGGCACCGGGGCTGACCGGCAGCGGACCGCCCTCGCGACCGGTGGCCCGAGGGCGGCCATCGAGCTGATCACCACGGAGAGCACGCTCCCCTGACTTCAGCATGGCCACGCCGTACCGGAGCACGGTCACGCGGTACCGGCGGCGGGGTCACCGCTCGCGGCGGCGTCCGCTCACGACCTGTGTGGACCCCTTTCCGCCGAACCTGAGACGTCGGGCGCCGCCCGCACCGGGGCGGCGCCCTTCGGTCGGCTACGGCGTGGGAGTCGGCCCCGGCCGCTCCCCGCGGCCGACGGAGACGCGGCCACCCGACCGTGTCTGCGGTGTCAGTTCGACCTGCACCTGATGGGTCGTCTGGCGGTCGACGGAGCCTCCCAGTTCGGCCGTCACCACCCCGATGCGCACACCGCCGCGGCCCGATCCGGACTGGTGGACCTGCACGGTGAACTGGAGGCTCACCTTGTCGACGCTGAATCCGAGGGACCGGCCCTGCGCCTCGTCCTGGGCCCGCTCCAGTTCCCCCCTGATCTGGCGGATCACCTCGGTCAATCCCACGAATCCCGGTCCATCGGTCAACTCGCACCCCCCGCACGCCCGTTGATCCCTGTCGTCCCAGTATGCGCGGGGACGCGTCGCTCGTATAGTTGTGTTATGGCGGACGACGGGGGAGTCGTTGATGGTTCGTCACTCGAGACGCCCGGCTGGGCTGTGCGCATCCGCCGGGCCGACGGAAGGATCGCGGGCGCCGGAATTCTGCTGAGCCCCGACCGGGTGCTCACCTGCGCCCATGTGGTGGAGGACCGGGAGGCCCGGTTCGCCGCGGAGTTCGTCGGTGCGGCGCCCGGTCTCACCGTGCCCTCGGTCGCCGCGTGGGTCGACGAGGACGCGTACGTCCCCAACACGCGGGACGCGGACGGCGACCCCATCGGCGACGTGGCGCTGCTCCGCCTCGAACAGCCGAGGCCCCTGACGGAGCCGACCCTGCTGCACCGGCTCTCCGCGCCGAACCGCGCGGTCCAGATGTACGGCTTCCCGTACGACCACAACGGCGGCATCTGGTTCCGGGCCACCATCGTCGGCGGCTGCGGACGGGACGGGCAGGTCCAGCTGAGCCCCACGAGCCCCGGTGAACTGGCCAGCCCAGGATGCAGTGGCTCGGGAGTGATGGACACCCTCACCGGCAAGGTCATCGGCATGGTCCTCAGCGGCATCTCCGACCAGCACGGCAACCTGTTCTCCTTCATGAGCCCGGCCGAGACCATCGTCCGGCACCTCCCCCAGGTCCGGCGGTGGACCCGCGGCAAGGCGGCCGTCGACGACGGGCTCAGGACGACCCGGCAGGACACGGCGGAAGCACTGCTCGACGAGCCGTTCGCCCAGCGCCTCGCCGACTGGCTCCAGGACGACGGACAGCAGGTGAAGATCAGCCTGGTCCCGGTCGGGGACGCGGTACGGGCCGCCACGCTGCGCCGCGCGATCACGCTCGCCGACCGGGAGTTGCGCACCGCTGCGTCCGTCGGCCGGGCCTCCCTCGACCCGCCAGGCACCGTCCCGTCGGCCGGCGGCCACGACCTGGCCGTGGACGCGGCCGGACTGACCGCCGCGGAGATCGGGGAGCGGATCGCCGAGCGCATGGGGCTGTGGCAGCATCCCGCGGACCCGGTGCGGGAGCGGATCAGGGCCGCGGACGTCACCCTCACCCTGGTCGTCGTCGGCGTCGACGAGGCCGCCGATCCGCCCGCGCTGCTGGAACTGCTGAAGACCCTGCGCGCCAAGGGCAGCCGCCTCCTGCTGGTCTTCCGTGACGCCGGCACCGTCTACCACCGCGCCCGCAGCGAACTGGTCCTCGAACCCGAACGGGAACGCCGCGCCCGTCTCGTCGCACGGCTGGAGGAGATCACCGGTCCGCTCGCCCGCGCCCTCCACGAGGGCCTCGGGGCCGTACGGGCCGACGAGGTGCGCCCCGCCGACGCCGACCTGGTACGGGCGCACGCCGCCCTCGCCGCCCTCAGGCTCGGGCAGGAAGCGGCCGACGACGGCGGCCCGCACCCGGAGCTGGCCCGCTACGAGCGGCTCGCCCAGCGGGTGGCCGCACGGCTGGCCAGGACCGTCCGCGCCCTCGACGCGCTGCGCGACCGGCGGGACGAACTGGACGGCAGGCTCCGCGGCTACCACGACCTGCATCTGAACTCCGTACGAGGCAACGAGGAGGACCTGACCTTGGACGCTCTTCGTCTGCGCGCGCACGAACTGCTGCGGGCCAGGCCGTGCGACGTCAAGGCCGCCGAGGCCGCCGTCGAGGCGTACACCCGCCGTGTCGACCGCCGGGCCCCGCGCAGACGGGGACACGGAGGTGCCTCCGCGACATGACGTCCTTACCCGTGCCGTGCCCGAGACCCGACTGCCCGGGCAATGGCCGCATCATGGTGACCGGCTTCTGCGACACCTGCCACCGACGGCCCCCCGACCAGGCCCGGACGACCCCGGCACGGCCCGCCCCCCGACGCGCGCCCGGATCCCCATCCCCGGCCGGGTCCCCGTCCCCGTCTGTATCCGCTTCCGCTTCCGGGAAGCAGGCCCCGCGGTCCGTCCGGCCGGCCGCCGAGATCCTCGACAACGACGGGCTGGTGATCCTCCCCGAGGTCCCCTCCCCCGATCCGTCGGAGGCCGCGGCCACCGTCGCCGCCCCGCCCACCGGCGGCCGGCGCTGCGGCTTCGACAACTGCGCCGGGACCATCGGCGTCGCCTTCCCCGGCGGCCCCGCCCTGGCCCACGGCTACTGCCCCCAGTGCGGCCGCGCGTACTCCTTCGAACCGAAGCTGCGCCCCGGGGACCGGGTCGGCGACCACTACCGGGTGCTCGGCTTCCTCGCGGTGGGCGGCCTCGGCTGGGTCTATCTGGCGGAGGACACCCGGGTGCCGGACCTCCATGTCGTCCTCAAGGGGCTGATCAACACCGGGGACGCGGTCGCCCGGCGGTCGGCCGTCGAGGAGCGCCGCTCCCTGACCACGCTCCACCACCGGGACATCGTGCGCATCGTGACGTACGTGCGGCACCAGGAGCCCGGCGAGACGGAACCCACCGGGTACATCGTCATGGAGTACGTCGGGGGCCGGTCGCTCGACTGGATCCGGCGCGCCTCCGACGCGGAACTCGCGGCCCTCTTCGGCGGCTCCTTCGGCATCGGCCATGTGATCACCTACGGCTGCAAGATCCTCGGGGCGCTGGAGTACCTGCACCGTCAGGGCCTGCTGTACTGCGACATGAAGCCCGAGAACGTCATCCACTACGGGCGCGACATCAAGGTCATCGACCTCGGGGCGATCCGGCGGACCGACGACAGGTCCTCCACGCTCGTCTACACCTCGGTATACGCGCCGCCGAAGAAGGAACGCGACCAGCGGGGCTTCCACATCGACACCGACCTCTTCACCGTCGGCCGGACCCTGGAGACCCTGGCCGCGCGCGCCGAACCCGCCGCGGGGCTCGCCGCCCGCTCCTTCGACGCGCTGATCAGACGGGCCACCCATGCGGAGCCGGCGGCGCGCTTCACGTCCGCCGCGGAGATGTCCCGTCAGCTGTGGGAGGTGCTGCGCGAGCACCAGGCGCTCAGCGGGCACCCGCCGTACCCGGAGCGTTCCACCCGGTTCGAGCCGACGGCGGCGGTGTTCGGCGCGGCCCTCGGCACGGTGCCGGCGCTGGACCACTGGACCAGCCGCTCCGGGCCGGACACACCGGAACTGCCCGTCGCGGCACCGGACCCCAAGGACACCGCGCGGGCGCTGCCGGTGCCGATCCCCGATCCGGGGGACCCCGCGGCCGTCCTGCTCGGCGGTCTCGTCTCCGGCAGCCCCGAGCGCATCGCGGAGCGCGCCGAACGGGACCCGGCGCTCGGCACCGTCGAGACGGCGTGGTGGCTGTGCCGCGCCTACCTCGCCGACGGGGACACGGACCGGGCCGGGCGGTGGCTCGACCGGGCCCGCGAGCGGAGCGGCGCGTACGACTGGCGGGGCTTCTGGCACCAGGGGTTGCTGTGGCTGACGCGTGGTCAGGTGCAGCGGGCGGAGGCCGAGTTCGCGGCCGCCTACGCCGCGCTGCCCGGGGAGTCGGCGCCCAAGCTGGCGCTGGGGTTCTGCGCGGAGTACCGCTCGGCCGCCGAGGACCGGACGGAGGCGTACTACGAGGCCGTCCGGCGGCGGGACCGGACGCAGGGCAGCGCTGCCTTCGGGCTCGCCCGGCTCCATCTGCGGCGCGGGGACCGGGCGCGGGCGGTCGCGGTGCTGGACGAGGTGCCGACGACCTCACGGCACTACGACGCCGCGCGCGTCGCCGCGATCCGGGTGCTCACCGGCCGGCTGGCCGGATCGGGGCCGACGGTGGACGAGTTGGCCGACGCTGACCGGCGGCTGGCGCGGCTGGCGGGCCCGGCGCAGCACCTCGTGGGCGGCGCGGCCTGGGACCGGCTGGTCACGGAGGTCCGCGAGAACGCGTTGGCCTGCCGCCCGCCCGGCGGGTGGGGGCCGCGCTTCCCGGCCGGTGAGGTGTTCGGGCCGCTGGACACCCGCGGGGCGTTGAGCACCCGGCTGTCCGGTTCGCTGAGGAGACTCGCGGACCAGGCGGGCAGCGCCGTCGAGCGCGGTGAGCTGCTCGACCGGGCGTACGCGGTGCTCCCGGAGCCGGTCCGCCTGCGGGAGCTGCTGCGGGGCCGGCGGCGGACGGCGTGAAGGTGCGGGGGCCCGCGGCCGGGACGCCGGCGGGCCGTGAACGGGCCGGGCGGGCCGAGGCCCGCGGACGAGGGCGAGGAGCACGGACACCGTGGACACAGGGGCATCCGTGAACGAGCACGCGAGGAACGAGGGAACAACGGGCGGCGGGGCCGCGGGGACCACGTCGGTGGGCCTCGACCTCAGCCAGTGGAAGTACCTGTCCCGCGAGGCGCGGGAACCGCAGATGCACGCCATCCTGACCGTCGAGGCCGACGGCACGCAGAGCGGCGGCGGCGCGGGCCCGATGCTGGCGCAGGTGCTGGCCGTGGACTGCTCCAGTTCGATGGCGTACCCGCAGGAGAAGCTGCGCGCGGCGCATCAGGCGGCCGTGGCGGCGCTGCGGCTGCTGCCGGACGGCACGCCCTTCGCGGTGGTCAGGGGCACCCAGTCCGCGGACCTGGTCTATCCGACGACGGCGACCATGGCGCGGGCCGACGCCCGGCACCGCGCGCGGGCGGAGCGGGCCGTGCTGAACCTGGTGGCCGGGGGCGGCACCTGCATCGGCAGTTGGCTGGACCTGTCCCGCAGACTGCTGATCGACGCGGACGCCCCCATCGGCCATGTCCTGCTGCTGACCGACGGCAAGAACCAGCACGACGAGCTGATGCCGCTGTCGGAGGTCCTGGACGCGTGCGCGGGACGGTTCGTGTGCGACGCCTGGGGCATCGGCGACGGCTGGGACGGCCGGGAACTGCTGCGGATCACCAGCCGGCTGCACGGCACGGCGTCGTCGGTGCGGGAGGAGGCGTCCCTGCCCGAGGAGTACGAGCGGCTGACGCGCCGTCTGCTCGCGAAGAGCATCCCGGAGGTGGTGATCGCGGTGACCCCGACGGCCGGGGCCCAGGTGCGCTCCCTCAAGCAGGTCTTCCCGACCGAGGTGGAGCTGGACCCGGTGGGCACGGACGGCGACGGGGCCCTGCGGTTCGTCACGCGCGCGTGGGGCGACGAGGTCCGCCGGTACCAGCTGTGCCTGTCCGCGGACCCCACCGGCATGCCCCCGGGCGAGGACCTGCAGCTCGCGGTCGTCGCCCTCGACGTGCCCGGCGGCCGGGGCGTGGAGGTGACGCCGCCCCTGCCGTGCGTGGTGCACTGGACCGACGACGTGGCGCTGTCCGGGCGGAGCGACCTCCAGGTCGAGCACTTCGAGCGCCACCAGCGGCTCGGCGAGGCCGTCGCCGCGGCGACGGACGCCCACCGCGGCGGGCGGCGCGACGCGGCGCTGCACCACCTGGGGCGGGCCGTGCAACTGGCCCACGCCATCGGCGCCGAGCAGGCCCTCGACCGGCTGGAGCGGCTGGTGGAGGTCCTCGACGCCGAGGCGGGCCGGGTCCGGCTCCGTCCCGGTGTGGCGGCCGTGGACTTCGAGCATCTGATCACCGCGAGCAGCCACAGCACGTACGGGCCCGACGCGGTCTCCACCGACGACGTGTTCCTCGCCGACCCGGTCGCGGCCACCGTGCGGTGCCCCTCGTGCCAGGAGCGGACACCGGCGACGGCGCGCTTCTGCCCGCTGTGCGGTCAGGACCTGCGGGAGCGGGCGTGAACACCACCGGGCGTGATCTGGTGCGCAGGCTCTGGGTGCTGCTGTCCCTCGCGGTGGTCTCCACCCTGGTGCTGTTCGGCGCCTACCGGGGCGTGCACGACGACACCGTGCCGCTGGCGTCGTCGAGCGCCCCGGGGATCCTCGCCGTGGACACCGCGAGGAACGCCGTGCAGCGGGCGCACGCGGCCGTCGACGGGAGCGGGCCGGCGCCGGACGCGACGGGCGACTTCCACACCCAGATATCGGTGGCCCACCAGAGCATCGCCGTCGCGGCGTCGGAGAACGTGGCCGGCCCGGTGGACCGTCACACCCTGAAGACGATCACCGGGTTGATCACGGTGTACTCGGCGTGGGTGGAGCAGGCAGGGCAGGAGGAGGACGCGTCGCTGCGCGCGGCGTTCCTGCACTACGCGGAGCGGGGCCGGGACGACATCGTCGAGCGCCTCGACGAACTGCGGGACCGGCGGCTGGCGGTCGCCCGTGACCAGGCGTCGTTCCCGTGGCCGCTGTGGCTGGGCTGGGGCACGGTGGCGGTGCTGGGCCTCGCGCTGTGCGGGGCGCTGGTGGAGGCGCAGTGGTTCGCGCGGCGCCGCTTCCGCATGGCCGTGCAGCCGTGGCTGCTCGCCGCCACGGTGCTGTGGGCGGGCTGGCTGGCGGTCCTCGGCTGGGTCACGGTACGGGCGCGGCGGGCGATGGCCGACTCGCTCGCCGAGCTGCGCGGGGTCCGGTCGGCGGACGAGATCCCCGAGGCCGGGGCGAACGTGGAGCACTACATGGCGGACGCGGCCTTCTGGGCGTCGCTGTCCGGCTGGGTTCTCGTCGGAGGGGTCGTACTGATGGTGTTGACGGTGTCGGGGCTGGGGCCGCGCATCTCGGAGTACCGGTTCAGGGGGCCGCGATGAGCCGCCCGCGGACCCGGACGCTCGTCGCCGTCGGCGTGTGTCTGGTGCTGCTCGCGGCGGTGGTCGTGGTGGTGCGGCTGACAGGGGGCTGGACGGGGTCGGTCACGGTGCTGGCCAACTGGAGCGGCGCCGAGCGGGAGCAGTTCGAGCGGGCGGTGCGGCCGTTCGAGGAGGAGCACCGCATCGACGTCGTGTACCAGGGCAGTTCCGCCCTGAGTCAGGTGCTGGCGGCGGATCTGGCGGCCGGTACCCAACCCGACGTGGCGCTGTTGCCGGGCCCTGGCGAGCTGACGGCGTACGCGGCCGAGGGCAGACTGGAGCCGCTGGACGGCCTGTTCGAGGTGGGTGACTACGGCGGGGTCTGGGTGCCGAAGGTGGCGGGCGGGGACGGCCGGGCGCGCACGTACTGGCTGCCGGTGAAGACGGGTCTGAAGAGCATGGTGTGGCACGGGGGCGATCTGTCGGGGGACGGGATCGGGCGGGCCGCCGGTGACCCCGGCCGCTGGTGCGTGGGCATGGAGTCCGGGGCCACCTCGGGCTGGCCCGGCACCGACTGGGTGGAGGACATCCTGCTCCAGCAGGCCGGCCCGGAGGTGTACGCGGGGTGGGCGAACGGCCGCCTCCCGTGGACGGATCCCAGGGTGCGGAAGGCGTGGCGGACCTGGGGCGACATGGTGGGCGCGGGCGACCGGTCCCGCGTCGACCGCCTGCTCCAGGACAACTTCGCCCGGGACTGCTCCCGACGGAACCTGGAGCATCTGGGTTCGTTCCGCGACAGCCACTGGAAGCCGCTGGCGGGTGACTTCGTGCACTCCGCCGAGGTGATTCCCGGCGCGCGGGAGGGCGCCGACCACTGGGAGGTCTCCGGGGACCTCGCGGCCCTGCTGAACGCGACGGACGAGGCGAAGAAGCTGATCCGGTTCCTGGCCGACCCCGACACCCGGCTGCCGGATTTCACCGCCCACCGGAGGGCCGCCGCGCCGGACGGCCCCCAGGACGCGCCGAGGCGGCGGATCGGTTCGATCCTGCGCGGCGCGGAGCGGCGGCTGTGCTGGGACGCCTCGGACACCATGCCCCCGGCCCTGCGCGACGCGTTCCACCAGGCGGTGCTGCGTTTCCTGGTCGCCCCAGGCGAACTGGAAACCCGGCTGCGGGAGTTGGAAGACCTGAGCGGCGACATCCGCCCCACCCTGCCGGTGTGCGGCGGCGGTTGACGGGCCGGCGGCCCAAGGCCCCGACTCACGCGGCGTTGCGGGCGCTCCCCCGCCGGCGACGACCATGTGGTGCCGGGGAAACGCAGTTGGTCATCCGGCAGTCGGTGCGCCGGCTGAACCGGTGGCGGCGCGCCGGCCCGTCGACCGGGCGCCCCCTCAGCTGTCGAGCAGCGAGGTGAGCGTCTCGGTGAAGGCGGTCGCCGACTGGTCGGCGTGCTCGCGTATCCGCGCCGCCACGGCGTCGGCGCCGCCGCCCTCCACGAGGTGGACGAGTCGGTCGAGGCGCCGCTCGTGGCCCTCGCGGGTGTCGGGAAGGGTGGTCAGATAGAAGTCCGCCGCGTCGTAGGCCATGTGGAACACATGCTTCTTCACGTCGCTCAGCGTCAGATAGTCGTCGTGGGTCGTCGGCACCGGCTCGGGAGCGCCCACGCACAGGACCGGGGTGCCGGCGCCCCAGGCGTTGACCGCCAGGTGGTAGGTGTCGGTGACGACCAGCCGGTACCGGGGCAGGACGTGCAGCAGGTCTCCGAGGGTGTGGTCGCCGGGCCGCCGCGCGATGTGGGCGGCGCGGGCCGGGACGTCCCGGTCGAACCAGGGCAGCCATTCGAGCGGGGCGCCGAGGCGGTCCGCGAGGGACGCGCAGAAGTCCGGCAGCCAGGCCGGGATCTCGGTGCGCGCGCCGAGGAACACGCCGATCGCGCCGCCCTCCGGCAGGTCCTGGGACCAGGCCGTGGCCGGGAGGTGGTCCAGGTCGCCGGGACGGGACAGCAGGGCCGCGTCCGAGCCGAAGTACTCGGTGGCGCGGTCCCCGCGGAAGCGGGCGACCTTGGCCGCGGAGAGCGGCTCACGCGTCCAGATCCGGTGACTGCGCGTCACCAGCCGTGAGAACAGCGGGCCGTACTCCTTGTCCTCGTAGTCGGACTGCGTGTTGTGCAGGATCGTCCCGCCGTAGCTGAGGGTCCGTGAGAGGAGTTCGTCCGGCTGGTCCGCCAGCAGCAGCGTGCGGTTCAGCAGGTGCCGGGCCGCGTCCCGGTCCTCGGCCATGCCGAAGTCCATGAGGCGGTTCGTCGCGTCCTGCGCCAGATAGTGCCGCGTGTGCAGGAAGTCGCCCCAGAGGACGACCGCGTCATGGTCGCGCAGCTCGTCGAGGTGCTCGGCCAACGGCCGGAAGCGGAAAGGGAACTCGGTGCCGCGCGCGCACTCCCGCAGTTCGACCGTCTCCGGTGGGTGCAGGGTGTACCAGGTGGCGTCGACGGGGGCGGCCATCCGCCGCCGGAGGGACTCGAACGCCAGGTCGACGGTCACCATGCCCGTGTTGCGGTACCCGATGTTCGGCGCGGTGATGACGGCAACGCGTGCCATGTGCTCGTTTTCCCCTTCGCCGGTCCCGGCGCCGTCGTGGTCAGTAACGGATCACGTGCCAACGTACACGCCCGACCCGGGCCGGCCACGCCCGGCCCCGCCGTCCCGGTCGCCCACAACCGGCCTGCGCGCAAGGGGAATTGGCGGCACACCGGACCGACGAGCACCCGTGCGCCGAGTGTCGGGGGGAGGGAGGCCGCCGCTAGACGATGGGGTCGAACCATGTGGGCGCGTCGGACATGGCCTGCTTGATCCGGGACAGCGCGAACTCGCTCAGGTCGGGCAGGGCGTCCAGGGAGTACCAGCCGACCTCCAGCGACTCGTCGTCGTTGACCCGTGCCTCTCCCCCGACGGCACGGCACCGGAACGTGGTGTCCATGTACTGGCAGACGTCCCCGTTGTCGTACCGCACCGGGTCGAGGGCCTGGACGAGGACGATCCGCTCGGCCACGCACCTGATCGCCGTCTCCTCCTGGACCTCGCGCACGGCACAGGCGGCGGGCTGCTCCCCGGGATCCGGGATGCCGCCGATGAGCGACCACTTGCCGTTGTCGGACCGGCGGTTCAGCAGCACTCTGCCCTCGTCGTCGAAGACGACGGCGGTGACCCCGGGGAGCCAGAGGAGCTGATGACCGGCCGAGAGGCGGAGCGTGCGGATGAATTCAGGGGTAGCCATGGAGCCGACCCTAACGGGCCGGTTCCCTCACCCCGACGCTTCCCGGACGCGCACGCGCGGCGTACGGCTACACGCCACCGGCGCGCCTCCCGCGCACACCGGCCCCGATCGCCCAGCCGAGCCCACCGGCCGCGACCAGCACCAGCAGCGTCTCGGGCAGGATGCCGGCCTTGGTGGCGGGTGTCTCGGAGGAGCGCAGCGGCACCTTCTGGACCAGGGAGTCGGCGACGAACATCCCGGTCCGCTGCGTGATCCTCCCGTCGGGCATGATGATCGCGCTGACGCCGCTGGTCACCGGCACGGTGACGGTGCGGCTGTGCTCGACCGCGCGGACCCGGGACATGGCGAGCTGCTGGTAGGTCATCTCGCTGCGGTCGAAGGTGGCGTTGTTGCTGGGCACGGAGATCAGCTGTGCGCCGTCGGTGACCTCGGAGCGCACCGCCCAGTCGAAGGCCGCCTCGTAGCAGGTGACGAGACCGACCCGGGCGCCGTCCATGGTGAACACACCGGGCTCGGTGCCCCGGCTGAAGTCCTGGCGGACCATGGACGTCCACTGGTCGTTGATGGCGCCGATGAGCGACCTGAGGGGCAGATATTCGCCGAAGGGCTGGATCTGCCGTTTGTCGTAGGTGTCGGTGGGGCCCTTCTCCGGGTCCCAGAGGATCTGCTCGTTGTAGAGCTTGCCGTCGCGTTCGACGACACCGCCGACGGAGATGGGCGCGCCGATGGCGGTGGCCGCGTGCTCGATGACCGCGCGGGCGTCGTCGTTGGCGAAGGGGTCGATGTCGGAGGAGTTCTCCGGCCAGAGCACGAAGTCCGGCCGTTCGACCTTGCCGGCCTGGACCTCGGCGGCGAGACGCTCGGTCTCCTTGGCGTGGTAGTCGAGGACGGCCCGGCGCTGGGCGTTGAAGTCGAGCCCGAGCCGCGGAACGTTGCCCTGGATGACCGCGACGGTCGCCGTGCCGGCCTCGGCCCTGTCGCTGACGAGCCCGCGCGAGGCGAGGGCGCCGGCCACGGGCACGGCCACGCTCAGCGCCGCGACGGCGGCGGTGCCCCGGCGCAGCGCGGCACCGGTGCGCCGGGCCTCGACGATCAGCCGGACGATCTCGAACAGCGCGTAGCCGCACAGGACGACCGCGAAGCCGAGGACCGGGGTGCCGCCCAGCGCCGCGAGCGGCAGGAAGACGCCGTCCGCCTGACCGAAGGCGATCTTGCCCCAGGGGAAGCCGTTGAAGGGGGCACGCGCGCGTGCTGCCTCGCCGGCGACCCAGAGGGCGGCGGCCCACAGGGGCGAGCCGGGGAGCTTGGAGACGACGGCGGTGCCCGCGCCGACGAGTGCCACGAACACCGCTTCGATGGCGACCAGCGCGAGCCACGGTCCGGGGCCGACCTCCACACCGGTCCAGACGAGCAGCGGCAGCAGGAAGCCGAGGCCGAAGAGGTAACCGAGGCCGAGTCCCGCCTTCCAGCTCCGCCCGCGCAGCACCCAGCCGAAGCCCGCGAACGCCGGCAGGGCCAGCCACCACAGGGTCCGGGGCGGGAAGCTGACGTAGAGCAGCACTCCGGAGAGCGCCGCGACGGCGGCCGGGAGGAGCCGACGGGCCCAGCGGGACGCGCGGGAAACGGGCGCGGCCTGGGGTTCGAGCTGTTCCGGCTCGTCTACGGGAGTCGCGGTGACGGTCACTTGGGGAGTGTACGGCGCCTGTCGGGGGCGCTCACAGCGCGGTCCGTCCGGTCCCGGTGCGGCCCGGGCGAGGGTGCGCCGCACATCCGCAGCATCGTTCCTGCGCAACTCGTCCACACTTGGGCACCTCACCCGTTACGGTGTGCCCGAGCCTCTGACGTGCGGCCGAACACGGTTGAGCGGTCGGGGCCCGGCACAGTCGGGGGGCGTTTTGGGGTCCATAGGGACGGAGCCTGCGGCCGGAGCGTCGGCCGCGTCCGACAGACGGAACGTTTCCGATGTCACGGGCGTGATCCTGCTCGGGGCGTGCGCGGCCTGGTCGCTGGTCACGGCGGCGGCACGGGGCGGCCGCCCCGAGGGTGTGCTGCTGGCGGTGCTCGCGGTGTCGGCCGGCTATGCGGCGGGGCGGATCTGCGGTGCCCTGCTGCCGGTCGTGGCGCCGGGCGCGGGGGCGCTCGCCGGTCTCGGTCTGGCGGTCGCCGCTCCGCACTCCACGGTGAGTTCACCGTTCGTCTCACCGCTCGGGCACACGGGCGCGACGGCCGCGCTGCTGGTCCTGTCGGCGGGCGCCGCCTGCTGCGCGGCCTGGGCGGCCCGTGCGCCGGGCCTGCGGTTCGGGCTGCGGCTGCTGGCCGTGGGCGTCGTGGTGACGGCGGGTGTGCTCGGCTCGACCACCGGTGTCGTCGCGTGCGCGGGGGTGCTGCTCTGCTCGCTCGCCGCGGCCCGGATGCCGCGGGGCCCGGGGCTCGCGGGGCTCGCATTCGTCACCGCCCTGGTGACGGCGACGACCTGGGCGACGGCGGAGAAGGCGCTGCCCTCGGGGCTGACCGACTCCCTGGAGGGCCAGCTCACCCCGCACCGCGTCCTGCTGTGGCACGACGCGCTCGGCATGGCCCGCGCCGAACCGCTGCTGGGTGCCGGCCCCGGCCGCTTCGGCGAGCTCAGCCCCACGGTCGCCCAGGCCCTGCCGTCCGACGACAAGCCGCACTCGGCGCCGCTCCAGCTGGCGGCCGAGCAGGGACTCATCGGCGTCGCCCTGCTGGCCGCGGTGTTCTGCTGGGTCCTCTACGTGCTGTGGCGGTCCCCACGGGTCACGCCGGTCGCGCTGACCGCGGGCGCGGCGCTCACCGCGCTGGCCGCGATAGCCACGCTCGGCAACGCGCTGAGCTTCACGACGGTGACGGCGGGCGCGGGCCTGCTCGCGGGAATGGCGACGGCCCGGCCCCTCGCGGACGAGGAGGGCGGCGTCGGCGTACCGGGCCGTGACGCGGGCGGCGGATGACCCCACGCGGGACCACGAGGGATGCCGCTGACGAACGGCCCCGACGCCTCCGAAGACACCCCGACGCCCGAAGACCCCGGCGCCCCTGACGGCGTCAGCGTGTGGCGTCCGGCGCCTTGGGCCTGAGCCGGGCCCGTATGACACGTACGGCCGTCTCGGCGTGGTCGACGGTGATGGTGAACGTGTGTCCGTCCTGGAGGCGCAGCACCACGGCCTCGCCTCTGCGTACGACGACGGCGGTGCCCTTCTCGGGGCGCCAGCGGTAGCCCCAGCCGCCCCACTGGTGAGGGGTGACACAGGGGGCGAAATCCACGTCGGTGACCTGGGAGAGAGGGATGCGGCGACGCGGTACGCCGATGTGGCCGCAGCGCACCTCCAGGCATTCCCCGTCGACCCTCACGGAGACGTGCACGAACGCGAGCGTCCCGAACAGGACGAGCAGCCCGGCCGCGATGCAGCCGACGACCGACATGACGAGCGGGGCCGTACCGGACGTCCACGCGGAATCGACCGCGAGTTCGATGCCCAGCGCCATGAAGGCGGCGCCGCCCAGCGCCAGCAGCCACTGGGCGCGATTGGTCGCACGGCCGGTCCAGACCTCGGAGGTGAGGGCTTCGGAGCTGCCCGGCACGCCGTGGGAGTGGTCCCTCATGAGTCTGAGCGTACTCAGGTTCCGCTGTGCAGGCACCTGGTCGCGGAACGTTACTGCTCGGGCTGGGCCGCGAGCGTGGCCCCGACCGCCTGGAGGAGCCTGCCCTCCTCGTAGGCCAGGGCAGGAGCCGGCAGCGCGCCCTCGCGTCCGCTGAGGAGGACCGTCAGGCCGGCCTCGGTCCACTCGGCGTCGGGGGCCGGGAGCTCGCCGATCCGGCGCAGCGCCTGGGCGGCCACCGCGCCGGCGGAGCCGTGCAGGACGAGGGGCGGCCGTCCGGGCTTCTGGACGGCCGCGCGGATGCGCTCGGCGACCAGTTCGTAGTGGGTGCAGCCCAGGACGACGGTCGTCACGTCGTCGGGGGTGAGGGCGGCGGCCGCGGCGATCGCGGCGTCGACGGCCGCGTCGTCGGCGTGCTCGACGGCCTCGGCGAGCCCCCAGCAGGGCACCTCGCTGACCGGCACGCCGTCGGCGAACTCCTCGATCAGTCCGCGCTGGTAGGGGCTGCCGGTGGTGGCGGGCGTCGCCCAGATGGTGAAGGGGCCACCGCCGGCCGCGGCCGGCTTGATCGCCGGGACCGTGCCGATGACCGGCAGCTCCGGTTCGAGGAGGGCGCGCAGGGCGGGCAGGGCGTGCACGGACGCCGTGTTGCAGCCGACGATCAGGGCGTCCGGCCGGTGCGCGGCCGCCGCCTCGGCGACCGCGAGGGCGCGTCGCGTCAGGTCCTCCGGGGTCCGCGGACCCCAGGGCATGCCGTCGGGGTCGGACGAGATCACGAGATGCGCGTCGGGGCGCAGTCGCCGCACCGCGGCGGCGGCGGGGAGCAGACCGATACCGGAGTCCATGAGCGCGATCTTCACCCGGCCACGATAGACGATTGCCCCGGCGGGGCCGTCGGCGTGGGGCAGACTGCCGACGTGAGCGCCATCGCGTGGACCGCCGCCGGATCACTCGCCGCCTGGCTGTGGCTGCTGCTCGGCCAGGGCTTCTTCTGGCGCACGGATGTACGACTACCACCCCGCCGGGACCCGGACGACTGGCCGTACGTCTGTGTCGTCGTCCCCGCGCGCGACGAGGCCGCCGTCCTGCCGGAGAGCCTGCCGTCGCTGCTGGCCCAGGACTACCCCGGCCGCGCCGAGGTCTTCCTGGTCGACGACGGCAGCACCGACGGCACCGGCGAGCTCGCCCGCGCGCTGTCTCTGCGCCACGGCGGCCTGCCGCTCACGATCACCTCGCCCGGGGAGCCGCCCGCGGGCTGGACGGGCAAGCTGTGGGCCGTACGGCACGGGATCGGGCTGGCACGCGCGCGTGCTCCCGAGTATCTGCTGCTGACGGACGCGGACATCGCGCACCGGCCGGACAGCCTGCGCGTGCTGGTGGCGGCGGCGCGCACCGGCGGCTTCGACCTGGTGTCGCAGATGGCGCGGCT
Source organism: Streptomyces sp. NPDC030296 (assembly GCF_055572815.1). Classification (NCBI taxonomy): domain Bacteria; kingdom Bacillati; phylum Actinomycetota; class Actinomycetes; order Kitasatosporales; family Streptomycetaceae; genus Streptomyces; species Streptomyces sp. NPDC030296. The sequence goes on from NZ_JBVICQ010000005.1 coordinate 46,181, forward strand.
GCGGGCGGAGAGCGCCTGGGAGCGGCTCGTGGTCCCCGCCTTCGTCTACTTCTTCGCCCAGCTGTACCCGTTCCGCCGGATCGGTGTGTGGGCATCGCGCACGGCGGCCGCCGCGGGTGGCTGTGTACTGCTGCGGACGGAGGCCGCCGAGCGGGCCCGGATCCCGGAGGCGATCCGGCAGGCCGTCATCGACGACGTGGCCCTCGCCCGGGCGGTCAAGGGCAGCGGCGGCCACATCTGGCTGGGTCTCGCGGAACGGGTGGACAGCGTGCGCCCCTATCCGCGGCTGGGCGACCTGTGGCGGATGGTCTCCCGCAGCGCCTACGCGCAGCTGCGCCACAACCCCCTGCTGCTCGCGGGCACGGTCCTCGGCCTGCTGCTGGTCTACGGGGTGCCTCCCGTCGCGTTCCTGCTGGGGCTCGCGGCGGGCGACGTGCAGGCGGCGTGGGCCGGCGGGCTCGCCTGGGCCCTGATGGCGGCGACGTACCTGCCGATGCTGCGCCACTACCGGCAGCCGCTGTGGCTCGCTCCCCTGCTGCCGTTCACCGCTGCCCTCTACCTCCTGATGACCGTCGACTCCGCCGTGCGGCACTACCGGGGGCGCGGCGCGGCCTGGAAGGGCCGCACCTACGCCCGCCCGGAGGCGCTCCCCGAGGAGGGCTAGCCGGCCGCCCCGAGCGGCGGCTGCCCGCGCGGGGGGCGGCTACTTCCTGCCGGGTGTCCAGTTCATGCCCCACCCATAGGCGTAGTCGACCGTGCGCTGGGGACTGACGCCGCGCTCGGGGACGAGGTAGCGGGCCTCGCGCTGGACGATGAGGTCGCCGCCCTGGTTGGTGATGAGGGCGAGCGCGCAGACGGTGGAGGGGACGGTGCACTCGTCGAGGGAGAAGTCGACGGGCGCCCCGTGCTGGGGCTGGAGCGTGACCGTCGCGTGGAGGTCGGCGAAGGAGCGGGCGCCCTCGTAGATGGTCACGAAGATGAGGATGCGCCGGAAGGCGTTCTTCTGGTCGAGGTTGATGGTGAGGTTCTCGCCGCTCGACACGGCCCCGGTGCGGTCGTCGCCGTCGAGATGGATGAACGGCGGGCGGTGCAGCGACCCGAAGGCGTTGCCGAGCGCCTGGACGACGCCCTTGCTGCCGTCGGACAGTTCGAACAGGGCGCAGAGGTCGAGGTCGAGGTCGGCGTGCATGGCGACGGCCCGGCCCAGCTTGCTGCCCCAGCCGGTGAACTGTTTGCGCACCTCCCAGTTGAGGTTGACGCGCATGGCGCCGGAGGTGCCGCCCTGCTTGGTCAGGGAGACCGCCGGGGCCTCCTTGGTGAGCGTGACCTTGGTGAGGCGCACGGGAGCCGGCGGCGCGGTGGGCGGGGCCGGGGGTGCGGGCGGCGCGGTCGTCACCGGCGGCGGCACGGTGACGGGCGGGGAGACGAGCGTGGGAGGGGACAGCGGGGCCTGCGGGGACACGGGCGCCTGCGGGGCGGTGGCGTGCTGGGGTTCGTCCACGGTGATGCCGAAGTCGGTGGCCAGTCCTTCGAGGCCGCTGCTGTAGCCCTGGCCGACGGCACGGAACTTCCAGGCGCCCTGTCGGCGGTAGAACTCGCCGAGCACGAAGGCCGTCTCGACGCCGGCGTCCGTACTGTCGAAGCGTGCGACCTCGGTGCCCGCCCGCTCGTCGAGCACGCGGATGTACAGACCGGGCACCTGCCCAAACGTTCCTCCGTCGGCGGACGCCGCCAGCACCACGGTCTCGACGGCGGGCTCCACACGCGTGAGGTCGACGTGCAGGGAGTCGGTCACCTGTCCGCCGATGTCCCGTTTGCCCTCGTGCCGGACGGCGCCGGAGGCGTGCGCGGGCTGGTTGTAGAAGACGAAGTCCGCGTCCGAGCGGACCTTCCCCCCGGTCAGCAGCAGCGCCGACGCGTCGGCGTCCGGCACACCGGGTCCGGAGCGCCAGCCCAGTTCCACGCGTAGCGCGGCCGTCGGCACCGCGACGTTCGATCCTTTCGGCATTGTCATGTCCGCCCCCATCAGAAGGTCACCCGTAAGGGTCATCGCCAGGCCGCGTCCCACGCAGTCCGTCCGAACCGTCCGGCCCGTCTGTCGGCGCCAAACCTATTCCCCCGGCGCCCGAACCCCCAGAAGCCGTACCGAAAGATCAGTGGCCAACCGCTGGTAACCCGCCCGGAACTCGGCCTTTACACGATCACAGCCCTTTTCGCTGCCCTTTTTCGCCGAGTTCGCTCGCATTGGGGATCCAGCGTCACTGCGGACACGGAAAACAACCCTCTTATCGGTCTCCCCAACCAGCACATCGTGGGCTTAACTTATGTGCCATGACCTCCCCCCGCTCCACCTACGGCGGCGGTTACTACTCCGCCTCGTCCTTCGCGGACACCCCGATCTACGACTCTCTCGTCGCCGAGCGGGGAACCCCTCAGATCGCGCCGATCCGAGTCCCGGCCGCGTACGACACGCCGGGCAGCAATCTGCCCGCCCTCCCGTCGGCGCTCCCCGCGCTGCCGGCGGGCCCCTCACAGCCCTCGCCCGCCTACGGTTATCCGCAGGCCCAGCAGCCGTCGCCGCTGCAGCAGGCGCCGACCGCGTACATCCCGCAGCAGGCCGGGGGCCCGCGTGGCTACCCCGGCGCGCAGCCGCCGCAGCAGCAGCGCCCCATGGGCCCCGGCACGGGCTACGAGGCCATGCGCCCCGCCGCCCCGCGCCCGGCGCCCACGCCGCCGTACCAGCAGGATCCGTACAACGGCCAGCAGTACCGCGGGTACTGAACCGCGAGTACTGAGCCGACTGAAACATTCCGCGTGGGGTGGTCACCGCCGTTTGGCAGGATGGCCCCATGGGGAATCCGTCACTGCACTCGATCCACGTCCACCCGCTGAAGGCGGCCCGGGGCTTCGCCCCCGAGGAGGCCGTCGTGGAGCCCTGGGGTCTGGCGGGTGACCGTCGCTGGGTGCTGGTCGACAACTTGGGCAAGGTCATCACACAACGTCCGTATCCGCGCATGGCGTTGGCCGCCGCCGGGCTGGAGCCCGGCGGCGGCGTCGTGCTGTCCGCGCCCGGCCGTGAGCCGCTCACCGTCGCCGTACCCGGGCCGGCCCCGACGGTCACGGTGGAGATCTGGCAGGACAAGGTGGAGGCTGTCCCCGCCGACGCTGCCGCGCACGCCTGGTTCAGCGACTACCTGGGCGTCCCCGTGCGCCTGGTCCACCTGGACGACCCCGCGACCCGCCGCCCCGTCGACCCCGAGTTCGCCCGCCCCGGCGAGACGGTCAGCTTCGCCGACGGCTACCCGCTGCTGCTCACCACCCTCGGCTCGCTCGACGCGCTCAACTCCCTGATCGCCCACGGCGACCATCCGGAGGAGGGCCCGCTGCCCATGAGCCGCTTCCGGCCGAACGTCGTGGTGGACGGCACGGAAGGGTGGGCCGAGGACGGCTGGCGGCGCGTCGCCATCGGCGAGGTCACCTTCCGGGTCGCCAAGATGTGCGGGCGGTGCGTGGTGACCACCACCGACCAGGACACCGCCCAGCGGGGCCGGGAACCGCTGCGGACCCTCGCGCGGCACCGGCGGTTCGGGGACAAGCTGGTCTTCGGGCAGAACCTCGTACCGGAATCCGGCGGCACGGTTCGGATCGGCGATCCGGTGCGCGTGCTCGAATAGCCTTGCGTTCAAGGGGTGTTCGGGTCGTGGAGATCCCCGCGTACGCATGGGAGTACCATCCACCTTGAAAATTCAACATCCCGTTTCGGTCGGTGGTCGGGAACACAGCCACCGGGCCCGGCCGTTGGGCCTTTGTGAGAAGTTCATGAGAAGGCCGGTCGGAGAGGTGATTTCGCTCTCTCTTCACCGGTACCGCGCGTGGGCGTCCCCGCAGGGGGTTATCACGGACGCGGAAGGGGGCGTGGGACAGTGCGGGCAATCGGCGGGTTGGGGGCATTGGGCGGGCTGTGGCGCTGGCGCCACAATCCCCTGCGCCGGACGACCGATCTCGTCGAGGCGTGGCTGGCGTTCGCGGCCCTCACGCTGATCCTCGTCGCCGCCCCCCTCGTCGGCGCCGTCGTCGGGACGGCCACCCAGACCTCCCTGCAGCAGTCCGTGCGGGAGCAGCGAGCGGCCCGGCACCTGGTGACGGCCACCGTCGTCAAGCGGGTCGCCGGCTCCCCGTTCGACCCCGACCCCGAGACGTCGACCTCCCGCGACCGGCACAGCCGTGTGGTCGCCGACTGGACCGGCCCCGACGGCACCGACCGGCACGGCACGGTCCTGTCGGGCCTCAAGGACCCGCGGCCCGGGGACCGCTTCGCGCTGTGGACGGACGCCCAGGGTCGCACCGTCGGCCGGCCGCTCGACAGCGCGACCGCGACGACCCACGCGGTCCTGGCCGGATTCGGTGCGACCGTCCTGGCCGCGGGCTTCATCGAGGGCTGCCGACGGCTGATCGTCTGGCGCATGATCCGCCACCGGTACGTCCGTTGGGACCAGGCATGGGACAAGGCGGGGCCGGACTGGGGCAGGACGGGCACGGGCAGCTGACGGCCTTCCCACTCCGGTCAACTCGCCCCGCCCGCGCACGCTACGGTGGACCGACCAGCCGAACTGTTCGGCATCGACCCGCGTTCCACGAGGTGGGGGCACAGCAACGCCATGGCACAGGGCACGGTCCAGGTGACGCACACCGGTACATCGCGGTGGCGGCGCCGCACAGGTGAGTACACATCGCTCGCCGCGGCCCTGGAGGCCGCGAGCGACGGCGATGTGCTCATCGTCGCTCCCGGCACGTACCGGGAGAACCTCGTCGTGCAGCGCGGGGTCACGCTGCGCGGCCCCGAGGGATCGCCTGGCTCTGTCCGCATCGCGCCCGTGGACGGTGTGCCGCTCACGGTGTCCGCCTCGGCCGTGGTGCAGGACCTGCACGTGGAGGGCCAGGACGCGGCGGCGCCGGCGCTGCTCGTCGAGGACGGCACGCCCGAGCTGATGGACCTCAGGATCGTGACGCGCTCCGCGGTCGGCATCGAGGTGCGCGGCACAGCCCGCCCCACGGTGCGGCGGTGCACGGTCGACAACCCCGCCGGGATCGGTATCGCCGTCGTCGACGGCGGCGGCGGGGTGTTCGAGGAGTGCGAGGTCGTCGCGGCAGGACAGGCCGGTGTCGCGGTGCGCGGCGGCGGCCATCCGCGACTCGACCGGTGCCGGGTGCACCACGCCTCCGGCTCGGGCCTGGCGGCGACCGGCGAGAACTCCGCGCTGGAGGCCGTCGGTTGCGAGATCTACGAGGTCCGTGGCAGCGGAGTCCAGATCACCGGGCGGGCCACGGCCCATCTCACCGACTGCGACGTGCACCGGACGACCGCGGACGGCGTCACGCTCGACACGGACGCCGTGCTCACCCTGGCGGACTGCCGCATCCACGACATCCCGGAGAACGCGGTGGATCTGCGTTCCCGCTCCGTGCTCACCCTGACCCGCACCACGGTGCGCCAGTTCGGGCGCAACGGACTGTCGGTGTGGGACCCGGGCACCCGCGTGGACGCCAACCAGTGCGAGATCTTCGACAGCACGGGTGACTATCCGGCCGTCTGGGTCAGCGACGGCGCCACGGCGGTCCTGGAGTCCTGCCGGGTCCACGACGTGCCGGACGCCCTCTTCGTCCTGGACCGGGGGTCGCGCGCGGACGTCGTCGACAGCGATCTGTCGCAGGTGCGGAACACGGCGGTGTCGGTGAGCGACGGCGCGACCGCGCAGCTCGACGACTGCCGGATCCGGGACGCGGCGACGGGCGCCTGGTTCCGCGACCACGGCAGCGGCGGCACCCTCAACGGCTGCACCCTGGACGGCACGCAGACCGGAGTGATCGTCACCAAGGGCGCGGACCCCACCATCGAGCGCTGCACGGTCACCTCGCCCGCCGAGGCGGGCTTCTACGTCTCGGCCGAGGGCCGCGGCAGCTTCCTCAACTGCCGGGTCACCGGCAGCGGGGGCTACGGCTTCCACATCATCGACGGCTGCCGCGCGACCCTGCGGAAATGCCGTACGGAGCGCTGCGCGCGCGGCGGTTACGAGTTCGCGGAGGGCGGCCCCGGCTCCTCCGGCGGCGGGCCCGTGGTCGAGGACTGCGCCAGCGACGAGAGCGGCGGCGTGCGGCCGCCGGTCGCGCACCAGACGGCGACACAGAGCGCGCCCCGCTCCCCCGGCCTGCTGGGCTCCATCCCCCTCCAGCGCACCGTCGAACCGCAGCCGCCGGCGGTCACCGCGCCCGCCGCGGAGCCCGAGCAGCCGGCCCGGACGTCGAAGGCCGTGCTCGGTGAACTGGACGCGCTGGTCGGCCTGGACAGCGTCAAGCGCGAGGTGCGGGCCCTCACGGACATGATCGAGGTGGGCCGCCGCCGCCAACAGGCCGGTCTGAAGGCCGCCTCCGTCAAACGGCACCTCGTCTTCACCGGCTCCCCCGGCACCGGAAAGACCACGGTCGCCCGTCTCTACGGCGAGATCCTGGCGTCCCTCGGTGTCCTGGACAAGGGCCATCTCGTCGAGGTGTCCCGTGTGGACCTGGTCGGCGAGCACATCGGGTCCACCGCCATCCGCACTCAGGAGGCCTTCGAACGGGCCCGCGGCGGGGTGCTGTTCATCGACGAGGCGTACGCGCTGTCCCCCGAGGACTCCGGGCGGGACTTCGGCAAGGAGGCCATCGACACGCTGGTGAAGCTGATGGAGGACCACCGGGACGCGGTCGTGGTGATCGTCGCCGGCTACACGGCCGAGATGGAGCGCTTCCTCACCGTCAACCCCGGTGTGGCGTCCCGCTTCTCCCGCACGATCACCTTCGACGACTACGAGCCCGCGGAGCTCCTGCGGATCGTCGGGCAGCAGGCCGAGGAGCACGAGTACCGGCTGGCGCCGGGCACGGGCGAGGCCCTGCTGAAATACTTCACGGCGATCCCCAAGGGCCCCGCCTTCGGCAACGGCCGTACCGCGCGGCAGACCTTCGAGGCGATGGTGGAGCGTCACGCGAGCCGGGTCGCCCAGGTCGACGAACCCAGCACCGACGACCTGACGCTGCTGTACGCGGAGGACCTCCCCGAGCTGCCGTGAGGTGCGGAGGACCGGTTCCCGGTACTTCGCCGCCTGGGCCGCCGACCCGGCCCGGGCGCCGGAGGGCCTGCGGCTCGCCGGGCGACCGGAGGACGTACGGCCGCTGTTCCTGGCCCTGGCCGCCGAACTGGACCGTGTGCCACGGGAGACGACCACCCCGGGGCGTGCCGCTGCTTCTGGAAGGACCGGCCCGCCGAGAAGCCGACCCGGATCACCGACGACGGCCCGTCCAACATCCTGATGTCCACACCGGCGGGACCAGGCAACGCGTGCGGCGACCGGGCGGTGACCACGTTCCTGCTCACGGGAGAGCGGCCCGAGCGGGACCACAGGGGCGGACCCTGTACACATGACTGACAAGAAGCTGTCACACCCGGACCGGAATGCGGGTTCGGACCGCGCCCGTTCTGACTGACATGACTGTGGGAGTAGCTCTCAACGCGTCCGACGCGCCGAACCAGGTCGACGCCACGGTACAACTGGCCCAGGAGCCAGCCGACTTCGGTCTCGCGTCGGCCTGGTTCGGGCAGACCTTCGGCGCGGACTCGCCCCAGCTGGCGGCGATCGTCGGTCGCGAAGTGCCCGGACTACAGGTGGGCACCTCCGCGATCCCCGTCTTCGGTCGCCACCCGCTGCTGGTCTCCAGCCAGGCCCAGACCGCCCAGGCCGCGACCCACGGCCGCTACCACCTCGGCCTGGCCCTGGGCACGAAACTGCTGACCGAGACCGGCTTCGGCCTGCCCTTCACACGCCCCCTCGCCCGGTTACGTGAATTCCTCACCGCCCTGCGGCAGTTGACCGAGACCGGTACGGCCGACTTCCACGGCGAGCTGCTCACCGCGACCACCCCGACCCCCGCGCGGGTACCGGGTGCCCAGAGCGGTGTCCCCCTGCTCGTCGCGGCGATGGGACTCCAGGCGCTGCGGGTCAGCGGCGAGCTGGCGGACGGGATCCTGCCCTATCTGGCGGGACCGCGCGCCCTGGCGGAACACATCGTTCCCGCCCTGACCGCCGCGGCCGCGGCGGTCGGCCGCCCCGCGCCCAGGGTCGTGGCCCTGGTGCCCGGCGTGGTAACCGACGACGTCGACGCGGTACGGGCCAAGGCCACGGAGAACCTCGCGTTCTACGAACAGATCCCGTCCTACGCGCGGGTCATCGAACTCTCCGGCGGCCGGCGGGCCGCCGACCTGGCCCTGATCGGCGACGAGAAGACCGTCGAGGCCGGGATACGGCGGTACCGCGACGCCGGCGCCACCGAGGTCGTGTTCTCGAGCACCGAGATCGCGGGAGAGACCGACCGCCGACGCACCTGGCGACTCCTGGGTGAGCTGGCCCACTGAGCGGCTCCGACAGCACGACAGACCGACAGACCGACAGACCGGCGAACCGACAGACCGGCGAACCGACAGGCCGACAGGCCGACCGCACCCTGCGGCCCCGCACGAAGGAGACTCCCCATGACCACCGAGGTCACCGCAACGGACCTCCATGCCTTCACCGAGAGCTGGCTGGAGTGGTATCGCGCCCAGGAAGCCCGGCTCTCCGCTCCGCACGGGTTCCTGGCCGTCACCGGCCTGCACTGGCTCGACGACCGGCCCCAGCGCTTCCCCGACGCGCCCGGGTCGTGGCGCACCGGCCCCGAGGGGGTCGTCGTGGACCTCGAAGACGGCGAGGAACTGGTCGTCGACGGAACACCGGTGCGGGGTGAACACCGCTTCGGCGTGCTTCCCGAGCGCGGCGGCGTCGACGCCGTCTGGGGAGGCGCCGTCATCGAGGTCGCCAAGCGCGGTGGCAACGACATCGTGCGCCCCCGGCACCCGGACGCACCGTTGCGCACCGCCTTCACCGGAACGCCTGCCTACGCCCCTGACCCGCGCTGGGTCGTGACGGGCCGCTACCTCCCCTTCGCCACACCACGGCCGACCACCGTGGGCTCCGCCGTCGAGGGCCTTGAGCATGTGTACGACGCACCGGGCGAAGTCGAGTTCGAGCTGGACGGGCAGCGGCTGTCCCTGACGGCGTTCGCCGGCCCCGGTGACGGCCGGCTGATGGTGCTGTTCACCGACGCGACCTCAGGCGTCACCACCTACGCGGCCAACAGGGCCCTGTCCCTGGAGCCGCCCGCCGCCGACGGCACAGTCGTCCTGGACTTCAACCGCGCCGCGAACCTGCCGTGCGCCTACACGGACCTGGCCACCTGCCCGCTGCCCCCGGCCGGGAACCGGCTGCCGGTGGCGATCGAGGCCGGCCAGCGGATCCCCCGCGAGCGCGGCGGTTCCTGACCAGGGATACGAGCAGTACGAGGTCGATGACAGTCGGTAGCCCGATGAGTCGCGGCTGCCCGCACTGCCGCTCCCCGGCGCGGGCTCAGTCGCTGTCGGGCTTCGCCTTCGGTTCTTCGGCAGTGCGGGGGCGTTCCGATGCCTCCTCCTCGTCGGCCAGGTCGGCCGGGTCCGGAGCGTCACCGGTCCACGCGACGGGCGGGGTCGGCGCCGTGATCGTCTGCGGTTCGTCGGAACCCGGGTGGACGCTCGGCTGGGACTCCGGCGTGTGGGACGTCTTCGCTTCGTCATGTGAGTTCGTCATGGGGGGCGGGTTCCCGTCGTTCCCCCGCGAATGCCCCCTGGGAGAGCCATCTGTTGCGACGCACACGCCTGGGGCGGCGTCCTCTTCAGTCAAGATCGCGCAGACAGGGGGCGCGGCCAGCACCGGCACATGGAGCAACCTCGGGGACGAGGTGTCGGTGGCCTCCGCGTCGCGCAGCGGCGAGCTGGACTAGGTGGTGACGCTGAAGCCGGGCGTCACGGTCGACCCCGGCACCTACCTCTTCAGGTTCCAGTACCACCACGACCAGGGCGATCGTGACGCCGGCGGCGGCCGCTACCACCTCACCACCACCTCCACCGCGGGACCACCGAGTGCCGCAAGGGCGGTTTCTGAGCCGTGTTGTCGTGATCCGAAGGACACGGCCTAGCAGTCGCGGGGGCCCGGCACCCCGGGGCCGATGCGGGCCAGCAGCCGCTGCCGCTCGGCGGCGAAGGCCGGGTCCGCCTGGTAGTCGGAGTGGCCGAGGATCGGGGCGGGGAGCGGATGGCCGGCGGTGCGGCCGTAGGCGAGGGGGTCCTTGAACGGCTCGGCGTCGACCTCCGGCCCGCACCGGCCCGGCAGCCGCACGGGGCCGCCTATGGGGTCGGTGAGCCGGTACAGATTGCGCCAGCAGTCGACCTCGCGGTGCAGGGAGGCGAGGGACGCCGGGCCGAAGTGGGCCGGGAACCACCGTCCGTACAGCCGCTCCAGCGGTGAGCCGTACGTCAGCAGCGCGACCCGGCTCCGGACCGCCGGGGTCAGCTGCCAGGCGGCGGCCGCCGCGAGGACGCTGCCCTGGGAGTGTCCGGAGATGACCAGCCGTCCGCCCGTGGTCCGCGTCCAGGTGGCCATCCGCCAGGTGAGGTCGGGCACGGCGCGCTCGGCGTAGCAGGGCGGCGCGAAGGGGTGCGCGGCACGCGGCCAGAAGGTGCCGACGTCCCAGAGGATGCCGATGGTGCGGCGCGCGGAGGCGTCCTTGTAGGCGCGACGGCCCCAGGTGACGAAGAGCAGGAAGCCGACGCCGATCAACCAGGACCCGAGCGCCTGCGCGGTCTGGGCCGCGCCCGCCACGAAGGCGTACGAGTCCCGTGCCGCCCGCGCCGGTGTCTCCCCCGTGGCGAACGCGCCGGCCAGCGCTCCGGCGCCGAGCAGGAGCGTCACGGTCGAGATGATGCCGACGACGCGGGGCGCGCGGTCGGTGAGGGCGGCCATGGCGCGGGTACGGGCGATGCGCAGGGTCCGGGCGGCGTCGCGGGGTTCGGGTTCCTCGTCCGGGCCGCTCGCCCGCGGCCTTACGGCCTCGGTCAGGCCGTACTCCTCCTCCACCGCCGCCGTCTCCTCGCGCCGCAGCAACCAGGTGCGGCGGGCCAGCCAGACGAGCAGGGCCACCACCACCAGGAGCAGGGGCGGGATGACGGCGGCCTGCCAGGTGAGGAGGATCGGCGGACCGGGGAGGGCGTCGTCGGTGCCGCCGAGCCAGTCGGCGACGCGCTGGGCGACACCGGCGGACATGACACCGCCGAGGGCGCAGGCCAGCATCGCGACGGCGGGGCCGCCGAGGCCGTACAGCGCGGTCCGCGGGTCGGGGCGGGAGCGGTACAGGACGCGGGCGACCACACCGAGGGCCAGGACGAGGAGGCCCTGGACCAGGGTGATCCCGCCGAAGGTCAGGTCCCCCGGCAGTCGGCCCGCCGAGCTCCAGCCGGGGCGGGACCAGCCCGCGTACACCAGGGCGAGGACGAGCACCGCGATCGAGGCCGTGGGCAGGCCGCGCACGAGGTGCTCGTCGAGGTCGCGGTCGAGGCGCTTCTCGGAGCGGCCCCTGCGGCACACCACCCACACCACGACCACGGCGAGCGCCACGAGCATCGCGTTGAACACCCACCCCAGGAGTTCCAGGACGGCGGGGCCGCCCGGGCGGCGGTCCTCACGGGCGGCGGACGTCCCGACGGCCGCCGCGACCGTCAGGAACCCGGCCGCCGTGTGGGCGGCGCGCAGCCGGGCCACGAGGCGGCGCCCGTACCAGAAGCCGGGGCGGCCGAGCGCGACCGGTTCGTCGTCGTCCTCGGCGGGGCGGACCTCGGCCCGGTCCATGGGGCGCTGCGACTCGTACGCGCTCCAGGTGCGGTGGGACAGGTACCACAGGAGCACGGTCAGGGCGGTGGGCACCACGGCGGCCAGGGCGAGGCGGCGGCCGGGGCTGCTCCACCAGCCGTGGTGGGAGAGGTCCGGGGAGAGGAAACCGAGCCAGGTGTGTGCCTCGGCGCAGGCGCGGGTGCCCGCGCACTGCCAGGCGGTCAGGTCGAGGGCGACTTCGCAGGCTGCGGCCACGAGCAGCACGGTCAGGGTCAGACCGGTGAGGCGGACCAGGAGGCCGTGCAGACGGATGGTCCGCCGTCTGCGGCGGGCGGTGGGGCGCATCCAGTGGGCGAGGTTGACGACCATGAAAGGCAGCAGCAACAGCCACAGGGCGCGGGAGCCGTTGCCGGAGGTGAGGTTGCACCAGACGTAGGCCTCGGGCACGGGTCCGCCGCGCTGGTCGGCGGGGCGGGCCTCGGCGTCGGCGTCGTCGATGCGGCGGAAGACGGCCGCCGTGTCGTCGCCGGTGACGCGGACGGTGCGCGGGTCGTCCAGCATGCGTTCGGGGGTGGTGCCGCCGACGCCGTGGACGAGCAGTTCGAGGGCGGTGCCGTCGTCGGTGCCTGTGCGGCCGGTGCCCTCGCGCCCGCCCGTCTCGGACCGTCCGGGGCGTTCTCCGTACTCGGCGTGCTCCGTCGCACGATCCACTGGTCCGCTTCCCCCGTGATGCGCCGCAAGGCATGTGTCCTGTGCAGGTACAGATGATCGCCGCAAAGCGGTCCTCGTACACCTGTGGGCACCGAATCTCCCCGATCCGTGTGATAGTGACGGGCGCGGCAACGCGATACGGGCTGTTCGTGCGCGTGCGGGTGGTGGCGCGACCCGTGGTGTGGCGTGCGAATATGGGACGTCCTCGGGACCGGGGGCGGGTGAATGTCCGCTTCGGAGGGGGTATGGGAGCGTGTCGGGCGTGATGGGGCGAAAGGACCGGAGCGAGCGTGAGTGAGAATCAGAACCTCCTCGCGGAGCAGCGGCGTGCCCTGATCCTCGACGAGGTGCGCCGCAGGGGCGGGGTCCGGGTCAACGAGTTGACGCGCAAACTGGGCGTCTCGGATATGACGGTCCGTCGCGACCTGGACGCGCTGGCCCGTCAGGGCGCCGTGGAGAAGGTGCACGGCGGCGCGGTCCCGGTGGCCGAGGCGAGTACGCACGAGCCGGGTTTCGAGGCGAAGTCCGGGCTGGAGCTGAGCGCCAAGGAGGACATCGCGCGGGCCGCCGCCGAGCTGGTGGCGCCGGGTTCGGCGATCGCCCTGTCGGGCGGTACGACGACCTACGCGCTGGCGCACCGGCTCGTGGACGTGCCGGATCTGACGGTGGTCACGAACTCGGTACGGGTCGCGGACGTCTTCCATGCCGCGCAGCGGACGACGGGTCCGCGGCAGGGGGCGGCGACCGTCGTGCTGACCGGTGGGGTGCGGACGCCGTCCGACTCGCTCGTGGGGCCGGTGGCCGATCAGGCGATCGCGGCGCTCCACTTCGACGTGCTGTTCCTCGGGGTGCACGGGATATCGGTCGAGGCGGGCCTGTCCACGCCGAACCTGGCGGAGGCCGAGACCAACCGCCGGCTCGTGCAGTCGGCGCGGCGGGTCGTCGTCGTGGCCGACCACACCAAGTGGGGGACGGTGGGCCTGAGTTCGTTCGCCGCGCTCGACCAGGTGGACACGCTGGTGACGGACGCGGGGTTGCCCGCGCAGGCGCGGGCGGAGATCTCCGAGCACCTGCGGCGGCTGGTGGTGGCCGGCGAGGACGAGGACAGCGACCTCTGACGAGGACGCGGGCCCCGCTCCCGGCGTCCTCGGGGAACGCGGGGCGACCGCGCGGCTCGCGCGGTCGCCCGCTTCACCGCGGAGGCGCCGCCCACACCCCCGTCGCCAGAAGCGAATCGATGGCCGCCGCGTACGGGGCGATGTCCAGGCCCTGTTCCCTCAGCCACGTGTCGGAGTAGTACTTGTCGAGGTAGCGGTCGCCGGGGTCGCACAGAAGCGTGACGACGCTCCCCCGGCGCCCCTCCGCCACCATCTCGGCGATGATCTTGAGGGCGCTCCACAGGCCCGTTCCGGTGGAGCCGCCCGCCTTGCGGCCGATGGCCTGCTCCAGGGCCCGTACGGCGGCGACACTGGCCGCGTCGGGGACCTTCATCATGCGGTCGATGGCGCCGGGGACGAAGCTGGGCTCCATGCGGGGGCGGCCGATGCCCTCGATACGGGAACCACAGTCGCAGGTGACGTCCGGGTCGCCGGTGCTCCAGCCCTCGAAGAAACAGGAGTTCTCGGGGTCGGCGACACAGATGCGGGTGTCGTACTGCATGTAGTGGACGTAGCGCGCGATGGTCGCGGAGGTGCCGCCGGTGCCGGCGGTGGCGACGATCCAGGTGGGCTCGGGGAAGCGCTCCAACTCCAGCTGGCGGAAGACGGATTCGGCGATGTTGTTGTTGCCTCGCCAGTCCGTGGCCCGCTCGGCGTAGGTGAACTGGTCCATGTAGTGGCCGCCGGTCTCCACCGCGAGGCGGGCCGACTCCTCGTACATCTTCCGTGAGTCGTCCACGAAGTGGCAGCGACCGCCGTGGAACTCGATGAGGCGGATCTTCTCGGCGCTGGTCGTGCGCGGCATGACGGCGATGAAGGGGACGCCGATCAGCTTGGCGAAGTACGCCTCCGAGACGGCGGTGGAGCCGCTGGACGCCTCGATGACGGGGCGGCCCGGCCGGATCCAGCCGTTGCACAGGCCGTAGAGGAAGAGGGATCGGGCCAGGCGGTGCTTGAGGCTGCCCGTCGGGTGGGTCGACTCGTCCTTGAGATACAGGTCGATCCCCCACTTCTCGGGCAGGGGAAAGCGCAGCAGATGGGTGTCGGCGGAGCGGTTGGCGTCGGCCTGGACCCGGCGGACCGCCTCTTTGAGCCAGGTCCGGTACTCGGGGTCGCTGTGGTCGACGTCGAGGGTCGCGCCAGGGCGAGTGGTCTGGGGGGTGCTCACGGCGTGCTCCTCACAGGGTGCGCCGACGACGGGTCGCGCGTCGGACGTCCCGATGATAAACACCTTCCGCACGCTTCTCACCTGCATAAACATGCCTTTGAGCAACCCAAAGACAGTCCTGTGGCGGCAATGCGCGGGGCGCATGGGGGGCGCATGCCGCGCGTGCGCCGGAACCCCGCCCCCGACCAACCGTGCGCACTGGTGCTCGACGGCGGGGACGTGCAGACTTCACCGCACGGGCCGGGTCGGTCCCCCCGAGGGGGTGGCACGGGGAAGCGCGCCCCTCGGGCACACTGGATCACGGTCCGGTACGGATCACTACGGCGGACAGCCGACACGACGGCGGAGAGCCGACACGACGGCGGAGAGCCGACACGACGGCGGAGAGCCGACACGACGGCGGACAGGCGAGAGCGCACTAGGGGGCGGGGCACATGGCGGAGCCGGAGTTCACGGCCACGGGCGTGCGGATCGGGAAGCGGCTGCGGCAGCTCACCCGGGCGGGCCAGGTCAGGATCGAGGACGGCCGGCTGCAGTTGCTGACCAGTTACGGCAGCGAGATCGACAGCGCCCCGGTGCAGGCGGTGCGCGCCTCGAAGCCCTGGTTCGCCAACGAGGACCGCGCGTTGGCCGATGTCAACGGCACCCGCTACACGCTCACCCTGAACGAGCACGACCCCGCTCCGGGAAAGCCCGGCCCGCCCTCGGCGCGCCGGTTCATCGAGGCGGTGCGCAAGGCGGCGGGGCGCGGCGGCTGACGGACCGCGAGTTGCGGGACCCGACCCCCTGGGTCACGCTGGTCTCAGTAACTCTGGGTTTACCGGCGATAACGCTGCGAACCAGCCCGCCGGCCACGACAGCGGGCGGCGATCTGTACGCAGCCACCCCATGAGCAGACGGCAGCCGCGGCGGCCGTCCACCAGGCGGCAGTCACAGGCGGCCGCCCCACAGCAGGCGGCGTTTTTCGCCCAGCCACCTCGCTGGATCCGTACTCCGATCTTCCGGACTCACATCGGGGAGTCGCAGCCGTGATCAGCCAGCAAAGCAGGCACTGCACGGTGGAGCTCCAAGCCCTGCCGTCGCGGATCGGCCAGGTCCGCAGAATCGTATCTGCGCAATTGCGCTACTGGCATCTGGATCCGTTGATAGAGCGGGCCGCGCTCGGTGTGACCGAGTTGCTGTCCAACGTCCACCGGCACGCGGAGCCGGACAAGTCGTGCACCGTGGAGATGGAGTTGCTCCTCGGCCGGCTCACGGTCTCGGTGCAGGACAACGACCCCCGCCTCCCGATCGTCCAGGACGCGGAGCCGTTCGCCACCAGTGGGCGCGGGCTCGCGATGGTCGCCGCGGTCAGCGAGAGCTGGGGTGTCCGTCCGCACGGCCGGACGGGGAAGGTCGTGTGGTTCACGCTGCCGGCGTCCTCGGCGGCGGTGCCGAAGATCTCGCCCTACGACGTCGGGCAGCCCCAACCGCAGTTGCAGCCGTGCGAAACCGGGTTCCGGCCCGCCGCGCGCGGGCGCAGGCCCGAACACGCTCCCGCCCGGTCGGCCGTCGCAGGCTGACCGGGCGGTGACCACCTTCGCCGTACGGCTGGTCCGTGCGCCGACCGGTGGCCCGGCGGGGGCACCGGTCGGTGGCTCATCCGCCCTTGCCCGACCGTCCGAACTGCTGGTCCAGGACGGACAGTCGGCGCCAGTACTCGTCCTCGTCCATCTCGCCGGAGGCGAAGCGGCGGCCGAGCAACGCGATCGGTGAGTCGCCGGTGGGACGGCTGTCGCCGTGCGGGGCGAAGCCGGCCGCCGACGGCCACCACGGGGCCCGGTGCCCGCGCCGGACGGTGCGGCGCAGGAGGGTGACGGCTCCGACGACGACCGCCGCCCAGATCAGGGGGAAGAGGAGCAGCCAGGGGGCGGGGCCGTTCCCGTGCGCGAGGGTGTGCATCTCGAACTCATCTCCTTGGGACGCGCCTTGTGTCGATGAGTCGAGCTTCTCGCCGCGAGGGGGTGCGGGTCGTCGTACGGGCAGCGGCCGTGGGAGTACCTCCCGTGGAGTACGGGGCCCGTCAGGTCAGGGCGGCCAGCGGGTCGTCCAGTACGGGTTGCCAGGCCAGTTCGGCGGCGCCGACCAGGCTGTTGTGGTCGAGGGTGCAGGGGAGGATGGGGACCACTGCGCTCTGGCGGGCCCAGAGGCTGCGGTCGGCGACCACGCCGCGCAGCCGGTCGGGGTCGGTGTCCAGGAGTGTGCGGTGCAGGCCCCCGAGGATGATCCGGTCGGGGTTGAGGATGTTGACGAGGCCGGCGAGGCCCAGGCCGAGGCGGTCGATGAGGGACTCGGTGGCGGTCCGCACGGCCGGGTCGGCGTACTCCGTGCGGATCAGGTCGTTGGCCTGTTGCAGCAGGGAGATCACGGGTCCGGGGTCACGGCCGGCCGCGGTGAGGAAGGCCAGTGGGTCGGCCTCCACGTCGAGGCAGCCGCGGCTGCCGCAGTGGCAGGGGCGCCCTTCGGGGTTGACGGTGAGATGGCCGACTTCGAGGGCGAGCCCCGAACTGCCGGTGTGCAGGCGGCCGTCGAGGACCAGCGCGCCGCCGACGCCCCGGTGGCCGGTGGCCACGCAGAGAAGGTGGCGGGCGCCCCGGCCGGCGCCGTGCCGGTGTTCGGCGAGCGCGGCGAGGTTCACGTCGTTGGCCGCGAAGGCCGGGCCCGGGATACCGGCCGCCCGTACCCGTTCGGAGAAGATCTCGCGGACCGGGGCACCCGCCGGCCAGGCCAGGTGCAGGGGGTTCAGGGCCAGACCCGCCGGTTCGGCCACGGCGGACGGCACGGCGAGTCCCGCGCCCACGCATCGCCGGCCCGTCTCGCGGAGCAGGCCGGCGCCCGCCTCGACCACCGACCCGAGCACCTTCGCCGGGTCCGCGTCGACGGTCTCGCAGCCGGGGGCGGTCGCCACGATCCGCCCGCCGAGCCCCACCAGCGCGGCCCGCCACCCGTCGGCGTGCACCTGGGCGGCGAGCGCGACGGGACCCTCCTCGGCGACCTCCAGACGGTGCGAGGGGCGGCCCTGGGAACCGGCGGCCGCGCCGGGGTGCGCGTCGACCCGGATCAGCCCCAGCGCCTCCAGCTCGGCGGCCACGGCACCCGCCGTGGCCCGCGTGACGCCCAGCTCGGAGGTGAGCACGGCCCGCGTCGGAGCCCGCCCGGTGTGCACGAGTTCGAGCGCCGGACCGAGCGCACCCCTCCCCCGGTCCAGCCGGGTGCGTGTCGTCGTCCCTGTCCCTTCGCCCGCCGCCTTGGGGGCCGCCTTGCCGTCCATGAGGGCGAGTCTCCCATGATCCGTACCGGGTCGGATGCCGCGGAGTCGGCCTCAGCCACCGCCGAAGCCGCTCACCCGCAGAGTGATGTTCAGCCGCCCGGCCAGGCCCAACGCGGGCGGCGCCGTCCCCGCGTACACCCGGGGCACCCCGTGGTACGCCTGCCGGGACGGCCCGCCGAACACGAAGAGGTCACCGCTGCGCAGCTCCACGTCCGTGTACGGCCGGGCCCGCGAGCGCGGGTTGCCGAAGCGGAACACGCAGGTGTCGCCGAGGCTCAGCGACACCACCGGCGCGTCCGACTTCTCGTCGCTGTCGCGGTGCATGCCCATGCGGGCGTCCCCGTCGTAGAAGTTGATCAGGGCGACGTCGTACAAGTTCTCCGGCACGCGGGGGTCGGCCGCCGTGCCGGGGGCCACCGCGGGGCCGGGGTCCTTCTTCGGGGTGGTCCCGGCGGCGTCCGCGACCGCGCGTCGGGCCAGGGCGTCCAGCCAGGACGGGAAGGGCTTCACGGGGGCGCCGTCCCCGTCGACCACCGTGCGGGCGTAGCCGTACGGATACCAGTGGTGGCCGAGGCAGACCTGGCGGGCGGTCATCGTGCCGCCGCCGGGAGTGCGGACCGTGCGGAGCCCGGCGGGCGGGCGGGCCCAGTCGCGGCAGGCCGCCAGGAGCCGCCGCTGCCGCTCCATGTCCAGCCAGTCGGGGACGTGGACCGCGCCCGGCGCGATCTCCGTACGGCTGCGGGGGAACAGCTCGGCGTCCATGCCTCCATCATCACGCACCCGGTGGGGACCCGGCCCGAGCTGCGGCTCGGTTAGCCTGGGCACACGATGAGCGACCGTATGACCGCGCCCTGGGGCGAGTACACCCTGGCCCGCCACCCCGAGGACCCCCGTGACCGGCTGCGCGCCTGGGACGCGTCCGACGCGTATCTGCTGCGCCACCTCGCGGCGGGCGGGACACCGCTGGACGGGACGGTCGTGGTGGTCGGTGACCGCTGGGGTGCGCTGACCACGGCGCTCGCCGGGCACCGGCCGACCCAGATCACCGACTCCTTCCTGAGCCGGGAGGCCACCCGGTCGAACCTGGCGCGCAACGGTGCCGACCCGGACACCGTGCGGCTGCTCACCACCCAGGATCCGCCTCCGGAGCGGGTCGACGTGCTGCTCGTCCGGGTTCCCAAGAGCCTCGCCCTCCTGGAGGACCAGCTGCACCGGCTGGCGCCGGCCGTGCACGAGGGGACGGTCGTCGTCGGCACGGGGATGGTGAAGGAGATCCACACCTCGACGCTCAAGCTGTTCGAGCGGATCCTCGGGCCGACCCGGACCTCGCTCGCCGAGCAGAAGGCACGGCTGATCTTCTGCACGCCGGACGCCGGTGTCGTGCGGGCCCGCGAGGCCGACCCGTGGCCGTACACCTATGAACTGCCGGACGACATCGGGCCGTTGGCCGGGCGTACCGTCGTCAATCACGCGGGGGTGTTCTGCGCCGACCGGCTCGACATCGGCACCCGGTTCTTCCTCCGGCACCTCCCCCGGGGCCGTGGCGGGCGCGTGGTGGATCTGGGGTGCGGCAACGGCGTGGTCGGTACGGCGGTCGCGTTGGACGACCCGGACGCCGAGGTGGTGTTCGTGGACGAGTCGTACCAGGCGGTGGCCTCGGCGGAGGCGACGTACCGGGCGAACGCCGACGGCAAGGCGGAGTTCCGAGTCGGGGACGGGATGGCGGGGTTCGAGCCGGGCAGCGTCGATCTCGTCCTCAACAACCCGCCGTTCCACTCCCACCAGGCGATGACCGACGCGACGGCCTGGCGGATGTTCACCGGGGCGCGGCGGGCGCTGCGGCCGGGGGGCGAGCTGTGGGTGGTCGGCAATCGCCATCTGGGGTATCACGTGAAACTGCGGCGGATCTTCGGCAACAGCCGACTCGTCGCCGGCGACGCGAAGTTCGTGGTGCTGCAGGCGGTCAAGCGGGGGGCGTGACGGCGCGGGCGCGCGGCGGGGGCCGTGACGCCGAGGGTGCGTATCCGTGTCCATGACCGCGGGGGTGCGCGCCCGTGTGCGCGACGGCCAGGATGCCTGTCCGTGGTGTTCGGCGGCAGGTCACGGTGCGACCCCGCGCAGGGCCCTCGGGGATGCGCCCAGTTCGCGGCGGCAGGCCTTGTTGAAGGCCTGGAGGTCGGGGATGCCCACGGAGGCGGCGACGGCGGGGATGGAGAGGGTCGTGGCGCGCAGCAGGTGGTGGGCGCGTTCGAGTCTGCGGCGGCGGATGTAGCCGACGACCGTGCTGCCCGTCTCCGCCCGGAACAGCCGGGTCAGGTGGTTGTGGGAGACACCGGCCGCCTGGGCCACCTCCGGGATGGACAGCGACGCCGCGAGGTGTGCCTCGATGTGGGCGATGGCCGTGATGACCGCCGGGTGCGGGCCCGGATCCGCCGCCGCGGGCGGGGTGAGGTGGGCGACCCGCCACAGGGTCGTCCAGATCTCCGCCCTGGTGCGCTCGGGCTCGCTCGGGGCGGCGGCCACCGCATGGAGCAACAGGTCGGTCAGGGCGGGGAGTTCGGGGCCGGTGTCCTGGACGACGGGGACCGTGCGGAGCGCGCCGGTCGGGGCGATGCGCAGGTGGGCGTACAGGTGTTCCGAGCGGCCCCGGTAGCGATAGCGGACCGTGGTGCCGGGCGGGACGAGGCTGACCCGGCCGGGGCGGATGGTGTGGACGGAGCCGTCGACGGTCAACTCGGCCTCGTACTGGTAGAGGTGGAGCTGCCAGAGCTCCGGGAGCCGGAACACGTCCGTCCGCCCGGCCACCCCGTGCACACCGACTCCGATGCCCGCGACGACGGGCGGCTCACCGAGGTTGATCTCCGTCTCCCGCATGACGGAAAAGTACCAGTGACGACCGTCACATTCTCCGCCCGGACGGCTCCGTTAGCAGGACCTTTACACGGCAGCCCGGGGCGCGCCCCTTCCCGTATGGACGGCGAATCGGTCATCTCGGGCGCCCCGGCTCACGGGACGGCGAACACCACCGCCCGGCCCCGAAGCCTCACGTCGAACGGGTGGCCAGGACGCCGATCAGCCGGGCCACCGTCTCCGTCATCGCCGTACGGCCCTCCCTCAGATAGGTGCGGGGGTCCACGGCCTCGGGGCGGGCGGTCAGGAAGTCGCGGATCGCGCCGGTCAGGGCGACGTTGAGGGCGGTACCGATGTTGACCTTGACGATGCCGCCGGTGACGGCCGCCCGGAGTTCGCCGTCGGGGACGCCGGAGGAGCCGTGCAGGACGAGGGGGACGTCGAGGGCGCCGGAGAGCCGCTTGAGGAGGGTGTGGTCGAGGGTGGCGGTCCGGGTGGTCATGGCGTGCGCGCTGCCGATGGCCACGGCGAGGGCATCCACTCCGGAATCGGCCACGAAGGCTCGGGCCTCGTCGGGGTCGGTACGGGCGCCGGGGGCGTGCGCGTCCAGCGGCGGCAGCCCGTTCTTGCCGCCGACCTGCCCCAACTCGGCCTCGATCCACAGCCCCCGGGCGTGCGCCCAGTCCACGGCGGCCCGGGTGGCGGCGAGGTTCTCGGCGTACGGCAGGCGCGACGCGTCGTACATCACCGAGCTGAAGCCGGCGTCGGGTGCCCGGCGCAGCAGGTCGTCGTTCTGGATGTGGTCGAGGTGGAGCGCGACGGGCACGGTCGCGCGCTCGGCCGCGGCGGTGGCGGCGCGGGCCAGCGGGAGCAGATCCCCGTCGTGGAACTTGACGGCGTTCTCGCTGACCTGCAGGACGACGGGCGCGCCGACGGACTCGGCGCCCGCGACGACGGCCTCCGCGTGCTCCAGGGTGATGATGTTGAACGCGGCCACGGCGGTGTGCGCGGCGGCGGCCCCCGTGATCAGCTCACCGGTCGTCGTGAGGGGCACAACTCCTCCTGAAGATCTGGACGGTCGAGGATCCGCGGTCGGTGCGGGTTCGTCGCGCGATCCGCACGCACCGCGCGGCCGGCGTTCGCCATACGGTCCCGGGGCGCCGTACGATCCGCACGCGCCGCGCGGGCCGGGCTCGTCACGGGGTCGGGTCGAGGATCACCGAGCGGGTGAGGTGGCGGGGTCGGTCCGGGTCGAGGCCGCGGGCCGCGGCCACGGCGACGGCGAGGCGCTGGGCGCGGACGAGTTCGGCGAGGGGGTCGAGCCGGCCGGCCACCCAGATCCCGCCGGTCCGGCGGACCTGCTCGGCCAGCCCTTCGGGGGCCTCCCCGAACATCCACGTCGCCGTACCCCGTGTGGTGACGCTGATGGGACCGTGCCGGTACTCCATCGCCGGATATCCCTCGCTCCACGCCAGCGCCGCCTCCCGCAGCTTGAGCGCGGCCTCGTGCGCCAGCCCCACGGTCCAGCCGCGGCCGAGGAAGGTGAACTGGGCACTGTCGACGACCCCTTCGGGCAGCGGGGCATCCAGCGCGTTGCGGGCGTCGGTCACGGCACCGTCGACGGGCAGGCCCACGTGGGCGCGGAGCAAGGTGAGCGCCGTGGTGGCGAAGCGCGTCTGGACGACGGATCTCTCGTCGGCGAAGTCCAGCACGACGAGGTCGTCGGCGGCCGTCATCACCGGTGTGTCGGGGTCGGCCGTGATGGCGGTGGTGCGGGTACGGCCCCGGAGCGCGCCCAGGAGGTCGAGCACCTCGGTGGTGGTGCCGGACCGGGTGAGGGTGACGACCCGGTCGTAGGCACGGCCGTGGGGGAACTCGGAGGCCGCGAAGGCGTCCGTCTCGCCCTGCCCCGCGCGTTCGCGCAGTGCCGCGGCGGCCTGGGCCATGAAGTACGACGTGCCGCAGCCGACGAGCGCCACCCGCTCCCCCGCCGCGGGCAGGGCACCGGCGTGGGACGCCGCCTCGGCGGCGGCGCGGGACCAGCACTCGGGCTGGCTGTTCAGTTCGTCCTCGACGTGGGTCATATGGTCACCCTCCCCAGCGCACGACAGGTCCATGCTCGTACGTGCAAGATAGAGCTTCATTTCGAACATCTTCCAGCATGCGGGCGGTGCCGTCTGCGCTAGGGTCGTCCGAAGATCACGTCCGGACGGAGAGGTGGGGTGCCCCATGTCCCGCGACGCCCGCTGGCAGGCGCTGCTCGAACTGCTCGTGGAGCGGGGGCGGCTCGACGTCGAGGAGGCGGCGGCCGAGCTGACGGTGTCGGCGGCGACCATCCGACGCGACTTCGACCAGCTGGCCGAGCAGCAGATGCTCGTCCGGACGCGGGGTGGGGCGGTCGTGCACGGGGTGTCGTACGAGCTGCCGCTGCGCTACAAGACGGCCCGGCGGGCCACCGAGAAGCAGCGCGTCGCGAAGGCGGTGGCGGAGCTCGTCGCGCCCGGTGAGGCGGTGGGCCTGACGGGCGGCACGACCACCACGGAGGTCGCGCGGGCGCTGGCCGTGCGCGGCGACCTGGCGTCCGGGACGCCCGCGCTGACCGTCGTCACCAACGCGCTGAACATCGCGAGCGAGCTCGCCGTGCGGCCCCAGTTCAAGATCGTGGTGACGGGCGGGGTGGCCCGCGCGCAGTCGTACGAGCTGGTCGGGCCGCTCGCGGACGGGGTGCTCGGTCAGATCACCTTGGATGTGGCGGTGCTCGGTGTGGTCGCGTTCGACGTCGTGCACGGCGCGGCGGCGCACGACGAGGCGGAGGCCGCGGTCAACCGGCTGTTGTGCGAGCGCGCGGAGCGGGTCGTCGTCGCGGCCGACTCCAGCAAGCTGGGGCGGCGGGCGTTCGCGTGGATCTGCGCGGCCGACTCGGTGGACACCCTGGTCACGGACGCGGCGGCCGAGCCGGAGACCGTACGGCGGTTCGAGGAGGCGGGGGTACGGGTCGTGGTGGTCTGAGGCCGGCCTCGGACGCGCCGACGCGGTCTTCGAGGGGCGCGGACCCAGGCCGTGCCTAGTGGGACGCGCTCGCGAGGAGGCCGTACAGCAGGGGGATGCGGGGCTCGGGCAGACGCCACCAGCCGGACGGGGTGCGGGTCATCCGGGGCCAGCGGGGCCAGGGCAGTTCGTCGCTCTCCCGCAGACTCCGGATGACGAGGCCTGCGGCGATGAGGGCGTTGACCACCTCGTCCAGGCCGTGCGTCCACTCGTAGCTGTCGGTGGCGCCCTCCAGGGCGGGGCCGTCGGTGTAGGTGTACGTCGCGTCACGGTGCACGGCGCTCCCGCTGTTCAAGTAGTCGTGGCGCAAAAGGAGTTCGGGGCCGGAACCCGGGGCGGGTTTCGGGCCGAGGGAGTTGAGCAGCGGGTGGAACTCGGCGATGTACAGCCTCCCGCCGGGCCGCAGGAGGCGGGCCACGACGCCGGCCCAGCGGCCCAGGTCCGGCAGATAGCACAGGGCCCCCTTGCCCGTGTACACCACGTCGAACTGCCGCTCTTCCAGGGCCTCGACGGCGTCGTACACGTTCGCGCGTACGAAGGTGACGTCGAGGCCCGCCTTCCGCGCGATGCCGGTGGCGGCGGCCACCGACGCCTCGGAGAAGTCGAGGCCGGTGGCGTGCGCCCCGCGCTGCGCGAAGGCGAGGGTCTCGGTGCCGAGATGGCACTGGAGGTGCAGCACGTCCCGGCCGTGCAGTTCGCCGAGGTCCTCCCACTCCCAGGGGGCGAACCAGCGTGCGGGGTCGAGGTTCTCGTCGAGGGCGTAGAAGCGACTGGCGAGATGGACGGGGGTCCGGGCGTCCCAGTTGGCCTCGTTGGCCCGCATCATGCGCTCATGGGCGTCGGTCATGACGCCATCCAAGCAAAGCCGGGGCGCCGCGACACGGCTTCCGGGTGCGTAGGTCCGGCCGAGCTCGCGGGCGGGACGGCCAGGTAGGCGCCCCGCCCCCGCCCGCTCAGTGCCCGTGCCCGGTGGACGTGTCGTGGGTTCCGTCCGCGTCGTGCGGCTCCTGCGGGGCAGCCGGAGCTGCCGGGCCTGCGGCGCGGACGGTGAACGCGGCGGTACGGACCGTCCCCTCGTGCTTGAAGTCGAGGAAGAGGCGGTACGTGCCGGCGCTGGGCGCGGTGGCCGTGAAGGAGATGCCGGGGCCGGGTTCGGTCTCGCCGTCGCCGGGCTCGCCGTTCGGGTGGACATGCAGGTAGGCGAGGTCACCGGAGCGCAGGGCGACCAGGTGGCCGTAGGCGCCGAGGTAGGGCTGGAGGTCGGTGACGGGGCGGCCGTTCCGGGAGACGGTGAGCTTCAGCTCGCCGGCGGCGCCCGGGCGGAGCCCGCCGTCCAGTTCGACCTCGTAGCCGTCGACCTCGGCGGTGGTGTCAGGCTCGGGCAGCCGCTGCGGTTCGTAGGCGCCCGAGGCGGCGAGGTCGGCGCCGAGCGTGAGGTTCCGGGCGCCCTTCGCCGCGGGGGTGAAGTCGGCGAAGACGCGGTAGCCGCCCGCCCTGGGCAGGTCGACGGGGGTGCTCCAGGTGCCGTCGGCCGCGCGGGTGGGGTGGAGGTGGCGGTAGGTGACCAGGTCGCGTGAGGCGACGATGAGGTGCAGTTCCTTGTCGTGCTCGCGCTGGTACGCGGTGACGGCGCGGCCGTCGTCGTCGCGGATGACGAGGCGCAGGTCGGCGCGCTTTCCCGCGGTGACGGCCGTGGTGCGCAGATCGAGGGTGTAGCCACCCTCGGAGATCTGCAGGCCGCCGGCCGGCGGCGTCTCGTGCCGCCCGGTGTGACCGCCGCCCTCGTCGGGCTCCGGTGAGATACGGCTGTGGCTGTCGTGGCGCGGGGGCGCACTGTCCGCGACGACGGGCTCGACGCCCTTGCCCACCCCGTAGGCGGTGCCGAAGGTCGCGGCCAGCGCGGCGGCGAACGCGGTGATCCTCAGTCCGGTGTTCATGGCCGTCTCCTCGGGATGTGGAAGGTCTCTAGGCAGCCCACCATACCCCCTGGGGGTATGTAGTCAAGTGCTTGGAGCCGCTTGCGTGGGATACCGCGCGGGGGTATACGGACAGCAGGGCTCCGCCCTCGTCAAAGCCCACGGCCCCGCGCCGGCCGCGAATTTGCGTCGATCCTGGGCGATCGGCGGGGGTTCCCCACCACAGGTTCCACCGGTCCGTCCTCCCGGCCGGCGCACTCGGCCTCGCCCGGCGGAGGGACGTCGACCCGCCAGAAGGATCGAGCCGGCGCGCCAGGACGGACAGCGCCGCGGCGCGGATCACCGCCTGTCGACCACGGCCGGCACGCGCCAGGCGGCGCCCGGCAACGCCTCCGTCCAGGCGGCCACCCGGCGGCACAGGTCGCCCACCGACTCACCGCCTGCGGGGCCGCCCCCTCCTGGGCCGCCGTGCGGCGCCCCTCCGGGGCCCCCGGAACGCCTCCGTCACCGCCGGTCCGGCCTTCACGGCAGCCGTGGCGGCGGTACGTGGCCGAACGCCGGGTGCCTACACCTGCGGCCTGAGCGGAACACCGTGACCGGACCCGCCGGGGGCGCGCCCGGCGGGTCCGGTCACGGTCGGCGGCGGTCAGCTCCGGTACGCGACCAGCGGTTCGCGGGCGGCGATCTGGGACGCGTCGGCGTACACCAGGCGGGCCATGAGGGCCGACCCCGCACCTCGCAATACCCCCGCCGGGTATAAACAGGACCACAGATCCCCTTGCGACCGATACGGGCTGGAGGTATACCTAGTACCTGCCTCAGATACCCCCGGGGGGTATGACACGCCAGGGCGCGCGAGCCCGAGGAGGCACTCGGCTCCCTGATCGCCCAGGCCGTCGACGAGGCCGGCTACGGCTTCACCGGCCGCGTGACCGACTGACCCACGCGCCGGGCGGGGCACCGCCCTCCTCGTGGCCCCTGTCCCATCCGCCCACCATCGCGTCCGTGACTTCCGAGGAGCAGACATGACCACCACCACGCCCGGCGCCGCCGAGGTCGAACTGGCCATCGGCGGCATGACCTGCGCCTCGTGCGCCGCCCGCATCGAGAAGAAGCTCAACCGCATGGACGGGGTCGAGGCCACCGTCAACTACGCCACCGAGAAGGCCAAGGTCACCTACCGCGAGGACGTCACCGTCCCCGACCTGATAGCGACGGTCGAGGCCACCGGCTACACGGCGCACGAACCCGAACCCGAGCCCGTTCCCGCCGAGCCGGAGGCCGGCGACGGCACCGCACGACAACGGGGCGACGAATTGCGGCCCCTGCGGCAGCGCCTGACGGCCGCCGTCGTCCTGGCCGTGCCGGTGATCGCGATGGCCATGGTCCCGGCGTTCCAGTTCGAGTACTGGCAGTGGCTGTCACTGACGCTGGCGGCGCCCGTGGTGACGTACGCCGCCTGGCCGTTCCACAGGGCTGCCTGGACCAATGCCCGGCACGGTGCCGCCACCATGGACACCCTGATATCGGTCGGCACGTCCGCCGCGTTCCTGTGGTCGCTGTGGGCGCTGTTCCTCGGCACGGCCGGCACACCCGGCATGACGCACCCCTTCGAGCTGACCGTCGCCCGCACCGACGGGGCCGGGAACATCTACCTGGAGGCCGCGGCGGGTGTCACGGCCTTCATCCTGGCCGGCCGGTACTTCGAGGCCCGCTCCAAGCGGAAGGCGGGCGCGGCGCTCAAGGCGCTGCTGGAACTGGGCGCCAAGGAAGTCACCGTGCTGCGCGGCGACCGCGAGGAACTGCTCCCCGTAGGCCAGTTGAAGGTCGGCGACCGGTTCCTCGTACGGCCCGGCGAGAAGATCGCCACCGACGGTGTGGTCGTCGAGGGCGCCTCCGCCGTGGACGCCTCCATGCTCACCGGCGAATCGGTGCCGGTCGAGGTCGGCAGCGGGGACACCGTCACCGGAGCCACGCTCAACGCCGGCGGCCGCCTGGTGGTCGAGGCCACCCGGGTCGGCGCCGACACCCAGCTCGCCCGCATGGCCAGGCTGGTGGAGGACGCGCAGAACGGCAAGGCCGCGGCCCAGCGGCTGGCCGACAGGATCTCCGCGGTCTTCGTGCCGGTCGTCATCGCCCTCGCGCTCGGCACCCTGGGCTTCTGGCTCGGCAACGGCGCCGGGCTGACCGCCGCCTTCACCGCCGCGGTCGCCGTCCTGATCATCGCCTGCCCCTGCGCCCTGGGCCTGGCCACGCCGACCGCCCTCATGGTCGGCACCGGGCGCGGTGCCCAGCTCGGCATCCTCATCAAGGGGCCCGAGGTCCTGGAGACGACGCGCAAGGTCGACACCATCGTCCTGGACAAGACCGGCACCGTCACCACCGGCAGGATGGCCCTGCTCGCCGTGCACACCGCCGACGGCACCGACGAGGACGAGGTCCTGCGTCTCGCGGGCGCCCTGGAGCACGCCTCCGAGCACCCCATCGCACAGGCGGTGGCCTCCGGCGCCGCCGACCGCGTAGGCACCCTGCCCACCCCGGAGGACTTCGCGAACATCGCCGGACTGGGCGTCCAGGGCGTCGTCGAGGGCCACGCGGTCCTCGTCGGCCGCGAGAAGCTGCTCGGCGAATGGGCCATGTCCCTGCCGGAGGACCTGCGACGCGCCAGGGCCGAGGCCGAGGCAGCCGGACGTACCGCCATCGCGGTCGCCTGGGACGGCGAGGCGCGCGCGGTCCTGGAGGTCGCCGACGCCGTCAAGGAGAGCAGCCCGGAGGCCATCGAGCGGCTGGGTGCCCTGGGTCTGACGCCCATCCTGCTGACCGGGGACAACAAGGCGGTCGCCGACGCGGTCGCCGCCGAGGTGGGCATCGCTCCCGAGCACGTGTTCGCCGAGGTGATGCCGCAGGACAAGGTCGACGTGGTCAAGCGCCTGCAGGGCGAGGGGCGTTCGGTCGCCATGGTCGGCGACGGAGTCAACGACGCCGCCGCACTGGCCCAGGCGGACCTGGGCCTGGCCATGGGTACGGGTACGGACGCCGCGATCGAGGCGGGTGACCTCACGCTGGTGCGGGGCGACCTGAGGGTCGCGGCGGACGCCATCCGCCTCTCCCGCAGGACGCTGGGCACCATCCGCTCCAACCTCTTCTGGGCCTTCGCCTACAACGTGGCCGCCCTGCCCCTCGCAGCCGCCGGCCTGCTCAACCCGATGATCGCGGGCGCGGCCATGGCCTTCTCGTCGGTCTTCGTGGTCGGCAACAGTCTGCGACTGCGCGGATTTCAGCCCACCGGCCGCTGAAACAGCCGTCCGGGCCCTGGGTGCCGGAGGACGACAAGCGATTTCTCGCCGACGGGGCACGGAACAAGCCTCTTCCCGCACCCACGGGACGAAAGCGGAATCGCAATAGCAAGCGCATAGTTCCGTTTCGTCTCCGGGGTGCGCTTCCGGCAGCCACAGTTCCAGACAAAGAGCGATAGGACGGCCAGCCACCCCGCGATCCGGGAATAGGAATGCGGGCTTCCTCGCAAGGCTCCGGCCCCGCCCTCGACGTTCCTTCCCGTCCGTCCACTTCGGCGAAAACCCACTCCGCACAGCAACGCCTTCGCCACCGAGAGACACAGAGCGCACAGAGCGGACGGAGCGCGTCGTGAACACCCCCTCTATCCGGTGACGCTCCCGCTCCTACCGCTCTCACCAGGGCCGCGGCACCCGCCGCGCTCTCCCCGCGCCCCGCTTTCGCCACTGGGCACGCAGCCCCGAAATGACCACGCACCGTTGCCATTTGACGCCTCGCCGTGCAGGTCGAAACTGCCGACAAGATGAGGCAACCATTCAGTCGTTCGATTCGTATAACTCCGTGGAGGCACAGCGACCCGGCCCGACAGAGCGCGGCCGGAGCGTCACCATCCGTTTTTCCGGATGGTCCCGAACCAAGGAGAAACGATGCGACTGTTCGTACTCAACTACGCTCGTACCACTGAGCAGTTGGAGTTCAGCGCTCCGTACACCTACGACTCCGGGCTGCAGTTGAACGTGCTCCCCGATGGGCGGATCGCCGCCCACGACCTGGCTCTGATGCGGGAATTGGGGGCCACCACGTCCACGGCGGGCTCGAAGACCCACTTCGACGACTGAACGCGGACATACGACAGATGACGGTGCTGATCCTGACGTGCGAACAGGACGTGACGGCAGACCTGGTGGTGGCCCGACTGAACCGGACCGGCGTACCGGTGGTCCGCCTCGACCCCGCCGACCTGCCCGGCGGGGTCGCGCTCTCCGGTGAGTACGTCCACGGCGCCTTCCGCGGACATCTGTCCGCCGGGGGGCGCCTGGTCGGCATGAGCGGGCTGCGGTCCATCTGGCTGCGCAGGCCGGGGATTCCCGCCAGCCGGGTGGCCGAGCCGTCCGGCTGGCTCACCGAGGAGTCCTCACAGGCCCTGTACGGCATGCTGCGCGCCACGGGCGCCCGCTGGATGAACGACCCGGACGCGGCCCGGCGCGCCCGCCACAAGCCGTGGCAGCTGCGGCACGCCCAGCAGGTCGGGCTGCCCGTGCCGGCCACGCTCATCACCACGTTCCCGCAGGCAGCCCGGGACTTCGCCGAGCGCTTCCCGGACCTGGTGGTGAAGCCGGTCTCCGGCACCCACCCGCAGGAACCGCCCAGGACGGTCCCCACCAGCCGTGTCGCGCCCGGAACCGATTTCACCGCGGTCGCCTTCGGGCCCACGCTGCTGCAACGCCGGATCACCAAGACCGCCGACATCCGCCTCACCGCCGTCGGCGACCGCATGCTGGCCGCCCGCAAGCCGGTCCACCCGGACGCCCACCCCGACGAGGTCGACGTCCGCTACGCCGTCTCCGACGCGCCCTGGCAACCGGTCGAGGTCCCGGCGCGCACGGCCACCGCCGTCCGTGCCTACCTCCGTGACGCGCAACTCGCCTACGGGGCCTTCGACTTCGCGGAGGACGCCGACGGGATCTGGTGGTTCCTGGAGTGCAATCAGTCGGGCCAGTTCGGCTTCGTGGAGATGGACACGGACCAGCCGATCGCCCAGACCGTCGCCGACTGGCTGACCCACCGGGAACCGGAACGGCAGACCCGACGGAACGACCGACTCCGGGCAAGACCCTGACGGCACGGCCCTGACGGCACGGGGACAGAGGGCAGCGGCAGGCCGCTGCCGGTCGGCGGCCTGGACCTCACTCCATCCGGCAGACTCTCGCCATGGACACTTCCGAGCACCTGAGAACCCTGGACGAGGAGGGCCGTCTGCTGGCGGCTGCCGCGCGTGAGGCCGGCACCGACGCCGAGGTCCCGACCTGCCCGGACTGGCGGGTACGGGACCTGCTGCGGCACACCGGAACCGTGCACCGCTGGGCGACGGGCTTCGTCGCCGACGGGCACCCCGCGCCGCGCGCACCGGAGGCGGAGCCCGACCTGGACGGTGAGCCGCTGGTGGTGGTACGAGGAGGGGCACCGCCGGCTGGTCGACACCCTGCGCACCGCACCGGCCGACGTCGCGTGCTGGAGCTTCCTGCCCGCGCCGTCCCCGCTGGCCTTCTGGGCCCGCCGTCAGGCACACGAGACGACCGTGCACCGCGCCGACGCGCAGTCCGCGCTCGGCGGCACACCCACCGGGCCCGCGGCGGCCCTCGCCGTCGACGGCATCGACGAACTGCTCCTCGCCTTCCACGCCCGCCCGAGGAGCCGGGTCCGCACCGACAAACCCCGCGTCCTGCGGGTGCGGGCGACGGACGCGGAGGTCGTCTGGACCATGCGCCTGAGCCCGGAGCCGCCAGTCACCACCCGCACGGACACCGAGGACGCGGACTGCGAGATCGCCGGCCCCGCGTCACAGGTCTACCTCTCCCTCTGGAACCGCGTGCCGTTCCCGTCCGTCACGGGCGACCCCTCGCTCGCCGCACTGTGGCGTGACAACTCCGGCATCGTCATGGGCTGACGTCCCGCCCCCACCGTCGCGCCACGACGCCACACGTGCCCGCCAACCGTCGTGGCCACGGCGCCGCCGGGCGGGGCAGTCCCCTATCCGACCCGCTGCATGGCCTTCCGCTGCCGTTCCGCCATCGCGGCCCCGGACTCGCGGCGGGCCATCCGGCGCAGGACGGACGGTGCGAGGAGCAGCCCCGCGACCGTCCACGCGCCCAGGACGGCCGCCGTCTCCCAGTGCCGCCAGGACGCGCCGATCTCGGCGGCGACGGCCTCGCCGGGCAGCAACGCGGAACGGAGTCCGAGGCCGAGCCAGTACACGGGGAAGATCTGCCCGACGGTCTGGAGCCACTCGGGCAGCCTCGACAAGGGGAAGTAGACCCCCGAGACCACGACGAGGCCGAGCACGGGAAGCATCAACAGCCCGACGGCGCGCGGGCTGTCGACCAGTGAGCCGATGACGGCGCCCAGCGGCAGGGTCGCCAGGAGACCCAGCGGCAGCACCCACACCAGAGTCAACAAGGCCCCGCCGCCCTGCCGGGCCACGCCGTCCACCACGAACACGCCCGTGGCGAAAGGAAGCGCCATGGAGACGAGAGCCGTCCCGGACACCATGACGATCTTGCCGACCAGGTGGCCGACCATGCCGTGGGGAACGGCCTTGGCACGCAGCAGCGTGCCGTCCTCGCGCTCGGTCGCGAGCAACTGGGCGGTGGTCATGATCCCCGTGAACGCGAGCGTCATGCCCATCATGCTCGGCAGCATGAACGCACCGGTCGAGATGCCGGCGCCCTTCAGCGGATCGTCCCGCACAAGGACCAGCGGAACGACGAGGAGTACCGTCCAGAGCACATACCCGAACACGTCCTGGCCGGTGGTGAAGGTCTGCCGGAGTTCCGTCCAGCCGCGCCGCACCCCTATGCCCGCCGCGTACCACACCGGACTCATGACGCCCCCTTCTCGAACGCGCGGGCCGCCCGCTCGTCGAGCCCGAGTCCCGCCTCCGACTCCCGCACCATCGACAGATAGGTGTCCTCCAGGCTCGCCCGGCGCACCTCCAGCCCACCGATCGCGTCCCCGTGCTCCTCGAACAACCGGCGGACGAACCGGGTCGGCTCCGTCGTCGCCTCCTCGAAGGGCAGCCCGTCCCGCGTCCACCGCACGGTGGCCTCGGCCGATGCCCGCCGGGACAGGTCCGCCGCCGCGCCGTCCGCCACGATCCGGCCACCGGCGAGGATGAGGATCCGGTCGGCGAGCTTCTCCGCCTCGGCGAGGTCGTGCGTGGTCATCAGGACCGTGGTGTTCTCGTCGGCGAGCCCGCGCACCAGACCGTGGAACTCGTTCCTGGCTTCCGGGTCCAGACCTGCCGTCGGCTCGTCCAGGAACAGCAGTTCGGGTCTGCCCACGATGCCGACGGCGACGTCGAGTCGTCTGCGCTGTCCGCCCGACAGCGTTCCCACCCGCTTCCCCGCGTGCTCCGTCAGGCCCACGGCGGCGATGAGTTCGTCCACGTCCCACGGCCGCCGAACGAGGTCGGTGGAGTACGGCGCGTAGTACGAGCCGAGATGGGACAGCAGTTCCCGCACCCGCCACTTGCCGTGGTCGCGCCAGGACTGCAGCACGATGCCGAGGCGCGCCCGCCACCGCTCGTCCCCACGGGCCGGATCGGCGCCGAGGACGGTCACCTCGCCCGCCGAGCGCATCCGGAAGCCTTCGAGGACCTCGATCGTCGTCGTCTTGCCCGCGCCGTTGGGGCCCAGCAGCACGACGACTTCCCCTCTCCGGCACGCGAAGGAGACCCCCTTCAGCACGTCCTGGCCGCGGTAGCGCATCCGCAGATCCCGCACGTCGACGACCCTGTCGCCCTGCCCGGGTGGGCCGCTCCCCTCCGATAAGGCGTGCGCAGTCGTCATCGGTGTCCCCCGTCCGTCGTGTGGTCTGGCTCCCCAGCACATTACCGAACGGTACGGGTGGGTCCCGCCGCCGCACCCGTCCGGCGAACGCCCCTGGTGGAAGCCGTCCGCTCAGCCCAGCCAGCCCGGCCGCACCAGCCCGGACTCGTAGGCCAGCACCACCAATTGGGCCCGGTCGCGGGCGCCCAGCTTGACCATGGTGCGGCTCACATGGGTCTTGGCTGTCAGCGGGCTGACGACGAGCCGCCGGGCGATCTCGTCGTTCGTCAGGCCGATACCGACGAGGGCCATCACCTCCCGCTCCCGCTCGGTGAGCCGGGCGAGGGAGGCCGCGGCCGAGGGCTCCTTGGAGCGGGCCGCGAACTCCGCGATCAGCCTGCGCGTGACACCGGGCGACAGCAACGCGTCGCCTTCCACCACCGCCCTTACCGCGCGCACCAGTTCCTCCGGCTCGGTGTCCTTCACCAGGAAGCCCGACGCTCCGGAACGGATCGCCTCGAAGACGTACTCGTCCAGCTCGAAGGTGGTCAGCATGACGACCCTGACCCCTTCGAGCCCCTGCTCGTCGGTGATGCGCCGGGTCGCGGCCAGCCCGTCCAGCACGGGCATGCGGATGTCCATCAGCACCACGTCGGGGCGCAGTTCGCGCGCCTTCCGCAGCGCCTCCTCGCCGTCGGCGGCCTCCCCGGCCACCTCGATGTCGGGCTGCGCGTCGAGCAGCGCCCTGAACCCGGCCCGCACCAACGACTGGTCGTCGGCGAGCAGTACGCGGATCACCGCTCCTCCTCGGTCTCGCGGGGCGCCCGCACGGGCAGTACGGCGAGCACCTGGAACCCTCCGTCGGCGCGCGGTCCCGCCTCGATGGTCCCACCGAGCGCGGCGGCCCGCTCCCGCATTCCGACGAGCCCGTTGCCGCCGCCCCCGGCGTCGGCTCCGGTCGCGGGCCCGTCGTCGTCGATCCGCAACCGCAGCTCACCGCCCCCGTGGTCGAGGCGCACGAGCGCGTGCCGCGCACCCGAGTGCCGTACGACGTTGGTGAGGGCCTCCTGGACGATCCGGAAGGCTGCGAGGTCGGTGCCCGGCGGCAGCGGGGGCGGCTCGCCCTCGATGTCGACGGTCAGGCCCGCGTCGGCCGCCTGCGCGACGAGTTCGGGCAGCCGGTCGAGCCCCGGCGCGGGGTCACGCGGCGCTTCACCGGGCGACCGGAGGGCGCCGAGGACCTGGCGGACCTCGCCGAGGGCCTCCTTGCTGGCCGCCTTGATGGTGGTGAGCGCGGTGCGCGCCTGTTCCGGGTCGGAGTCGAGGAGGGCGAGGCCCACACCCGCCTGGACGTTGATCACGGAGATGCTGTGGGCGAGGACGTCGTGCAGTTCGCGGGCGATCCGCAGCCGTTCCTCGTCCGCGCGCCGCCGGGCGGCCTGAGCCCGCTCGGCCCGCTCCCGGGCCCACTGCTCACGCCGCACACGCGCCAGCTCCGAGAGCGCGAGGATCGCCACGCCCCAGGCCACGACGACACCCTCCTGCCCCCAGCTCGCCGCGTCGTCCCCGCCGGGCGGCAGCCACGCGTACAGCCAGTGCGCCACCAGGACGTGCCCCGCCCACAGCGCGCCCATCGCCGTCCAGGCGGCCTTGCGGTGCCCGGTGACGACCGCGCTGAAGCAGCCCACGGCGACGGTGAGGAACACCGGCCCGTACGGGTAGCCGGCGCCCAGATAGACCATGGCGGTCGCGGCCGTGCCGAAGACGACGACCACCGGCCGCCGCCAACGCCACAGCAGCATCAGGGTGCCCAGGAGCAACAGCACGCGGGCGAAAGGGTCCAGAAGGGCGCGCTCGCCCTCCTGCAGGTCGGCGGCGGCGTTCGAGCCGACCAGCACGAAGACGGTGAACACCAGGGTCGAGCGCCACGGCCAGCGGCGTCGCGACGCGTCACCGTCCGGGCGGTTCCACCACGGCGGCGCCCCGTGCCAACGGTGCCGACGCCCGAAACCACCCCAACCCGGGGACCCACCCTCACCCGCACCCTGCTCCGCCATGACGGCCACGCTAGACGCCGGGCCCCGCCCCCGGCGTCACCCGAGCGAGGTGATCACACATACTCCCCAGGACGTACGCCGACCCGACCCGACCGCCCCGGCCCGCCCCGCCTCGCCTCGCCCCCGCCTCGCCTCGCCTCGCCTCGTCGAGTGGACCCGGGCCTCGTCGAGTGGACCCGGGCCTCGTCGAGTGGACCCGGGGCGCCTCAGCGCTCCTTCGCGCCGGACTGCGGGTACACGAGGCCCACATGGTGGGCGAGCTGGCCCGCCGCATGGCGGAAGAACGTCCCCCGGTCCTCGACCACCCGGTTGAACTGCCCGAACACCTCGAAGTTGACCAGCCCGAACAGCTGCGCCCACGCCCCGATCAGCACGACGACCACCTCCGGCGGCAGATCGGGGGCGAGGTCCTCCGCCATGCGCCGCGCCTCGGGCCGCAGCTCCGCGGGCAGCTTCCACTGGGCGACACCCTTGTCCTGGTAGGCGTCACGCACGATCCCGATCAGCAGCAGCCCGACCCGCGCGGCGGCCGGCACCGTCGTCGAGGGCGCGGTGTAGCCGGGGACCGGTGAGCCGTAGATCAAGGCGTACTCGTGCGGCCGCGCCAACGCCCACTCCCGCACCGCCTCGCACACCGCGACCCACTGCCGCGCCGGACTCTCCCCGTTCACCTTCGCGTACGCCGCCTCGGCGGCCTCACCGAGGGAGTCGTACGCGTCGATGATCAACGCGGTGAGCAGCTCGTCTCGGCTGGGGAAGTAGCGGTAGAGCGCCGAGGAGACCATGCCCAGCTCGCGGGCGACGGCGCGCAGCGACAGCTTGGCGGCGCCCTCGGCGGCGAGCTGTCTGCGGGCCTCGTCCTTGATCGCGGCGGTGACTTCGGTCCGGGCGCGGGCGCGGGCTCCTTGTGCGGTGCTCATGTGCAGCAGTGTGCCACAGAGGCAGAGCACTGCACACAATCAAGAGCAGTGCTCTTGCTTTGGAGCACCCGTCTCGTGCACACTGCTCTCAAGCGAGAGCACTGCTCTCTCAATGGCTCACCGAGCACCCCAGGAGGGGACCATGTCGTCGACCCACTACATCAAGGTCAGCGCCGTCGACCGCGCCGTCAACAACGCCATCGGCTGGCTCGCCCGGCGAGGCGTCAGCCTCCTCGGTACGGCGGAACTGTCCGTTCGCGGCCGCAAGAGCGGCGAGTGGCGGCGACTGCCGGTGAACCCGCTGCCGTACGAGGGCGGCCCCTACCTCGTCTCGGCGCGCGGCCACTCCGAGTGGGTCCGGAACATGCGGGCGGCGGGCGGGGGCCGGCTCCAGGTGGGGCGGAGGGTGCAGGAGTTCACGGCGGTCGAGCTGCCCGACGAGGAGAAGCCGGTGGTCCTGCGGACCTACCTCAAGAAGTGGGGCTGGGAGGTGGGCCGCTTCTTCGGTGACGTCAACGCCGACTCCACGGACGAGGAACTGCTCGCCGCCGCCCCGAAGCACCCCGTCTTCCGGATCACCATCAAGAAGTGACCGGCCGCGAGGCGGCACGAACCGGTACGCGGCGCAACCAGCCCAGCCCAGCCTTGAGCCCCAGCTCCAGCCCCAGCCCGCCTACCGGTCGAACGCCGTCAGCGCGCGCTGGGCGATCGGGTGGGTGCGCACGATCTCGCCCAGCGACGTCGAGCCGCGCGTGATGTCGACGAACGCACGCCACGCGGGCCGGAAGCCGGTGATTGCCGCGTGGAACAGGCCGGGCCGCCGCTCGAAGGCGATCAGCAGCCGCTTGCCGACGCTCATCTCGACGCCGAGGCCGGCCTTCACGGCGAACGCGTAGTTCAACGCCTGCCGCCGGGTGTCCACCGCGTCGTGCGCCTCGGCGATGCGGACCGCCCACTCCCCCGCGAGCCGTCCCGAGCGCAGCGCGAACGAGATGCCCTCGCGCGTCCACGGCTCCAGCAGCCCCGCCGCGTCCCCGCACACCAGCACCCGCCCCCGGGAGAGCGGCGAGTCGTCGGCGCGGCAGCGCGTCAAGTGCCCGGAGGAGACACTGGGTTCGAAGCCGGCGAGACCGAGCCGTCCGATGAAGTCCTCCAAGTACCGCTTGGTGGCGGCGCCTTCGCCGCGCGCGGAGATCACGCCCACCGTCAGCGTGTCCCCCTTGGGGAAGACCCATCCGTAACTGCCGGGCATCGGCCCCCAGTCGATGAGGACGCGGCCCTTCCAGTCCTCGGCGACCGTCTCCGGGACGGGGATCTCCGCCTCCAGACCGAGGTCGACCTGGTCCAGCTTCACACCGACGTGCGCCCCTATGCGGCTGGCGCTGCCGTCCGCGCCGACCACGGCCCGCGCCAGCAGCGTCTCGCCGCCCTGGAGGACGACGGCGACCGTGCGGCGGTCCGGTACGGCGGAGCCGTGCTGCTCGACGCGGGTGACCGTGACGCCCGTCCGCAGTTCGGCGCCGGCCTTCTGGGCGTGCTCGACGAGTTGCTGGTCGAACTCGGGCCGGTTGATGAGCCCGAAGAGCATCTGCTTGGACTTGCGCGTACGGGAGTAGCGGCCGTCGAGGGAGAAGGTGACGGCGTGCACGCGGTCTTTGAGGGGCAGTTCGAAGCCGGGCGGCAGCGCGTCCCGCGAGGGGCCGATGATGCCGCCGCCGCAGGTCTTGTACCGGGGCAGTTCGGCCTTCTCCAGCAACAGGACGCTGCGTCCCGCGACCGCCGCCGCGTAGGCGGCCGAAGCCCCCGCGGGCCCCGCGCCCACCACGACGACGTCCCACACCCGCTGCACGTCGTCCGCCGAAGAGTTCTCGCTGCTCACGATGGTCTACTGCTCCCGATCCAGCCGCCTGCCGCACCTTTCCCACGCATCCTACGGCGGTCGTCACCGAGAGTCGCTGTGGGAGGATCGGCAGCGCGTGCGCCCTGCACCGACACACCGGGTACGCGCGTACGCACGCACACCCACACAAGCACCAACGTCGCACCCACGAGGAGCGTGCCCATGTCGTCGAACCCGGTCGCCGAGACCGTCGCCTCGCTGATGCCCAGGGCGAAGGAGGAGCTCACCGAGCTGGTGGCCTTCAAGTCGGTGGCGGACTTCGACCAGTTCCCGAGGAGCGAGAGCGAGGGCGCCGCGAACTGGGTCGCCGACGCGCTGCGCGCCGAGGGCTTCCAGGACGTGGCCCTGCTCGACACCCCCGACGGGACCCAGTCCGTGTACGGCTGTCTGCCGGGGCCCGAGGGCGCGAAGACCGTCCTGCTGTACGCGCACTACGACGTGCAGCCGCCGCTGGACGAGGCCGCCTGGGTCTCGCCGCCGTTCGAGCTGACCGAGCGGGACGGGCGCTGGTACGGGCGCGGTGCCGCCGACTGCAAGGGCGGGGTGATCATGCATCTGCTGGCGCTGCGGGCGCTCAAGGCGAACGGCGGCGTCCCCGTCACCGTCAAGCTGATCGCCGAGGGCTCGGAGGAGATGGGCACGGGCGGGCTCCAGCAGTACGCGGAACAACACCCCGAACTGCTCGCGGCGGACACCGTGGTCATCGGCGACGCCGGCAACTTCCGTGCCGGGCTGCCGACGGTCACCGCGTCGCTGCGCGGCATGATCCTCATGCGGGTGCGGATCGACGCCCTGGAGGGCAACCTGCACTCCGGGCAGTTCGGTGGGGCGGCGCCCGACGCGCTGGCCGCGCTGATCCGCGTCCTCGACTCGCTGCGCGCCGCCGACGGCACGACGACCGTCGACGGGCTCGCGGGCGACGGCGCCTGGGACGGTCTGCAGTACGACGACGAGCGGTTCCGTGAGGACGCCAAGGTGCTCGACGGTGTCGAACTGGTCGGGTCCGGCACCGTCGCCGACCGGATCTGGGCGCGCCCTGCCGCCACGGTGCTCGGCATCGACGCCCCGCCGGTGGTCGGGGCGACCCCGTCGATCCAGGCGAGCGCCCGCGCGCTGATCGGGCTGCGCGTCCCGCCGGGCGTGGACGTCCAGGAGGCGATGAAGCTGCTGGAGGCCCATCTCGTGGCGCACACGCCCTGGGGAGCCCGGGTGAGCTGCGAGCCGATCGGCCACGGCCAGGCGTTCCGCGCCGACACCTCCAGCCCGGCGTACGAGGCGATGGCCGCGGCCATGGCCGTCGCCTACCCGGGCCAGGAGATGCAGTACGCGGGCCACGGCGGCTCCATCCCGCTGTGCAACACCCTCGCCGCCCTCTACCCGCGGGCCGAGATCCTCCTCATCGGCCTCAGCGAGCCGGAGGCGCAGATCCACGCGGTGAACGAGAGCGTGTCGCCGGACGAGCTGGAGCGCA
The DNA here is from genome assembly GCF_055572815.1 of Streptomyces sp. NPDC030296. NCBI lineage: Bacteria > Bacillati > Actinomycetota > Actinomycetes > Kitasatosporales > Streptomycetaceae > Streptomyces > Streptomyces sp. NPDC030296. The sequence continues at coordinate 86,295 of NZ_JBVICQ010000005.1, forward strand.
TGGCGGTCACGGAGGCGCTGTTCCTGACGAACTACGCGGCGAGCTGAGCGGACGAGGCGTCCCCGGGGCGGTGGTACCTCCGCCCACCGGGGGCGCCGGACGCGCCTCCCGCGCAGAGTGGGGCAGGGGCGGCCGTCACACGGGCGTGCCCGCCTCCAGATAGAACGCGGCGCCCCGCTCCCGGGCCCGCAGGGCCCACCGCAGGCGTGCGTAGCGGACCGGCGGCAGCAGGTCCGCGGCCTCCTCCTCCGTGACGAAGCGCCAGCCGCGCAGCTCGGGGCCGGGCAGCACGGGCCGCTGGGACCCGGCCGCGTCGAGGCGGCCGCCGTCGAAGAGCAGGCGCAGTCCGCCGTATCCGGGGGGCGAGGGGGACTCCCAGTCGACGACGAGCAGCCGGGGTACGTGGCCGAGCCGTATCCCGGTCTCCTCGACGACCTCGCGCATGCCCGCGCGGGCCGGTGCCTCGCCGGGCTCCACGACACCGCCGGGGAACTCCCAGCCGGGCTTGTAGGTCGGGTCGACGAGCAGGACCCGGTCGTCGTCGTCGAACATCAGCACCCCGGCGGCCACGGTCTCCGCGGTCGGCTCGGGGGTCTGCACGATGTCGCACACGGGTACGTTCCCGTCGCGCACGGCGTCGGCGATGCGTCGCGCCGTCTCGTACGGGGTGAGGGCGCTCGTGTCGACGAGGTGGGCGTCGGCGGTGAGCCAGCCGCCGAGGGCGGCTCGGTAGGGCGCGATGTGGTCGTACGCCCATTGACGCATCCGCATCTCGCCGTCGGGGAGGTCCGGCGGGATGTCCCGCCCCGCTATTCGCTCCCGCAGGATCGTTTCGGCCGGTGCGAGGAGCAGATGCCGTACGGGGATGCGGCGGGCGGCGAGACCGCCGAAGATTTCGTCGCGGTACTCCTGGCGGAGCAGGGTCATGGGGACCACGAGGGTGCCGCCCAGCTCGGCGAGCAGCGCGGCGGCGGTGTCGACCACCAGCCGACGCCAGCTCGGCAGGTCCTGGAAGTCGCCGACCTCGGCGAGGCGCTTGGCCGGCAACATGTGCGTCAGTGCGCCGCCGATGACCTCGGGGTCGAAGAGCGTGCTGTTCGGGATCAGGTCGATCAGTTCCCGTGCGGTGGTGGTCTTCCCCGCACCGAACGCACCGTTGATCCAGACGATCACGGTTCCCCCTCTTCTGTTGACCCCCTGAGGCTTGCCCTCCACTACGACGCGGAAACCAGCCGCTGATGAGGAGGTGAAATACACGGTGGCGGGTTCCCACCGAGGGGGAACCCGCCACCGTGTGGTGGGAGGCGGATGGGAGAACCCGCCGCTCCCGACGGAGGGCGTCAGCGCTTCTTGCCGACCTTGCCCTGCTGGCCCGAGGCGCCCCCCAGGGCGTCGTCGCCGACCGCCAGGCTGTCGTCGGTGACCGTCGTGTCGACCGTGTCGAGGGTTCCCTCGACGTCCAGTTTGCTCAACCCGTCGGCCTTTCCGAGGGTGTCCGCGGCGTCGAGACCGTGCGACGGCGTGACAGCCGCGACGACGAAACCGGTGGCGAGGGAGGCGATGGCGAGCATGCTGCGCTTCTTCATGCCACGCTCAACGCGCCACCCCACCACCGAGTCACGGCCACCCCACCGTTTCCCCCACCCGGCGCCCGCCAGCCGGCCACCCAGCCACCCAGGCCCGACTGCCCCACCAGCAACGAGCATCGATAGCCACGACACCGTGCGACGACAACCACACTTGACGCCGCGCCCCGGCCGAGCACGGCCTCGGCGAGTTCGCCCTCGAAGTGACCGGGCCGGTCCGCCGCGTCGGGCCGGCCCGCGGCGGAGGTCGCCGGACGGCCCGCCGCGAACTGCCGGCTCAGGAGGCGTCCCGTCCGCCGCCGGTCGTCGGCCCCTTGGCTGGCCCGCTGGCACGCCGCCCGCTTCACCATGCCTCAGGCAGTACCCCCGCCATGCCCGGCCCGTTCGTCGGCGGGGCGGCGGCCCGCCTCAGCGCCCCCGTGCCAGCGCCGCCGCGGCCGCTCCCACCAGACCCGCGTCCGTGCCCATCTCGGCCGGGGCGACGGTCAGGTGCTGGACGAAGGACAGGGTCGCGTAGTCCTTGAGGGCGGCGCGGAGCGGGGCGAACAGGACGTCGCCTGCGCCCGCGACGCCGCCGCCGATGACGGCGATGTCGATCTCGACGAGCGTGGCGGTGGCGGCGATACCGGCCGCGAGCGCCTGCGCGGCCCGTTCGAAGGAGGCCACGGCGACAGGGTCGCCCGCGCGGGCCGCGGCGGCGACCGCGGCGGCGGAGGTGTCGCCGTCGGGGCCCGGCCGCCAGCCGTTCTCCAGGGCACGGCGGGCGATGTTGGGGCCGCTCGCGATCCGCTCGACGCAGCCGCGGGCACCGCACGGACACGGGTCGCCGTCGAGGTCGACGCTGATGTGGCCGATGTGGCCGGCGTTGCCGGTGGGCCCGGCGTGGAGTCGGCCGCCGAGGACGAGGCCGCCGCCGACACCTGTCGACACCACCATGCACAGCGCGTTGTCATGGCCGCGGGCGGCGCCCTGCCAGTGCTCGGCGGCGGTGATGGCCACACCGTCGCCGATCAGCTCGACGGGCCGTCCACCCGTGGCCGCCCGTACTCGGTCGACCAGCGGGAACCCACGCCAGCTGGGGACGTTGACGGGGCTGACCGTGCCGGCGGAGGCGTCCACCGGACCCGCGCTGCCGATCCCGACGACCGTGGCCGCGCCCCACTGCGGGGCGGCGGTCAGCTCACCGAGGACCTCCTCGACGGCCCGCATCACCGTGTCGCCGTCCTCCCGCGCGGGCGTCGGGCGCTGCGCGCGCACCAGGATCCGGCCGCGGCCGTCCACCAGCGCCCCGGCGATCTTGGTGCCGCCTATGTCGAGCGCGGCCACGAGGTCGGTCTGCATCAGTGTCAGTTCTCCCGCTCCGAGTCTCCTCCCGGGCACCCGGATCCTGCGGCGCCCGGATCTCCGGCCGGAAAAACGGGCAGCACGACGCTCGCCTGGTGGGGGGCGCCGGCCAGAGAATGCGATAGACAGTCTCCCCCGGCTGTGACAACGTTGTCCAGGCTCTATGCTCGACCGCACATCCTCAACAGCCGCACAAATCCGACACACGCACCACCCATGACACCGCGGACCGCGCCTCGGGTGACCACCGACGAGAGTCGAGGGCCGCGGACTCATGACCACCGACACCACCTCAGGACAGCGCAGCCGGTGCCCGACGCCGACGACCAGGACCGCGAGAACGGTGACCACCGACCGGTGCGAACCGACCGGACCTGAGCACCGCGGGACCCATGGCCACGACGACAGCGTGGACCGCGGGACACGGCACCACCGGCCACGCACGGGGACGACAGGACAGGACAGCGCAGAGTGCCCGAGACCGCCCGCAGCATCGCCCGCAGACCGGAGAACCGGTACGGAAACCGTCCGACGATGAAGGACGTCGCCGCCCGGGCCGGCGTGGGCCTGAAGACCGTCTCACGGGTGGTGAACGGCGAGCCGGGCGTCACCCCGGACACCGAGCGCCGGGTGCAGGAGGCGATCGACGCGCTCGGCTTCCGGCGCAACGACAGCGCGCGAGTGCTGCGCAAGGGCCGCACGGCGAGCATCGGCCTCGTCCTTGAGGACCTCGCCGACCCGTTCTACGGCCCCCTCAGCCGGGCGGTGGAAGAGGTGTCGCGCGCGCACGGCTCGCTCCTCATCAACGGTTCGAGCGCCGAGGACCCGGACCGGGAGCAGGAGTTGGCGCTGGCGCTGTGCGCGCGCCGCGTCGACGGGCTGGTGATCATCCCGGCCGGTGACGACCACCGCTATCTGGAGCCCGAGATCAGGGCGGGCGTCGCCACGGTGTTCGTGGACCGGCCCGCCGGGCGGATCGACGCCGACGTCGTGCTGTCGGACAGCTTCGGCGGCGCCCGTGACGGTGTAACCCACCTCATCGCGCACGGGCACCGCCGCATCGGGTTCATCGGCGACATGCCGCGCATCCACACGGCCGCCGAGCGACTGCGCGGCTACCGGGCGGCCATGGAGGACGCGGGCATACCGGTCGAGGACACCTGGATGTCCCTGGGGGTCACCGACCCCGAGCGGGTGCGCAGGGCGGCCGAGGAGATGCTGTCCGGCCCGGCCCCGGTGACGGCGGTCTTCGCGGGCAACAACCGCGTGACGGTGACGGTCGTACGGGTCCTCGCCGAGCACGCCCGCCGGGTCGCCCTCGTCGGTTTCGACGACTTCGAGCTGGCCGATCTGCTCCAGCCGGGCATCACGGTGATCTCCCAGGACCCCGCCGGGATGGGCCGGACCGCCGCCGAACGGCTGTTCCAGCAGCTGGACGGTTCCCTGCTCGCCCCGGAGCGCATCGAGCTCCCGACCCGGCTGATCGCCCGCGGCTCGGGCGAACTGCCGCCCGAGGACTGAGCCTTGGCACCCCCCGACCCCCGTACGCTGGAGGCGCTCGGCCTTGACGTGGCGCCCCGCGAGGACCCGCTGAGCTATCCGGGCGCCTGGCCTGAGGAGTCCGCGCTCCTGGACGGCAACCGCATGCTGCCCCTGGACAGGCTGCGCTTCGAGGACCGTGTCCCCGTGCTCTCGATCGGCTCCAACGCCTGCCCCGCGCAGCTCGTGCACAAGATGGCGGAGCACGGTGTGGAGTGCCGGGTCCCGATGGTCAGGGCCAGGGTGACGGGCATCGGGATCGGTGTCTCCGCCCATGTGAGCCTGCTCGGCTATCTGTCCGCGTCGCCGTTCCGCTCCCCCGGTGCGACCCGCGACCTGTTCATCACCTGGCTCGACGAGGCGCAGCTCGCCGCGATCGACACCAGCGAGGGCGCCGACTCGCCGACGGGGAACTTCCATCGGGCCGCCCTGCCCGCCGCCGACTTCCGTGTCGAGCTGGAGTCGGGCGACGCCCTGGACACCGCCTGGATCTACGTCAACCGGTGGGGCGTCCTGCGCGACGGCGGCTCCGGCCCGCGCCCGCACCCCGGCCGGCAGCGCCCGCTGCTCACCGAACTCCTCGCGGGGTCGGCCGAGTTGCGTGAGCTGTTCGGCACGACGCCCGACGAGTTCTGCGCCCGGGCGCGCGGCGACCGCGCCCTGTGCGCCCGGGGGCGGCAGCTGTTCGCGGAGAAGAGGTGGACGACCGCTTCGGGCCTAGAGCCGTACGTACGGCCGCATCCCCGGTCACGGCGGCCGACGGACCCTCAGCAGACCGGGAGGCCGGGCACCGCGGCGTCGTTGTCGCCGCCCTTGACGTAGACGACGCTGACGAAGACGTCGCGGTTGCCGCTGTCGTCGTCGGTCTTGGCCCACCAGACGTTGGTCCAGCGGCCGGAGGTCTCGCGGCGGCCCGTGTTCTGCTGGCAGTAGAAGTAGTTGGTGCCGGCCTTGAGGACGCCGACCTCGGTGCCGGCGGCGTCGTAGGACTTGGCGGTGGTCCACACGGTGCAGTTGTACCTGCCGCCGCCGATCGCGTGGCAGACCGGCTCCTCGGTGGCACCGCCTCCGGTGGTCCCCCCGGTCGTGGCGCCGCCGGTGGAGCCGCCCGAGGTGTCCGAGCCGCCCGTACCCCCGCCCGTCGTGCCGCCGGTGCCGTCCTTCGAGGGGGAGGGGGACGGCTCGGTCTCCTTGCCGTCGTCCTCCTTGGGCTTCTCGCTCGGGTCCGCCTTCTCGTCGTCCTTCTTCTTGTCCTCGGAGTCGTCCGAGACGTCGACCGCGTCCCGGGCGGCGCCCTTGGACGGCGTGGCGCCGGTCGAGTCGGTGGGCGCGGGCCGGGCGCCCGTCCCGGAGTCGTCGTCGCCGTTCACCAGGGCGACCGTGGCCCCGGTGGCGGCGAGGACCACGAAGACGGCCACCGCGGCGAGCAGGGCGCGCCCCTTGCGGCGCCGGGGGGTGCCGGGAGTGGACACGGTGGTGACGGCACCCGAGGCGGGGACCTGGGGCTGTGCGCCGGAGCCGGTGCCGTCGACCGACGGGGACGCCCCGGTCCCGGACCCCGGGATCGGCTGCGGCGGCCCGAAACCGGCGCCGGCACCGGGACCGTCAACCCCACCCGCACCCGCAGGACCGAAGCCGCCGCCAGCGCCCGCCGTGGGCGGGCCGAAGCCCGGGGGCACCGAGGGCACGCTCCGCTCGGTCTCCTGTCCGCGCGGTGCCGTCGGGCCCGTGGCGCCCGGAGTCGGTGGGGCGGACGCGGTGCCGGAGGCCACCGCCTCCAGCAGTTCCCGTGCGCGGGACGCGTCGGGGCGGTGCTCGGGGCGCTTGTCCATCAGCTGGAGCAGAACCGGCGCGAGGGGGCCGGAGCGCCGGGGCTCCGGGAGCGGTTCGGCCACGATCGCGGTCAGCGTCGACCAGGTGGACGTACGGCGGAACGGGGAGGTGCCCTCGACGGCCGCGTAGAGGGTGGCGCCGAGCGCCCAGACGTCGGAGGCGGGGCCGGGGTCGTTGCCCTGGGCACGCTCGGGGGCCAGGTAGTCGAGGGAGCCGACGAGTTCGCCGCTGCGGGTCAGATGCGTGGCGGAGCCGTCGTTCGGGTCCTCCATGGTGGCGATGCCGAAGTCGGTGAGGACGACCCGGCCGGAACGGTCCAGAAGGATGTTGCCGGGCTTCACGTCGCGGTGGAGCACGCCGACCTGGTGGGCGGCGGCCAGCGCGTCCATCACCTTGGCGCCGATGGCGGCCGCCTCGCGCGGGTCGAGCAGGCCCCGGTCGCGCAGGACGTCGTCCAGGGAGGGACCGTCGACCAGCTCCATCACGATCAGCGGGCGGCCGTCGACCTCGGCGACGTCGTGCACGGCGACGACCCCGGGGTGCCGGATACGGGCGGCGGCCCTGGCCTCGCGCTGCATCCGCAGCCCCAGATCGGCCAGTTCGGGCGCGTCGGCGTCCGTGTAGGTGCGTAGCTCCTTGAGGGCGACCTCGCGGTGGAGCACCTCGTCCACGGCCCGCCAGACGACGCCCATCCCACCGCGTCCGAGCTGCCGCACGATCCGGTACCGCCCGGCGAGGAGCCGTCCGACGCCGTCCGCCTGTTCGTTCGCCCCCGAAGACACCAGTGCCCCGTTCCTCTGAACACGTCAATGAGTGGGCGTACAGCCTACGGTGCTGCGGGGACGCCTCGGACCAGCGGCGACCGCTGTCACAGGACCGCTACACGACCGGCCGGAATCAATGGCCGGAAACAGTCAGGTCCGCCCTGCGGGGCGTGGCGAAGCCCTCCAGGTCGGCGCGGGTCAGTCCGGTCGCCCCGGACACCTCGTCGATGTCGAGGGCGCCGCAGTCGAGGCCGCGCAGCAGATAGCCGCTGAGGGCCTTGGCGGTGGCGGGCTCGTCCATGACGTCGCCGCCGGCGCGGTTGGCGTAGCGGGACAGGCGGGCGGCGGCCTGTTCGTAACCCTCGCGGTAGAAGGCGAAGACGGCCGCGTAGCGGGTCGGGATGTGGCCGGGGTGCATGTCCCAGCCCTGGTAGTAGGCGCGGGCCAGGGCGCGGCGGGTGAGGCCGTAGTGGAGGCGCCAGGCGTCGTGGACCTGTTCGGTCGGACCGACCGGGAGGACGTTCGTCGAACCGTCCGAGACGCGGACGCCGGTGCCCGCAGCGGCGACCTGCATGATCGCCTTGGCGTGGTCGGCGGCGGGGTGGTCGCTGGCCTGGTGGGCGGCGGAGACCCCGAGGCAGGCGCTGTAGTCGAAGGTGCCGTAGTGCAGTCCGGTGGCGCGGCCCTCGGCGGCGCCGATCATGCGGGCGACGGTGGCGGTGCCGTCGGCGGCGAGGATGGCCTGGCTGGTTTCGATCTGGATCTCGAAGCCGATCCGGCCGGGCGCGAGACCGCGCGCCTTCTCGAACGCCTCCAGCAGGCGGACCATCGCGGTGACCTGCTCGGGGTACGTCACCTTGGGCAGAGTCAGGACGAGCCCGTCGGGCAGGCCGCCGGCCTCCAGCAGGCCGGTGAGGAAGATGTCGAGGGTGCGGATGCCCCGGTCGCGCACCGGTGCCTCCATGCACTTCATGCGGATGCCCATGTACGGGGCGGCCGTGCCGTTCGCGTACGCCTCCGCGATCAGCCGGGCGGCGCGGGCGGCGGCCTCGTCCTCCTCGGCGTCGGGGCGCGGCCCGTAGCCGTCCTCGAAGTCGACGCGGAGGTCCTCGATCGGTTCGCGTTCCAGCTTGGCGCGGACACGGTCGTACACGGGGGCGGCGAGGTGGCCGGGGAGGCCGAGGACGGCGGCGAGGGACGTGGCGTCGGGGGCGTGCGCGTCGAGCGCGGCGAGAGCCCGGTCGCCCCAGGTGCGGAGGGTGTCGGCGGCGAACGCGTCGCCGGGGACGTAGACGGTGTGCACCGGCTGGCGGGTGCCGGGGTCGCCGGGGTAGCGGCGCTCCAGTTCCGCGTCGACGGGGGCGAGGGAGGCGCTGATCTCCTTACTGACTGCGCCCGCGAGACTCGTCGCCACGTTCTCCTGTCGACCCTGCCCCATTCCAACCTCCGAATTCCGCTTTACGGAATCAACGCTCCGCATGACGAAGCTAATCGGGCATCTTGACCCGGGTCAACACCGTCCCGGCGTGGGATTCCCCATGCTTCCCCCTGGTCACCGCTATCCCACCGCCTTCTTCCGTATTCATTCGGCAAGCTTCATCCTGACTCCCAAGGGGAGGAGATCGCGTGCCGAACGAGGCCGGAGTGACACGCCGCCAAGGACTCAAGTCCGCGGCGGTGGCCGCCATCGCCGCACCATTGCTCACCACGGCGGGCTCCACGCAGCCCGCCGCCGCCGGCGAGTACGCGGGCGCCCTGAACGTCATGACGTTCAATGTGCGCTTCGCGACCGTCGTCGACGAGACGCCCCGCTGGACGGTCCGCCGCCCGGTGATGCGGGCGTTGCTGCGCCGCGAGCGGCCCCACCTCATCGGCACCCAGGAGGGCCTCTACCAGCAGCTGCGCATGATCGAGAAGGATCTCGGCGGGCATTACGACTGGATCGGCACCGGTCGTGGGGGCGGTAGCAAGGACGAGTTCATGGCGATCTTCTACGACACCCGTCGACTGGAGCCGATCGAGTTCGACCACTTCTGGCTGTCGGACACCCCGTACACGATCGCGTCCAATACCTGGGGCGCTGACTGGTTGCGCATGGTGACCTGGGTCCGCTTCGCCGATCTCGCCGACGGGGGGCGGGAGTTCTACGCCCTGAACACCCATCTGGACAGTGTCAGCCAGTACGCCCGCGAGCGGTCCGTCGGGCTCATCGGCAAGACGATCGCCGGATGGGACCGGTCGCTGCCGGTCGTCGTCACCGGTGACTTCAACGCGGCCGCCCACGACAACCGGGTGTACGACCGGATGCTGGACATCGGACTCGTGGACGCCTGGGACGCGGCGGGCTCGCGCAGCGAGGCGTACGGCACCTACCACGGCTACCGGGGACTCAGACCGGGCGGCCGGCGGATCGACTGGATCCTCACCTCGCCCGGCGTGACCTGCAACTGGGCCGCGATGAACACCTTCTCCATGGACGGGCTGTATCCGAGCGACCATCTGCCGGTGCAGGCCTCACTGACTCTGAGATGAGCGAAGGCCCCCGCGACCGTTCGTACGGTCGCGGGGGCCTTCAGCGCCGGGAGGCTCAGCCCTTGCGGGCCTTGATCTCCTCGGTGAGCTGCGGGACGACGTCGAAGAGGTCGCCGACGACGCCGTAGTCGACGAGGTCGAAGATCGGGGCCTCGGCGTCCTTGTTGATCGCGACGATGGTCTTCGAGGTCTGCATACCGGCACGGTGCTGGATCGCGCCGGAGATGCCGGAGGCGATGTACAGCTGCGGCGAGACGGACTTGCCGGTCTGGCCGACCTGGTTGGTGTGCGGGTACCAGCCGGCGTCCACCGCGGCACGCGAGGCGCCGACGGCCGCGCCGAGGGAGTCGGCAAGGGACTCGATCAGCGCGAAGTTCTCCGCGCCGTTGACGCCGCGGCCACCGGAGACCACGATCGCGGCCTCGGTCAGCTCCGGACGCCCGGTCGACTCACGCGGGGTGCGGCCGGTGACCTTGGTGCCGGTGGCCTGCGCGGAGAAGGTGACGTCCAGCGCCTCGACGGCGCCGGCGGCCGGGGCGGCCTCCACAGCGGCCGAGTTCGGCTTGACCGTGATGACCGGGGTGCCCTTGGAGACACGGGACTTGGTGGTGAAGGAGGCGGCGAACACCGACTGCGTCGCGACCGGACCCTCGTCGGAGGCCTCCAGGTCGACGGCGTCGGTGATGATGCCCGAGCCGATGCGCAGCGCGAGACGGGCGGCGATCTCCTTGCCCTCGGCGGAGGAGGGGACCAGCACGGCGGCCGGGGAGACGGCGGCGACGGCGGCCTGGAGGGCGTCGACCTTCGGGACGACCAGGTAGTCGGCGTACTCGGCGGCGTCGTGCGTGAGGACCTTGACCGCGCCGTGCTCGGCGAGCGCGGCGGCGGTGTCGGCGGCGCCGTTGCCCAGCGCGACCGCGACGGGCTCACCGACACGGCGGGCCAGGGTCAGCAGCTCCAGGGTGGGCTTGCGGACGGCACCGTCCACGTGGTCGACGTAGACGAGAACTTCAGCCATGGGAACGGTTCTCCTAGCGGAATTACGAAGTCTGAGGGGCGTAAGGGAGTTGGGCTCGGCCTGGCCGCAGGGGGCCGGACCGGGCCGCGGGGGCCTTAGATGAACTTCTGGCCCGCGAGGAACTCAGCGAGCTGCTTGCCGCCCTCGCCCTCGTCCTTCACGATCGTGCCGGCGGTGCGCGCGGGACGCTCGGCCGCGGAGTCGACGGCCGTCCAGGCGCCCTCCAGGCCGACCTCCTCGGCCTCCAGGTCGAGGTCGGACAGGTCCCAGGACTGAACCGGCTTCTTCTTCGCCGCCATGATGCCCTTGAACGACGGGTAACGGGCCTCACCCGACTGGTCGGTCACGGAGACCACGGCCGGCAGGGAAGCCTCCAGCTGCTCCGAGGCCGCGTCGCCGTCACGGCGGCCCTTGACCACGCCGTCCTCAACGGACACCTCGGACAGCAGGGTCACCTGCGGCACGCCCAGACGCTCGGCCAGCAGGGCCGGGACGACGCCCATGGTGCCGTCGGTGGAGGCCATGCCGGAGATCACCAGGTCGTAGCCGGCCTTCTCGATCGCCTTGGCCAGCACCAGGGAGGTGCCGATGGCGTCGGTGCCGTGCAGGTCGTCGTCCTCGACGTGGATCGCCTTGTCCGCACCCATCGACAGCGCCTTGCGCAGCGCGTCCTTGGCGTCCTCGGGGCCCACGGTCAGCACGGTGATCTCGGCGTCGTCGGCGTCCTCGGCGATCTGCAGCGCCTGCTCGACGGCGTACTCGTCCAGCTCGGAGAGCAGACCGTCCACGTCGTCACGGTCGACGGTCAGGTCATCGGCGAAGTGCCGGTCGCCAGTGGCGTCGGGCACGTACTTCACAGTGACAACGATCCTCAAGCTCACGCCGGCTCTCCTACTGCATCGTCATTTCTGGGCTGCCTGCTATGGAGGCAGCATAGGCGCCTGAAGCGGCCGATCCCGATCGGGGCGACCTGCGCTCCGGTCGGAATATTACTCGCCAGTACGACGCCTACCGTCCCGCATCTCATCCCCGCTAAGCAAGCGCTTTGAACTGTGAGGTAGGCAACCCTGCGTAATCGGCCCGGAATCGGGTGGGAAACCTCGCGCCCCCGTTCGCCCGCGCGGATCAGTCGCGCAGGCCGCTGAAGCGTCCCTGGTGGTAGAGCAGCGGCCGCCCCGCCCCGGAAGGGTCGCCGAGGACGACCTCGGCGAGGACGATCCGGTGGTCGCCCGCCGGGACGCGGGCCACCACCCGGCACACCAGCCAGGCGAGTACGTCGTCGAGGACGGGAACCCCTTCCGGGCCGCTACGCCATTCGGTGGGCGCTCCGAACCGGTCGGCGCCGCTGCGGGCGAAGGTGGCGGCCAGCTCCTGCTGGTGCTCGCCGAGTATGTGCACGCCCACGTACTCCGCCTCGGCGATCGCGGGCCAGCTGGAGGCGCCGGTGCCGATACCGAAGGAGAGCAGCGGGGGCTCGGCGGAGACCGAGGTGAGGGAGGTGGCGGTGAAGCCGACCGGGCCCGTGAGGCCCTGGGCGGTGATCACGGCGACTCCGGCGGCGTGCCGCCGGAACACGGAGCGCAGGAGGTCGGGGGAGGCGAGCCGGGGGGAACCGAGGCCGGAGGTGGCCGTCATGGGTGATGTCCTTCGGGTGGGGTCGACGAGCGGGGTCCGTGGCTGCTCAACAGCCCGGACAGCGCGAACTCGCCGTGCGGACCAGGTCCACATGGACACGCTCGAAGAGGAGGAGTTCCCGGGGCATGCCGTCAGATTGACGATACGTGACGCGTACAGTCAAGCGCGTCCCGTCATCCGGGAGGCAGGTCACGGGCCACTCCCCTCACACGGCTTCGCCGAGCGCGGCGATCACATCCGCCTTGCGCGGCTGCCCGGCGGCACGCCGTACGATTCGGCCGTCCGCGTCGAGGACGAACACGGTCGGGGTCTTCAGGATGTCGAGCCGGCGGACCAGGTCGAGGTGTTGCTCGGCGTCGATCTCCACATGGACGACGCCCGGGACCATCGCGGTGACCTCGGCGAGCACCCTACGGGTGGCCCGGCAGGGCGCGCAGAAGGCGCTGGAGAACTGGACGAGCGTGGCCCGTTCGCCGAGCGCCTCCCCCAACTCGGCGGCGTCGAGCCGCTTCCCGCCGTCCCGCACACGCACTCCGACTCTCCCGCTCCGCCGCCGTTGCAGCACTCCGTAGGCGCTCGCCGCGGCAAGCACCAGAACGCACACCACCAGTCCGGTCACAGGGTGCTTCAGCGTTCATGAGACTGCAAAGATTCCCGGCCCCCCGAAGAGATTGGCCTGCGGAATGCTTGACGCATGGACATCGATGTGAGGGGACCGCGCTTCGGTGCGGCCGTGACGGCGGTCGTGCTGGCCGCCGCGCTGATCAGTGGCAGCGCCTGGCCGCTGGCCTGGCAGACGTTCGCCTTCGCGCTGGGCGCGGTGGGCGGGGTGGGTCGTTCGCCGTACGGCTGGGTCTTCCGCAAAGTGGTGCGGCCGCGGCTCGGGCCGCCGACGGAGTTCGAGTCGCCCCGGCCGCCGCGGTTCGCCCAGACCGTAGGGCTGGTGTTCGCGCTGGTGGGGCTGGCCGGTTTCACACTGGGCCCCGAGTGGCTGGGGCTCGCGGCGACGGGGGCGGCGCTCGCGGCGGCCTTCCTCAACGCGGTGTTCGGGTACTGCCTGGGCTGCGAGATGTATCTGCTCGTCCGCCGGGTGACGGTACGCGCCGGATGAGGACAGGAGAAGGTCCGGGAGGGGCCGAGTGGGCCGACGTGACGAGAATCTCGCACTTCACCGGCACCAGGGCTGGCTACTCGTGCGTTCTTGGGGCACGATCTGCGACATGCCGTAAACCTACGGCTGCGTAACTTTTCCGCCGGGAGCCCCTTCCCTGGCAGAGAGAAGGGTCCACTCCGTCCATGGCAGAGCTTGTCTACCGTCCCGCGATCGGTCTCGCCCTCACCCTGTTCAAGGCCTGGGACCTGAAGATCGACTGCAAGGGGTCGGAGAACATCCCGCGCTCGGGCGGCGCCGTACTGGTGAGCAATCACATCAGCTATCTGGACTTCATCTTCGACGGCCTGGCCGCGCTGCCGCAGAAGCGGCTGGTGCGCTTCATGGCCAAGGAGTCGGTGTTCCGGCACAAGATCTCCGGCCCGCTGATGCGCAACATGCGGCACATCCCGGTGGACCGTACGCAGGGCGAGGCGGCCTACGCGCACGCGCTGGACTCGCTGCGTTCCGGGGAGATCGTCGGGGTGTTCCCCGAGGCCACGATCTCGCAGTCGTTCACCCTCAAGAGCTTCAAGTCGGGTGCCGCCCGGCTGGCTCAGGAGGCCGGTGTCCCGCTGATCCCGATGGCGGTGTGGGGCACGCAGCGACTGTGGACCAAGGGTCACCCGCGCAACTTCAAGCGCAGCCACACCCCGATCACCATCCGGGTCGGCGAGGCCATAGAGGCCTCCAAGGACAAGTACGCCGGTGCGATCACCCGGCAACTGCGCGAGCGTGTCCAGGAGTTGCTGGAGGCCGCGCAGCGCGCCTACCCGGTGCGCCCCAAGGGTCCGGACGACACCTGGTGGATGCCGGCCCACCTCGGCGGCACGGCCCCGACCCCGGAGCAGGTCCGCGAGGCCGAGGCCCGCTGACCCCCCGGCCTACAGCGCCGCGGGGAGCGTCTCCCAGAGCCGCGTCCGGTCGGGCGCGGCTCTGAGCGCTGCTACGACGGCGGGGTGGGGCGCGGTATGGAGGACCGGGTAGTCGCACTCCCCTGCCGCCGGGTCGGGGGCCCATGCCAGTCGCTCCCCGGCGAGGGAGAAGCGGGCGTCCACGCCCGGTTTGTTGCCGCGCGGGTCCTGCCGGTGCCAGCCCCCGTCGAGGCGCACGGCGACCAGACCGTGCACGGCGTGTCCGCCGCCGCCGTCGTGCGCCAGCCGCTGGTAGCACAGGGCCGTCGGGATGTCCTCGGCCCGCAGCAGGGCGGTCAGCGCGTGCGCCTTGGCGTAGCAGATCCCGGTGCCCCGCTCCAGGACGTCGGAGGCGCGCCAGGTGACGCGCGGGTCACCGGCGTCCGCCGAGTGCGGGATGGCGTCGCGGACGAACTCGAAGGCCACGCGCGCATACTCATACGAGTCGGCTGATAGACGGGCCAGCCGCGCGGCGGTCTCCCGCACCACCGGGTGGTGGTGGTCGATGACGTCGTCGGCGGCCAAGTAGGCGGACAGGTCAGGGTTTTCCTGGATCAGCTCCATGCCCGCAGAGCATAGGAATACGGCCACCCAAGGGTCAATGCATTTTCGGGTGACCGTATATCTATGCAGCCTCAGTCTCGTCAGTGAAGGCGCCGCTCAGCGGGCCATCTCCTCCTTCAGCGCCGCCACGAACCGGTCGACGTCGTCCTCGGTCGTGTCGAAGGAGCACATCCAGCGGACGACGCCCGCGGCCTCGTCCCAGAAGTAGAAGCGGAAGCGCTTCTGCAGACGCTCGCTCACGTCGTGCGGCAGCCGGGCGAAGACCCCGTTGGCCTGGACCGGATACAGCACCTCCACGCCGTGGACCGCGCGGACGCCCTCGGCGAGGCGCTGCGCCATCTCGTTGGAGTGGCGGGCGTTGCGCAGCCACAGGTCCTTGGCGAGCAGCGCCTCCAACTGCACGGAGACGAAACGCATCTTGGAGGCGAGCTGCATGGACAGCTTCCGCAGATGCTTCATCCGCCGGACGGCGTCCTGGTTGATGACGACGACGGCCTCGCCGAACATCGCACCGTTCTTGGTGCCGCCCAGGGAGAGGATGTCCACGCCGACGGCGTCGGTGAAGGTGCGCATCGGCACGTCCAGCGAGGCGGCCGCGTTGGCTATCCGGGAGCCGTCCAGGTGCACCTTCATGCCGTGCGCGTGGGCGTGCTCGCAGATCGCGCGGATCTCGTCGGGCGTGTACAGCGTGCCCAGTTCCGTGCTCTGGGTGATCGACACGACCTGCGGCATCGCCCGGTGCTCGTCCTCCCAGCCGTACGCCTGCCGGTCGATCAGCTCGGGGGTGAGCTTGCCGTCCGGGGTGGGCACGGTGAGCAGCTTCAGGCCGCCCATGCGCTCGGGGGCGCCGCCCTCGTCGACGTTGATGTGGGCGCTCTCGGCACAGATCACCGCGCCCCAGCGGTCGGTGACCGCCTGGAGCGCGACGACGTTGGCGCCGGTGCCGTTGAAGACCGGGAACGCCTCGGCGGTGGCGCCGAAGTGGCTGCGGATGATCCGCTGGAGGTTCTCGGTGTAGTCGTCCTCGCCGTACGCGACCTGGTGCCCGCCGTTGGCCAGGGCCAGGGCGGCGAGCACCTCGGGGTGGACCCCCGCGTAGTTGTCGCTGGCGAAGCCGCGGACCTCCGGGTCGTGATGGCGTCGTGCGTCGGTCCTGGGGGGATTCACGGCTTCTCGGTGAGCCACAGACGGTTCCCGTTCACTTCGGCGGCGGGCTTCTCCCAGACGTCGACGATGGCCTCGGCCAGCTCCTTGACGTCGGTGAACCCCGCGAACTTCGCGTTGGGGCGGTCAGCGCGCATCGCGTCGTGCACCAATGCCTTGACCACCAGGATGGCAGCCGCGGACGTCGGCCCCTCGGGGCCCCCGGCCTTGCGGAAGTAGTCCGCCATGGCCAGCGTCCACGCCTCGGCGGCGGCCTTGGCGGAGGCGTAGGCGGCGTTGCCCGCGGTGGGCTTGCTCGCGCCGGCCGCGCTGATCAGGAGGTACCGGCCGCGGTCGCTGCGCTGGAGCGCCTCGTGGAAGGCGAGGGAGGTGTGCTGCACGGTGCGGATGAGCAGCATCTCCAGGAAGTCCCAGTCGTCGAGGCTGGTCCGGGTGAAGGTCTCGCTGCCGCGCCAGCCGCCGACGAGGTGGACGAGGCCGTCGACCCGGCCGAAGTCCTTCTCGACGCGCAGCGCCCAGTCGCGGGTCGACTTGAGGTCCAGCAGATCGACCGTGTCGCCGACGACGGTGGCGCCGCCGTGCGCGTAGCGGGCCGCGTCCACCGCCTCCGAGAGGCGCTCCGGGTCGTTGTCGGAGCCGACGACGATCGCGCCGGCCTCGGCGAGCCGCGCCAGCGCCGCCCGGCCCGCGGGCCCGCCCGCGCCCGCCACCGCGATCACCGCGCCGCTGAGTGCTCCGTTGCCGTTCCCCATGGTCTTCGCCTCCTGAGCAGCCACTGTGACCTCTGCGGATCGGGCGCTCACGCGGCGGCCCGCTCGGCGTTCGCCGCGGTGATGCCCTTGGTGGAGGCGATCACGTTCTTGAGCTTCTTGGCGAGCGCCTCATAGAACATGCTGAGCGGAAACTCGTCCGGAAGCACGTCGTCGACGAGCTTGCGCGGCGGCTGCGTCAGGTCCAGGGCGTCGGGACCCTTGGCCCAGCGGGAGCCGGGGTGGGGTGCGAGGTAGGTGGAGACGAGCTCGTAGCCGGCGAACCAGTGGACGAGCTTCGGGCGGTCGATGCCGTCGCGGTAGAGCTTCTCGATCTCGGCGCACAGCTCGTTGGTGACCTGCGGGGCGCGCTGCCAGTCGATGAACAGCTTGTTGTCGGTCCAGCGGACGACGTCGTGCTTGTGCAGGTAGGCGAAGAGGAGCTGGCCGCCGAGGCCGTCGTAGTTGCGCACGCGCTCACCGGTGACCGGGAAGCGGAACATCCGGTCGAACAGCACGGCGTACTGCACGTCACGGGCCTGCGGCACCCCGTCGGACTCCAGCTTCACGGCCTCCTTGAAGGCGGTGAGGTCGCAGCGCAGCTCCTCGAGGCCGTACATCCAGAACGGCTGGCGCTGCTTGATCATGAAGGGGTCGAAGGGCAGGTCGCCATGGCTGTGCGTGCGGTCGTGGACCATGTCCCACAGGACGAAGGCCTCCTCGCAGCGCTTCTGGTCGTGGACCATCGCGGCGATGTCCTCGGGGAGCTCCAGGCCGAGGATGTCGACGGCGGCGTCGGTCACCCGGCGGAAGCGGGCAGCCTCGCGGTCGCAGAAGATGCCACCCCAGGAGAATCGTTCCGGCGCCTCGCGGACGGCGATCGTCTCGGGGAAGAGGACGGCGGAGTTGGTGTCGTAGCCGGCCGTGAAGTCCTCGAACTTGATGCCGCAGAACAGCGGGTTGTCGTAGCGGGTGCGCTCCAGTTCGGCCAGCCACTCGGGCCAGACCATGCGCAGTACGACCGCTTCGAGGTTGCGGTCGGGGTTGCCGTTCTGCGTGTACATCGGGAAGACGACCAGGTGCTGGAGGCCGTCCCGGCGGTCGGCGGCCGGCTGGAAGGCCAGCAGCGAGTCGAGGAAGTCCGGCACCTCGAAGCCGCCCTCGGCCCACCGGCGCAGGTCCTTGACGAGCGCCTGGTGGTACGCCGCGTCGTGCGGCAGCAGCGCGGAGAGCTCCTCCACGGCGCCGACGACATCGCGTACGGCCTGATCGGCGTCGGCGGCGCCGGGCGCACCCTCGGCGTCGAAGTCGATCGAGCCGTCCTTGGACTGCCATGGCCGGATCCGCTCCACGGCATCCTTGAGCACGGGCCAGGCCGGGTGCTCCACCACCCTACCGACCGGAGGAACAGCGCCCTCCGTACCCACCTGCACAAGAATTTCCGTCATGACCCATCCTCCACGGGAGAACCTTTCGTACGGACACCGTATGTAGGGAAGCTCGTCTCCCGCAAGGTCGATCACCTGACCAAGCCGGAAATTCTCCCGCCACCCTCAGTACCTAACCGCTGAATCTCCTGCCACACGCGTCCCAGGTCACAGTTTGTGCGAGGCCGCCGGCCGGAGGGGTCGTCGGGGTCAACGCGCGCCGGACTCGCCCACTCAGGGATGACCCGGTTCGCGCGGACACGCGAGGAAACGGTCCTGAATCTCCGACGTGACACGGCCTGAGATGGCTCGAAAGGGCTTGTGCACGTACGGATGCATCGCGGGGCCGGACGACTACGCTGCGGCCCAGCCGCGTGCCGCCCCCTCCCGGTCACGCGGCCCGAGCCGCCGTCGACGGAAGCGAGTCCACCTTGAACTTCCTCACCATCGGTCACCGCGGAGTCATGGGTGTCGAACCGGAGAACACCCTGCGTTCCTTCGTCGCCGCCGATCGCGCGGGCCTCGACGTCATCGAACTCGATCTGCATCTGAGCAAGGACGGCGCACTCGTCGTCATGCACGACGCGGATGTGGACCGGACGACCGACGGCACCGGCCCCATCGCCGACAAGACCCTCGCCGAGCTGCGCGCCCTCGACGCGGGACGCGGCGAGCGGATCCCCACCTTCGAGGAGGTGCTCGACGCCGTCCGGGCGCCCCTGCAGGCCGAGATCAAGGACACGGCGGCGGCCCGCGCCCTCGCCGAGGTCATGCACCGGCGCGACCTGGTGGGACGGGTCGAGGTGCTTTCCTTCCACGACGAGGCGGTCGCCGAGATCGCCCGGCTCGTCCCCGGCGTGCGCACCGCGCTGGTCGCCAGCCGGTACGGCCTGGACGTCGTGGACCGGGCGGTGGCGGTGGGCGCCTCCACCCTCGTCCTGAACATCCGGCGGCTCACCCTGGAGGTCGTCGAGCACGCCCGCAAGGCGAATCTGCGCATCATCGGCTGGGTGGTCAACACCCAGGACCATCTGCGGCTGGTCCGCGCGCTGCAGCTGGACGGCGCGACCACGGACTACCCGGACATCAAACGCACCGGTCGCTTCACGGCGTGACCGGCTGCCCCAGCTCCTTCACCAGCAGCTCGAAGCGCAGGTCGTCCCGGAGCGGGATGCCGAAGCGCTCGTCGCCGTACGGGAACGGGCTCATGCGTCCCGTACGGCGGTAGCCGCGCCGCTCGTACCAGGCGATGAGGTCGTCCCGCACGGAGATCACGGTCATGTGCATCTCCCCGGCGGCCCAGGTCTCGACCGCGATCCGCTCGGCCTCGGCGATGATCGCCTTGCCGAGGCCGGCGCCCTGGAGCGCCGGGCTCACCGCGAACATCCCGAAGTAGGCGTGGTCGCCGCGGTGTTCGAGCTGGCAGCAGGCGACGACCGTGCCGTCCCGCTCCACGGTGAGCAGCCGGCTGTCGGGCGACTTGATGACGTCCAGTACGCCCTGCGGGTCGGTGCGCCGCCCGTCGAGGATGTCCGCCTCCGTGGTCCAGCCGGCCCGGCTGGAGTCCCCCCGGTACGCCGACTCGATCAACGCGACGAGCACGTCCACGTCGGCGTCGGTGGCATCACGGAAGGTCAGGCCGGGGGCGGTGTCCATGGGCGCTCCTGACGGATCTGGCTGTGGCGCGGGCACGCTGAAGGGTAGTCCTCGGCCCACTAGGCTCCGACGGCATGGTCCATGTACTGAGCAGCCGTACCCTTCTGCGCCCCACCGACCCGGAGCGCTCCCGTGTCTTCTACGGCGAGAAGCTGGGGCTTCCCGTGTACCGCGAGTTCGGTACGGGTGACCACCGGGGTGTCGTGTACTTCCTCGGCGGCGGTTTCCTGGAGGTCGCCGGGCGCTGCGACACCCCGCCCTCGCCCGCGCTGAAGCTGTGGCTCCAGGTGGCGGACGTGACGGCGGCGCACGAGGAGCTGGTGGCGGCCGGGGTGGAGGTGCGGCGGCCGCCGGTGAAGGAGCCGTGGGGGCTGATCGAGATGTGGATCGCCGACCCGGACGGTACGGAGATCGTGCTGGTGGAGATCCCCGCGGACCATCCGCTGCGGTACCGGCCCGGCATCTGAGCCGGGCCGCCGCGTGCCGCAAGCGACGCCCTCCGCGCGCCCGCCGGACGCCGGCCCGTTGGCCGCCCCGTGGCCCCGCCCCCGTTCTCGCCGGCAGCTCCACCGGGGCGCCGGTGTCCCCGGTGGCCGGGGGCCGGGGTGCGGGCATAGCGTGCTGGTGGGGGCCGTCCCTTCCACGAGGAGCGCCATGAAGCTCGACAGGCCGGTGACCGGCGGGCCCTGCTGGACCGAGCTGGGGACCAGCGATCTGGAGGCGGCCAAACGGTTCTACACCGAGCTGTTCGGATGGCGCCCGGAGACCGACCCGCGCCAGGAGGCCGGCGGGTACACGGTGGCGCACCTGGGCGACGCCGCCGTCGCCGCCCTCGCGCCGCTGTACCAGGAATCGCAGCCGGTGGCGTGGAACGTGTCGTTCGCGGTGGCCGACGCGGACGCCGCGGTCGAGTCGGTGCGGGCGGCCGGCGGATCGATCGTCCTCGGGCCCATGGACGTCTTCGACATCGGGCGGTTCGCGGTGGCGTTCGACCCGGGCGGCGCGGCATTCCAGCTCTGGGAGGCCCGCACCTTCCCCGGTGCCGGTCTGTTCAACGCGCCCGGCGCCCTCGGCTGGGTGGAGCTGCTGACCCGCGCGCCGGAGGGGGCCGAGACCTTCTACACCACCGTGTTCGGGTGGACCGTGCACGCCTCCGAGCACTACACGCAGTGGGGCATCACCGGCGACGACTTCGGCGGCATGATCACCATGGACGAGAAGTTCCCGCACGAGGTGCCCTCGCACTGGCTGCCCTATTTCGCCGTCGAGGACGTCGACGACAGCGCCCGGATCGCCGTCGACGCCGGGGGCACCGTCCTCATGGAGCCGACCACCGTGCAGGACGGCCCGCGCATCGCCGTGCTGCGCGACCCCCAGGGCGCCATGTTCGGCGTCCACCTGGCGGACGAGGAGCGCTGAGCCCCCGACGCCGTCGGCCGTGCCCGCGCCGGGGCCTCAGCTGCGCGGCAGGCCCAGCCGGCCCTCCAGCTGGATCAGCAACTCCCCCAGCAGACCGGCCAGTTCACGGCGGTCGTCGGTGCCGACGCCGGACAGCACATGCGTCTCGTAGGCCAGTTGCTCCGGCAGGACGCTGTCCACGAGGTCACGGCCGGAGTCCGTGAGCCGGACATGGGCGACGCGCCGGTCCCGGGCGTCGCCGCGCCGCTCCACCAGCCCGCGCTCGCTGAGCAGCTTGACGCGTTTGGTGACGGCCGCGCCGGAGGCGAACGTCTCGCGGGCGATCTCACTGGGCGTCAGTTCGTGGCCGGTTCGGCGCAGGGTGCCGAGGACGTCGAACTCGGGGCGGGTGAGCCCGGCGCGGCGCAGCGGCGCGTCCTCCGCCTGCTGGAGGAGGGCGGCGCAGCGGTTCACCCGGCCGATGATCTCCATGGGGCCGGTGTCGAGACCGGGATGCACGGTCTGCCACTGACGCACCACCTTGGCGACCGTGTCCCCGAGAGCCGCGCCGCTCCCCGCCGCCGTCCGCCCGTTGCCTGCCGTCATGCCGGTGCGCCCTCCGAAGCGTGGAATCCGTGCTGTCGTGCCGTCGCCGTGAGCGTACGGCGTCCGGCCCGCCGGACGCGGTCACCCGCTCCGACGGCGGGGCGACGCACCCCTGCTCAGCCGCAGCCCGCGCGTCGATGCACCCCGCGCGCTCCCCCGGATACTCCCGTGCGCTCGTCTGCGCGCCACCGGGCAGGGGCATGCCCTGACCGACTGGTCGACCTCACGGTCATCACTGTTCGACGCCTCGAGCGTGGAGGTGCAGGGTGCACGGACCGGCTTCGCCCGGCTGGCTGCTGGTCGCGCTGTGCGCGCTGACCGGCGGGTACTGCCTGCTGCGGATGCGCAGCGCCGTCGAGGAGCAGCGCCGGGCGGCGGGCGGTGAGGCGCTCATGGGGTTCGGCATGGCCGCGATGGCCGTACCCACCGCGGCGGCCGCGCCCCCGCGCTGGGCCTGGCTGGCCTACGCCGTCGTGTTCGGTGCCGCCGCGCTGCGGGCGCTGTGGGCGGCCCGCACGAGCCCGCACCATCTGCACCATCTGGTGGGTGCCGTCGCCATGGTCTACATGGCGGTGGTGATGGCGGCCGCCCCCGGCGGCCACGGCGGCAGCGGGTCGCCGTTGCTGACCGGGACGCTCCTGCTGTACTTCGCCGGCTATGTGCTGTGGGCGGGCGTACGGCTGATGCCGGTGGCCGTCTCCGGGAGCGGGCGCGGGGCAGGGGGCGGGACCGGGCGCGTGGCGGGGGCCGGGACCGGCTGGGGCGACCGGCCCGAGGTGGCGCGGGCCTGCCGGCTGTCGATGGGCATCGGGATGTTCGCCATGCTGCTCACCGTGTGATCGACAGCGTGGTCTGCGTCACTTGGGCCGCCCGGCCCATGTCGTCGCGCCCCGTCCCGCTCATAGGCTTCGCCCATGATGGTCCCCGCGGCGTTGTTGCTGCTCGGCGCCCTGACCGCCGTCCTCGCTCCGCGACTGCTGGCCCGGGCGGACTGGCCGGACCGTGAGCCGGTGGTCGCGCTGTGGGTGTGGCAGTGCGTCGTGGCGGCCGTCCTGCTGTGCTGCGCGCTGTCGATGGCGCTGAGCGCGGCGGCCGCCTGGACGGCGGTGGGCGGGCCGTTGTTCGCGCCGGCGCCGCACGGCGTGGTCGAGGCGTACGCGCTGGGCACCGGTGGTGCGTGGGCGGCGGTCACCGCGGTCGCGCTCGCGTGCGGCGGGGTGTGGACCGGGGCGATGCTGGTCGGCGAGGTCGCGCTGGCCCGGCGGCAACGACGGCAGCGGGAGGCGGAGATCCTGCGCCGGGCGCCGCTGTTGCCCGGCGAGGAGCCGGGGGCGGACCGGCTCGTGGTGGTGGAGGGCGAGCGGCCGGACGCCTGGTGGCTGCCCGGCTCGGCGCCCCGACTGGTCATCACCACCGCCGCGTTGCGCCGGCTGAGGGGGCGGCAGGTGGACGCGGTGGTCGCACACGAGCAGGGGCACGCGCGGGCCCGGCACGACTGGCTGCTGCACTGCTCGGCGGCGCTGGCGGGCGGTTTCCCGAAGGTGCCGGTGTTCGCCGCGTTCCGCGACGAGATGCACCGCCTGGTCGAACTCGCCGCCGACGACACCGCCTCCCGCCGCCACGGACGCCTGACGACCGCCCTCGCGCTCGTCGGGCTCAACGAGGACCGGGGCGTGTTCGGGCCGTGCTCGGCCCCCGAGGACCATGTGCCGCGGCGCGTCCACCGGCTGCTCGCTCCCCCGGACCGGCTCACACCCGTGCGCCGGCTGAGGCTGACCGCGTGCGCGGCCCTGCTGCCCGCACTGCCGGTTCTGGTGGCTTTCGTGCCGGGGTTGCGGGCACTCGGTCAACCGTGACCCGGCAAAGAACCGACAAAGGGAAACCCAAGAACAACGTGCGAGGCACGGCTCGTGCTCCGGTCGCGGCGCGTGACAGTGATCTCACGCCCCGGCGTTGGCACGGCGCCCCACGGGTCGGCGAGGATCGCTGCATGCACACCCCCACCGTCGACGCGCCGCCCCACCGGCCGCCGCACACCCGCACCGTCCGCGTCGCCGCGGCCCTCGCGGCGCCCACCGTCCTGCTGCTCGTCCTGGTCGCGCTCTCCTGGGCGCCGCTGATGTCCCTGGACCAGGGCATCGCGGACGCCACCCACAGATGGGCCGTCGCCGAGTCCGGGATCACCCACACCTTCCGCGTCCTGACGGACTGGGTGTGGGACCCGGTGACGATGCGCCTCGTGTGCGCGGCCGCCGCGGTCTGGCTGGTGTGGCGGCACCGGGAGTGGTGGCTCGCGATCTGGCTGGCCGTCACCTGTGCGGTGGGCACGGCGGTCCAGCAGGGCCTGAAGGCAGCCGTCGGCCGGGAGCGGCCCGCGTGGCCCGACCCCGTGGACTCCGCCCACTACGCCGCCTTCCCGTCGGGCCATGCCATGACGGCCACCGTGGTGTGCGGTCTGCTGCTGTGGCTCCTCCATCTGTACGGCGCGGGGCGCGTCGTCACACGGGTCGCGCTGGCGGTGTCCGTGGTGTCGGTCCTCGGGGTGGGTGTGACCAGGATCTGGCTGGGCGTGCACTGGGCGTCGGACGTGGTGGGCGGCTGGCTGCTGGGCGCGCTGACCGTGGCACTGGCCGTACTGACGTACGAGAAGTGGGGTGCGCCGAGGCGCACTTGACCGGGTCGGGGCCACCGCGAAGGATCGCCGCCATGACGATCAAAGGCGTGCTGTTCGACTTCTCCGGGACCCTCTTCCGTATCGAGTCCGGCGAGTCCTGGCTGCGGGCGGTGCTCGCGGACACCGGTGTCCACCTGCCCGAGCCGGAGGTGGTGCGGGCCGCCGAGGCGCTGGAGCGGGCCGGCGCGCTGCCCGGCGGGCCCGCCCCCGTGGAGCCGCCTACCGGCGAGCTGGGTGAGCTGTGGACGGTCCGGGACCGGAGCGCAGAGCAGCACCGGGCGGCCTACACGGGGCTGTCGCGGCGGGTGTCCCTGCCCGACCCCGCGCTCCACGACGCGCTGTACGACCGCCATATGACGCCGTCCGCGTGGCGCCCGTACCCGGACGCCGCCGAGGTGCTCGCCGGCCTGCGGGGGCGAGGGGTGGCCGTCGGCGTGGTGAGCAACATCGGCTGGGATCTGCGACCGGTGTTCCGCGCGCACGGTCTCGACCCGTACGTGGGCACGTATGTGCTGTCGTACGAGCACGGTGTCCAGAAGCCGGATCCGCGGCTGTTCACGCTCGCCTGCGAGGCGCTCGGCGTCGACGCGCGGGACACGCTGATGGTCGGTGACGACCGGCGGGCCGACGGCGGCGCGGCGGCCCTGGGCTGCGCGGTGCACTTCGTGGACCATCTGCCCGCGGACAGCCGACCGGACGGACTGCGCCCGGTGCTGGGGCTGGTGGACTGAGACACCGTCCGCTCACGGGGTCCGTCGGGCGGGTCACGGCGTCCGGGTCGCCCTCGCCGGCGACCCGTCGTCCGTCCCGGACCGTCCCCCGTGCGGCCCGGGACGGACAGCGGCCGGGAAGGACACACAGGGTCGCCGCCCGGGAGCGCTGAGTATAGTTGGCTGGCAGCCAGCCAACGCAGGAGTTACAGGATGTCCCCGCGCAGCGCCTCGGTCAACGAAGAGTTGCGTCGGCGTTCCCGGGAGCGACTGCTGCAGGCCGCCGTCGAGTTGGTGGACGAGCGGGGCTACGAGGCCACGACGCTCGGGGACATCGCGGACCGCGCGGGATCGGCACGGGGCCTGGTGTCGTACTACTTCCCCGGCAAGCGCCAGTTGGTCCAGTCGGCGGTGCACCGGTTGATGCACCGGACGCTGGAGGAGGCGCTGGAGGGCGAGCCGCGCAGCGACGACGGGCGGGAGCGGATGGCGCGGGCGGTCGACGCGATCCTGCGGCTGGCCGTGGAGCGGCCCGTGCTGATGCGTCAGCACATGGCGGGGCTGCTCCAGGCCCCGGAGGGATTCGTGCAGTGCGCCGAGCAGCGGCGGCTGGGCGAGCTGCTGCGGGACACGGTGACCCGGCACGGCTCCGCGGACCCGGAGGCCGACTACCCGCTGCTGCGAGCCCTGTTGATGGGTGCCGTGTACGCGCTGGTGCTGCCGAACGCGCCGCTGCCGGTCACCACCCTGCGCGCGGAGCTCTTTCGGCGCTACGGACTCGACTGGGAGTCGGGTGTCCCGCCGGCCCCCGAGGGGACCGGCGGGACGTACGACAGGGATCTGTCGCGTTTCTTCGCCACCTGACGGTGTCGGCCCGGCGTCCTACCAGCCGAAGTCGAAGTAGTCCGGCTGCGTCTGCACGTTCAGCTCACGCTGGTGGACCCAGCGGGCGGGGTTCGTGCGCCGGTCGTCGATCTTCAGGACGTCGAATCCCTTGACCATGTCGTTCGAGTAGATGTAGCCGTTGTAGTAGTACGCCGACCAGGCACCGCCGCCGACCAGTGTGTCCGTGGAGATGGGCCCGCGCTCGAAGTAGGCGATCTCCTTGGGGTTGGCGGAGTCGGTGAAGTCCCAGACGGACACACCACCCTGGTACCAGGCCTGGACCATGATGTCCTTGCCCAGGACCGGGATCAGCGAGCCGTTGTGGGCGACGCAGTTCTCGGTGTTCGCCTGGTGGCGGGGGATCTTGTAGTAGCTCTTGAAGACGAGCTTGCGGTGGTCGCCCCTGCCGACGATGTCGTAGATGCCGTCGGCGCCGCGGTTCGGGCCGATCGCCTCGTTGCAGGTGGCCGCGCCGCCGCCGCCCAACTCATCGGTGAAGACGACCTTGTTGGCCTTCTGGTTGAAGGTCGCCGAGTGCCAGAACGCGAAGTTCACGTTGTCCTGGACCTGGTCGATGATCTTCGGGTTCTCCGGGTCCTCGATGGAGAACAGGATGCCGTCACCCATGCACGCGCCGGCCGCGAGGTCCTTCGACGGCAGCACCGTGATGTCGTGGCAGCCGGTGGTCTTGGAGACGCCGGGGTTGGTGGGCCCACCCGGGTTGCCGCCGCCGTCCGGGCCCTCACCGGGGAAGAGGACGGGGAAGCCCACCACGGCCGCCTTCTCGGGCGCCCAGCGCGGCACCTTGATGACCGAGATGCCGTCGTGCGGCGGCTGGCAGTCGGGGAACGCCGCGTTCGGCGAGTACGACGAGACGTAGATGTAGACGTTCTTCCGCTTCGGCAGCAGCGTGTGGGTGTGCGAGCCGCAGGCGGTCTCGACGGCGGCGACGTACTTCGGGTTCGTCTTGTCGCTGATGTCGAAGATCTTCATGCCCTCCCACGAGGACTTCTCGCTCGCGGGCTGCGTGGTGCTGTTGCAGGAGCTGTCGCTGCGCGAGGAGTCCGTGGACAGGAAGAGCAGGTTCCCGGAGACGGAGATGTCGTTCTGGGAGCCCGGGCAGAGGACCTGGGCGACCGTCTTCGGGGCCCTGGGGTTGCTGATGTCGAAGATGCGGAAGCCGTCGTAGTTGCCGGCGAACGCGTACTTCCCCTGGAAGGCGAGGTCGGAGTTGGTGCCCGGCAGCGCCTCCTTCGGGATGTTGGTCAGGTGCTCGATGTTGGCGGAGTGGACGATCTCGTCCTTGCCGGGTATCTCACCGGCGGCGATCGCCTCGCGCGCCTCGGCCGCGTCGCTCTTGGAGACCTTCTCGCGCACGGTGGGCGCGTCCCCCGGGTCGGGAGTCGCCGCCGCCGGACCGGCCGTCAACAGCGCGGCCAGGAGTCCGGCCGCCGTGGCGGCCACCCCCAGCCGTCTGCGGCGCGTCCGAAGGTTGTTCAACAGGGTCACTGTGTCCTCCCTCGTAGCCGTTCGCAGTCGAACGGTTCAGGCACCTCCGAAGTATCGTCTTCAGCATGCACAGATCAACAGGCGGCCATGTATTTGTAACGAACAAATTTGATCTACGGCACCTGAATCCGTGTTAGGAACGATCGTCAACGCTCGCCACCGGTACGCCCGTTGCTCTGCCCAGGAGGTCACTGTGCTCGTTCGCCGCACATCCCGCGCGTCGCTGGTCACGGCCTCGTTGACGGCTGCTCTCCTCGCGCTCGCGGCCTGTGACTCGGGGTCGGACACCGAACCCGACAGCGCTTCCGCCCGGTCCGGCGGACCCGCGGTGATCGCGCCCGGAAAACCCGGTGAGGCGGCCCGTACCCTGTCCCCCGAGGAGGCGGAGAAGCGGCGCGCCGAGGACGACTCGCCGAATTCCGCGGACTTCGCCTACGCCCGCATGATGATCGTGCACCACGGCCAGGCCCTGGAGATGACCGAACTCGCGCCGAAGCGTGCGAAGTCGACCCAGGTGAAGCGGATCGCCGAGCGCATCTCGGCCGCCCAGAAGCCGGAGATCGAGGCCATGGAGGGCTGGCTGAAGGTCAACGACGGCGACAGCAAGAGCACGTCGCACGACCACGGGGAGATGCCCGGCATGGCGACCGAGGCGCAGCTGAAGAAGCTCGGCACGCTCGACGGGGCGGAGTTCGACCGCCTCTTCCTGAAACTGATGATCACTCACCACGAGGGGGCGATCACGATGGCCACGGACGTCAAGGCCCAGGGCAACAACATCCTGATCGAGGAGATGGCCGACGACGTGATCGCGCAGCAGACGACCGAGATCAGCAGGATGCGCGACCTCGTGGCCTAGAAACCGCCCGCCGCGGCCCTCGCCACGAAGGGCTCAGCGTCGGGCGTGGCGGGGGGTCAGGAGGCCGGCGTCACGGGCGCCGGCGATCAGCCGGAGCGACTTGCGGCGGCTGTGCCCGGTCGCGCACATCACCGCGAGCACCGGGTCGTGGCCCTCCCGCTGCGCGGTGCGGTACTCCTCCGCCACCAGCCGCCGCCCTTCCGCGCCCCGCGGCCAGGCGGGCCTGGCCCGGCGGGCGGCCGCGTGCCGGGCGCCCGGCACGCTGTCCTCGACCGGGTCGGGCAGCACGGCGCCGCACGCCTCGAAGAGCGGGCCCTCGATCCAGTCGGCCAGCTCCGCCAGGTCGTCCAGGGACAGCGGCGGCTGGGCCCGGACGTCCTCCAGGGACAGCCGCCCCCCGGCCACCACGGCGAGGAGCTCGACCCGGGCCCCGTCCGGGAAGCTCAGCCGGGCGTTGAACCAGACGGTGGCTCCCCCGCCTTCCTGCACCTCCCACGCGGGCCACACCGCGACGGCCCCGTCCCGCCCATGCCGATCAGAAAGGTTGAGAAAGGAAGCTTCGAGCACACACGCAACGTAAGGGAGTGATCACAATCGTTCGGCGCAGCCACGCCGAGCGCCCCCTCCCCCGGCGGCCCCCGGGGTGCGATCCTGGAGGCACCAGCGATCTCCTCGCGTAAGGAGTCCGCCGTGCTGCATGTCGCCGTCGTGGGTTCGGGGCCGAGCGGGTGCTACACCGCCCAGAGCCTCGTCCAGCGGGATCCCGGGGTCCTGGTCGACGTCCTCGACCGCCTGCCCTGCCCCTACGGACTGGTCCGCTACGGGGTGGCGCCGGACCACG
The DNA here is from genome assembly GCF_055572815.1 of Streptomyces sp. NPDC030296. Taxonomy (NCBI): domain Bacteria; kingdom Bacillati; phylum Actinomycetota; class Actinomycetes; order Kitasatosporales; family Streptomycetaceae; genus Streptomyces; species Streptomyces sp. NPDC030296. The sequence goes on from NZ_JBVICQ010000005.1 coordinate 115,652, forward strand.
AGAAGATCAAGTCGCTCCAGAACAACCTGCGCAGCGTGCTGGAGGACGAGCGGGTGCGCTTCCTCGGCGGGGTGCAGGTGGGGCCCAGGGGTGTGCCGGTGGCGCGGCTGCGGGAGCTGTACCACGCGGTGGTGTACTGCGTGGGCGCCGCCACCGACCGCCGGCTCGGCATCCCGGGCGAGGATCTGCGGGGCAGTTGGTCGGCGACCGAGTTCGTGTCCTGGTACAGCGCGCACCCGGACGCCGTGGCCGACGGTTTCGTCCTCGGTGCCCGTACCGCGGTGGTCATCGGCGTCGGGAACGTCGCCGTGGACGTGACCCGCATGCTGGCACGCGGCGCGGCCGAGCTGAGCCCGACCGACATGCCGCAGTCCGCCCTCGCCTCGCTCGCCTCCAGCCAGGTGTCCCGCATCCACATGGTGGGCCGCCGCGGTCCCTCCGCGGCGCGCTTCACCACCAAGGAGCTGCGCGAGCTGGGCACCCTCCCGGACACCCAGGTCACCGTCAACCCGGTGGAGCTGGAGATGGACCCGGACTACGTCGACCCCTCGGCCCTGCCCGCCGCGCAGCGCCGGAACATCGAGGTCCTGCGCGGCTGGGCCACCGCGCCGGCGCCGAGCGGCCGGCACCGCATCCGGCTGCGGTTCTTCCTGCGCCCGGTCGAGCTCCTCGCCGACGGGGACCGCGTCCGCGGCGTCCGGCTGGAGCGCACACGGCCGGACGGCCGGGGCGGCCTCGTCGGCACCGGCCGGTACGAGGAGATCGAGGCCCAGCTGGTGCTCCGCTCGGTCGGCTACCGCGGCGTGGCGCTCGACGGGCTCCCCTTCGATCCTCAGCGGGGCACGGTCCCGCATGTCGCGGGCAGGGTCGTCCGGGAGGGCGTGGCCACACCTGGCGAGTACGTGGCCGGGTGGATCAAGCGGGGCCCGACCGGAGTCATCGGCACCAACCGCCCCTGCGCCAAGGAGACGGTGACCTCGCTGCTGGAGGACGCCCCCGCGCTCCTGCGCCGACCGGTCCCGGCGGACCCGCTGGCGGCCCTGCGGGCGGAGGGCGTCCGCCCCGTGGAGTGGTCGGGCTGGCAGGCGATCGAACGGGCGGAGGCGGAACTGGGCGCTTCCCTGGGCCGCGGCGTGGTGAAACTCCCGGACTGGGAGTCGCTGTTGACGGCCGCACAGGGCGGGGCGCGGGACTAGGGCGGGCGCACCGCCCTTCTGGCCGCTCGCCCCGGAGGCCGGTTCAGCCGTCGCCGAGGTCCCGGACCCGGGCCGCCTGCCGGGCGGCGGCGTCCAGGAGGGCGTCGAGAAGCCCCGGGAAGAGGCCGTCCAGGTCGTCCCGGCGCAGTCCGTTCATCTTGGCGGTGCCCCGGTAGACCTGTCGGATCACCCCGCTCTCGCGGAGCACCCGGAAGTGGTGGGTGGTCGTGGACTTGGTGACCGGCAGGTCGAAGTACGAACAGGAGAGCTCGTCGCCGTCGGCGGCGAGCTCTCGCACGATACGCAGCCGCATGGGGTCGGAGAGCGCGTGCAGCACGGACTCCAGCCGGATCTCCGCGCGCTCCGGGTGCGGGAGATCGCGACTGCTGACGGCGGGCGTGGTCACGGCGGCTCCCTTGCGTCGGGCCTTGGGGAATTCATTGTACGAGAACCGTCGTAGTTTGACATCCGCCGTACTACGATGGCTATCGTACGAGGCATCGAGTCGTACCCCACCCGTGTCGGCATCCCTGACGATCGGAGTCCGCCGTGAGCGCGCTGTTCGAGCCCTACCGCCTGCGTGAACTGACCATCCCCAACCGGGTGTGGATGCCCCCCATGTGCCAGTACTCGGCCGCGCCGGAGGGACCCGGGACGGGCGCCCCGGGCGACTGGCACTTCGCGCACTACGCGGCGCGCGCCACCGGCGGGACGGGCCTGATCATCGTCGAGGCGACCTCCGTGGCCCCCGAGGGCCGGATCTCCCCGTACGACCTCGGCCTCTGGAACGACACGCAGATGGAGGCGTTCCGCCGGATCACCGGGTTCCTGCGGGCGCAGGGGACGGTGCCCGCGGTGCAGCTGGCGCACGCCGGGCGCAAGGCGTCCACCGACCGGCCCTGGCGGGGCGGCGCCCCGGTCGGCGCGGACGCGTACGGCTGGCAGCCGGTGGCGCCCAGCGCGGTGCCGTTCGACGAGGTGCACCCGGTGCCGGACGAGCTGACGGTCGAGCAGATCCGGGCCGTCGTCGGGCAGTTCGCGGAGGCGGCCCGGCGTGCGCTCGCGGCCGGTTTCGAGATCGTCGAGATCCATGGCGCCCACGGCTACCTGATCAACGAGTTCCTGTCCCCGCACTCCAACCGCCGTACCGACGCCTACGGCGGCTCGTACGAGAACCGGATCCGCTTCGCGCTGGAGGTGGTGGACGCCGTGCGGGAGGTGTGGCCGCAGGACAAGCCGCTGTTCTTCCGGGTCTCCGCGACCGAGTGGCTGGAGGAGGGCGGCTGGACTGCGGACGACACCGTCCGGCTCGCGGCCGAACTGAAGGCCCACGGCGTGGACCTCCTCGATGTCTCCACCGGCGGCAACGCCTCCGGTGTCCGCATCCCCGTCGGCCCCGGCTACCAGGTGCCGTTCGCCGCCCGCGTCCGGGACGAGGCGGGGCTGCCCGTCGCGGCGGTGGGTCTGATCACCGAGGCCGAGCAGGCCGAGAAGATCCTCGCCAACGGAGAGGCCGACGCCGTGCTGCTGGGCCGTGAACTGCTGCGCAACCCCTCCTGGGCCCGGCAGGCCGCCCGGGAGCTGGGGGGCGAGGTGCACGTGCCCGAGCAGTACCACCGGTCGGTCTAGGGCCCGCCCGGCGCGCCCGGCGGTGGGGCCTCAGGCCGGGCTCGGCGCGGCCGAGGCGGGGGGCCGGGGTCGCATCAGCCGCTGGACCGTCCTCTCGAGGTCGGGCAGGGTCCGCTGGCCGGCCACCGCGAGGGCGATCGCCGCGGCGACGCCCGCCCAGGCGAGCGGGCCGAGCGGGGTGCAGCCGAAGAAGTGGCTGGCGCCCGGGATCTGGACCAGCACGACGAGGGCCGCGGCGGAGCCCAGGGCCGTGGTGCGGACCAGCGGGCTGTGCCGGCGGTCGGCGAGGGTCTGGGCCAGTTGGGTGCCGACCACCCCGCACAGGGCCATCGTCGTGGAGCGGCGCGCGGTGCCCGGCGTGAAGCGGCCGACCAGCCAGGCGAGGGTGGCGCCCAGGCAGGTGGTCAGGGCGCGGTGGCGGATCTGGCGCATGAGGGGCGCGCCGAGGAGGTCGGTGCCCAGCGGCTCCGGGCCCGGGGCGCCCTCGGTCTCGCCGCCGTTCGGGGCGCCCGGCTCCTCCTTGGGGGTGACCGCCACCGCCATCGCGGGGAACAGGTCCGTGAACAGGTTCACCAGCAGCATCTGGCGGGTGGAGAGCGGGGCCCGTCCGGCGAGCAGCGTGCCGAGGATGCCGAAGCCGATCTCGCCCGCGTTGCCGCCGATCAGGATGGCGATGGCGTCGGTGACGCTGTGCCACAGGGAGCGGCCCTCGGTGACCGCCTCGATCAGCACCGACAGGTCCTCGTCGGTCAGGACCAGGTCGGCCGCGTTCCGGGCGGCGGCGGAGCCGCGGGCCTGGATGCCCACGCCGATGTCGGCGGCTCGGATGGCGGCGGCGTCGTTGGCGCCGTCGCCGACCATCCCGACCACCCGGCCCGCGTCCCGCAGCGCCTCCACCACCTGGAGCTTCTGCTCGGGCGCGACCCGCGCCACGACGCCCGCGTCCCGCAGCATCCTCGACCGTACGGACCGGTCGGCGGAGGCCAGTTCGTCGCCCGTGACGACGGTCGTGTCCTCGGGCCAGCCGAGTTCGGCGGCGATCGCCCGGGCGGTCTGCGGGTGGTCGCCGGTCAGCATGACCGGTCGTACGCCCGCCTCGCGCAGCCCGCGCACCAGGTCGGTGGACGTCTCGCGCGGGACGTCGGCGAGCGCGAGCAGGCCGGTGAACTCCAGGTCGTCCAGCGGTTCTTCGAGGGCGGCGGACGGTTCCTCGTCCGTGCGCAGCGGGCGTTCGGCGACCGCGAGGACACGCAGACCGTCGCGGGCGAGCGACTGCGCGGTTCCGGACGCGTGATCGGGGAGGTCGGGGCAGGCGGGCAGGACCGTCTCGGGGGCGCCCTTGACCACCAGGACGGGGGTGCCGTCGGCCGCTGTGCCGACGGCCGCGGCGTAGCCTCGGGCCGCCTCGAAGGGCCGGCCCTCGGTCTGCTCCCACTCCGGGTCGGGGCCGGCCGCGTCCAGTACCGCCTCGTCGGTGGCGTGCACCGGGCGGGTCGAGCCGCCGTTCAGGCGGGGGCAGGCGCGGGCGGCGACACGCAGGGTGCGGGCCGTGTCGTCGGCGGCGGTGTCCTTGAGGGTGCGGACCGTGCCGTCGGCCTCGCCGACCCGGACCAGGTGGAGGCGGTTCTCGGTGAGGGTGCCCGTCTTGTCGAAGCAGACGGTGTCCATACGGCCCAGCGCCTCCAGGGTGCGCGGGGTGCGCACGAGGACGCCGCGGCGACTCAGCCGCCGGGCCGCCGACAGCTGTGCCACCGTGGCTACGAGGGGCAGCCCCTCGGGGACGGCGGCCACCGCCACCGCGACGCCGCCGCTCACCGCCTCCCTGATAGGAGTGCCGCGCAGCAGCGAGAGACCCGTCACCGCGGCGCCACCGGCCAGGGTCAACGGCAGCGCCCTGCGGGTGAGTTCATGGATCTTGGCCTGGACACCGGCGGACGGGGGCGTGCGCGCGGCCAGGGCGACGGCGCGTGCGGCCTCGGTGCGGTCGCCGGTTCCCACGACGACGGCCCTGGCCTGGCCCGCCACCACGGTGGTGCCCTCGAAGACCATGCAGCTCCGGTCGGCGACCGGCGCGCGGGGTGTCGGCGCCGTCTGCTTGTCCACCGGCAGGGACTCCCCGGTGAGCGCCGACTCGTCCACCTCCAGACCGTCCTCCCACAGCAGCCGGGCGTCGGCGGGCACGACGTCGTCCGCCTTCAGTTCGATCACGTCGCCGGGTTCGAGCACGGCGGCGTCCACGGTCTCGGCCTCCGCCGACGCGTCGTCGGCGGGCGGGCCCGTCGGCTCCTCCGGGTCGCGGGGCGTGAGGCGGGCCTTCTGCTGCTGGTCGGCGAGCAGTCCGGACAGCGCCCGTTCGGCGCGCAGCCGTTGCAGACCGCCGACCAGGGCGTTCAGATCGAGCGCGCCGAAGACGAGGAGGGCGTCCACGACCGAGCCGAGGATCGCGGAGGCCGCAGAGCCGACCGCCAGCACCGGGGTGAGCGGATCGTCCAGCTCGCCCCGGACGGCCCGGGCCAGGTCCACGGTCCAGCGCACGGGCGCGCCGGCGGGCGTGTGGCCCACGGTGTCGGCCATCTCGTGCAGCCGGCCGGCCGCCTGCTCGACGACCGTGGTGTCCTTCTCCTCCTCGTCGGCCGCGTGGTCGAGCCGGTCGAGGACGTCGTCCGGGGGCAGCGCGTGCCAGGCCGTGCGCGGCTGGGGGTGCGGCGCCCGGGCCAGGGCCACGCCGAGGGCGCCGCGTACGCCGCTGAGCAGGGCCGTCGCGGCGCCGACGTCGACGGGCACGTGGCGCAGTCCGGGCAGGCGAGCGCGGCGGCGCGCCCCGTCTGCCTCGCCGACGGCCACGAGCAGCCCGGACAGGGCGGCGCCGGACCGGGCGAGGGTCTGCGACCGGTGGCCCACCGCACGGGCCGCCGGTACGGCGGTCAGCAGCCGCCACACGTCGGCCAGACCGTTGAGGGCGAGGACGTCCGCGCCCCAGGCGACGGCGGAGTCCCCGTCCGCGAGGGCCACGGCCACGTCCCCGCCGAGCAGACCGTCCAGGACGTCCAAGCCGTCCGGCGCGGGGGCCGTGGTGTGCCGGGCGCCGCCGTCCTCGTCCCGTTCTCGGGCCCCGTCGTGGGGCGCGCTCGTGCCATCGTCCGGCACATGGGCGTCGTCGGCCGCGCTCGTGGAGTCGTCCCGTACGTGGGTGTCCTCGGCCCCCGCCTCGGGGTCGGTGGAGGGGAAGCGGGCGACCGTCAGGACGGTGGCGCCCTCGTCGCGCAGGCCCCGCACCACCTCGCGCAGGGGGCGGTCGCCGGTCACGACCTGGTCGGCGAGGCTCGTGAAGTCGCGCAGCGCCGGGTCGTCCACCATGACGACGGCGAGCCCGGCCCGGCGGGCCGCGTCGAGCACGGTCTCGGCCCAGGGGTCCGCGCCCGCGCCGGGCCTCCGCAGCGCGCTGGGGTGCAGGACGACGGTGTCGACGGTCTCCAGCCGCCGCAGCCGCTCGGGGTCGCGGACCAGGACGCCGGTCCGGGCGAGGGCCGCGCCGAGGACGTGGTGGAAGGCGGCGGGGCCGTAGCGGGCCGCCTTGGGCGAGCCCGCGAGGACGGCTTCGGCGGCCTCCTTGCCGTCGTGCTTGACGAGCAGGGTCGCCGCGGCGCCCAGCACACTGCCGGTGGAGGCGTGGGAGGCGTAGTCCTGGGCGGGGGTGGACCGCAGGGGCGGCCGTACGGAGGGGCGCGGGGGCAGGCCGACCCGCCGCGGGGTGCACACCTGGTCGTGGACGGTGTCGAAGGCGGTCGCGCGGGCCAGGGTGTCCCCCAGTTGGCAGGTGCGCAGCGCCCCGTCGAGCAGCAGGGCGATCGGGGTCTGGCCCGCGGCCTGGACGGCGGCGTTGGCCGTGGCCAGCAGCACGTCCATGCGGGACGGGCCGAGCCGGTCGCGCAGGAAGGCGCGGAAGCGGGGGTTCTCGCGCAGCAGCGTCGCCGCCGCCGTGACCAGGCGTGGTGAGCGCGGCAGCCGCAGGAAGGAGGCGGCCAGGGCGACACCGGTGCCGAGGGTGTCGGCGGCGAGGGCCGTCGCGGCGGCCCGGGTGCCGGCCGGGTCGCCGGGGTGGGTGTATCCCTCGACGTCCTCGTCGGTCAGGGACAGCCCGTGCCGGGCGGCGAGTGCGACCGCCTCGTCCACGACCGTGTCGCCGAGGGCCTCCTCGGCGGCGGAGACCACGAGACGCGCCAGGCCCCGGTCCCAGTAGGCGAGCGCCACGTCCGGCCGCTCGGCCAGTGCGGCGGCCACCTTGCGGGCCGCGTGTTCCGTGCCGCCCTCGCGGTGAACTCGTTCGGGTGTCTCGGGCCGCAGCGCGAGATGGGCCCGCGCGCCGGAGCGCCAGGGGCGCGCACCACCCGGCAGTGCGTTGCGGGCGACGCGTGCGACGTGCGCGGCGCTGTCCGCGCCCCGGACGCCCGCCCGTGCCGTTCCGGCCACCGCTCCCGCGGCCAGGCCGACGGCGGGTCCGGCTCCTCGGGCGAGGAGCCGGGGCCCGGCCAGCGCGAGCCCGGTGGCGGCGGCCGTCGGACGTGTCAGCAGCCCGAGGCCTCCGGCGCGCCCCTGCTCAGCCTGTGCATCACCCCACCGGCCACCTCGTGCCATGGCTCTCCCTCACCTCACGCGTGATGCCCTTCCGGGGGAGCCGGGTTCCCGCGAATCGGTTCGTCATCCATGTTTTTGGGGTGGATGGGGCGCAGTACGGAGCGTGTGATCGCGGAGGCGCTCGGTCACGGCGTGAGGGCGAACCTGGAGGCGTTGCGGTCGCGTACGGTCCGCCTCACCTCCGTTGGAGCAGCCGGGCCGGGACCGCTTCGGCGAGGGCGCGGTACCCCTCGGGGTTGAGGTGGAGCCAGTCGCCGTCGTGGAGGGTCGGCTGGAGTCGGCTCGGGTTCTGCGGGTCGCGGACGACGCGGTCGAAGTCGAGGACGGCGTCGAAGCGGCCGCTGGTGCGGATCCAGGTGTTGACCACCTGCCGTGCGTCCTCGCGGTGCCCGTCGGCGTCGTCGTAGAGCGTGTTGCCGTCGAACGGGAGCAGGGTCGCGCCGTACACGCGGATGCCCTGGGCGTGGGCGCGGACGATGATCTGGTCGTAGGCGGCGATGAGGTCGGCGGTGACGCGCTGCTGGGCGGCGGGGGTGGCCTCGGCCGTTCCGATGTCGTTGATGCCCTCGAAGACGATCAGCTGTTCGACGGCGCTGTGGGCCAGGATGTCGCGGTCCAGTCGGGCGAGTGCGTTGGGGCCGAGGCCGTCGTTGAGGACGCGGTTGCCGCCGGCGGCCTGGTTCACCACGGCGATGCCCCGGGTGGCGGGCTTCTGCTGCAGTCGGTCGAAGAGTTGGTCGGGCCAGCGGTTGTTGCCGTTGGTGGTGGAGCCCCGGCCGTCGGTCAGCGAGTCGCCGAGCACGGCGACCGCGGTGGTGGCGGGCCTGGACAGGACCTCGACGTCGCTGAGCAGGTACCAGTGGTTGGTGGGGGTGGCGCCGGGGAGGTCCTCGTCGCGGGTGCGGTCCCCGTGCTGGAGGTAGGAGGTGGTGCGGGAGCCGGGGTGCGAGGTGAGGGCGAGGGACGCCTGCCCCTCGGCCAGGTACGTGGTCACGGTGAGGTTGGAGCCGGGCCGCACCGTGAAGTCCAGCGGGTCGGAGACGACCTGGGCGCCGATCGGCACGGTGGTGGCGTCCCGGCCGCCGAACGTCACCGTCCGGGTGGTGCCGGGCTCGATGGCGCCGACCCCGGCCTGCCCGCCCTTGGGGAGGGCGACGGTGACCGCCGTCAGCGGCAGCGCCGTGCCGCCGAAGGCGTTGGAGAAGCGCAGCCGGACGCGGTCGCCGCCGGTGGTGACGCGCACGGTCTGCCGCAGGGTGGTGTCGACGAGCACCGCCCGCTCGCCGGTGAACGGCGCCGGTGGCATGTTGTGCGCCTCGGTGAGCTGCGGCATCGCCGACCATGTGTTGACCCAGTGCCGGGCGGCCGTGGCCGTCTCACCGGCGCCGGGGCCGGCGGCGCCCCGCGGGCTCCTGACGAGCGCCACCACGGCGGAGGACGTCACGACGAGGGCCAGCGCGAGGACGCAGGCGGCGACGAGATGGGCGAGCGACACACGGCTCGACGGCTTGGACGGCTGCACGGGCGATGCCTTTCTCCGGGAACGGGGCTCTGCTGGAAGGGCTTGGGGGTGCGGGTGCGTGGGCGACTGCGGGTGCGTCTGCGACTGTCGGCGACTGCCGGTTCGTCGGCGACTGCGGGTGCGTTGTGGCATGTCGCGCAGTTCCCCGCGCCCCTGAAAGCGACCGGGGCTGCGCTCCGTGCTGGGGCGTGAGGGGACTCGACGCCAAGGCGCGCGGGGTCCGAGCGCGCACCCGGTCGGTGCGCGCCCTGTGGTGGGCGATGGCGAGGCGGGCCGGCGGGTCAGGTGCGGCCCGTCCCGTGGGGGCCCGGGAGGTGGGTGCGGCGCTGCTGTCGGAGCGGTCGGCCCGGGGTGCCGGTGCCGGTCACGCGTCGGCACCCGGCGCGATCCTGTGGCCCGGACCGGCGCCCCGCGCGGCACGTGACCGGCACCGGGCGCGAACGCATGACCGACACCCGCACCCGGCGCGAGCGGTGACCGGCACCCGCGCGGGCACGTGGTCGCGGGTGACGTCGGTCGCGATCACGGTGCCGCGCGCGGGTGACGTCGGTCGCGATCACGGTGCCGCGCGCGGGGCCTTGCGGGGCGCCCCGGTCGGTGACGGTCCGCCGGTCAGCCTTCTCCCGCCGAGGCCGACCCAGGGCTGGGGCACGATTCACTGGCCGGTGATGCCGAAGAAGGTCAGGACGCGCTGGCCCATGCCCCGGGCGTAGACGTTGTGGCCGACGCCCTGCATGCTGATGCCCTCGACGGGGGCCCGGTCACCGGTGCCGCCGTATCGGGTGCGGGTCCAGCCGTTCTGGGGTGAGTCGGTGGCGCTCGGCGTCTGGCCGACGCCGCGCACGTTGGTCCACTGCTTGATCTCCTCCCCGAAGTTCGGATACCGCAGCACGTCGTCCTGGGTCCCGTGCCACAGCTGCATCCGCGGCCGGGGGCCGTTGTAGCCGGGGTAGGCGCCGCGGACCAGGTCCCCCCACGCCTGCGGGGACCGGATGATCCTTCCGCCCGCGCACTCGCTGTTCCACTCCGAGCCGTTGGTGGTGGCGAAGCAGGCGAACGGGACGCCCGCGAAGGCGGCACCCGCGGCGAACACGTCCGGGTAGACGCCGAGCAGAACGTTGGTCATCATCGCGCCGGAGGAGATGCCGGTGGCGAAGATCCTGCTGGTGTCGGCGTTGTAGGTGCGGACCGTCCAGTCGACCATCGACTTGATGCCCACGGGGTCGCTGCCACCGCCCCGGCGCAGCGCCTGCGGCGAGGCGACGTCGAAGCACTTGCTGCTGCGGGTGACGGACGGGTACACCACGATGAAGCCGTAGCGGTCGGCGAGCGAGGCGTACTCGGTGCCGCTGTACATGGCGGGCCCCGAGCCGGTGCAGTAGTGCACGGCCACGACGATCGCCGGTTTCCTGGCGACGTTGTTCGGCACGTACAGGTACATCTGGAGGTTGCTCGGGTTCTGCCCGAAGTTGGTGATCTGGGTGAGCGCCGCGCGGGGCGCCGCCTCGGCCTTCGCGTCCCGCGAGGCGCCCGCGTCCGGGGCGGCCTGCGCGAGCGACGACGGCTCGGGGGGCGGCGCGGCCGAGGCCGCCGGTGTGGTGAGGAACGTGGCCGCGAGTAACGGCACCAGGGCGGCGAGCAGCGCGACGAGGGCTTTTCGGAGCGGTCGGCGCGCGGTGCGGTGGGGGGTTCGGGGCACGTCATTGTCCCTTCGGCGGGCCGGCAGGAAGCGTCCGCCGAGCATCGTGACATGCACATGGCCGCCCAGGAAGCGCTCCCACGCGTCGAAAGAATTCGCTCCCGGCGCGCCGCTGGAGCGCATGGCCCGAACCCGCCGACCGGGACGCCCGCCCCACCTGGGACGCCTCATGGTCTTTGCGGGAAGCGTTGACTAGAAAGCGCTTGCCCCCTACGTTCCGTTCAGCAATGTGAACCGGTCGCCCATCGCCCACTCGGAGCGGTAGAGGGGCGTCCGGGCTCCATCTGCCTGCAACCAAGCATCTCCCGGAGTGCCGAGTCCCCCCAGCTCGACCACTCGACCCGCCACGGCGGTCAGCATGGAGCACCACATTCATGTACATGGCCCGTCAGTTCCTAGCTGAAGGGACACACCCACATGCGTACCGTCCCCCCACGCATCCCCACCACGCCCACTCGCGCGAAGAACCTCCTCGATGGCCGCGGCGACCGTTCTCGCGGCGGCCGCCGTGATCACCTTGCCGCAGAACGCGGGGGCCGCGGAGAGCTCTCCGATCGGCTACGGCGCCGGGACCACCGGCGGTGGCGGCGCGCCGTCGGTCACCGTCTCGACGCCGGACGCCTTCAGGAGCGCCGTGGCCGGTGACGCGGCGAAGGTCGTCCGTGGCAGCGGCCTGATATCGCTCGGCGGCCAGGTCGACATCGGATCCCACGCGACGGTCATGGGCGTGGGCGCGCCCTCCGGGTTCACCGGGAGCCTGCGGTCAAGGAGGAGACCGACGCCGTACTTCCACTCGCGCATGGGCGCCCACATGCTCGTGAGAACAACGTCTTCCGCGACACGAAGGTCGCCGTCACCACGGACCGCAGCAGTGACGTGGACGGCTACACGAATCCGCGCGGCAACGACCTCGGTGGGGTCGCCACCGAGATCTCCCGGACGGGGACGCTCACCTCCCCGCCGTACCGCTACACCGCGGAACCCGCCAATCCGTCGTCGCCTCGGTGACGTCGGGTGCGGGCGCCGGAAAGCTCTGACACCCCCAACCCCCCATCCACTCGGAGACAGAAGGAATCGGGACATGACTTCTGCGGCACGTACGCGCGCCCGCACGCGCGCGCTGACCGGGACGATGGCCGCGTTCGGCCTTTCACTTGGCATGATCATGACCAGCGGCGCCACTCCGGCGAGCGCCGCGACCTGGCCGTCGGCCTCCGGCAACCAGCCGGTGTCCTCCACCATCTCCGTGTCCGGTGTCCGCGACGGCGGCATGAAGCGCTACTACGGCAGCGGCGATCTGGCCGGGGACGGCCAGGAGGAGGGCCAGGACCCGATCTTCAAGCTCGCGGCCGGCGCGACGCTGAAGAACGTCATCATCGGCGCTCCCGGCGCCGACGGCATCCACTGCGAGGGCAACTGCACTCTGCAGAACGTGTGGTGGGAGGACGTCGGCGAGGACGCCGCGACCTTCCGCGGCGGCTCCTCCTACACGGTGACCGGCGGCGGCGCCAGGAAGGCCGCGGACAAGGTGTTCCAGCACAACGGGCCGGGCACGCTGAACATCTCCAACTTCGCGGTCAGCGAGTTCAAGACGCTGTACCGCTCCTGCGGCGACTGCTCCACGCAATACACCCGCAAGGTGAACCTCAACAACATCGAGGTCACCGGAACGGGTTCCACCGCCCGGCTCGTCGGCATCAACGTCAACCGCGGCGACGTGGCGACCCTGCGCAGGATCACCATCCTGAACGACAGCGGCCGCAAGGTCGTGCCCTGCCAGAAGTACAACAACAACACGGCCGTCGGTACGGGCCCCGACAGCACCAACTGCCTGTACTCCGGCTCGGACATCACCTACAGGTGAGGCCGCTCGTCACCCACCGGTGAGTCCGCTCCCCACGGCCGGACGGGGTCTCCCCCCACGGGCCTCGTCCGGCCGCCCGGTGCCGGCAGCGGGCGCCGGCTCAGAGCGGGGGCGTCCTCACCAGATCTTGCGCTCCCACAAGGGAGCGATGCGCTCCCACGCCTCGTCCCACTGGTCCATCCTGCGTTGCTCAAGACGGCCGCGGACGAGCCTGCCGCCCGCGAAGGGCACGGCCGCCACGAAGATCCCCGCCAGCCCCCCGACCAGGCCGGCCCGCAGCCGAGCCTGCGCCTCCCCGGCGGGCTCGGTCACCAGCCGGCCCCGGACATCCGTCCACACAGTGACCGGCGTGCCCGTGACGTCGGCCGGGTCGACCCGGGCCTGCCCCTCGCGCGCGGAGCCGTCCGGCGCCGCCCAGCGCACCTTCGCCCACACCTTCTCGGTCCCCGCGCCGCTGCCGGCGCCCGGCTCCGGCGCGTCCTCCACGAGGCGCGCCTCGACGGGCCGCCACTCCTCACGCTGCCGGGCCAGACCGGACTCGACGGAGTCCGCGGACAGCAGCCCCGCGACCAGGCCGCCCCCGACGGTGAGGACCCAGGCGACGAGCACGACCCAGGACTCCAGCCGGTCACCGCGCCGTTTGAGCGGGTTCCGCCGCCAGCGCCACAGCCACACCTTCGGACCACGGAATGCCACCATCGGAGGCACCCTCCCTCACGCACACAGGACAGCCGGACCGCACTCCCATACGGCGGCGGCCCCGCCCCTGCTCATGCGACATGGGTCACCCCGTCCACCGCATGGCTCGATCGCACCCCTCCCCCACCCGCCACATGCCGCCCGACCTGCGGTGATGGCATCTCAAGGGGTGACTGTCAGTGGCTGGGTGCAGACTGGCCCGTGACTGAGACGACGATGTCCAGGAGGTGGCCGGGATGGCCGAGGTACTGCTCACCGTAGGCACGCGCAAGGGCCTGTTCATCGGGCGGCGGCGAGGCGGCGCCTGGGAGTTCGACGACAGCCCGTACTTCAACGCGCAGGCCGTCTACGCCGTCGCCATCGACACCCGCGGGGACACGCCCCGTCTGCTCGTCGGGGGCGACAGCGCGCACTGGGGTCCCTCCGTGTTCCACTCCGACGACCTCGGGCGCACCTGGACGGAACCGGCCCGTCCGGCCGTGAAGTTCCCCAAGGACACGGGCGCCTCCCTGGAGCGGGTGTGGCAGCTGCACCCGTCGGCCGCCGAACCGGACGTGGTGTACGCGGGCACGGAGCCGGCCGCGCTGTACCGCTCGGAGGACCGCGGCGAGACCTTCGAGCTGGTGCGGCCGCTGTGGGAGCACCCGACCCGCGACAAGTGGCAGCCGGGCGGTGGCGGCGAGGGGCTGCACACCATCCTCACCGACCGGCGCGACCCGCGGGCCACGACCGTCGCCGTCTCCGCCGCCGGGGTGTTCCGCACCGAGGACGGCGGCGCGAGCTGGTCGCCGTCCAACTCCGGGGTGTCCGCGGTGTTCCTGCCGGACCCCGACCCGGAGTTCGGCCAGTGCGTGCACAAGGTCACGCGCGACGCGGCGACCCCCGACCGGCTGTATCTGCAGAACCACTGGGGCGTGTACCGCAGCGACGACGGCGGCGCGCACTGGACGGACATCGGCGAGGGGCTGCCCTCCACGTTCGGGTTCGCCGCCGTGGCCCACCCGCATCGCGGGGACACCGCATACGTGTTCCCCATCAACGCGGACGCGGACCGGGTCCCCGCCGACCACCGCTGCCGGGTGTTCCGCACGGCGGACGCGGGCGGGAGCTGGGAACCGCTGTCCAGCGGCCTGCCGACGGACGACCATTACGGCACGGTGCTGCGCGACGCGATGTGCACGGACGACGCGGACCCGGCGGGCGTCTACTTCGGCAACCGCAACGGCGAGGTGTACGCGTCGGCGGACGACGGGGACAGGTGGCGCCAGTTGGCGTCCCACCTGCCGGACGTGCTGTGCGTACGGGCGGCGGTGATCGGCTGACGGCGCGGGACTGACGGGGGAAGCGGATCCAGGGTTCTCGCACCGTCGTCCAGGCCCGCGCACCGGGCCCCAAGTCGGCCCGGAACGGGTGCGGTTCGGCATAGAAACGTTCAGCACCGGTCGCTCCCCGACCGGTGGTTGATCGTCGGCGCGGTCGCGGCAGTAGGGTGACGCCGTGGCACCACGACCGTTGCATGAAATCGTCGAATCGGGCTGGGCGAAGGCGCTGGAGCCCGTGGCCGGACAGATCGCCAGGATGGGCGACTTCCTGCGCGCGGAGATCTCCGCGGGACGCACCTACCTCCCGGCCGGCGCGAATGTCCTGCGCGCCTTCCAGCAGCCCTTCGACGACGTCCGCGTCCTCATCGTCGGCCAGGACCCGTACCCGACACCGGGGCACGCGGTGGGCCTGTCCTTCTCGGTGGCCCCGGAGGTACGGCCCCTGCCGGGCAGTCTGATCAACATCTACCGGGAGCTCGGCAACGACCTGGGACTGCCGCCGCCGGCCAACGGCGATCTGACGCCCTGGACGCGGCAGGGCGTCCTGCTGCTCAACAGGGCGCTCACCACCGCCCCGCGCAAGCCGGCGGCACACCGGGGGAAGGGCTGGGAGGAGGTCACCGAGCAGGCGATACGGGCGCTGGCCGCGCGCGGGCGCCCCCTGGTGTCGATCCTGTGGGGCCGCGACGCCCGCAACCTCCGCCCCCTGTTGGGCGATCTGCCGTCCATCGAGTCCGCCCACCCCTCCCCCATGTCGGCCGACCGCGGCTTCTTCGGCTCCCGCCCCTTCAGCCGCGCCAACGACCTGCTCACCCGTCAGGGCGGTACGCCCGTGGACTGGCGTCTGCCATGACGGCCACCGGGGCGCCGTCCGGGGATCGGCCGGAACCGGTGTCCGCCCCGGCGGGCGGCGGGGAGGGCCCCGTCGTCCTCGCGGTGGACTCGGGTGGGTCCGGGCTGCGGGTGGCACTCGCCGTCCGTGGCACCGTCGTCGGGGAGCCGCTCGCCTCCGGGGAGCCGGTGCGCACCGGGGCCTCGGGCATCGACGCGGGGCATCTGCTGGAGCTGGTGCTGCCCAGGGCGCGGCAGTTGCTCGCGGGCGCGGGGCGGGAGCGTCCCGAGGCGGTCGCCGTCGGGGCGGCCGGGTTCGCGACGCTCGGGGAGCGGCTGCGGGCCGAGTTGCCGTCCGCGTTCGCGCGTGAACTGGGGGCCCGGCGGACGGCGCTGGTGGCCGACGCGGTCGCGGCGTACACCGGCGCGCTGGGGGCGCGGCCCGGTGCCGTGATCGCCGCGGGTACGGGGCTGATCGCGATCGGCACCGATCTGCGGGCCTGGCGGCGGGCCGACGGGTGGGGTCATCTCCTCGGGGACTGCGGTGGCGGGGCGTGGATCGGGCGGGCGGGCCTGGAGGCGGCGCTGCGGGCCCATGACGGGCGCCGCGGCGGCTCGGAGGCACTCCTGAGGCGCCTGGAGGGCGTGTTCGGCCCACCGGACACACTGCCCGGGCAGCTCTACCCTCGGCCCGACCGTCCGGCGGTGCTGGCCTCCTTCGCGCCCGAGGTGGCCGCCTGCGCGGGCGAGGACCCGGTGGCGGCGGACATCCTGCGCGCCGCGGCCCGACACATGGCCGACGCCGCGGCCGCCGTCTGCCCGACGTCGGGCGAACCCCTGGTGGCGCTGACCGGCGGCCTGTTCAGGCTGGGCGGCCCTCTCCTCGTCCCGCTGGAGGAGGAGTTGGCACAGAGGCTGCCGCGGGCCCGGAGGGTGCCCGCGGAGGGCGATCCGCTGCACGGCGCCGTACGGATCGCGACCGATCTGGCCAGTGGCGATCTCCGATTGCCGTACGACGATCGGCTGTTGTACACAGTGGCCGAAAAGTAGTACCTGAAATACGGACCAAAGCAGCCTGTCGGACAAGCACCACTGTGGTCCGTCAAGAGTACCGCTCGGCAGATAAATGCGGTATCGATCGACCTGATCGACCCGTAACTCATCAGACAAATCCGGACGGATACCGCTCACCTGCACCCTCCCCGAACAGGGGAACCCCGGAAACAAGTAACATGCGGCGCCATGAGCTCCCCCACTGGGCCCGCGTCCGGCCTGCCAGTACGAATGCCGCGACCCCGCCAGCCCGGCCGGCACCGCCGACCGGAACCCCTGGCGGCTCCCGAGGGCGCGCCCGCGCTGCTCCTCGCGGTGCCGGGCAAGCCCAGCGCCGCCACGCGCAGCCTCGCCGAGGAGGTCGTGAGCATCGCGCGCTCCGAGCTGCCCGGCCTCGACGCCCGCATCGGTTACGTCGACGGCGGCGGCGACGAGTTCCCCACGCTGCAGTCGGTGCTCACGGGCGCCGCCGAGGAGCGCACCGCCCGCTACGAGCAGGCGCGCGCCGCCGGTCTCGACGTCAAGGAGCCGGACGGCCCCGTCGCCGTCGTCGTGCCCCTGCTGGCCGGTCCGGACAACGCGACGCTGCGCCAGGTCCGCCAGGCGGTCATGGAGAGCCGTATCGCGGCCGAGCTGACCGATGTCCTCGGCCCGCACCCGCTGCTCGCCGAGGCGCTGCACGTGCGGCTGTCGGAAGCGGGTCTGGCGCGTGCCGACCGTGCCCGGCTGTTCACCGTCGCCACCGCCGCGGACGGCATCATCCTCGCCTCCGTGGGCGGCGACGAGGCCGTGCAGGCGGCCGGTATCACCGGCATGCTGCTGGCCGCGCGGCTGGCGGTGCCGGTGATGGCCGCCGCGCTCGACCAGGAGGGCTCGATCAGCTCCGTGGCCGAGCAGCTGCGCTCCTCCGGCTCCCAGCAGCTCGCGCTCGCGCCGTACCTGATAGGGCCGGAGATCGACGCCGCCCTCATCCAGGACGCCGCGGCGGAGGCGGGGTGCTCGGCCGCCGAGGCGCTCGGCCCGTACCCGGCGATCGGCAAGCTGGCGCTCGGCAAGTACACGACGGCGCTGGGCATCGCCCCGCCGCAGCAGCAGGGCATGCCGGTCCGCTGACCCGGCCGCGCCCGGTCCGTCTCGACCCGTACGGCCGAGGGCCCGCTCCTCTCGCAGGAGCGGGCCCTCGGCCGTACGCGTGCCCGGGAGCCGCGCCCGCCCGGCGCGGGCCGCCGTCAGGCGTCCAGGACGACGCACGAGGCGGCGGGCACCTCGACGGAGCCTGCGAGGACCGGGACGCCGGTGTCCGGGTCGACCGTGAACCAGGTGACGTCCCCGGAGTGCTGGTTGGCGACGTACAGCGTGCCCGCCGCGTAGGTGAGGGCGCGGGGCCAGCGGCCGCCGCAGGGCACGGTGGTGACCAGGCGCAGGGAGGGCCCCTCGACGGCGAGCACGGACAGGACGTCCGTGCCTCGGGTCGCCGTCCACACATGGCGGCCGTCGGGCGACACCACGATGCCCGAGGGGTACGCGTCGCCGTCCGGGGCGGCCGGCAGCACCGGCACCTCCGCCAGGGGCTCCAGAGGGCCGTCGGCGGCGTCCCAGCAGCACACGGTGACGGTCGGGGCGAGTTCGTTCAGCACATGGACGTACACGCCGTCCGAGGCGGTCGGTGAGGCGCCGCCGGTGGGGGCGAGGGCGAGGTGGCGCGGACCGGAGCCCGGCCGCAGCCGGGTCTCGGAGCGCACGACGGGCACTCCGTCCTCCAGGGCGCAGACCCGCACCGTGTCGGTGCCGAGGTCGACGGAGAGGAAGCGGTCGCCGGCCGGGGTCGGCACCACCTGGTGGGCATGCGGGCGCCGCTCGCGGTCCGGGCGGGCGCCCACGCGGGGGTGGCGGAGCGTGCCGGAGGCGGTGGGGGCGAGGGTGCCGTCGGGGAGCAGCGGGACGGCGGTGACGCTGCCGGCGGCGTGGTCGGCGGTCAGGACGTGGCCGTCGAGGACGCACAGGTGGGTGGGGCCGGCGCCGACCGGGACGGGCGGGCCGGTCAGGGCGGGCTTGTCGTCCGTCACCAGGAAGGCGGCGACCGCGCCGTCCGCGTTCTCGCGGACCGCGTAGAGCGTCTCGCCGTCCGCGGAGAGGGCGAGCCAGGACGGGTCGGGGACGGCGTCGACGGCGCCTCCGACGAGCGTCAGGGCGCCGCTGTCCTCGTCCACGGCGGCGACGAGGACGCCGGGGCCTCCCTCCGTCGTGAACGAGCCGATGTACGCGCGGCGCTCCCGCTTCCCGTGTGCTGCTGCCACTGCCGTCCCCTCCCGGTGGTGTTCGGTGCGGGTGAGGGTAGCAGCAGGTCTAGACCAACAGCAGTGCGCCTGTCGGCGTCGTCCGTCGGGGCGATGGAGCGCCGCCGGTCAGGAGCCGGCCAGCCGGGAACCCGAAGTCCTCCCGAGGGGTAGTGCCAGGTCGGACAGGGTCCGCTCCAGGTTGTGCAGGTGGACCAGGGGGGCGCCGGGCTCCGGCTGGTGCGGGGCCTCCTGGCCGGTGAGGTGCTGCGGCCAGGCCGGGGCCCGCGTCTCGTGGACGGTCAGGGCCTCCACGGCGGCCTTCACCCGCCAACAGGCGGCCACGAGGGACGCCTCGTGGGAGGCGGGCGGTTCGGCGGTGGCCGACACCAGGGCGTGGACCTCGTTCACACAGTCGTCGAGGAGACGCAGGGCCTGGCGGGCGCGCGCCTTGCGGCCGTGGAACGGGTTCAGCGGATGCACCAGCGGGGCGAGGGCGACACGGGCCCGCCCGAACAGCGCCTCCAGTTCGGCGGCATGCGGGGCCGGGTCGGCCCCGGGGGCGCCCTCCAGCCGTGCGGCCGTCTCGGTCGCGGCGGCGTGCACGCAGTGCAGGGCCCGCAGGATCCAGGCGTCGTTGGTGGCGTGGGTGGTGACCGGCAGGACGAGGACGACCGCGAGCATGGCGCAGCCCGCCCCGACCCCCGTCTCGACGAGCCGGAGCGCGAGCAGTTGGGCGTCCAGGACACCCAGCAGGCCGTAGAGGAGGCTGGCCATGAGGGTGACCGCCAGCATCATCCAGGAGTACGACACGGCCGCCGTGTAGAAGATCCCGAAGACGCACAGGGCGACGAGGGCGGCCGACGCCACGGGCGCCCCGTCGAGCGGGACGGCCACGAGGAGGCCGACGGCGACGCCGATCACGGTCCCGAGCACGCGGCGGAAACCGCGGACGAGGGTCTCGCCCCGGGACGTCGTGTTGACGAAGATCCACCAGGCGGTGCCGACGGCCCAGTACCAGCGGTCCTCGGAGAAGCCCTGGCCGACGACGAGCGCGACCGCGCAGGCGGCCGCGGCCTGGAACGCCTGCCGGGTGGTGGGGCGGTCCAGGCCCGTGCGGGGCGCCTCGGCAGGGGGCGCGACCGGCGGGGCGCCGCGTTCGATGGGCCACAGGACGAAGCGCACGGCCCCGGCGACCAGCAGGGCGAGGGTCATGGCGGCGTAGAGCCCGGGCAGTTGCGCGGGGACGGCGTGCAGGAACTGCGTGACGAAGAAGCTCATGAAGGCGAAGATGCCGAGCGCCTGGCCACGTGCTCCCCAACGGCGGGCGTAGACCCCGCAGAAGACGGTGGCGACGAACGCCAGGTCGCGGGCGGCCGTGAGGTCGTGCAGCGTGGTGGCGAACGCCAGGACCGGGAATCCGGCCAGGGGCAGCAGGGCGGTGGTGATCCGCTGGGCGCGGACCGTGCCGTCGGTGACGGTGAAGAGGGCGAGGAGCGCGGCGAGGCCCCCCGTGATCGACGCGGGGAGCGGGAAGCCGCTCAGCTCGGAGACGGCCACCGCGGCGCCCACGCCGATGACGGCTCGGACGGAGTTCCGCAGCCGCAGACGCCCCGGATCAGGCGCTGTGAACATCCTCTTCATGGCCGTGTACCGCCCCCTCGCACTGGTGCGTGCCGCGTCCGCGGCGTGCTGGGTCTCAGCGGGCGGCGGGCACAGCGAAGGCGCCGCGCTCCGGGTCCGGCCTCGTCGCCGTCCGGCACTGCGCGGCGCCGAAACTACGTGGATAGGACAAGAGATAAGCACCTTTGACCCCAATGGCTCAACACGGAGGTCCGGGGCTGAGCCATTGGCCCAGGCGGCAAGGGGTGCGATGGGTCCCTGGTGGGCCATCGGATCAGGCGCAGGGCGAACGGCCTTCTCGCCCGTGCCTGTGGCGCGTCCGGCTTGCCGCGAGGCCGCGCCACGGGGAGGGGCGAAACGACCGTTGATACCGTTTCCATGATCGTCGAATGGCGCAGGGAGGTCGACGGATCATGGCCGTGGACGAACTCGACACCCGGATCCTGCGGTTGCTCCTGGAGCAGCCGCGGACGAGTGTGCGGGAGTACGCCCGGGTGCTCGGTGTCGCGCGAGGGACGTTGCAGGCGCGGCTCGACCGGCTGGAGCGGGACGGTGTGATCACCGGGACGGCGCCGTCGCTCTCCCCCGCCGCGCTCGGTCATCCGGTGCTGGCCTTCGTGCACATCGAGGTGACGCAGGGGCACCTCGACGACGTGGGGGACGCGCTGGCGGCCGTGCCGGAGATCATCGAGGCGTTCTCCATCACGGGCGGCGGCGATCTGCTGACCCGGGTCGTGGCCCGCGACAACGCGCACCTGGAGGACGTGATCCAGTCGCTGATCAGCCTGCCCGGCGTGGTGCGCACCCGTACGGAGGTCGCGCTGCGGGAGCGGGTGCCGTACCGGCTGCTGCCGCTGGTGGAGTCGGTCGGGCGGGCCGCCGGGAACTGAGCGCGGAGCGGCCGGTGGCCGTGGGCCGGCCGGCCGGCCGCTGACATCCTGGACGCATGGGCACTCTCGGCGACACGGCGGTCGTCTTCGATCTCGACGGAACGCTCGTGGACAGCGAGCCGAACTACTACGAGGCCGCGCGCGAGTTGCTGGCCGCGCACGGGGCTCCCGGCTTCACCTGGGAGGACAACGAGGCGTACGTGGGCATCAGCACCTGGGAGACGCTGGGCCTGTGGAAGGAGCGGTACGGCATCGCCGCGCCCCGCGCCGAACTCGTCGACGAGCTGGACCGCCGCTATCTGGAGCGGGCCCGTGTCTCCACCCCCGTGTTCCCGGAGATGCGGACGTTCGTGGAACTGCTGGCGGCCGAGGGGGTGCCGATGGCCGTGGCCTCCGGGTCGTCGCGGGCGGCGATCGAGGCGATCCTCGCGGGGACGGGCCTCGACGCGTATCCGCGGGTCGTGGTGTCGGCCGAGGAGGTCGCCCGCGGCAAGCCCGCGCCGGACGTCTTCCTGGAGGCGGCCCGGCGGCTGGGCGCCGCCCCGGCCGACTGTGTCGTGATCGAGGACGCGGCGCCGGGCGCGGCGGCCGCCCACGCCGCCGGGATGCGCTGCGTCGCGGTCCCGTACGTCCCCGCCCAGGCCGACGCCCCACCGTTCGCGACGGCGGGGCTGCTGGTGCGGGGTGGCCAGGCCGAGTTCACGGCGCGGGAGGCGTTCGCCTGGATCGCGTCCCGTTGAGGCGGGGGGGGCGCGTCCGGGGTGGGGGGTGGAGGATGCGTTGGCGGGTGCGGGTGGGCGGGGGCTGGTCGCGCAGTTCCCCGCGCCCCTGAAAAGCGTCCGGGGCTGCGCCCCGTGCTTTCATTTCAAGGGTGGGCCGCAGGCCCAACCCTTCAGGGGCGCGGGGAACTGCGCGAGAAACCACACACCACCCGCATCCGCCAAAACCACACGCACCCCCGAGCTATCAGGCGCCCGGCACCCGACCCTCACGTGTCGAAGTCGACCGTCAGCGTCTCCGACACCGGATACGTCTGGCACGTCAGCACGTACCCCGCCGCCACCTCCGCCGGTTCCAGCGCGTAGTTGCGCCGCATGTCCGCCTTGCCGTCGGGGACGAGCGCGCGGCAGGTGCCGCAGACCCCGCCCTTGCAGGCGAAGGGAAGGTCGGGGCGGGTGCGCTGCGCCGCGTCGAGGATCGTGCGGTCGCGGGGCAGCGGCGCGGTGGTGGTGCGACCGTCGAGCGTGATGGTGACCTCGCTGACGGGGCCCTCGGCGGCGGCCTCCTCGTGGCGGACCTCGCGGACGGGTTCGTCGTCGGCGTAGAAGAGTTCCTGGTGGACTCGGTCGGCGGGGACGCCGAGGCCGGTGAGGACCTGCTGGGCGTCGCGGACCATGCCGTGCGGGCCGCACAGCCACCAGTGGTCGGCGGTGTCGACGTCGACGAGGGAGCCGATGAGCGCCGAGAGGCGCCCGGCGTCCAGGCGGCCCGAGAGCAGCTCCGCCTCGCGCGGCTCGCGGGACAGCACGTGGGCCAGCTGGAAGCGAGCCGGGTACAGGTCCTTCAGGTCGGCGAGTTCGTCGGCGAACATCACGGTGCCGGTGCGCCGGTTGCCGTAGAAGAGGGTCACCGTGGAGCTAGGGTCGGCGGCCAGGACCGACTCGGCGATGGAGATCATCGGGGTGATGCCGGAGCCCGCCGCGATCAGCACATGGTGGCCGGGGGCGGTGAGGTCCGGGGTGAAGAAACCGGTGGGCGGCATGACCTCGACGGTGTCGCCGGGGCGTACGTCGTTCACCAGCCAGGAGGAGAACAGGCCGCCCGGTACGACCCGGACGCCGATGCGCGGTGCCGAACCCGCCGGTGAGCAGATCGAGTAGGAGCGGCGTTCGTCCCGTCCGTCGATCTCGCGCCGCAGCGTCAGCGACTGGCCGGGCGCGAACGTGAACTCCTCGGCCAGCTTGTCCGGGATCTCGAACCCGACCGCGACCGCGTCCTCGCACAACGGCCGGACCTCGGCGACGCGCAGGTTGTGGAAGACGGGTCGGCGTCGGGCACGCGGGCGTACGGCCGACGCACGGCCGACGCCGTCGCCGACGGCCGGACCGGGCACGGCGGAGGCGACCGAACCCGCGGCCTCGACGGCGGCGTCGCCCGCGGCCTGCGCCACCGGTCCCCCGCGAAGGCCCCCCGTCGGCCCTTCCGTGAAGCCCTTCATTCAGATCTCCTTGACGTGCTCGAACGGCTCGCGGCAGGTGTGGCAACGCCACAGGGATTTGCAGGAGGTGGCGGCGAAGCGGGAGGTCTCCCCCGTGTCCCTGGAGCCGCAGCGGGGGCAGGGGACCGTGCGCCGGGTGGCGGACAGCTGGAGGGGGACCGGGCCGCGGGGGGCGGGTCCCGGCGGGGCGATGCCGTGTTCGGTCAGCTTGCGGCGGCCCGACTCCGTGATCCAGTCGGTGGTCCAGGGCGGGCTGAGGACCGTGCGGATCTCCACCCGCTCGTACCCGGCCGCGCGCAGCCTCGCCGCGACGTCGGCCCGCATCTCGGCCATGGCCGGGCAGCCCGAGTAGGTGGGGGTGAGGCTCGCGACCACCGTGCCGTCGCCGGTCAGCTCCACGTCCCGCAGGACGCCGAGGTCGGCGAGGGTCAGCATCGGCAGCTCGGGGTCGGGTACCTGCCCGGCGATCTGTCGGGCCCGCCGGGCGTCGAGGAGGGTGGTCACCATGTCGCCTCCGGGTGGGCGCGGGCCACGCTCTGCAACTCGGCGAGCAGCGGCGCGAGATGCTCGGTGTGGTCGCCGGCGCGGCCGGCGCCGGGCAGCGGCCGGTACACCGGCATGGGCAGCCCTGCGGCCTCCGTGACCTGCCGCAGCACGTCGACGACCTCGTCCCGTACGTCGTACGCGGTGAACAGCTCACCGAAGTACGGGCCGACCCGCTCCAGCGCCTTCCGCATCCGCCGGTGCGACTCCTCGGTGCCGTCGCCGAGCCGTACGGACCAGTCGGCGGCGTACTGGCGGTGGTAGGTCAGCTCCTTGACGCCCTTGGCCGCGATCGCCGCGAGGACGGGGTCGGGGTGGTCCACCAGCCGTTCGAAGTGCGCGAGGCGCCAGCTGGACAGGACGAGGAGCCGGACGACGGAGAACGCGAAGTCGCCGTTGGGGAGTTCGGCGAGGCGTACGTTGCGGAAGTCGTCGGCGTCCCTGAAGTAGGCGTAGGCGTCCTCGTCGCGGCCGGTGCCGTCGACCTGACCGGCGCGGGAGTAGAGCAGTCGGGCCTGGCCGAGGAGGTCGAGACCGATGTTGGCGAGCGCGACCTCCTCCTCCAGCTCGGGCGCGCGGGTGGTCCACTCGGCGAGCCGCTGGGCCGCGACCAGGGCGTCGTCGGCCAACGCCACGCAGACGCGGGACAGTTCTTCTACGTCGACGCCCTCGGGCACGCCGGTGTCGACGCCGTGGAGGGGGTCCTCGAAACCGGTGCCGTAGGCCCAGCGGGTGTCGTCGTCGTGTCCCTCGGCGAGGGTCATGTAGACGTGGTCGTCACTCATGCCCTGCTCCTCAGATGTGCGGGACGTCGTCGGGG
This sequence comes from Streptomyces sp. NPDC030296, assembly GCF_055572815.1. Lineage (NCBI taxonomy): Bacteria > Bacillati > Actinomycetota > Actinomycetes > Kitasatosporales > Streptomycetaceae > Streptomyces > Streptomyces sp. NPDC030296. Next base: position 140,472 of record NZ_JBVICQ010000005.1, read on the forward strand.
ATGTCGTAGAACGTCGGGTGGCGGTACACCTTGTCGGCGCTGGGCTCGAAGAAGGGGTCCTTCTCGTCGCGGGTGGAGGCGGCGATGTGCTCCGAGCGCACCACCCAGAGGGAGACGCCCTCGTTGCGCCGGGTGTAGAGGTCGCGGGCGTGGGTGAGGGCCATCTGGTCGTCGGCGGCGTGCAGGGAGCCCACATGGACGTGGTTCAGGCCGCGCTTGCCGCGCACGAACACCTCGTACAGCGGCCAGTCGCCCTTGTTCCCGCGCGCCGCGCCCCTGTCGTCCGTGCCGGTCATGCCGCCGTCCCCTTCCGGGCTCGCTCGCTCCGCCGGGCCGCGTGGGCGGTGGCCGCCTCACGCACCCAGGCGCCTTCCTCGTGGGCCGTCCTGCGGCGTTCCATCCGCTGGTCGTTGCAGGGCCCGTCGCCGGTGATGACCCGCTTCAGCTCGGCCCAGTCCGGGGTGCCGAAGTCGTGATGGCCACGCTCCTCGTTCCACTTCAGGTCCGGGTCGGGAAGGGTGACACCGAGCTTCTCGGCCTGCGGGACGGTCATGTCCACGAACCGCTGGCGCAGTTCGTCGTTGGAGTGCCGCTTGATCTTCCAGGCCATGGACTGCGCCGAGTTGGGCGAGGCGTCGTCGGGCGGGCCGAACATCATCAGCGACGGCCACCACCAGCGGTCCACCGCGTCCTGCACCATCGCGCGCTGCTCGTCGGTGCCGCGCATCATCGTCAGCAGCAGCTCGTAGCCCTGCCGCTGGTGGAACGACTCCTCCTTGCAGATCCGCACCATCGCGCGCGCGTACGGGCCGTACGAACTGCGGCACAGCGGGACCTGGTTGCAGATGGCGGCGCCGTCCACGAACCAGCCGATGACGCCGACGTCGGCGAAGTTCCGCGTCGGGTAGTTGAAGATCGACGAGTACTTCTGGCGGCCCTCGATGAGTCGGCGGGTCAGGTCCGCGCGGTCGGCGCCGAGGGTCTCGGCCGCCGAGTACAGGTACAGGCCGTGGCCCGCCTCGTCCTGGACCTTCGCGAACAGGATCGCCTTGCGGCGCAGGGAGGGCGCGCGCGTGATCCACTCGCCCTCCGGCTGCATGCCGATGATCTCCGAGTGCGCGTGCTGCGCGATCTGCCGGACCAGCGTCCTGCGGTATCCCTCCGGCATCCAGTCGCGCGGCTCGATCCGCTGGCCCCGCGCGATCGTCGCGTCGAAATGCTCCTGGAGCGCGTCCTCGGACGGCGCCCCGGCGGAATCTGTCGTCGTCATCGATACCAGCTTCCCAACCGACCATTCGTTCGGTATCAGTGTGACGTGCTTCGAGCGGTCGGGCAAGACCGTTCCTGTCTACAGAGGCGGGAGTGAGTCCTGTTGCCAGGACTCATGCTCAGCAGGACGCCCCGAACGGTGTTGGGTGTCCTGGTCCCCCGCGTTCGCTCCGCGTCCGGGCGGCACACATCGTGTCCGTGGTCCGGGAACCCGGAGGCGGGGCCCCTCGGGCCCCGGGGCACCACCGGAGGCGTCAAGGACGGTGGGTGTGACCGTGGAGGTGGAGGTCGTCGGCCCGGCGCCCGGCCCCGGTGGCGCCGGGTCGTGTCCGGCCTAGAGCCCGCTCCCCCGGTGCACCACGTGGCCGCCCGTCACCGTGAGGAGGACCGGTGTTTCGGCGACCTCGTCGGCGGGGGCGTCGACGGGGTCGAGGCCCAGTGCCGTCAGGTCCGCCCGGTAGCCTTCGGCGATCCGTCCGGCGACCCCCTCCTCGCCCGCCGCGAGCGCCGCGTGGCTGGTGCAGCCCTCCAGCGCCTGGAGCCCGCTCAGCCCGGCCCGGGAGGAGGCGGCGCCGCGCGGTGCCCGGGCGGTGGCCAGGACCCCGCGGGCGTCGTGGTGGGCGATGGGCCAGTCCGAGCCGAGCGCGACGACCACGCCCGCGTCCCGCAGGTCCCGCAGCCGCCAGGCCCGGGAGGCGCGCTCCTCGCCGAGCCGCGACGACCACGCGTCGGACAGGTCGGCACGGGTGTAGTCGGTGTGCGGGGGCTGCATGGAGGCGACGACCCCGACCTCGGCGAACCGTGCCACGAGGTCGTCGGGCACCGACTCGATGTGCTCGACCCGGTGCGCGTGCCGTCCGCCGGGCCCCAGCGATTCCACCGTGGACAGGACATGGCGTACGGCGGCGTCGCCGATCGCGTGCGTGGCCGTCCGCACCCCGGAGCGGTGCAGGACCCGTACGGCGTCGCTGTACGCGTCCGGGTCGGGCCAGAAGGCGTCGGTGCCCTGGCCGTGGCAGTCGGGGTGGTCGAGCCAGGCCGTGCCGCCCTCGACGGTGCCGTCCATGAAGAACTTCACCCCGCCGACCTGCCAGTGCCGGCCGCCCCTGCCCTGGAGGGCGACCAGCTCCGCGAGGTCGTCCGCGTCGGCGCCCGGCATGCACCACGGCGCGAAGCGCAGCCGCAGCGGCAGGACGGTCTCCCGCGCCACGGCGTCCATCAGGACGGGATCGCCGAGGTCCATGACGTGGGCGCCGGTGAGGCCGGTGGCCGCCATGGCGTTCAGCAGGTCGATCAGCCGGGTGCGGCGTTCGTCGTACGTCGCGCGGGGCATGACCGTCGTGACGAGGTCCATCGCGGCGTGCTCGACGAGGTGTCCGGTCAGTCGTCCGTCGGCGTCGACGGCGATGTGGGAGCGCTGGGCGAAGGCCCTCGGCCCGGTGATGCCGGCGGCCCGCAGCGCGGCCCCGGTGACGAGGGCGGAGTGGCCGTCGTAGAGGCGGAGGAAGGCGGGTGCGCCGCCGAGGACGCCCTCGACGAGGGCACGGTCGACAGGGCGGCCCTCGAAGGCGTTGTGGTCCAGGCCCCAGCCGAGGACCCAGCCGTCGGTGCGGGGCGCGGAGTCGAGCGCGGAGCGCAGTCCGTCGAGGTCGCGAACGGCGGTGAGGTCGACGCCTGTGGCCAGGTCCAGGCCCCACACGGGGTGGCTGTGACCGTCCACCAGGCCCGGTACCAGCGTTCCGCCACCGAGGTCCACCACTTCGGTGTCCGGCCCGCGCCAGTCCCGTACGTCCGCGTCCTCGCCCACGGCGGCGATCAGCCCGTCGCGTACGGCGACGGCGGAGGCGTACGGCCGGTGCGGGTCGAGGGTGCGGATGTGGGCGCCGGTGATGACGAGGTCGGCGAGGGGCATCGGGAGGCGTCTCCTTGGGGGGTCGGACAGAGGGTGGGGGGTGGGGGTCACTCGGCGGCGTCGGCCGGTGGCTCGGCGGCGAAGCCCGCGTACACCTCGGGCCTGGCCCGGCGCAGCCACCACCCGAGGACGAGGCCGGTGACGAGGACGGCCGGGACGATCGCCGCGAGGACGGTGTTGACGGTGGTGGAGGCGCCGGTGAACTGGTCGAGGTGGGTGACGACCAGGGCGATGGCGCCGGTCAGCAGCACCGCAGCGGCGACGGGCGCGACGACCGTGCGCAGAGCGCCCTCGCCGTGGGTGCGGCGCCGGAAGTAGAGCGGTACGGCGATCGCGGCGAGCAGTTGCAGCACCATCAGGGCGAGCATGCCGGGCGTGTTCACCCACAGCAGCAGCCGCGTGTACGGGTCGGCGCCGGCCGCGGCGAAGGCGAGGACGACGGCCGCGCCGAGCACGGTCTGCGCGACGCCGGCGACGTACGGGGAGCGGTGGCGGGGGTGGACGCGGGCCAGGGCCTTGGGGAGGATCCCCTCCTCGGCGAGGGCCAGCCCGTAGCGGTTGATGGCGTTGTGGAAGGCCAGCAGCGAGGCGAGGACGCTGGTGACGATGAGGATGTGCATCAGGTCGGCCGCCCAGGAGCCGACGTGGACCGTGATGGCGGAGAAGAACAGGTCCGCGGGGTTCGAGCCGGCCGTGGCGACGACCTTCGCGTCGCCGAACGCCTGGATCACCGTCCACACGACGAACGCGTAGAACAGGCCGAGGAACGCGACGGCGAGATAGGTGGCGCGCGGCACGGTGCGGGCCGGGTCGCGGGCCTCCCGGCGATAGATCACGGTGGACTCGAAGCCGGTGAACGCGGCGAACGCGAAGGCCAGGACGGCGATCATGCCGGGGACCATGACGTTGCCGGGCGCGAAGGACGCGAGGGACAGGCCGTCGGCGCCGCCGTCGACCAGGACCGCGCCGGCGAGCAGGACCAGGATGCCGGTCTCGGCGACGAGGAGGACACCGAGGACCTTGGCGCCGAAGTCGATGGACCGGTAGCCGCCGTAGCCGATGAGCAGCAGGCCGAGGAGGGCGACGGGCAACCAGGGGATGTCGACGCCGAACAGGGAGCGGGCGGTGTCGCGGGTGGCGGTGCCGAGGAGGCCGTAGACGCCGATCTCCATGCCGTTGTAGCCGATGAGCGCGAGGAACGCGGCGCCGATGCCGGCCCGGCGGCCGAGGCCGCGGGTGATGAACGCGTAGAAGGCGCCGGCGCTGCGGACGTGGCGGCTCATGGTGGTGAAGCCGATGGCGAAGACGGCGAGCGTGAGTCCGGCGAGCAGATAGCCGACGGGGGCGCCGATGCCGCCCATCAGGATCGCGAGGGGGGCGACGCCGGCCATCACGGTGAGCGGGGCGGCGGCGGAGACGACGAAGAAGGCGATGTCGGTGGTGCCGAGGGAGCCCCGGCGCAGGGAGTACGTGGCGGGCGCCTCGGTCTCGGCCTGGTCCGCGCCGGGGGCGGAGGGGGTGACGGTCATGGGGGAAAGCCCTTCTGGCTGCTTGCGGGGACAGGGCCACCGGGTGGGCGGGTGACGAGGCCACCGGGTGGGCGGGGTCACCCGGACCGGTAAACCTAAAGGCTTTCGGTTTTGGCAATGTAACCTTCACCACGACCGCTGGGAAGACCCCGAAGAGGACGGACACCATGGGACGGCCGCGCACACCCCTGCTGGACCGGGAGCGCATCACCACCACAGCGCTCGAACTCGTCGACGCGCAGGGTGATTTCAGCGTGCCGCAGATCGCCAGGCGGCTCGGGGTGCAGACCGGGTCCGTGTATCACCATGTGGACGGCCGGGACGGCATCGTGGAACTGCTGCGCGAGCGGGTCACCGAGCGCATCGACGTGTCCGCGCTGGAGCTGCGCCCCTGGGACGAGGCCCTCGCGGCCTGGGCGCGCTCCTACCGCGCCGCCTTCGCCGCCCACCCCCGGGCCATCCCGCTGCTCATGACGTCCCCGGTGCGGGCCCCGCGCGCCCTGGAGCAGTACGAGCGTGCCGTCACGCTGCTCCTCGACGCGGGCTTCCCCCTCGCCGACGTGATGCCGGTGCTGGTCGCCCTGGAGAACGTCGTCCTCGGTTCGGCCCTCGATCTCGCCGCACCGGAGGCCATGTGGGAGATCGCCGACGAGACGGCCACGCCGCGCCTCACCGAAGCGCTCGACGCGGTCGGCGACCACCGCGCGGACGCCGCCTTCGAGCTGGCCCTGGAGGGCTTCCTTGACCACGCGCGCCGCAGGCGCGAGCCGCACGCGGCGCTCTGACGGCGGCGGAGGCCGGCCGCGTTGTCAGTGGGGGCTGCCACGATGGACCGCATGGACGAGGCGGACGAGGTAGGCGAGGAAGTCATCCCCATTCTCCGTGTCGCGGACGCCGCGGCCGCGGTCGCCTGGTACGAGCGACTGGGCTTCGCCCGGCAGTGGGAGCACCGCTTCGAACCGGGGCTCCCCGCGTTCGTCGAGGTCGCCCGCGGCGGCATACGGCTGTTCCTGTCGGAGCACGAGGGCGACGCCCGTCCCGACACCCTGGTCTATCTGCGGGTGCGCGACGTCGACTCGCTCGCCTCCGCGTTCGGCGTGCCGGTGGAACAGGCCCCGTGGGCGCGCGAGATCGCCCTGCGCGACCCCGACGGCAACCGGCTGCGGATCGGCACGCCGACGCACTGGCGTCTCCCGCGAACCGGACGCGGGAGGGGCGAGAAAACTCCTGTGCGGTGATTCGTACACCTCTGCGATCATCCCGGAATGGCCAACCGTCTCGCATCAGTGGTTCTCCGGCACACGCATCGTCTGCCCGCCCCCGAGGGGTCCGCGGGGGACGGCGCCGCCGCGGCGCGGCAGTTCGACGCCGCATTGCTGTCGGTGGGGTTCAAGCTCTCTGCCGACCTGCTGGCGCACCTGTCGGGGCTGTCGCCGGCCGCCGTGGTGCACACCGCCACGCGCACGCTGCGCACGGTGCGCGAGATGGTGGGCGACCACGTCGCGCACAACACGTACTTCGTCGACTTCCCCGCGAACGTGCCGGACACCGAGGAGTTCTGGACGCGGTGCGTCGCCGAGGCGCTCCGTGACCGCGAGGCGCGCGGCAGCGTGCTCTCCCAGCTGGCGCACGGGGTGCTGAACCTGCTCAGCCTGCCGTCGTACGGCCGCTACCAGCACACCTACGAGGAGATGCTCGCGGTGCAGGACGAGCTGATCGCCTCGGCCGGCGACCGGCTGACGGTCCTGCACCTCGGCGGGGCCCTGGACGACGAGGTCACCGCCCTGTACCTGGCGCTCGCGGGCAGCACCACACCGCTGGGCGAGGAGCACCTCGCCGACCTGAGGGTCCTCGCGGAGCGGTCCGCGACCGGTCCGCAGCCCGAGGCGATCCCGGTCCGGGAGAACCGCGCCGTCGTCAACGAGGCCCGTCTCGCCGTCGGTGCCGACCTGCTCCTGGACACCGTCACCGATGTGCTGCGGCTGGCCTGCGCCCTGTCGGGCGGTGACGTGACGCTGCGGGAGCCGACACGGTTCCGGGCGGTGCCGCGTCCGGTGCGCCGGGCACTTCTCGCGGGCCTGGACGCCGTGGTCGCGGAGAGTCCGGCGAAGCTCTGCGACGTGCACGCGTACCGCGAGCCCTTCAAGCGGCTCGGTGAGCGCCTCCACCCGCACGAGTACCCGCGGTGGCCGCACGCCGCCGAGGTGTTCGCCGTGGCCCGCGGGGAGAAGGATGCCCTGTCCCTCGACAGCCGCGCGCAGCGACTGCTCGGTGACGGCGACGTGCCCGGCGCCGTCGGCCTGCTGCGGACCGCGCCCGGCAAGCTGTTCCGGGCCCTGGACCACCTGCTGCGGATCGCCGCCGGCCAGGAGGAGCGGGACGCGGTGGTGGCCGCGGCCGTGGAGGTCGCCCCGCAGGTGTCGGGCCGGGTCGTGCTGGCGGTGCGCGAGCATCTGCTCAACCGGGAGCGGGAGTCCGGTGAGCGCCGGGTGTTCGTCAACCGCCGGGGCCGGGCCTGGGTCGCCCCCGACGCCAGGCCGGCCGTGCCCGCGGGGGACCGCCAGCGCCTGATCGCCGCCCTCGACGCGGAGCTGCGGCGCCGCCTGCCGGTGCCGGCCAGGCTGCTGGTCGACCCGGACGTCCTGGACGTGGCACTGCCGCTCAGCGGCCGGGCGACCACCGCCGGGCTCGGGGTACTGCCGCGGGGCTCCGCGTCGGCGGTCGAGGGCGAGCTGCTGCGCTTCTTCGTGTACTGGAAGGAGCGCGGGCGGCGGACCGACTACGACCTGTCGGCGCTGCTCCTGAACGCCGACTACAGCACCGACAGCTGGCTGTCGTACACCTCGCTCAAGACGGTCGGGGGCGAGCACTCCGGTGACATCACCGAGGCGCCGGAGGGGGCGTCGGAGTTCATCGACCTGGGTCTGGACCGGGTGCGCGGCACGTTCGTCGTTCCGCAGGTGAACATCTACGCGGGTGAGGGGTTCGACGAGGCCGAGGAGTCGTTCTTCGGGTTCATGCTGCGGGACGGGGAGCAGAAGGGCCGTCCGTTCGAACCGCGCACCGTGCGGATGAAGTCGGAGCTGCGCGGGCCGGGTCGCGTGGCACTGCCGTTGGCGTTCAAGCGGGAGCGGGACGGCCGGTGGAGGGCGAAGTGGCTGCACCTCTATCTGAAGGGCGTCTCCTCGGGCAACCGGGTCGAGGAGAACCAGGCGTCGGTGTCGCGCGTGGTGCGGGCCGTCATGGAGCGGGAGCAGCTCACGGTGCGGTACCTCGTCGGCCTGATGACGGACGCCGACGGGACGACGGCCGTGGAGTCCTGGGACGGCGAGTCCGTCCCGGACGAGCCGGTCACGTACATCGGCCTCGAACGCCCCGAGGGGCTGCACCCGGACTCCCGGATCATCACCCTCGAAAATCTGCGCGACCTGATTCCGGGCTGAGTGCTAACTTGGCCGAAGGCGAGGCCATGAAGGGGCTTCCTTCTCCATTCCTCCTTGAAACGAGTCCTTTCGCTCTCCTCGCCGTGCACGTCGCACCGGGCGGCGCCCGCGTTCACTGCGCGAGCGCCGCCCGTGCCGCGTCCAGGGCCTGTTCGGCGTAGCCGCGGCCGAAGAGCACTGTGTGGACCAGCAGCGGGAAGAGCTGGTGGAGGCCGACGCGGTCCTGCCAGCCGGCGGCGAGGGGCGCCGCCCGCTGGTAGCCGTCGAGCACCCGGCCGAGGTGGGGGCAGCCGAAGAGGGCGAGCATCGCGAGGTCGGTCTCGCGGTGGCCGCCGTGCGCGGCGGGGTCGATGAGCCAGGCACGGCCGTCGGCGCCCCACAGGACGTTGCCGTTCCACAGGTCGCCGTGCAGCCTGGCGGGCGGCTCGGCGGGGCCCGCGAGGTCGGGCAGCCGAGCGCAGACCTCCTCGAACACGGTGGCCTCCGCCGGGCGGATCGTGCCGCCGTCGACGGCGAGCCGCAGATACGGCAGCACCCGGTGCTCGGCGTACCAGCCGGGCCAGTCGGCGCCGGGGACGTTCCGCATGGGGGCGCGCCCGATGGAGGCGTGCTCCGGGCCGCCGGGGGGTGCGGCGCCGAAGGCGGGCGCTCCCGTGGTGTGCAGGGCGGCCAGGGACTCCCCGAAGCGGGTCGCCGCCGCGGCGCCGGGTGAGCCCTGCCGGATCCGGTCGATCACCAGGCGGTCCCCCTCCTGGCCGTGGACCGCCGGCACGGGGACCGCGCCCGCCTCGGCCAACCAGCGCAGTCCGGCCGCCTCCGCCCGCGCCGCGTCCGGCCCGTCGGCCCGCTTGACGATCACCACGCGGCCGTCGTCGAGGGTGACCTCGGTGAGGGCGCCGGAGAGCGGGCGCTCGCCGGCGACCGTAGAGCCGGTGTGCCGTACGGCCAGATCGCCGGGCGCGTCGTGAGCGCTCACGGAGAACCACCTCCAGATCCCATGCGGCCGACCGCGTACCCGGGAACCGTACGGGCCGCGCCCGGCCCGGGTGAAATCTCCGCGGCATGTCGTGCCCTGGCGGCCTTGGCGTGGGGCGGGTGTCGCGCGCCCCGCGCGCCGGGGCCGGGAGCGGATGCTGCCCGTGGTGATCGCCGCCAACGAGCGGTGCGGACTGAAGGCGGCCTATCTGAAGGCCGTCGAGATCCACAACCGGATCATGGAGGCGTTCGAGGAGGAGTCCGCGGCGCTGACCGCCACCTCCCCGCCGATCGAGCGCTACGTCAGCGCGGTCGCCGCTTGGGTGGCCGGCAACCATGAGTGGCACGCCACCGACACCGACCGCTACAGCCTTCCCGACTACTGGTAACGCCCCGTACGGCCGACACCCGATCGCAGGAGCCCGTGTTGACCATCATCGACGCCGTCACCCCGCCCGCCGCCCCGACGCCCGGCCGGCCCCCGACCCCCTCCCCGGCCCGCTCCACCTACCAGCGGAGGGTCGCCGACTACTGGAACGCCGAGGAGAACCCGGTCAACCTCGAACTCGGCAGGATCGACGACCTCTACCACCATCACTACGGCGTCGGGAAGGCCGACTGGTCGGTCCTTGACGACGACACCGACCCCGCGCGCCGCCGGGAGCGTGTCACCGCCGAACTGCACCGCCTGGAACAGGCCCAGGCGGAGCTGCTGGCCCACCATCTGGGTCCGCTCTCCCCGACCGACCGTGTCTTCGACGCCGGGTGCGGGCGCGGCGGCGGCAGCGTGGTGGCGCATCTGCGGTACGGCTGCCACGCCGACGGCGTCACCATCTCCGCGAAGCAGGCCGAGTTCGCCAACGACCAGGCCCGCAGGCGCGGCATCGACGACCGGGTCCGCTACCACCACCGCGACATGCTCGACACGGGGCTGCCCACCGGGGAGTTCGCCGCGTCCTGGAACAACGAGTCCACGATGTACGTCGAGCTGGACCTGCTGTTCTCCGAGCACGCCCGGCTGCTGCGCCGCGGCGGACGCTATGTGACCGTCACGGGCTGCTACAACGACACCTACGGGTGCGCCTCCCGGGAGGTGTCCCTCATCAACGCGCACTACATCTGCGACATCCACCCCCGCTCGGCGTACTTCCGCGCGCTGGCCCGCAACCGTCTGGTCCCCGTCCATGTGCGGGACCTCACGGCTGCCGCCCTGCCCTACTGGGAGCTGCGCAAGCAGGCCGACCATCTGGTCACCGGCATCGAGGACACCTTCATCACCGCCTACGAGACGGCAGTTTCCAGTACCTGCTGATCGTGGCCGACCGCGTCTGACCGGCGCAACGGCGGCAGCGGGGAGGCGAGCGGGAGACAGGTCGGCGCGGATCACGGCTCCGAGGTCTCGGACTCGAGCGCGGTACGGGTCGGCGTGCCGTAGACGCCCGACTCGTCGTCGAGGACGAGGCGGGTGAGCTGGTAGCCGCGGACGGCGCTCTCGACCTCCCGGTCGTACTCGCCGTCGGCGTCCCCGTTGTAGAGGCCGACCTGGCGCAGACGGAGCTGGAGTTCGGTGACTTCGGGGCCCTGGTCGCCGAGGCCGAGGACGGGGTTCTGCTCGGCGCTCCCGGTCGGTCCGGGGCCCGACGTGCGGGTGGCGCCGCTGTTGGACGGGGTCCGGGTCGGGCGGCCGGAGCCGCTCGGGACGGCCGAACTCTCGTCCGGGGTCGCGTCCTCGGAGACGCTCGGGGTGCCCGTCGACCGGCTCGGTGAGGCCGTGCCCGACGGGGTGGGCGTCGGGGTCGTGTCCTCCTCGGATGCCTGGGAGGCCGCTTCCGGGAGCCGGGCCCGGACCTCGTCCGGCAGGGAGCCGTCCCGTTCGGGCGCGTCGTACGAGAAGAGGCCGCTCACGAGGCCGGCCGCCACCAGGGCGGCCACCGCGGCGGCTCCGGCCCCCACCGCGAGCGCTCTTCGGCGTCGCCGCCCGCCCTCGGGACGGCCGGTTCCGACGGCGAGCCGCTCGTCCGGGGTACCCGGCGCCCCCGGGTACTCGGCATGAGCAGGCAGCTCCTCCGTGGGGATGTCGGACGCGTACGCCGGGTCGTGGAGGCCGACGGTGTCGTGGACGTCGGGTGCGCCGGAGGAGTCGGGTGCGGCGGCCGTGTCGTGGGCGCCGGCAGGGTCGTCGCCGACCTTCACGAACGGCCGTATCCGTACGGGGTCGAAGTCCTCGGCGGCCGCCGCCTGCGTCGTTCGGGAGTCGCGGTGGGCCTCGGACGCCTGCTCTGCGCAGGAACAGGCCGGGGTGCCGTCCGCCGCCCGGGGCGTACCGCACTGGGGGCAGACAGGGCCTGTCGGTTCACTCACGCGCGCACTCACTTCGAACGGTCTTCCGGAGTTCTCACTGTCTTCTACACGAAATCCCCAAGATTTGCTTGAAACTCGAACCAGAACTCGTACGGGAGATCGAAAAATGGCCAACCCGGCTCAGCGCGAGATGACGTGACCGGTCGTCGAGTCATCGCGCGCGCCACGGTTCAGGAGCTGCCGACGGGTCAGCCGGCCGACCGTCCTGCGGGGCGCCGTGCGCAGGGTCCGCAGGACCGGCAGCTGATCCGGGGAGAGCCTGGCCCGCTCACCGCCGCCCGCGATGAGCGCGTTGACGGACGCCATCGGGTCACCGCCGAGCTGCCGGGCCACCAACGCGCCGACCACCAGCGGGATCAGCACCACGGCGAGGGCCGAGCCGGTGGCGGTGGCCGTGGCGGTGACGTGCCGGAGGGGGCGCGGGCGCGGGGTGTGCGTGTCCATGACGACAGTGCACCAGCGGTGGGGGCGGCCCGGCACCTGACCGCGTACTCATTCGCGGCGCTCCGGATACTCAGGTGTTCAGTCCCGCGTGGGCACCCGCGCGGTGCGGGCGCCGGACCGCTCCCACCGCTCAGGCCGCCGCCACGGCTCCCCGCTCCCCCGCCGCCCGGTGGATGGGAGTGCCCGATCCGGTCAGCGGTACGCCCGTGCCGCCGCGCCGGCTGGCGACGATCTCCGCCGCGATGGACAGGGCCGTCTCCTCGGGCGTACGGGCCCCCAGATCGAGCCCGATCGGGGACCTGAGCCGGGAGAGCTCCCGCACGCTCAGGCCCACTTCGCGCAACCGGCGCTCCCGGTCGGCGTGCGTGCGCCGGGAGCCCATCGCGCCGACGTACGCGACCGGCATCCGCAGCGCCGTCCTCAGCAGGGGCACGTCGAACTTGGCGTCGTGCGTCAGCACGCACAGGACGGTGCGCGCGTCGGTCTCGGTGCGCCCGAGGTAGCGGTGCGGCCAGTCCACGACGATCTCGTCGGCCTCCGGGAAGCGGGTCCTGGTGGCGAAGACGGGACGGGCGTCGCACACGGTCACGTGGTAGCCGAGGAACTTGCCCGCGCGGACCAGCGCCGAGGCGAAGTCGATCGCGCCGAACACGATCATCCGGGGCAGCGGGACGGACGACTCCACGAGGAGGGTGAGCCCGCCGGGGCAGTGCGATCCGTCCGGTGACAGGTCGACGGTGCCGGTGAGCCCGGCGTCCAGCATCGCCCGGGCCTCGGCCACGGCCGTCCCGTCCAGCTCGGGGTGGCCGCCGAGCCCGCCCTCGTACCCCCCGTCGGGCCGTACGAGCAGGGCCCTGCCGAGGAGTTCGGCCGGGCCCCGGGCGACCCGCACGAAGGCGGCCGCCCCGTCCCCGGCGACGGCCGCGAGCGCCGACCGGAACACCGGGGCGTCCTCGGCGGCCCGGGTGACCGGCGTGACCAGGATGTCGATCACACCACCGCAGGTCAGCCCGACGGCGAAGGCGTCCTCGTCGCTGTACCCGAACCGCTGGAGGACCGCCTCACCGTCCGCGAGAGCCTGCCGGCACAGCTCGTACACCGCGCCCTCCACGCACCCACCGGAGACCGAGCCGATGGCCGTGCCCTCGCTGTCGACGGCGAGCGCGGCCCCGGGCTCCCGGGGCGCGCTGCCGCCGACGGAGACGACGGTGGCGACGGCGAAGTCCCGCCCCTCCTCGGCCCAGCGGTGCAGCTCGGCGGCGAGGTCAAGCATCCGGGGCTCCCGCGAGGAGGACCCGGTCGGGCCGGATGGGCAGGTGGCGGTGGCGTACACCGGTCGCGTGCCAGACCGCGTTGGCGACGGCCGCGGCGGCGCCGACGATGCCGACCTCCCCGATGCCCTTGATCCCGACGGGGTCGTCCGGGTCGTGGTCCTCCACCCAGTGCGCCTCGACGGCGGGCACGTCGGCGTGCGCGGCCACGTGGTAGGCGGCGAGATCGGCGCCGTAGTGGCCGCCGGTGGCCCGGTCCCGTACCGCCTCCTCGTGCAGGGCCATGGAGATGCCCCAGATCATGCCGCCGGTGAACTGGCTGCGCGCGGTGAGCGGGTTGACGATCCGCCCGGCCGCGAAGACGCCGAGCATACGGCGGACGCGGACCTCGCCGGTGGCGGGGTCGACGGCGACCTCGGCGAACTGGGCGCCGTAGGAGTGCCGTTCCTTCTGCGCGAGGGCGCCGAGAGCGGCGGTGGTGTCCGAGCGGACGGTGATGCCCTCGGGCGGTACGGTGCCGCCGGGGGTGAGCCGTTCCCGTAGTTCGGCGGCGGCGAGGTTGATCGCCCAGGACCAGGAGCGGGTGCCCGTGGAGCCGCCGGCGATCATGGCCGGGCCGAAGTCGCTGTCGCCGATCCGCACCCGGACACGGTCCGGCGTGACCTCCAGCGCGTCGGCGGCGACCATGGTGAGCGCGGTGCGCGCACCGGTGCCGATGTCCGCCGCGTTGATCCGCACGGTGAAGGTGCCGTCGGCCTCGGCCGTGACGGCCGCCGTGGAGGGCCCGGCGCCCGCGGTGAAGGAGGCCGCCGCCGTGCCGGTGCCGAGCAGCCAGCGTCCGTCGCGGCGGACTCCGGGGCGCGGGTCACGGTCGGCCCAGCCGAACCGGCGGGCGCCCTCACGCAGGCACGCGGCCAGGTTGCGGCCGGCGAAGGGCAGACCCGACGCGGGGCCGCGCTCGGGCTCGTTGCGCAGACGCAGCTCGATCGGGTCGACGCCGAGCTTCTCGGCGAGTTCGTCGAACGCGGACTCCAAAGCGAACGAGCCCGGCGCCTCGCCCGGCGCGCGCATCCAGGTCGGGGTCCCGATGTCGAGGCGAACGATGCTGTTCACGGTGTGGTGGGCGTCGGCGTCGTACATCACGCGTGACGGCCCGCTGCCCGGCTCGATGAACTCGTGCACCGTGGAGGTGAGGCTCAGACAGCGGTGTTCCAGGGCGCGCAGCCGTCCGTCCGCGTCGGCGCCGAGCCTGATCCGCTGGGCGGTGGGGCTGCGGTAGCCGGCGAGGGAGAACATCTGACGGCGGGTCATGGCGACCCGAACAGGGCGTTGGAGGACGGTCGCGGCCATGACGGCGGCCACCTGGTGGGCGCGGACGCCCTTGCTGCCGAAGCCGCCGCCGACGTGCTCCGAGCGCACGCGCACGGCGGACGGGTCGAGCGAGAAGAGGTTGGCGAGTTCCCCGGCGACCCACATGGTGCTCTGGTTGGAGTCGACGACCTCCAGGCGGCCGTCCTCCCAGCGGGCGGTCGCCGCGTGGGGCTCCATCGGGTTGTGGTGCTCCTCGGGGGTGGTGTACTCGGCGTCCACGACGACGGCGGACGCGGCGAGTTCGGCCTCCAGGTCGCCCTTCTCCGTGGTCGCCGGACCGAAGCCTGCCGCGGGGTACGCCCGCGGGTGGTCGGCGGCGAACTCGATGTCGTGCGGCTCCTGGTCGTAGTGCACGACGAGCGACTCGGCGGCCTCCCTGGCCTGCTCGGAGGTCTCGGCCACGACCAGCGCCACCGGCCAGCCCAGGTGGGGCACCCGGTCGTGCTGGAAGACGGCGGTGGTCGGGTCCGGCTCGGTGCCCATGAGGCCGGGGTAGTCGGTCTCGACGCGCGGGGCGTTGCCGTGGTGCAGGACGGCCAGGACGCCGGGCATCGCCAGCACGGGCGCGGTGTCGAGGCCGCGGATCCGGCCGCGGGCGACGGTGGAGAGCACGAGCCAGCCGTGGGCGAGTCCCGTGAAGGGGATCTCGGCCGCGTAGCGGGCGGCTCCGGTGACCTTGTCGCGGCCCTCGACGCGGGTGTGCGGGCTGCCGACGGCCCGGTGGCGGGCGGCGGGGGCGGTGGTCATCGGGCGGCCTCCTCGGTGAGTCGGGTCAGTTCGGCCACGACGAGGTTGCGCATCAGGGTCACCTTGTAGGCGTTGTGGGGCAGGGGCCGGGCGGCGGCCAGTTCGGCGTCCGCGGCGGCGGCGAAGGTCTCGGCGTCGGCCGTCGCGCCGATGAGGACGCGTTCGGCGGTACGGGCCCGCCAGGGCCGGGAGGCGACGGCTCCGAAGGCCAGACGCACGTCGTGCACGACGCCGTCACGGACGTCGAGGGCGGCGGCGACGGAGCCGATGGCGAAGGCGTACGAGGCGCGCTCGCGTACCTTGCGGTAGCGGGAGCGGGCGGCGACGGGCGCGGGCGGCAGGGTGACGCCGGTGATCAGCGCGCCGGGCGGCAGGGCCGTCTCCCGGTGCGGGGTGTCGCCGACCGGCAGGTAGAAGTCGGCGAAGGGCAGCTCGCCCGGCCCGTCCGGGGTCTCGTAGGACACGACGGCGTCGAAGGCCGCCAGGGCCACGCCCATGTCGGAGGGGTGGGTGGCCACGCAGTGCTCGGAGGCGCCCAGGACGGCGTGGTTGTGGTGCTCGCCCTCCATCGCGGGGCAACCGCTGCCGGGCACGCGCTTGTTGCACGGTTTGGTGACGTCGGCGAAGTAGCCGCAGCGGGTGCGCTGGAGCAGGTTGCCGCCGACGGTGGCCATGTTGCGCAGCTGTCCGGAGGCGCCGGCGAGGACGGCCTGCGTCAGCGCCGGGTAGCGGCGGCGGACCTCGGGGTGGGCGGCGAGGTCGCTGTTGGTGACGGTCGCGCCGATCCGCAGCCCGCCGTCGGGGGTGGACTCGACGCGGTCCAGCGGGAGGTCACGGACGTCGACGAGCCGGGCGGGCCGTTCCACGCCGGTCTTCATCAGGTCGACGAGGTTGGTGCCGCCGCCGAGGAAGCGAGCCTCCGGGTCGGCGTCGAGCAGGGCGAGGGCGCCGGGGACGTCATGGGCGCGCCGGTAGTCGAACTCCCTCACGCGGCGACCTCCTTGGCGGCCGAGCGGTCGGCGGCGGCGCGGGCCACGGCCTCCACGATGGACACGTACGCGCCGCAGCGGCAGAGGTTGCCGCTCATGCGCTCCCGGATCTCCTCCGGTGTGAGGGGTGGTGGGCCGGCCTCGGGCCGTACGTCGTCGGTGGCGGCGCTGGGCCAGCCCGCCGCGTGCTCCTCGATCACCGCGATCGCGGAGCAGATCTGGCCGGGGGTGCAGTAGCCGCACTGGTAGCCGTCCAGTTCGAGGAACGCCTCCTGCACCGGGTGCAGCCGGTCGCCCTCGGCGACCCCTTCGATGGTGGTGATCTCCCGGCCCTCGGCCGCCACGGCCAGTTGGAGGCAGGAGACGTTCCGGCGCCCGTCGACGAGGACGGTGCAGGCACCGCACTGCCCCTGGTCGCAGCCCTTCTTGGTCCCGGTCATGTCGAGGCGCTCGCGCAGGGCGTCGAGCAGGGTGGTGCGGTGGTCGACGGTCAGCGTGTGCTTCTCGCCGTTGACGGTCAGGGTGACGGCGCTGTACGTCGAGGAGGGGGCTGAGGACATGAACAGCCTTCTTTCGCGTATCCGGAACGCGCCCGAGGCAGGCTCCGGCAGGCAGAGGTGTGCGAGGACAGGGGCGGTAGAGTGCCGCGCGGCGCGACGGCAGCGCTAGGATGCAGCAAGCGGACAGGTGTCCGTCTACCCGGACAACCTAACGGACAGGTGTCCGGATCAACAAGGACGGATTCCGGCCAGGGGCCGGTGAGGAGGACGCGTGACAGAGGAGAAGGACCCGCCTCTGCGCTCCGACGCGCGACGGAACCGCGAGCGCATCCTGGCGGTCGCCCTGGAGGAACTGACCCGGTGCGCGGACGCGCCGCTGAACGCCATAGCCAAGAAGGCGGGCGTCGGGCAGGGCACGTTCTACCGCCACTTCCCGAACCGCGAGGCTCTCGTCCTGGAGCTCTACCGGCATGAGATGCAGCAGGTCGCCGACAGTGCGGCCGAGTTGCTCGCGGTCCACCCGCCGGACCGGGCGCTGCGGGAGTGGATGGACCATCTGGCCCGGTTCGCCCTCACCAAGGTCGGGCTCGCGGACGCGATCCGGCAGGCC
This sequence comes from Streptomyces sp. NPDC030296, assembly GCF_055572815.1. Lineage (NCBI taxonomy): Bacteria > Bacillati > Actinomycetota > Actinomycetes > Kitasatosporales > Streptomycetaceae > Streptomyces > Streptomyces sp. NPDC030296. Next base: position 157,893 of record NZ_JBVICQ010000005.1, read on the forward strand.
GCGGGGGCCCCGGGAAGCCCCGGAAAACCTGGCCCCGCCCCGGTGCTCGCGGCCGCCGAGGTGCTGCTGCGCGCGGCCGAGGAGGCCGGCACCATCCGGCCCGGGGTGAGCGCGGACGACTTCTTCCTCGCCATCGCGGGGCTCTGGCAGATCGGCCCGAGCGAGGACTGGCAGGCCCGGGCCGGCCGTCTGTTGGATCTCGTCATGGACGCCCTGCGCGCGGGGGCGCCGAAGCGGTGAGAGACCGTCGGAGAGCCGGCCGCTCTCGGGTGCGGCGGCCCTCCGGCGGTCGGCCGGGTCAGGACTTCTTGAGCTTGTACGCGTTCTTCACGGTGATCGCGAAGGTCGACGCCCGGTCGGTGCCCTTGACCCTGAGGCTGACGGAGCCGTGCCCGTTGCGGTCGAGATGCTCGGCGGGCAGCGTGGCGAGCGAGGGATGCGCGATCAGCGCCCGGTTCTTCACCACCGGCACCCGCCGCCACGTCGCACCGCCGTCGAAGGACGCCTCGACGGTCAGCGCACGCACCCGCCCCCGTGCCTGGTCACCGGTCCGCTGGAGCGTGAACGGCACGGCGACCGTACGGCGGTCCGCGACACGGGACCACGTGTCGACCGGCGGCGCGAACCGCACACCGGTCAGCGGCAGCGCGGCCGTCGTCCCTTCGGCGGTCCGCCCCGAGCGGAACGTCCACACGCCGTCGACCTCGGTGCTCACGGCGTTCCACTGGCCGCGGTCGGCGTGGGCCCTGAGGGTGTACGTCCCGGTGTCCGCCGGCACCTCCCAGGCCGCGAGGGCGGTGTTCCGCGGGAACTCCTCCGCACCGTCGCGGCTCTTGCCGAGCTGCTCGCCGCCGCGGCTGAGGGTGTAGGAGTAGGTGGCGTACAGATCGTCGCTGGTGAACAGGTGCCTCGGGTCGGAGTCGCCGCCGAGCGGCAGGTCCACGGTGACGGTGTCCCCGGTCCGGGTGAGCCGGCGGCCGTCGGGCGCGAGTGCGGGGGCGCCCGCCGGACGGTTCCAGTGCTCGGTGCGGGGGCCGGGCCGGAAGACCTCGGGCCGGGTGAGCAGCGCCCGGTGCTCCAGCGGGTCGAAGCTGTCCGCGTTCTGCCAGCCCCACCGCAGCTCCTGCGCCCAGGCGACGTCCTCGGACGCGGTGAAGAACTCGGTACGGGTGCCGGGCGAGGGGACGTTGACACGTCGTCCGCCGACCGGAACGCCCTTCACGGTCGCGGTGGCCAGCTTCGACTTCAGTGGGAAGGGCCCGTCGAAGTCACCGGTCCGCTCGGCGGCGTGGTAGCGCGCCTTGGTTCGCGCGAGCTGGGAGTCCCTGACCCGTCCGGTGAGGTCGGCCGGGACGCGGCCCTCGCGGAAGGCTGCGAGGTGGTACACCGGCCCGGTGGCCGTCGGGTAGGAGTACTCGCCGTCGCCGGGGGCGCCGTCGGGCGCCTTTCCGTACAGATAGCCCTCGGCGAGGTCCTCGCGGAAGTACGCCGTGTACCGGTTGCCCTTGGCGCGGGTCCTGGACGGCACCGCCCAGCAGTCGGGCGCCCGGTGCCTGAACTGCACGTCGGTGTGGAGGGAGAGAGGGCCGCGCTCCCCCGCCGGGGCCTTCGCCTGCCGTTGGGCGACCCCGACCTGGCGGTAGATGTTCTCGGCCTCGCGGTCGTCGACCTTGTGGGCGAGTCTGCGTGCCGCAGTGCCGCCCAGGGTCAGTTCGGTCGCCTTGTCGACGCGGACGCGGGGCTCACCGGCGAGGACGATGTCGCTGTCGAACCAGTACGAGTCGTCCTCGTGGCGGCCGATGAACGCCGAGACGGCGTAGGTGCCCGCGGGGACCCGGACCTCGATCTTCGAGCCGAGGGTGGCCAGTTGCGGCTCCTCGAACGGCTCCAGGGACCGGTCGAGCGGCAGGAGGTCCACGAGGGAGATGCCGTCGGCGCCCTCGCCCAGGTGGTCACGGAGGTTGAGGGTGAGCTGGTGGCTCTCGGGTTCGAGACTGAGGCCGACCGGGACGCGTACGGCCGTGGAGCCGGACGCGGCGGTCAGCAGGGCCGAGAGGGCGCCGCCCGTGCGGATGCCGTTGTCGTGGAACTCGACGGCCACGGAGGCCGTGCCCCCGGCGGGGACGGCCACCCGGTCCTCGGCCAGGGCGAGCAGAGTGGTGGGCAGGTTCCCACGGGTGGACTTCACGTCGAGGGTGAGGTCGAGGGTGATGTCCTCGGCGGTCTCGTTGGTGAAGGACACCTTGCGCCGGGTGTCCTCCGCGGCGCGCGGCCAGGACAGCCGGCCGAAGTCCAGGGCGGACGACGTGGCCGTGACCCGCTGGTCCACCGCCCGTTCGGCGTCGACCAGTCCGGAGCCCTGGTCGTAGACGCTCTCGCCGGCACCGGGCCGGGCGCTGGACACCAGGGCGAGGGCCACCTGCCGGGGCGTCCAGTCGGGGTGGGCCTGCATCACGAGGGCGGCGGCACCGGCGACGGCGGGCGAGGCCATGGACGTACCGGACAGCCGGGTGTAGGCGTCGTCGACGGGGCCCTCGGGGCCGGCCGGGTCGACGTCACCGATGGGGGTGTCCTTGGCGCGGGCCGCCGTCACGGCGACACCGGGAGCCTTGATGTTGGGCTTGACGCTGTGGTCGCCGAAGAGGGGGCCACGGCTGGAGAAGCTCGCGACGGCGTCGTCACCGCCGGCCGCGCCCACGGCCAGCGCGCCCTCGGCGGCCGCCGGCGGGGAGACCGTGTAGGAGCGGGGTCCGTCGTTGCCGGCGGCCACCACGGGCAGCACACCGCGCTCCAGCAGGGCGTCGGTGGCCAGCGACCAGGGGTCGGTGCCGTCGCTCAACGCCCGTGCGCCTAGGGACATGTTGACGATGTCGACGCCCTCGTCGGCCGCCCACTCCATACCGTCGATGACGTGGGAGACGGAGCCGATCGGGCCGGACAGCACACGGGCGCTCAGGATCTCGGCGCCGGGCGCGACACCGGCGTACCGGCCGTCGGACGCGGCGCCCGTCCCGGCGATGATCCGGCGACATGGGTGCCGTGGCCGTCGATGTCGCTCTTCTCGTCGTCCCAGGAGATGAAGTTCTCCGCCTTGGAGACCCGCCGCTCCAGGTCGGGGTGGGTGGCGCGCACCCCGGTGTCGATCACGGCGACCTTGACGCCACGGCCGTCGAGGCCGCGCGCTCTGAGGCCCTTGGCGTTGATCTGCCCGACCGGGTCGGAGACCGCGACGTCGCCGTCCGGGGTGGCCTCCGGTTCGTCGGCCGCGCTCCCTTCGCCGGTGAGCTCGACGGGGGTGTCCAGCCACACCTTCCGCACGGCGGGCGCGAGTGCGGGGTCGGCGCCGTCCTCGGAGGTGGTGAGCGTCCGCCACAGGGCGCCGCGGTCGTTCTCGGGCAGGGTCACGGCGGTGGCGTCGATCGACTCCAGCGCCACCGTCTTCCCGGGCAGCGCATCGGCGCGGGTGGCGGCGGGCAGCCGGGGGCCGCGGTGGCGGACGATGAGGGGCAGGCCCCGGTCGCCGAGGGCACCGTCGTCGTAGCCGAAGCGGTGCAGGGCGCCGAGGTCGAAGAGCTGGTCGTCGACGGCGCCGGTGGCGACCAGCGGCGCCACGTCCATGGGGATGACCTGGAGGTCGGCGCCGCTGCCCCGACGGACGAAGCCGATGCCCTCGCGGCCCTCGCCGGGCTCGATGTCGACGCGGGGCTCGCCCCGTTCGGCGCCGACGGTCACGACGTCGCCGGTGACGAGGGTGAACCGCTTGCCCTTGAGCGAGACGGCTCCGTCCACCGCCGGGGAGGCGGGGGTGGCTGCCGGGGCGGAGGGAGTCGAGGAGGTGGAGGGATTGGAGGGGTTGGAGGGGGTGGCCGCGGCGGATAACCCGCTCGGGGTGGTCACGAGCAGGACGGCGGCCAGGGCGCCGCCCGTCCATGCCGGGACACGTGGTCTGGTCACACGAACTCCGTTCGAAGTGGGGGGTGTTGAAGGAGATGCGAATGTGAACGAAGGAACGCGTCACACGGCACCGAAGAGGTGATCGTTTTCTAAGAGGGTCAACTGCCTTTGATCACAAGGGAATTGGACCGTACAACGCACACGTCTTGACGCGTAAATGACAACAGTGGCATGTTCCCATGGGAGCGCTCCCATCTCACCAGGGAAGGGAACACCATGCGCAGCACCCGCCACTCCCCCACCCGGATCCTTCCGCTTCTCGGCCTGTCGGCCGCCCTGCTCCTTCCCCTCACCCTCCCCCTCGCGCCGCCGGCCTCAGCCGCCACGGCGAAGGGACCGGCCGCCGATCCGGTGCGCATCATGCCGCTCGGCGACTCCATCACCGGCTCGCCCGGCTGTTGGAGAGCCGTGCTGTGGAACCGGCTGCGAAGCGCCGGCTACACGGACATCGACTTCGTCGGCACCCTCGGCCCCCAGGGCTGCGGGCAGGCCCACGACGGCGACAACGAGGGCCACGGCGGCGAACTCGTCACCGACGTGGCGGACCGGAACCTGCTGCCCGCACGGCTCGCCGCGACCCTTCCGGACATCGTTGTCATGCACTTCGGCACGAACGATGTGTGGAGCGGCGTCTCCCCCGACCGCATCCTCGCCGCCTACACCAAGCTCGTCGGGCAGATGCGGGCCTCCAACCCCGACATGAGGATCCTCGTCGCCCAGATCATCCCCATGAACCCCAGCACCTGCGCGGGCTGCGCGCAGCGCGTCGTCGACTTCAACGCGCGGATCCCGGCCTGGGCACAGGCGACGACCACCAGCCGCTCGCCGGTGACCGTCGTCGACCAATGGACCGGCTTCGACACGGCCGCCCACACCTATGACGGGGTGCACCCGAACGCGACCGGCGACAACAAGATCGCCGCCCGCTGGTACCCGGCGCTGAGTGCCCTGCTGGAGCCGGGCTCCGGCGACCCCGGTGACCCGGGCGACGGGCCGTGCACCACGGCCTTCCGTGCCGTCAACGTCTGGCAGGGCGGCTACCAGGGCGAGGTGACGGTGACCAACACGTCCGCCTCTGCCGTCCCGGGTTGGACCGCGACCGTCGTACCGGCCGGAGGGGCCCGGCTGACCCAGGTCTGGAACGGCACGATGAGCACGGCGGCCGACGGGACGGCCACCGTCACCAACGCCCACTGGAACGGCACGCTCGCCCCCGGCGCCCGCACCACGTTCGGCTTCATCGCCGACACCTCGACGACCTCCGGGACACCGTCGGCGACCGTCACCTGCACGGCGAGGGGCGTCGCCGGCAGATGACGGTGGGCCCCGCCGAACGATGCGGGCCGGGGCCCGTAGCGGCCGTCGCCCGGACGGCGGCGCCGTCCGCCGCCGGGTGACGGCCGTCCCGCACCGCCCCCCACACACACCGACGGACGACCCTCACGCCCCCCTTCTCCCCACCCCCACCTCACCTGGAGCCGCGATGAGAACCCGTACGCCGACCGTCCGCCGTGTGGCCACAGTGGCCGCGGCCCTCCTCGGGCTGCTGCTGCCCCTGTTGGCGACCGGCCCGTCCGCGCAGGCCGCGCCCACCGGTTTCCGCATCCAGAACGGCCGGCTGCTGGAGCGCTCCGGCAACGACTTCGTGATGCGGGGCGTGAACCACGCCCACACCTGGTACGCGAACCAGACCAGCTCCCTGTCGCACATCAAGGCCAAGGGCGCCAACACGGCGCGCGTGGTGCTCTCCAGCGGTGACCGGTGGACGCGCAACGACACCGCGGAGGTGGCGAGCGTGGTCGCGCGGTGCAAGCAGAACCGGCTCGTCTGCGTCCTGGAGGTGCACGACACCACGGGTTACGGCGAGCAGAGCGGAGCCGTCACGCTGTCACGGGCCGCCGACTACTGGATCAGTGTGCAGAGCGCGCTGGCCGGTCAGGAGGACTACGTCATCGTCAACATCGGCAACGAGCCGTACGGCAACAACAACTACGCGGGCTGGACCGCCGACACCAAGGCGGCGATCCAGAAGCTGCGCGCCGCCGGCTTCCAGCACACGATCATGGTGGACGCCCCCAACTGGGGCCAGGACTGGGCGTTCACGATGCGTGACAACGCGGCGTCGGTCTTCGCCGCCGACCCGGACGCCAACACGATCTTCTCGATCCACATGTACGGCGTCTTCGACACGGCCGCCGAGATCACCGACTACCTGGGCCGCTTCGTCGCCGCGAAACTCCCCATCGTGGTGGGCGAGTTCGGGCACGACCACTCGGACGGCAACCCCGACGAGGACACCATCCTGGCCACCACCCAGCAGCTCGGCCTCGGCTATCTGGGCTGGTCGTGGAGCGGCAACGGCGGCGGCGTCGAGTATCTGGACTTGGTCACGAACTTCGACCCGAACCAGCTGACCAGTTGGGGCCGGCGACTCTTCGAGGGTGCGAACGGTATCGCCGCCACCTCGAAGGAGGCCGCGATCTACGCCTCCTCCGGCGGCGGCGACACCACTCCCCCGACCGCCCCAGGTACCCCGACCGCGTCGTCGGTGACCTCGTCGTCGGCCAGGCTGGCCTGGGCCGCCGCGACCGACGCGACCGGTGTCACCGGCTACGACGTGGTCCGCGTCAACGGCACGACGGAGACACCGGTGACGACCACCACCGGCACGTCCGCCACCCTCACCGGGCTGGCGCCGTCGACGTCGTACGTGTTCGCCGTCTACGCCCGTGACGCGGCCGGGAACCGTTCGCCGCGCTCCGGCACGGTGAGCGTCACGACACCGTCCGGCGGCACTACGGCGTCCTGCTCCGTCGGCTACCGGGTGACGAACGAGTGGCCCGGCGGTTTCCAGGGCGAGATCGTCATCCGCAACACCGGCGCCTCGGCGGTCAACGGCTGGACCCTGCGCTGGTCGTTCCCCGACAGCCAGCGGGTCACCAACCTGTGGGGCGGCACCGTGGCGCAGAGCGGCGCCGACGTCACCGTGACCTCGGCCCCCTACACCGCGAACATCCCGGCGTCGGGCTCCGCCACCCTCGGCTTCACGGCCGGCAGGGGCGGCACGAACCCGGCACCGACGGCGTTCTCGCTCAACGGAGCCGCCTGCGCGTCGGCATGATCCCCGCGCCGCGGGCCGGGGCGAGCGGTGTCACCGCTCGCCCCGGCCCGTGGTGCTTCGGCTCCGCCGTCCCATGACGGCGGGCGCCCTCCGGCGCCGCGAACGGTCAGCCGGCGCTGCCGATCAGCTTCCAGGGCTCATGGTCGGAGTCGGCCCCGGTGCCCGGAGCACTGCCCTTCGTCCCCCACCTGGCCTTGCAGACCTTGCCGTTGTACCTACGCCGCGCCACCCGGTCCCGCCCCGTCCCCCTTGAGTCGTTCCAGGTCGGACGGGCGGACCTGGATGGCGAGGACGGCTATGAGCGCGGCGATCACCGTGAAGATCGCGGCCATGACGAACGCGGCCGAGACGCCGGCGGTGAGGATCTCGTCGCTGTAGGGCGGCGGGAGTTGGCCGGTGCGTTCGAACTGGAGGCGTTCGAGCGGGGTGGCCTGGGAGAGGAAGCGGGGGATCTGGTCCTCCGCCTCGTTCCTGCTGGCCGTGCCGTACATGGTGACGAGGATGGACAGGCCCAGGGAACCGCCGACCTGCTGGGTGGCGTTGAGGAGCCCGGAGGCCGCGCCGGTCTCCTGGGTGGCGACGTCGGACAGGGCCATCAGGGTCAGGGAGACGAACTCCATGCCCATGCCCAGGCTGAACACCAGCATCGGGCCGAGGACGCTGCCCGCGTACGTGGAGTGCACGTCGGTCAGGGTCAGCCAGCCCAGGCCGGCCGCCGCGAGGATCGCGCCCACCACCATGAACGGCTTGGGCCCGTACACGGGCAGGAACCGCGACGCCAGCCCGGCGCCGATCGCGATCACCGCGCTGACCGGCAGGAACGCGAACCCGGTGGCCAACGGGCTGAAGTCCAGCACGTTCTGCACGAAGAGGGTCAGGAAGAAGAACATGCCGAAGATGGCGGCGGCGAGGCACAGCATGATGCCGTACGTGCCCGCGCGGTTGCGGTCGGCGAACATGTGGAGCGGCGTGATCGGCTGCCGGGAACGCTTCTCCACCAGGACGAACAGCAGGAGGAGGACCACGGCGCCCGCGAACGACGCCAGCGTCAGCGCGTCCCGCCAACCCTCCTGGGCGGCGCGGATGAACCCGTACACCAGGAGCACCATGCCCGCGGTGGAGGTCAGCGCGCCGGTGACGTCGAAATGGCCGGGGTGCCGCTCGGACTCCCGGATCCAGCGGGGAGTGGCGAGCACGATGAGCAGGCCGATCGGCACGTTGACGAACAGCACCCACCGCCAGTTGAGCCACTCCACGAGGACACCCCCCGCGAGCAGCCCGATCGCGCCGCCGCCCGCCGAGACCGCCGCGAACACGCCGAACGCCCGGTTGCGTTCGGGGCCTTCGCGGAAGGTCGTGCTGATCAGGGCGAGGGAGGTGGGGGACGCGATGGCGCCGCCGACACCCTGGAGGGCTCGGGCGGCGAGGAGTTGACCGGCGTTCTGGGCGAGGCCCCCCAGAAGGGAGGCCAGGACGAACAGCAGGACGCCGAAGATGAAGACGCGGCGTCGGCCGAGGATGTCACCGGCCCTGCCACCGAGCAGCAGCAGACCGCCGAAGGTGAGCGTGTAGGCGTTCACCACCCAGGCCAGGCTGGTGGTGGAGAAGTCCAGGGAGCGCTGGATGTCCGGCAGCGCGATGTTCACGATCGTGATGTCGAGGACGACCATCAGCTGGCAGGAGGCGATCACCAGCAGCGCCATCGCGCTCCCTCCACCACCTGATTCCCGGGTGGTGGTCTCTACTGGGGAGGTCGACTGAGGATCGCTGCTCATGGCATGTCGCTCGGCACTGATCGGCGGAACGTGGACGGAAGGCCCACTCATGCGTCCGTTGTTCGACCGTACGCCCGCGCCATGCCCCTCACCACTCGGGCCACTCAGGTCACCACTCGGATCGCCACCCGGGGCAACCGCGGGTCGAAAACCTGTACCGGCGTGCGGACGGTGAGGGCTATGCTCACCGCGATGACGACTCATTCCGTTGACAGAATGGGGGTCCCGTCCGCGCAAGGTGAGTGCTGATGCTCACTCATGTCGCGAACGGGGATTCCCGACTCTCCTTCTGGTCGCGCGTGCGCCGGTTCGCCGTGCCGCCGTCGATGATCGAGACCGCCACCGCCCGCCGCGAGGTCGGCGACTGGGCAGGGGCCTGTGCCGCCGCCGGCATCGACCTCGACCTCCATCCGCGTACCGTCGCCCTGCGCCACGGCCAGGATGTCGCCGCCCGGCTACGGGCCGACCTGCGGCATCTCGCTCCGGACCTGCTGCGCTGGCACCTGCCGAGGATCGCCCCCGACGGGCTGCTGCGGCCGGGGCTGACGATCACACTGGCCCGGTACGGCGCCGAGGGGCGCGCGGGCCCGTACCCGGTGCACCTCGTGGTGCGGACCCCGCCCGCCTGGGCGGACGCCGGCCAGCGGATCGAGCTCGCGCTGTGGGACGGATCCGCCGGGGCCCGCGCGGCGCCCGACGCGTGCCGCCACCCGCATCCCCGGCCCAGCCGCCGCTACCGACTCGATCTGCACCGGCATCTGTGGGACGCCCGCAGGGCCCCCGAGCTGCGCCCGCGTTCCGGGGCCGGCCAGCCGTCCGCGGACGGCCCGGTCCTGGCGGGCGGGGAGGCGTCGGGGGCCGTGCCAGCGGAGTACGGCTGTGCCGTGGGCCGGTGGGCGGACGAGGCACGGATCGTGCTGGCCGCCGAGGGCCGGTCCGGCGGGCCCGTCCTCGTACGGCTCGGGGCGCGGCGCCGGCTGCTCCTGCACCTCGACGACGGTCCGGACGGCGCCGGATCGCCCGCCCCGCGGATCGAGGTGGCGTCCGACGGGGACGGCGCCGCCCTTCCCCTGCCGGTGCTGCCCGACGCGGCGACCTGGGTACCGCCCGATCTGGAGTTGCTGCGCTCCGGGGCGATCGACGCCGACCGGCTGCATCCGCTGGTCGCCTCGGCGCTGGTACCCGGACATGTGCCCGTCGGGCCGCCCCGGGCGGCGGACCCCGCCGGGGAACCGCGTGTCGTGGAGTGCCGGGGGGAACGGCACCGGATCGGGCTGGTCGACGGGGTGCTCGCGCCGCTGGACCACGATCCGGACGAGATCCGGCGGGAGGAACTGCTCGTCGCGCTGACCGGCACTCCCCTGCCCTGCCTCCAGGCGATCGACCGGGCGCACCGCCGCCCGGACGGTCTGTCCGGCGTGCGTGAACGGCTGGACCACGGGGACACCGCCGGTGCGCTGGCCGTCGTCGAGGGTCTGCTCGGTCCCGAGGCGGTGCTGCGCGACGGCCCGCTGCGGGACGAGCTGGAGGCGGCCGCGCGGCGGCGCATCATCTACGGGCTGTACCGGACGGGGCTGATGGGTCCCAGCCCGGAACGCATCCGTCTGGACGACCGCCGCCGCCCCACCCGTGCCCGCCGCTCACGCGACGCGCTCTTCTACTGACCTTTCCGCACCCCCCTTCCTCCGGGCCCCGGCCCGCCCCACCACACACCACAGGTGATCACCCATGACGACTTACGCACCCTTTGCCCCTGTTTCCTCCTCCGCGGAGGTGTCCTTCGCCTCCCAACTCGACGTCGCCGACGCCCTGCTGACCCTGTTGCGCGACACGACCACCGAACCCCGGCCCGACACCCAGCTGGAGGCGCTGACACTGGCCGTCGCCGCCGATCTGCCCGTGCTGCTGTGGGGTGAGCCGGGCATCGGCAAGACGGCGGCGCTGACCCAGCTCGCCGCCGCGCTGGACCTGCCGTTGACGACGGTGATCGCGAGCGTGCACGAGCCGTCCGACTTCTCGGGCCTGCCCGTCGTGGGCGACGACCCCGCCGAGCAGGGGGTGCCGATGGCCCCCCCGGACTGGGCGGTGCGCCTGGTGCGGGCCGGGCGGGGCCTGCTGTTCCTGGACGAGCTGTCGACCGCGCCGCCGGCCGTGCAGGCCGCCCTGCTGCGGCTGGTGCTGGAGCGGCGGATCGGCACGCTCCAACTGCCGCCCGAGGTGCGGATCGTGGCCGCCGCCAACCCCCGGTCCTCGGCGGCCGACGGCTGGGAGCTGAGCCCGCCGCTCGCCAACCGGTTCGTGCACCTGCAATGGACCCACGACCACGAGGTCGTCGTCCGGGGTCTCGGCGGGACCTGGCCGCGCGCGACCCTGCCCCGGCTCGCCCCGGAGCGGCTCCCGGAAGCCGTGGACCACGCCCGCCGCGCGGTGTGCGGGCTGCTCGCGGCCCGCCCCAAGCTGGTGCACCAGCTGCCCAACAGCGAGAGCCGGCGGGGCGGCGCCTGGCCGTCGCCACGCAGCTGGGAGATGACCCTGCGGCTCATCGCCTTCGCCACGGCCTCCGGGGTCTCCCGCGACGTCCTGTCCCTGCTGGTCAGGGGCACCGTCGGCGACGGTCCGGGACTGGAGCTGCTGGCGAGCCTGGACCGGATGGACCTGCCGGACCCCGAGGAGCTGCTCGCGGACCCGGCGGGCGCGGTGCTGCCCGACCGGGGGGATCTGCGTCAGGCGGTGCTCGACGGGGTGGTGGCGGCCGTGCGGGCGCGCCCGGAGAAGTCCCGCTGGGACGCCGCGTGGGCGCTGCTGGTCCGGGCGCTGGAGACGGGCGCCCCGGATCTGGTGGTCGTCCCCGCGACGACGCTCGCCTCGCTGCGCCGGGGGGACTGGGACGTGCCGACGGAGATCGAGCAGCTCGCCGGAGTGGTCGCGCTGTCCCGGCGGGCGGACGAGGCGGCGAGCCGCGCCGCCGCGGCGACGAAGGTCCGCCGATGAGCGCCGGCACGACGAGGGCGCGCCTCGACGCGGCGCTGGACCGCGACAAGCTGTTCACGGCCCGGCTCCAGGCGGCCAGGGCGCGGCCCTATCTGGCGACGGCGCTGTTCGCGCTGCATCCCGTCGTGTCCCGGCAGGTGCCCACCATGGCCGTCGACCCGCACTGGCGGTGCTACGTCTCCCCGGCCTTCGTGGACCGCACACCGGTGGAGGAACTGGCGGGCGTCTGGGTGCACGAGGTGTCCCATCTGCTGCGCGACCACCACGGGCGCGGCGACCGGATCGCCAGGGAGCTCGGGCTGACCGGCCGCGGGGACCGGCTGCGGATCAACATCGCCGCCGACTGCGAGATCAACGACGACGCGTTCGGCGACGGGCTGGTCAAGCCGGAGGGCGCCGTCGAGCCGGCGACCCTGCGGCTGCGCGAGGGGCTGCTCATGGAGGAGTACCTGCGGCTGTTCCGGCTCGGGCCGCTGATGAACGATCTGGCCTGGCTGGACTGCGGCAGCGGCGCCGACGGGCTGGAGCGGGAGTGGGACCTCGGCCCGGACGGGGCGCACGGCCTGAGCGAGCAGGAGAAGGACGGGGTCCGGTTCCGGGTGGCCCAGGGCATCAAGGGGCGCCCGGGCCACGCCCCGCAGGGGTGGCGGCGATGGGCGGAGGACGCGTTCCATCCGCCGCAGCCGTGGCGGGAGTTGCTGGGCGCGGCGGTGCGTGCGGCGGTCGCCGTCGCGGGCGGGGGCGACGACTACACCTATGGCCGGCCGTCCCGGCGGTCGGCGGGGGTGCCGGGGGCGGTGCTGCCGAGTCTGCGGCGGACCCCGCCCCGGGTCTCGGTGATCATCGACACCTCCGGGTCGGTCAGCGACGCCGAACTGGGCGGTGCGCTGCTGGAGGTGGCCGCGATCTCCCGTGCGGTAGGCGGGAGACGGGACCTGGTCACCGTGGTGCCCTGTGACGCGGCGGCCCGGATCGCCCATCCGCTGTGCCGGGCGGAGGGCATCCCCCTGGTGGGCGGCGGGGGCACCGATCTGCGGAGCGGCTTCGCCCGGGCGCTGCGGTCGCGGCCCCGGCCCGATGTCGTCGTGGTCCTCACCGACGGTCAGACACCGTGGCCGTCGAGCCGGCCCGCGTGCCGGACGGTGGTGGGCCTGTTCCCTCGGCACGGCCACTCCTGGGACGAGGACGACCCCGACTACGTGCCGGACTCACCGCCGGACTGGGCACGGGTGGTCGAGATCGGGTAGGGGGCGGCGGCGTCCGGAAGGTCCTGGGCCGCCGGGCGTGTGGCACGTCGTCGATCGCGGCGCAGGCCAGCGCGACGGCGCCCAGCCAGGTGTGGCGGATCCCGCGGTCGGTGAGGATGCGGGCCAGCACCGGGAACGCGGTGACGGACATCGCGGCGCCCATGAACAGCATGAACCCGCCGCCGTGAGCGCGTTGGCCGACTTCCCGCTGAACGCGCGCGGGCAGCGGCGGGCGCACGCCGTGCTGACGCCTGGGCCTGCCGGCGGAGCTGGTGCGCCGCCGCCCGGCCCAGCTGTCCGGCGGTGAACTCCAGCGCGCCGCCCTGGCCCGTGCCCTCCTGGCCCACCCGCGCGTCCTCCTCTGCGACGGGATCACCTCCGGGCTCGACACCGTCACCCGGCGGGGCATCCTCGACGTCCTCACCGGACTCCTCGACGGCGATGACGACCTCTCCCTGGTCCTGATCACCCACGACCTGGACACGGCGGCCGTCGCCCACCGCGTCGCCGTCCTGGACGAGGGGCAGATCGTCGAACAGGGCCCGACCCACCGGGTCCTGACGGCGCCGCGGCACCCGTTCACCGCCTCCCTCATGGCCACCGCCGCACCGACAGGGCGTGGTGACCCCACGGGTCCAGGGCGACGAACCGGCGGTCGGAGTGGCTGACGGCGCCGCCCCGTGCGGACGTGGGCGGCGCCGTTCCCGCTCAGCGGATCTCGACGAGGAGGTCTCCGCCCTCCACCTGCTGGATCCGGTTGATGGCGAGCCGGGACACCCGTCCGGCCTTCGGGGCGGTGATCGCGGCCTCCATCTTCATGGCCTCGATGGTGGCGACGGTGGCGCCGGACTCGACCTCGTCGCCCTCGGCGACCGCGAGGGTCACCACTCCCGCGAACGGGGCGGCGACATGGCCGGGGTCGGAGCGGTCGGCCTTCTCGGTGGCGGGGATGTCGGAGGAGGCGGCGGCGTCACGGACCTGGATGGGCCGCAGCTGGCCGTTGAGGGTGGCCATCACGGTGCGCATACCGCGCTCGTCGGCCTCGCCCACGGCCTCCAGGCCGATCAGGAGCCGCACACCGGGTTCCAGGTCGACGGCGTACTCCTTGCCGGGGCCGAGCCCGTAGAAGAAGTCCTTGCTGTCGAGGACGCTGGTGTCGCCGTACGTCTGCCGGTGGGTCTCGAACTCGCGGGTCGGGGCGGGGAACAGCAGCCGGTTGAGGGTGGCGCGCCGGTCCTTCTCCAGGCCCTCGCGGTCCTCGGCGGTCAGCTCCCGCACGGGCTTGGCCTCGCCGCGGCCCTGGAGGGCCTTGGTGCGGAACGGCTCGGGCCAGCCGCCGGGCGGGGTGCCGAGTTCACCGCGGAGGAAGCCGATGACGGAGTCGGGGATGTCGAACCGGTCGGGGGTGGCCTCGAAGTCGGCCGGGGCCACCCCGGCGCCGACCAGGTGCAGGGCGAGGTCGCCGACCACCTTCGACGACGGGGTGACCTTCACGAGGTGGCCGAGGATCCGGTCGGCGGCGGTGTACATGGCCTCGATGTCCTCGAAGCGGTCGCCGAGGCCGAGGGCCACGGCCTGGGTGCGCAGGTTGGAGAGCTGGCCGCCGGGGATCTCGTGGTCGTAGACGCGCCCGGTCGGTGAGGCGAGGCCCGCCTCGAACGGGGCGTAGATCTTGCGGACGCTCTCCCAGTAGGGCTCCAGGTCGCCGACGGCCCTGAGGTCGAGGCCGGTGGGCCGGTCGGAGTGGTCGGTGGCGGCGACGATCGCCGACAGGGAGGGCTGCGAGGTCGTCCCGGCCATGGACGCCACGGCCCCGTCGACGGCGTCGGCGCCGGCCTGGATCGCGGCGAGGTAGGTGGCGAGCTGTCCGCCCGCGGTGTCGTGGGTGTGGATGTGGACCGGCAGGTCGAACTCGCGGCGCAACGCGGACACCAGCTTGGTGGCGGCCGGGGCGCGCAGCAGGCCCGCCATGTCCTTGACGGCGAGGACATGAGCGCCGGCCTCGACGATCTGCTCGGCGAGCCGCAGGTAGTAGTCGAGGGTGTACAGCTTCTCCGCCGGGTCGGACAGGTCGGAGGTGTAGCAGAGGGCGACCTCGGCGACCGCCGTCCCGGTGGCCCGTACGGCGTCGATGGCGGGCCGCATCTGGCTCACGTCGTTGAGCGCGTCGAAGATGCGGAAGATGTCGATGCCGGTGCGCGCGGCCTCCTCCACGAAGGCGTCGGTCACCTCCGTCGGGTACGGGGTGTAGCCGACGGTGTTGCGGCCGCGCAGCAGCATCTGGAGGCAGATGTTCGGCACGGCCTCGCGGAAGGCGGCCAGCCGCTCCCAGGGGTCCTCCGCGAGGAACCTGAGGGCGACGTCGTAGGTGGCGCCGCCCCAGCACTCCAGGGAGAGCAGCTGAGGCAGGGTCCGCGCCACGGCGGGCGCGACGGCGAGCATGTCCTTGGTGCGGACGCGGGTCGCCAGCAGCGACTGGTGGGCGTCGCGGAACGTGGTGTCGGTGACGCCGATGGTCGGCGACTGGCGCAGCCAGCGGGCGAAGCCCTCCGGACCCAGTTCGACGAGCTTCTGCTTCGAACCGGCGGGCGGTTCCGTGGCGGGCACGGCCGGGATCTTGCCGGCCGGGTCGATGAGGGCGGGCCGTTCGCCGTGCGGCTTGTTGACCGTCACGTCGGCCAGATAGGTGAGGAGCTTCGTGCCGCGGTCGGCGGAGTGACGGGAGGTGAGCAGGTGCGGGCGCTGCTCGATGAACGACGTGGTGACCCGACCCTCCTGGAAGTCCGGGTCGTCGAGGACGGCCTGGAGGAACGGGATGTTCGTGGCGACGCCGCGGATGCGGAACTCGGCGACGGCGCGCCGCGCCCGGTTGACGGCGGTGGTGAAGTCCCGGCCCCGGCAGGTGAGCTTGACCAGCATCGAGTCGAAGTGGGCGCTGATCTCCGTGCCGGCGTGGGTCGTACCGCCGTCGAGGCGGATGCCGGAGCCGCCGGGCGAGCGGTAGGCGCTGATGCGGCCGGTGTCGGGGCGGAAGCCGTTCGCGGGGTCCTCGGTGGTGATACGGCACTGGAGGGCGGCGCCGCGCAGGGTGACCGTCTCCTGGGAGAGCCCGAGGTCGGCGAGGGTCGCGCCGGCGGCGATGCGCAGCTGCGACTGCACGAGGTCGACGTCGGTGACCTCCTCGGTCACCGTGTGCTCGACCTGGATGCGGGGGTTCATCTCGATGAAGACGTGGTTGCCGTCGCGGTCGAGGAGGAACTCGACGGTGCCCGCGTTGCGGTAGCCGATCTCCCGGGCGAACCGTACGGCGTCGGCGCAGATGCGTTCCCGCAGCTCCGGGTCGAGGTTCGGGGCGGGCGCCAGCTCGATGACCTTCTGGTGGCGGCGCTGCACCGAACAGTCTCGCTCGAACAGGTGCATGACGTTGCCGTGGCCGTCGGCGAGGATCTGCACCTCGATGTGACGGGGCTCGACGACGGCCTTCTCCAGGAAGACGGTGGGGTCGCCGAAGGCGGACGCGGCCTCGCGGGACGCCGCCTCGATGGCCTCGCGCAGCGCCGCGGGCTCCTCGACGCGGCGCATGCCGCGCCCGCCGCCGCCGGCGACCGCCTTCACGAACACCGGGAAGCCGATCTCGTCGGCGGCGCGCACCAGTTCGTCCACGTCGGTGGAGGGCTCGGAGGACCCGAGCACCGGTACGCCGGCCGCGCGGGCGGCGGCGACGGCGCGGGCCTTGTTGCCCGTCAGCTCCAGGATGTGGGCGCTCGGTCCGACGAACGTGATGCCCGCCTCCTCGCACGCCCGCGCGAGTTCCGGGTTCTCGGACAGGAAGCCGTAGCCCGGGTAGACGGCGTCGGCGCCGGCCCGGCGGGCCGCGCGCATGATCTCGTCGACGGAGAGATACGCCCGTACGGGATGGCCCGGCTCACCGATCTCGTAGGCCTCGTCGGCCTTGAGCCGGTGCAGCGAGTTGCGGTCCTCGTGGGGGAAGACGGCGACCGTCCGCGCGCCCACTTCGTACCCGGCGCGGAACGCGCGGATCGCGATCTCGCCACGGTTGGCGACCAGTACCTTGCGGAGCATCCCTGATCCCTTCGGCCTGCGATGAGGAACACCATGGTCGCGGCAATGTAGCCCACGTGCCATGAGAGTCGTGTCACTGAGTGCCAGTATTTTTCGGACTGATATGGAGGAAGGGATCGAATCCTCGGCGAAGGACACGGCCGATCCCTGTCCCACAGTGCCATCGAACGCCGAGCGGATGGCCGGTTTCGTATGCGGTGCGCGTGGCTTTGAAAAGCACGGGGCGCGGCCCCGGCCGCTTCTCAGGGGCGCGGGGAACTGCGCGAACAGCACCACGCGCAGGCGGACTGGGCGTCGGCGGAGTTCAGATCGCGTCCCGGTCGATCGGTCCGAGGTCGCCCTCCACGCGGGTCCGGATGATCGGCGGGCGGTTCCAGAGGGCGAGGATCTCGTTGGCGAGGTCGACGACGGGCAGCGGGTCGGCGTCGTGGCGGGGCTCGACGGAGGCGGCGAGCAGGGTGCGCGGGACCGCTCCGGCGTCGAGGAGCACGCGCCAGTCCTCGGGGCAGAGTTGGAGGTACTCCAGCCCGGTGAGCCGGCTGATCTCCAGCGGGTCGGCGAGGGTGCCGGGGTAGGCGGCGAGGGTGCGCAGGCGGGGCAGTCCGACGACGGGGGCGAGACTGAGCGGCTCGTCCTCCCAGACGCCGATGCTGAGGACCTCCAGTCCGGGGTGGGCGGCGGCCTCGACGCCCGGCACACCGCGGAAGTTGACGTGGGCCACCACGGGCGGCCCGTCGTCGGCGCGACGGCGGCGGTCCTGACGGGGCCCGCGCAGCACCAGGTCGGTGAGGGAGTCGGCTACCAGGCCGGCGCCGATGTTCTCCTCATGGCTCAGGATGACGATCTGCCCGACGTGTCCGCCCGGTCCGGGGGTCAGGTCGACCGCGAGGCGGTCGCCGCCGCCGTTGTCACCGAAGGCGATCCAGCCGGGCGAGCCGACGAGTCCCTGCACCGCGGCGCCGGGCGGGGTGACGACCGCCTCCTTCGCGGCGAACCGCCACAGGGAGGGCCGGGAGGCCACGTCGGCCACATACAGGTCGTCCAGGGAGAACAGTTCGCAGCCGACCGCCTCGTACTCCCGCTCGGCCGCCGCGTCGTCCTCGGCGTGGTCCTGCCAGCGGGCCCGCGTCACCCGGTACAGCACCTTGAGTTCGTCGGGCAGGGTGACGCCGAGGCGCTTCTCGGCGGCGGCGATCTCCTCGTCCGTGGCACCGATGGCCCCGGGCATCCGCTCGCGCAGTTCCCGCTCCAGCGGCTCCAGGTCCGCGGTAGGGGCCGGGGCGGCGCCGGGGACGGGGTCGGGCAGGCGGCGCCAGGGCTCCGGGAGGGCGCCCTCGACCAGGAGCAGCGAGCCGGGGTGCGGGCTGCCGACGCCGGACTCCACGGCGGGGCTCGGCCCGAGGAGCCGGAGCACGGCGGTGCCGGTGGGCGCGATCGCCGCGGTGAACGAGACCCCGTCGATGCCGGTGGCGGCGAGCGCGTCCTGGACCCGCCGTACCGCGTCGAACTCGTCCCGCATGTCCTCGATCTGGGACGCCCGCCCCGGCTTCGGGGAGCGCCGCCGCACGGGCACGCTCCAGGCGCCCCGGCCGATCTGCCCGGCCACCTGGTGGCCGGCCGCCGCCCGCTCGTTGCCGTCCCGCACCACCCTCAACAGCGGTTCCCACGTGGTGAAGTCGTGGAGCGGGGACAAGAGGACCTCCGGTGGTTCCGTCGAGCGGGGCCCGGCGATTATCGCCTGGAGATCATCGGGGACGCCGACCCGGCCGCGTACCGGGTGACGGGGACGCCCCCGGTGGGCCCGGCCGGATGCGGTCGAGCCGTTCACCGACCTGACGGGCACCGTACGTCGGATCGGACCTGTCGGTTCGGGTACGACAGTGATACGGAAGTGACAGAAACCGCGTACATGACGCCCGGCTGAGCTAGCCTCGACTTCCGTAAGCGAACTGACGTACGCGGAACGTGACTTCGGGGGTGTTGTGTCAGACCAGCGGCCGGTGCCACCGCGCTCGACGGCAGACGAGGCTCCGGCGCTGCGGAAGACGGGCGCCCTTCCTCTGCGCCCCGGCGATCCGGGCCGTATCGGCCCGTATGTGTCGCTGGGGCTGCTCGGCAGCGGGGGGATGGGGCGCGTCTATCTGGGGCGCCCCGCGGACGGCGGGACCGAGCTCGTCGCCGTCAAGGTGATCAGGCCCGAGTACGCGGAGGACGTCCGGTTCCGGCGCCGCTTCGAGCGCGAGGCGGCCGTGCACGGCCGGGTCCGCACCGCGCACATGCCGAAACTGTGCGGCACGGGGTTCGAGGACGAACTGCTGTGGATGGCCACCGAGTACCTTCCCGGCGTCGATCTCGCGGACGCCGTGAACGAGGAGGGGCCGCTGCGGACCGCCGCCGTCTGGCGGCTCCTGGCGGAGCTGGGGCAGGCACTCGCCGACCTCTCGGACGCGGGGATCGTGCACCGGGACCTGAAGCCCTCCAACGTCCTGGTCTCCGCCCGGCGCGCCCACGTCATCGACTTCGGCATCGCGAAGGCCGCCGACGCGAGCGCGATCACCGGGACGGGCAACCGGGTGGGCACGCCGGCCTACATGTCACCGGAGTACCTGCGCACCGGTGAGTGCGAAACGCCCTCCGACGTGTTCTCGCTTGCCTGCACCCTGGTCTACGCGGCGACGGGAACCGCCCCGTTCGGCGACGGCACCGGGGTCGACGTGATGCACCGGGTCGCCTTCGAGGAGCCCAACGCGAAGGTGATCCGGGAGCTCGCCGAGTCCGACGAGGCCCTCGCCACGCTGTTGTGGTCCTGTCTCGCCAAGGAGCCGGGTCGCCGGCCCACACCGCAGGACCTGGTCCGGACGGCGGGGCCCCGTACCGGCCCGTCCGGCACCTTCGACTGGCCCGAGCCGCTGGGCGGCATGGTGCTCGTCCGGCAGCAGGCGTACGAGGCGCTGTGCCGGCTGCCCCTCGTCCAGGCGCCCGCCTTCCCGGCCGCCGACGACGCGGCGGAGCAGGCAGCGGCGCCCGCCGCCGAGGCAACCGGGCCCGCCGCCGACGATCCCCGGCCCGCCGCGGCCGACTCCGCCCGACCCTCGCAGGAGGCGGCCGCCGCCCCCGCGGGCGGCCGGGCTGCGTTAGACCCGGCGGCGCCCACCCGGACGCGCCGCAAACGGGCGCTGGCGGTCGGCGGCGCCGGTGTCGCGCTCTGCGCGGTGGCCGCGGGCGTCTTCGTCCTCACCCGCCCGGACTCCTCCGGTGCCGCCACCCCGGAGGCGGGCACCTGGTCGACCGGGAAGAGCGCACCCGACGACGCGGTCTCCCCGTCGACGTCCGCGAAGTCGAAGGGCGCCCCCGTTCCGGACGGCCACGGCTCCTCGCTCTCGGAGGTGTCCGGCAAGGAGAAGGGCAAGGACAAGGACGACAGTGCGGCCATCGACGGTACGTCGGCACGCCCCGACGCCTCCGCGCCCGCCGAGGACGACCGGGCCGCCGGCACCGATCCGGACACCCCGGTCGACGACGGCTCCGACGCCCCGGACGACCCCGGACCGACCCCCAGCGACCCGCCGGCCGACTCCGGTGATCCGGCCTGGCTCACGGACTGCACGTACTACTCGGGCAACGGCCGCACCCGTCTCGGCGACAGCGGCAAGCGGGTCTTCCAGGTGGAGTGCATCCTGAGCAAGCGCGGGTACGGCGTCGGCGTGGACGGCGAGTTCGACAGCGGGACGGAGGCAGCCGTCGAGGAGTTCCAGAACGCCGTGGGACTGAAAGCGAACGGTGTCGTCAACCGCAGGACCTGGTCCGCGCTGCGCAGCCCGGAGTGAGGGTCCCGCACCCCCCGCACCCCCTGAGTGAGGGTGCGGGGGTGCCGGGCGGTCAGCCGGTGAGGCCGGACTTCTTCAGCCACTCCTCGGCGACGACGCTCGCGTCCTCCTTGTCGTTGACGAGCTTCTTCATCATCTCCAGCAGGTCCTCGGTGGTGAGCTTCGCGGAAACCGCGTTGAGCGCCTCCCTGGCCTTGGCGTCGACGGCCTTCTTGTAGACGAGGGGCGTCACGTTCTGCGAGGAGAAGAGGTTCTTCGGGTCTTCCAGGACGACCAGTTCGTCCTGGACGATGGCGGGGTCGGTGGTGTACAGGTTGGCGGCCTGCACCTTGTCGTCCTTGAGGAGCTTCACGAGGGTGGTCTGGGCGCCCGCGTCGAGCGGCTGGAACTTGCCGAACTCCACGCCGTAGACCTTCTTCAGACCGACTCCTCCCTGGGTGCGGGTCTTGAACTCCGAACCGGCCCCGAGGGTCAGGTCGCCCGCGACGGGCTTGAGGTCGGCGAGGGTCTTCAGGTCGTACTTCTTCGCCGTGCTCGCGGTCACCGTGACCGAGTCCTTGTCCTCGGCCGCGGCGGAGTCGAGTATCTCCACCGACTTCGGGAGTTTGGCCTTCAGTTCGGCGTTGATCTCCTCGGTGCCGGTCGCGGTGCTGTTCTTGTCGACGGCCACCGACAGCAGGGCGCCGTTGTACTCCGGGAAGACGTCGATACCGCCCTTGACGATCTGGTCGTAGTAGACCTCGCGGGCCCCGATGTCGAACTTGCGGGTCACCTTGAGGTCCTTGCCCTCCAGGGCCTGCGCGTAGATCTCGGCGAGCAGCTGGTTCTCGGGGAAGTTGGCCGAGCCGACGACCAGGGAGGAGCCGCCGCCACCGCTGTCGCCCGTCAGCGGATTGTCGTCGCTGCCGCCCCCGCCGCCGCAGGCGGTGAGGGACAGGGCGGTGATCAGGCCGAAGGCGACGCCTCGGTACATGCCTCGCATGGATGTTTCCTTTCTCATGGCCCGAAGGGCGCGGAAGAACGCGGGAGTCGAGAGAACGCCGGAGTGCGGGAGACCGACGGAGTTCAGGATTTCGGCGCCGAGACCCTCAGCCCCGGTGAGACGACTGCCCGCCCCAGCGCGGTGAACGCGGCCTGCACGACGAGCGCCAGGGCGACCACGACCGCGGAGCCCCCGATGACCAGCTCGTAGTCGTTGCGGGAGAGCCCGTCGACGATGAAGCGGCCGAGGCCGCCGAGCCCCGGGTAGGCGGCGACGGTCGCGGTGGCCACGACCTGGATCGCGGCCACCCGCAGGCCCAGCAGGATCAGCGGCAGCGCCATCGGCACCTCCACCTTCACCAGGACCTCCCACTCGGTCATGCCGACACCGCGCGCGGCGTCCCGGGTGGCCGGGTCCACGCCCCGGACACCCTCGAAGGTGTTGATGAGGATCGGCGGCACCGCGAGCGCGACCAGGGCGACAAGCACCGGCGCGGTGCTGAGCCCGGCGAGCGTCACGACGAGGACGACAAGTCCGAAGGTGGGGATCGCGCGGGCGAGGTTCGCGACACTCGCCACGGCGAACGCCCCGCGCCCGGTGTGCCCGACGAGCAGCCCGGCCGACAGCCCGATCAGGGCGGCGCACAGCAGCGACAGACCGCTGTAGGTGAGGTGTTCCAGGAGTCGTGCGGGGATGCCCTCGTCGCCGTGCCACTGCGCCGACGAGGTCAGCCAGTCCGCCACGAGCCGGATCTGGTTGAGGAAGTCGTTCATGCCGTCGTCACCCTGCTCCGGGACCAGGGGGTGAGCAGTCGCTGCGCGAGGACCAGCAGCGCGTCGGTGGCGAGCGCCAGCAGCATGATCAGCACGATGGCGGTGACGATCGGCGTCGGGAAGTCGAGCTGGAGGCCGCGGGTGATGTAGTAGCCGAGGCCGCCCTGGCCGATGAGCTGGCCGACGGCGACGAGGCTGATGGAGGAGACCGCGGCGACGCGCACGCCGGCGATGACGACGGGTACGGCGATGGGCAGTTCGACCTGGAGGACACGGCGGACGGTGCCGAAGCCCATGGCGGTCGCGGCGAGCCGGACCGGTTCGGGGACCGAGGCGAGGCCGTCGACGACGTTGGGCACGAGCACCGACAGCGTGTACAGCGTCAGCGGGATCATCACCGTCTGTTCGGTCAACCCCGTGTAGCGGACGAAGACCATGAACAGGGCCAGCGACGGAATCGAGTACAGGATGTTCGCCACGGTCAGGACCGGCGGGTAGAGCCGGCGACTGCGGTGGCAGAGGATGCCCAGCGGCACCGAGACGAGCAGCCCGAACACCACCGGCAGCAGACCGAGTCTCAGGTGGAGGGCGGTGTAGTCGGCCAGTTCGGCGGCGTGGTCGGCTATCCACTGCCACCGGACCAGCGGTTCCCCGTCGCTCATCGGTCACCGCCCGTGCTCTTGGCGGCCACCGGGCTCCCGGCCGCGTCCGTACGGCTCGCGGGAGCCGCCCCGGCGGTCAGCTCATGGGCGTCGGCCACGCCGACGACCGCGCCGTCGGCGTCCACGCCCACCGCGAGTCGTGCGGGCGACAGCAGGGCCGAGTCGAGGGCGGCCCGCGCCGAGTCCCCGACCAGGCTGAAGGTGTGGCCGAGCGGCACCAGGGCGGCGTCCGCGAGGGTGCCGCTTCTCGGCAGGTCGGCGACCGGGGTCCAGCCGAGGGGCCTGCGCGCGGCGTCGACGACGAGCACCCAGGGCTCGTCCAGGGCGCGGGCCTCGGTCACGGGCGAGGTGACCGGCAGAACCGGGCCGTCGCGCAGCGGTAGTCCGCCGGCCTGGACGAAGGACAGCCGGCGGATGCCCCGGTCCTGACCGACGAATCCGGCGACGAAGTCGTCCGCGGGGTCGGCGAGCAGCCGCTCCGGGGTGTCGAACTGGGCGAGCCTGCCGCCTTCCCGGAACACGGCTATGCGGTCGCCGAGTCTGATCGCCTCGTCGATGTCATGGGTGACGAACACGATCGTCTTGTGGAGCTCCTTCTGCAGCCGGGCGAACTCGGCCTGGAGTTCGCCCCGCACGATGGGGTCGACCGCGCTGAACGGCTCGTCCATGAGCAGCACCGGCGGGTCGGCGCCCAGTGCCCTGGCCACGCCGACGCGCTGCTGCTGCCCGCCGGAGAGCTGGTTGGGATAGCGCTTCGCCATCTCGGCGGGCAGCCCCACCAGTTCGAGCAGCTCGGCCGCCCGGGCCCGAGCCTTCTTCCTGCCCCAGCCGAGGAGCAGCGGCACGGTCGCGATGTTGTCGAGGACCGTGCGGTGCGGGAAGAGTCCCGCGTGCTGGATCACGTAGCCGATGCCGCGGCGCAGCTCGGGCGCGTCGACCTCGCGGATGTCACGGCCGCGCAGACTGACGGTGCCGGCCGTGGGTTCCACCATGCGGTTGATCATCCTGAGGGTGGTCGTCTTGCCGCAGCCGGAGGGTCCGACGAGGATCGTGATGGCGCCCTCGGCGAGCTCCACCGTGACCTCGTCGACGGCTGTCGTACCGTTCGGATATTTCTTGCTCACCGCGTCGAATCTGATCAAGAGTGCCCCTCACCCGACTGCATATGCTCATGCACAGTTGTCCGTGACTGAATGACAGTCAATGGACTTTCATGAACGGCACGTTACGTTCACACGATGCCGGTCCGGGGGACGTCCGGAACATGAGGATTCGTCGACTTATATTCCCCTTCGTATGCCACGGCCGCCGACGGGGCGGCCGTGCTTTCCTGGAGTCATCATGACCAACGTCGACGTGCACCAGCATCTGTGGACCCCCTCGCTGGTGGCGGCCCTGCGGTCCCGCCGGGAGCCGCCGTTCATGGACGGCTGGACCCTGTTCCTGGACGGGGAGCCACCTTACGAGGTGGCGCCCGCCGCCCATGACGTCGCCCGGCGTGCGGAGCTCGCCGCCGCAGACGGCCTCGGCCGGGCCCTCGTCTCGCTGTCCTCCCCGCTCGGCGTCGAGTGGCTGCCCGCGGAGCAGGCGCGTCCCCTGCTCGACGCCTACCACGAGGGCGCCGCCGCTCTCCCCGAGCCGTTCGGGGCGTGGGCCGCCGCCTGTGTACGGGACGTCGACGCGGTCGGGGCCGCCGAGGACCTCGACCGGGGTGGGTTCGCCGGTCTGCAGCTGCCGGCCGACGCCCTCGCCGACGCGGCCGGTTACGCCCGCTGCGCCCCGCTGCTCGACCTGCTGGAGGACCGCGACCTCCCGCTGTTCGTGCATCCCGGCCCGGCGGGGAAGGCGGGCGCCGAGGGGCCGGGGTGGTGGCCGGCGATGGTGCCGTACGTGCAGCAGATGCACGCCGCGTGGTTCGCCTTCCGTGCCTTCGGCCGGCCCCGCCATCCCCGGCTGCGGGTGTGCTTCGCCCTGCTGGCCGGGCTGGCGCCGTTGCACGGGGAGCGCTTCGCCGCCCGTGGTGACGCGGGGCTCGCGGGGACGGACGCGCGGGTGTTCGTGGAGACGTCGTCGTACGGCCCCACCGCCGTGGACTCGGTCGTGCGGGCCCTCGGGGTGGACGCGGTGGTCCAGGGCTCCGACCGGCCCTACGCGGAGCCGCCGCTCCACCCCGGCTTCGGCCTGGGGGGAGCGGCGGCGTACGCCTTCCGTATCGCCAATCCGCGGCGGCTGCTCACGGGCGAGGACTGAACCGCGGTCAACGACCGGTGCGGATCAGGCCCGTCAGATAGCGCCACAGCGACGAACGCTGCCGGGCGGAACGGTCCCGTGCCACCGACCCGGCCGCCCCCGGGTCCGTCACCGCCTCCCCCGCGAGGTCCGTCTCCCCGGGTTCGGCCGTGGACGGCTCGGGGGTCGGGGCCAGGGTGTAACGGACGGGCAGTGAGCGCAGGCCGCGCATGAACGGCGAGGAACGCCAGGGGAGTTGGTCGACGGGCAGCGCCAGCTCCAGATCGGTGAACCGCTCGAACAGGCGGCCTACGCCGACCGCCGCGACGGTGGAGGCCAGCTCGCGGGCGGGGCACTGGCGGCGGCCGGCGCCCCAGGAGAGGTGCGCACGGGTGCTGACCGTGGTGTTCGTCGCCGCGTGGCCGGCGAAGACGGGGTCGGCGTGCGCGGCGGCGGAGGAGACCCAGACCGGGTCGCCCGCGCGGATGGTGTAGTTGCCGAGCGGGGTGTCCTTGGCCGCGAAGCGCGGGACGAAGTTCACCAGCGGCGGCTTGCGCATGACCACGCGGTTCATGGTCTCCCGGACCATGCCGGCGGACAGGCTGGCGCGGATGCTGCCCTCGCCCGAGAGGACCTCGACGACGGTGTTGGAGATGAGGATGCCGACGTGGTCGGAGGTCATGCCCAGCAGCATGAACAGCTCGCGGGCCAGTTCGTCGAGCGTGAGGCCGGGGTGCGCGGCGAGGAGGTAGGAGGGGAAGTCGTCCCCGGGGGTCTTGAGCTTCTGCGCCGCCAGGTCGGCGAGGGCCGCCAGGAGGCGTTCCAGGGCGGGCTCGGCGTCCGGGCCGGCGTCCAGCACCCGCCACATGTCCATGAGCGCGTCGTCGCCCTGGGAGCCGGGGAAGCCGAGGAGGTGGCTGGCCGCCATCAGCGGCAGCGGCCGGGAGAACTGGGCGGACAGGTCCGCCAGGCCCGTACCGCCGGCCTGGCCCACCAGGGTGATCAGGTCGTCGGCGCAGGCGGTGACGGCCGTCTTGAGCCGCTTGGCCTGGGCGTGGCGCGGGTCCTGGAACGGCCGGAGCGCGGTGTCCCACGCGGTCCGCAGCGGCTTGTACCCGGCGCCGCCCTGGATCAGTACGTGGTTGACCTCCAGGGAGGGGCCGAGCGGCCAGTCGGCGGGCACCCGGCCCTCCGAGCGGGCCCGCCAGTTCTCCAGTCCCTTGGGCCAGCCGTCGTCGTCCTGGAGGACCTCCAGGGACTCCTTGTAGCCGAGGACCAGCCAGGCGGGGACGCCCAGCAGATCGACCGGCGCGACCGCGCCGTGCCGTTGCCGCAGCCGCTCGTACACGAGGGAGGGGCGCATCTCGTAGTCCCGGGTCAGCAGCGGTTGGGGATCCAACGCCTCCAACCGCCGGTCGTCCGCGTCCACGGACCCGCCCTCACCCGTCTGGGATTCCACCGCCATGCCGCCCCTCCGACACTCCCCGTACCGGCGCACCTTCAGTCGGTAGCCGGAACCGGTGGGGACCTTACCCCAGGCCAACCCGTCGGAGAACGACGGGTAGCCGGATTCACAGACAAGGACACGACAAAGGGGTCACGCGCCGCCAAAGGTCGCGGCGCCCCGGTGCCGACGTGCGTCCGGTCTCCCCGTGCGAGGCCGTCAGTGCCGTGCCACCACCCGCAGGGTCCTGACCGTCTGGTCGGCCGCGTCCGGGATGAGGACGCCGTGCTCGACGCCGCTGCGCAGGTAGTCGAGGACCTCGTCGGTGATCACCTCGCCGGGGGCGATCACGGGGACGCCCGGCGGGTACGGGCTGATCATCTCGGCGGCGATGCGGCCCGCCGCCCGCTCGGCGGGCACATGGTCGACCTCGGCGAAGAACGCGTCCCGCGGCAGCATCGCCTGCTCCAGCTCCAGTGCCGACGCCTCGGGCAGATGGACCGGTGGCTGCCGTTCGATGGTGTCGGCGCTCTCGACGAGGGCGCGCAGGGAGTCCAGCAGGATCTTCTCGGTCTCGTCGTCGTCGGCGTGGTTGATGGAGGCGCTGATCCGGCAGGTGTCGGACCCGCCGACGTCCACATGGCGGTGGGTCCGCAGCCACTCGGCGGCCTGCATCCCGCTGATGCCCAGTTCCCGTACGTCGATGACCAGCTTCAGCGGGTCGAACTCGGCGGCGAGGCCCTCGTCGACGATCTCCTGGCCCATCGGTCGCAGGCCGGGCAGTTCACCGGCGGTGGCCCGGATCCTTTCGGCGCGGCGCACCGCCGCCTCCAGGAGGTCGTGCCCGTGCTGGACCATCTGGCGGCGCCAGCCGTCGAGCGTCGCGAACACCAGCGACGAGGCGCTGGTGGTGCCGAGCAGGTCCTCGCGCTGTTTGAGGGCCTCCGGCGAGACCCGGTCGTACTGGAGGTGGAACACGGAGCTCTGCTCCACGGCGCCGCCCATCTTGTGGACGCTGGTGACCACCAGGTCGGCCTCGGCGTCCATGCCCCAGGCGGGCAGCGCGGGGTGGAACGGCAGGTGGGCGCCCCAAGCCTCGTCGACGATGAGCGGGACGTCGTACTCGTGGCACACCCGGGCCACGCCCCGGATGTCGGCGCAGGTTCCCCAGTCGGTGGGGGTGATCAGCAGCATGCCCTTGGCGTCCGGGTGTTGCTCCAGACGGCGGCGTACGTCGTCCGGCTCCGGGGGGTGGGCGATGTGCCGTTCGGTGTCGAACTTGGGGTGGACCCAGATCGGTTCGACCCCGTTGACGACGACGGCCGCGATGACGGACTTGTGGGCGTTGCGGGAGAGCAGCATCTTCTCGCCGGGGCCGGCCACGGAGAGCATGGCGGTCTTCACCGACAGGGAGCTGCCGCAGGTGGAGAAGAAGGCGTGCTCGGCGCCGACGGCGTCGGCCATCAGTTCCTGTGCCTGGCTGATGACGCCCTGCGACTGACGGCGGTCGTCCAGCCCGTTGAGGGAGAGGACGTCGGAGCGGAAGACGTCGAGGCCGACGATCTCCGCGACCCGCGGGTCCACACCGCGGCCCTGCCGGTGTCCCGGCGGCCCGAACACCGTGTCGCCGCGTCGCCGGAACTCCTGCAGCGCCTCCAGCACGGGTACCCGCGAGTGGTCCATGGCTCCTCCAGATGGGTCCCGTCCGCGCGGCGCGCCTCGGCACCGCGCGGCCCTGCGCACGTACACCCACCGGGTTGCACGTGGGGGGCCCGCGAAACGTGCCGATCACCGCATCGCCGGGCGGCCCGCCCCCGCAGCCGGGGCCGGAGGGTCACCGCCCGCCGCGGGCGGCCTTCACGAAGGCGGTGATCAGGGCGGGGTCCTTGACGCCTCGGCTCCGCTCGACGCCGCTGGACACGTCGACGCCCCAGGGCCGGGCGGTGTCGACGGCGTTCCGTACGTTGTCGGGGGTCAGGCCCCCGGCGAGGAGCCACTTGTCACCGGGGTCGGCGACCGGCATCCGGGACCAGTCCCAGGCCATGCCGGAGCCCGGTACGGGCGCGTCGAGCAGCAGCATGTCCTCGCCCATCTCGCCGCAGCGCGGCACGGAGTCGCCGAACGCGGCGGCGCGGATCAGCGTGCGGTTGTCCGCCGCCAGCGCGTCGTAGTAGCCGCGGTCCTCCGATCCGTGCAGTTGTACGGCGCGGATGCCCGACTCGGCGGCCAGGGACCGTACCTCGTCCAGGCTCTCCCCGCGGAAGACTCCGACGGTGAGGACGTGCTCGGGGATCCGGCGGGACAGCCGGGCGGCGGTGGCCGCGTCGACGCGGCGCGGGCTGGCGGTGAGGACGAATCCGATGGCGTCGGCGCCCGCCTCGACGGCCGCGTCGACGTCCTCCTCGGTCCGCAGCCCGCAGATCTTGATGAAAAGGGAGTCACTGGAGTTGCTCACCGCCCCAGACTGCCTCATCGGGGGCGCCCACGGACCGCGACCTCCCTGCCCGGAGGGTGTGCGGCTCAGTCCCACGCCCCGGACAGCCGCCGGGTGACGACCGAGCTGAGGACGCGGACCCCCCGGGTGGAGCCGGGGTCGATGCCGGTGAGTTCCCGTACCCGGCGCAGGCGGTAGTCCAGGGTGCGCGTGTGCACGTTGAGGGCGGCGGCCGTGGCACCGCGGTGCATGTCGTGGCGGTAGTACGCGTCGAGGGTGACGAGGAGGTCGGGGCCCGGCTCCAGCCGGTCGACCAAGGCGCGGAGCCATTCGTCGACGAAGGGCACGTCCGCGACGGCGACCTCGGTGAACACGTCGGCCACGGTGTAGGGCCGCAGCCGCTCGGACACCGGGCGCAGCGGGGCCGCCCGGCTGACCCGCCGGGCCCGGTCGAGGGCACCGGCCAGCTCGGCGACCGGCGCGGCGGCGGTGCCGACGGCACAGGGCCGGCCGACGGCCCGGGCTAGATCCCGTACGGGGGTGGCGACGAGGTCGGGCACGGAGTGCGCCGGAGTGGTCTCGGCGAGGTCCCGGGACAACGGCACCAGGACGATCAGTTCACCGTCCTTTTCACCGTTCTCCGTGGAGCGGGTGACCAGTACGTGGTGGGTTTTCACCAGTATCTCGACGTCGGCGTCCAGGGCGCTGTCGTCGGCGGGGCGGTCGGGGGCCCGGATCACCGTCACCGCGCAGAATTCGGGCAGTTCCGTGCCCGTGACGGCGGCGAGTTCGGCCGCCATGGGATCACCGGTGAGCAGTGACCGGGCCAGCAGGTCGATTTGCTCGACGTACGGCAAACGGCGTCTCATCACCGTCACGAAACCCTGCTGGTAGGCGCTTATTCCCCGCTCCCCCTGCGGGGCGAACCAGCTCATCATCCGCATGAGTTCTTCCACTCCGCCGCCGCGCTGCGCCTCGATCGCCTCGTTGATCTCGCGCAGCATGAGCGCGGTGTGCAGGCGCAGTACTTGCTGTCGCGAAGAGGGTGACATTCCCGCATCGGCCCGCACCTCGCCCATGAAAGAGATGGAGTCGAGGTCGGTGTCGCTCAACTGGTCGTTGTCCGGGGAGAGTTCGACGGTACGTCGACGGAGCCACACCGCGTAGTCCAGCGTCTCGGCCCTGGCTCGCCGGTTCGTGTCCAGGATCGCGAACTCCGGAATCTCACGCGCGTACGTCTCGACCTCCCGGCGGGCGTTGGTCGACGCCTGCCGGGCCAGTTCGGCGAAGAGGCTCCCCATGGCAGGAGCATCCCATTCCGCAGGAACCGGCCGACAGACGGGTTCCGGACCCCTTCATCACTGTGCGCAAAGCCCATGCCGGGATACCTGCGGCGCTTTTGTCACAGTGCGCAAAATTCCCGGATCAGGGCGTTCTCGCCCATCGACTCCACTTGTGGAGGCCCTGTGAAGTCGGCTTAATGGGGACCGATTCCGGCCCGCGTCCCGCAATCACCGGGGGAATCAAAACGGGATTCGGTCCGGAAATCTCTCAGCCTGCGCGCCGGGCACCGGCGCACCACCGAAACGGGAGGGACACACCGTGAAAGCGAGTATCCGAAAGAGAATCGCGGCGGCGGCAGCGGTCATGGCCACGTCGACGGCGCTTCTGCTGAGCGCTCCGGGCTCCGCCTCGGCCGCCCCCGCCGCCGTGCCCAGCCTGCGGGCGTTCGGGATCACCGGCGACGGCACGGTGATGGCCACGTTCACGACCGACCGCCCCGACATCCTCAACTGGGTCAGGGCCGTCGTCGGGCTCAGCGGCGACACGGCCCTGGTCGGCATCGACTTCCGGGTGCAGGACGGACTGCTGTACGGCGTCGGCAACAAGGGCGGCATCTACACGATCAAGATCCCGACGACCGGCCAGGACGTCATGGTCACCAAGGTGTCCCAGCTCCAGTACGCGCTGAACGGCAGCACGTTCGGCGTCGACTTCAACCCGGCGGCCGACCGGCTGCGGGTGATCAGCGACAACGGCCAGAACCTGCGGCACAACCTGAACGACCACTCGACCATCCAGGACCTGAACCTCACCACCCCGCCCATCGAGGGCACGACCAAGGGTGTCACCGCCGCCGCCTACACGAACAACGACCTCAACGCGGCGACCGCTACCACTCTGTTCGACGTCAACACGAACACCGACCAGGTCGTGATCCAGTCCCCCGCCAACAACGGCACGCTCGCCCCAACCGGCAGCCTCGGCATCGACGCCCAGCTGAAGGCCGGCATGGACATCTACAGCACGCTGAGCGGCGGCCGGACGGTCGACAACGCCGCCTTCGCCTCCCTCACCCCGTCGGGTGCGGGCAACCCGACGCTCTACACCGTCGAACTCCTCACCGGCCAGGCGACGCCGATCCGTCAGTTCCCGCTGAACATCACCGATCTGGCGATCAGCCTCACCGGCAGCTGACCCCTTCCCGTCCGGGTCACCGCAGGGCGGCGGGGTCGAGGTCCGTTCCGACGACGAGGGTGACCACGCCCTGCGCGGCGCCCGCGTCCTCGGCGGCCCGGGCGTCGGGCAGGCGCGAGGTGAGGACCTTCGCCTGCTTCGCCAGATCCGGCGGGTAGGCGACCGTCGTCCTCGCGGTGGTCTCGGGGGCGTTGCCCGTACCGACGACGGTGATCCCGGCCGCGCGCAGCTTCTCGGCGACGGCGGCGGCGCGCCCCGTGACCCCGGTGCCGTTGAGGACCTGCACCCGTACGTTCGAGGCGTAGACGAGGCCCTCCTTGGCCCTGGTCTGGAACTGCTTCTTCTCGACCTCGCGGTCCTTGGCGAGGGAGGTGAACAGATCGGCCGCGTACGGGTACTGCCAGACCACGTTGGCGCGGTCGCTCGGAACGTCCGCCTCACGCGGGTAGTTGGGGACCGTCAGGAAGGTCAGCCGGTCGCTGGGGATGCCCTTCAGTTCGGAGGCCAGGTCGTAGAGCGGGTCGATGCCCGCGAGGTCCTTGTCCGTGGTGAGGGACTTGGTGGCGGACTGCATGAAGTCGTACAGCGCGCCGGGGCTGGTCAGTTTGGACTTCGCCTTGGCGGCGAGGGCCTCCATGAACTCCTGCTGGCGCCCGATGCGCCCGATGTCCGAGCCGTCGCCGACGGCGTAGCGGGTGCGGACGTAACCGAGGGCGGTCTCGCCCTTGACGGTCTGGCAGCCGGGTTCCATGTCGAGGAGGGCGTTCTCGTCGTGGATGGCCTGCTCGGGGCAGACCTCTATGCCCTCCAGGGCGTCGACCATCCCCTTGAAGCCCGAGAAGTCGACGGACATGAAGTGGTCGATGCGCAGCCCGGTGTTGGCCTCGACCGTCCGGATCGAGCAGGCGGCGGCCCCGGCGACCTCGCCGGTGGAGCCGCCGATCGCGAACGCCTCGTTTATCTTGGCCCGGTGCGGGCCCGAGGTGCCGCCGCCGCCCTTCTCGCACGCCGATATCTCGACCCACGAGTCACGGGGGAACGACACCACGGTCGCCCACTTCCGGTTCGCGGGGAGGTGCAGCACCATCAGGGTGTCCGACTGCATGGTGGTCAGGTCCCGGCCGTACTTGGCGTTCTTCCCCTCACGGCTGTCCGAGCCGACGACCATGATGTTCTTCGACCCGGGGCTGAGGTTCACCGGACGGTTCCCGCCGAGCTTGTTGTCGACGTCTGCGGCCGTGATGTTGTTGTCGAGGTCCTTGTACACCCAGGCGCCGACCCCCGCGACACCGAGCACGACCACCGCGGACACGCCCGCGACCCAGCTGACGATCCTGCCCCGCCGCGTGAGCCGCGTTCCCCCGCTCCCGATCCCGGCACGCCGCCTTCCCGTACCACCCACCGGCGTTCCCCCCGCCTCGGCCGCATCCGGCCGGTCGACTGACTCTCCACGCCCGGCACTTGTGATCACCGAACCCGAGGACTCTATCCCTGGAGAGATACGGAAGGACGCCCAACTCGGCTCACCCGCCCCGCCGGCCACGCCCCCCGGAACCGGCGTCTACAGGGACGCCGAGGCGAGGGCTACATCACCCTGGACGGCGACCGCGTCCACTTCGACCTCCGTGTCGAGGACTGACGTCGCGTCCGTGCGACGGGGCTGTCACCTGCCCCAGATCTGCCGGTACGCCTCCTGGTAGCCGGACGGGTTCCAGGTGGTGGCGCCCTCGCTGTTGTCGGCGGTGGCGATGTGCACGGGGGCCACATATCCGCTGGCGGGGTTGCCGGAGAAGGCGCGGTTGAACTCGTCGACGATCTGCCAGCCCTGGAGGGACAGCGGCTCGGGCACGGTGGCCGCCTGGTACCGGCGGCTGTCGATGCGCTGGAACGCGGACGGATCGCCGTCCCCCGCACCGATGTTGAGGGGCGGCCCCGAGCCCTTCCGCCCGGCGGCACGGAACGCCGGGGCGGCGTCGGCGAAGTACAGGTCGTTGATGGCCACGGAGTGGGTCCAGCGGTCCTGGAAGCGGGAGAGCAGCGAGGACACCTCTCGGGGCGTGCGGCTGCTCGCGTCCGGGATCGGGATGTTCTCGTAGGACAGCAGCCGTACGCCCCGGCAGGTGGCCAGCTCGTCTCTGATCAGGTCGGACTTGTGCTTGGCGAAGGGGATCGAGGCGTCGGTGAACACCACGACCCCGGCTTTGCCGTCGGAGTCCGCGATGACCCACTGGGCGCTGATCCTGGCCACCGCCTCGACGCGGGTGGTCACGTTGGTGAAGAGCGGGGGCTGCCTGCTGGGGCCGGGGGAGGCGACCGCGTGCCAGCCGACGAGCGGGATGTCCGCCGCGTTCGCGCGGGCGACCTGCTGCGACGTCGAGTTGGGGTCGAAGCCGCCGATGACGATGCCGGACGGCCTGAGGGCGAGGGCCTCGCTCATCGCCGCCTGGATGCCCGCCGGGGTGCCGCCGCCGTCGATCACCCGGACGTTCCAGCCGATCACCCGCGCGGCCTCCCGTACACCGTCGGCGGCCCCGGCGACGCCCGGGTTCGTCATGGTCTGCGCGACGAAGACGAGGGTCCTGCCCGTCACCGCTCTCGGGCCGGTCGTCGGCCCGTGCCAGGGGACGTCGGTCCGCTCCGCCCTGCCGACGGCGTCCTCGGCCCTGGCGCGGACCGCCGGACAGCCGTCCGTGGTGGCGGGTGAGTCCCCCGAGTCGCTCGACGAGCCGCGTTCGCAGCCGGTCAGGGCGGCGGCCACGGCCAGCAGGAGGGCGGCGGCGGACCGGGCCGTGCGGGTGCCGGGGGTGGGGGTGCGGTGGTGGTGCACGGGGGCTCCTCGCGCAGGGGTGCGGGGCTCGGTGCCGCTGCGGGCGGTCCGGTTCATGGGCCACCGTCCTCGGGCGTCACGGCCGCGGCGTCGGGGGTGGTGGCGGCCCCGGTGCGCAGTCGGCGGCGCGCGGAGTAGCCCGCCAGGCCGACGGCGAGCAGCAGGGTGCCGCCGTGGAAGAGCGGGACCGTCCAGAACTCGGCGCCCAACTGGGCGATGCCGGTGAGGCCGACGGCGAGGACGGCGACCGCGACCAGGGTGCCCAGGGGGTTGGGGCGGCCGGGCCGGATGGCGGTGGCGCCGAGGAGGGCGCCGACGAAGGCGGGCAGCAGATAGTCGAGGCCGACGCTCGGGTTGCCGAGCTGCTGCTGGGCCGCGAGCAGGACGCCCGCGCAGCCGACGATCAGCCCCGAGGTGGCGAAGGCGCAGACGGTGTACTTGCGGACCGGGATGCCGACGAGGTCGGCGGCGCGCGGGTTGGAGCCCACGACGTACAGGTACCGGCCGAGCGGCAGCCGCTCCAGCACCACCCAGAGGGCGACCGTGAGGGCGAGGACGTAGAAGGCCGGGACCGGGAGGCCGAGGAAGGTGGAGTCGTAGAGGTCGGTGAAGGCGGCCGGCAGTCCTTCCGGGCCGGGGACGATCCGGCCGCCGTCGGTGAGCCAGCCGGTGACGGCGTACATCATGCTGCCGGTGCCCAGCGTCGCGATGAAGGAGTCGATCCTGCCGAACTCGACGATGACGCCGTTGAGGACGCCCACGGCCGTCCCCCCTGCGACCACGACGAGGCAGGCGAGCGGCCAGGGCCAGCCCGCGTCGACGATGAGGTACAGCACCATGACGTGCGCCAGCCCGAGGCCGTAGCCGATGGAGAGGTCGAACGCCCCGGTGACGATGGGGACCATCGCGGCCAGGGCGAGGACGGCCGGGATCGACTGCGTGGACAGGATCGAGTCGAGGGTGTCCAGCGTGGGGAAGGTGCGGGGCAGGGCGAGAGAGAAGACCAGGTAGAGCAGGCCGGTCAGGACCAGGAGTCCGTACGCGCCGGCGAGGTGTCCGGCGCGGCGGGCCGAGCGGCGGGAGCGGCCCGGTCGGCTCAGCGGGTTCCGGCGGCCCGGAGGGCGCGGGGAGGGCCGGGCCGTCATGGGGTCGCGGCGGTTCGGGAGGGGGGCAGGGCCGAGGCCGCCCGGGTGAGGGCGTCGACGGTGAGGGCGGGGCCGCTCAGCTCGGTCGTCACGGTCCCGCGGACGAAGACCAGGGCGCGTCCGCAGACACCCGCGACCTCCTCGAAGTCGGTGGAGAGCAGCAGGACGGCGAGGCCCCGGGTGAGCGCGTCGTCGAGGAGCCGGTGGATGGCGGCCTTGGCGCCGACGTCGACACTCGCCGTGGGCTCCTCCAGGATCAGCAGACCGGGCGCCGTGCGGAGCGAGCGGCCGAGCATGACCTTCTGCTGGTTGCCGCCGGAGAGGGTGGCGATGCCGGACTCGCTGTCGCGGGGCCGGACGGCGAACCGGTCGATCAGGGCGACGGCGTCGGCGCGTTCCCGGCGGGGCCGGATCCAGCGGGGCGCCGTCGCGCCCGCCGCGCCCGGGTTGGCCAGCAGGTTCTCCCGCACGGTCAGCTCGCTGAGGCAGCCCTCCCGCTGCCGGTCGCCGGGCACGAAGGCGACCCCGAGGGCGACCGCCTCCGGAACCGTACGGGGGCGGTAGGGGCGGCCCGCCAGCAGGGCCCGTCCGCCGAGGAGGGGGCGGGCGCCCGCGAGGGCCCGGCCGAGGTCCATGTGTCCGGCGCCGGAGAGCCCGACCAGGCCCACGGCCTCCCCCGCCCTCACGTCCAGGTCGACCGGTCCGGCTCCGGAGGTCCGTACGCCGTCGAGCAGCAGGACGGGCGGGCCGTCGGCGCGAGCCGGGGCCGGGCGGTGGCCGGCGGGTTCCTCGCCGGTGATGTCGCGGACGAGGCTGCCGGGGGCGTGGCCCGCCAGGGGGCCGTGGCGGACGAGGCGGCCGTCGCGCAGGACGGCGAAGGTGTCGGCGACGTCGTACACCTCGTCAAGGCGGTGGCTGACGTAGAGGATGCCGTGGCCGCGGTCGCGCAGGGTGTGCAGGACGCGGAAGAGCCGGGCGCAGTCGGCGGCGGGGAGACGGGCGGTCGGCTCGTCGAGCACGATGAGCCTCGCCCGTGCCGCGAGGGCGCGGGCGACGGCGACGAGGGAGCGTTCGGCGGGGGCGAGCCGGGAGACGGTGGTGTCGGGGTCGAGATGGCCGGCGACGCTTCGCAGGGCCTCCGTGCAGCGCTCCCGGGTCCGGCGCCAGGAGATCAGCCCGGCGCGGCGGGCGTACCCGGTGCTCAGGGCGATGTTCTCGGCGACCGTCATCCACTCCACCAGGCCGAGGTCCTGGTGGATGAAGGACATGCGGTGGGCGGCGGCGTGGCCGCCGAGGGGGTGTCCGTCGACGGTGATCCGTCCGGTGTCGGCCTGGTGGACGCCGGCGAGGATCTTGATGAGGGTGGACTTCCCGGCTCCGTTGGGTCCGAGGAGGGCGAGGACGCTTCCGGCGTGGACGTCGAGGTCGACCCCGGCCAGCGCGAGGGTCCCGCCGAACCGTTTGGTGAGCCCGCGGATGCGGACCAGCGGTTCCGTCCCGTCGGCGGGGACCTCCTGCGCAGAGGTGTCGTGAACGTCGTGCACGGACAGCTCCGGGGGTCGGCCTGGCGAGCTCTTCATGACTCGCGCCAGCGATAGTAACCGTACGTATCACACTAATCCTGGCATTTGGTCACGGTCGAGGCCGTCGGTGCCGATGACTCAGACGCCGTCGAGGTCGCAGGCGGCCCAGATGACCTTGCCCTCCGGCGTGTAGCGCGTGCCCCAGCTCTGCGCCAGCTGGGCGACGAGGAACAGACCCCGGCCGCCCTCGTCGGTGCTGGCCGCCCGGCGCAGGTGCGGGGCGGTGTTGCTGGTGTCGGACACCTCGCAGATCAGGCAGCGGTCGCGCAGCAGCCGGACCCGGACGGGGCCGCTGCCGTGGATGATGGCGTTGGTGACCAGCTCGCTGAGCATCAGCTCCGCGGCGAAAGCGGCCTCGTCGAGGCCCCACTCGGCCAGCGTGCGCATGGCCGAGGCACGGACCTCGCTGACGCGGGCCGGATCGGCGGGCAGCTCCCAGGTGGCGATGCGGCCGGGGTCGAAGGCGTGGGTGCGGGCCACGACCACGGCGATGTCGTCGGCCGGATGGGCCGGTGCCACGGTGTCGAGGACCGCCCGGCAGGTCTCCTCCGGGGTGCGCTCGGCCTGTGCGAGGGCGGTGCTCAGCTGGTCGAGGACCACGTCGACGTCGCGGGTGCGGTCCTCGATGAGCCCGTCGGTGTAGAGGACCAGTTCACTGCCCTCGGGCAGGTGGACCTCGACGGCCTCGAAGGGCAGGCCGCCCAGGCCGAGCGGCGGCCCGGCGGGCAGGTCGGGGAACGAGACCGTGCCGTCGGGCCGGACCAGCGCGGGCGGCGGGTGGCCGGCGCGGGACATGCTGCACTGCTGCGTGGTCGGGTCGTAGACGGCGTAGAGGCAGGTCGCGCCGATGATGCCCGCACCGTGGGAGGTGGGGTCCTCGCGGTCCAGCCGGTTCACGAGGTTGTCGAGGTGGGTGAGGACCTCGTCCGGCGGGAAGTCGAGTTCGGCGAAGCTGCGGGCGGCCGTGCGCAGTCGGCCCATGGTGGCGGCGGAGAACATGCCGTGGCCGACGACGTCGCCGACCAGGAGGCCGATGCGGGCGCCGGAGAGCGGGATGACGTCGTACCAGTCGCCGCCGACGTCGGATTCGGCGGGCAGATAGCGGTGGGCGACCTCGACGGCGTCCTGGTCGGGCACGCCGTGCGGGAGGAGGCTGCGCTGGAGAGCCAGGACCATGGTGCGTTCGCGGGTGTAGCGCCGGGCGTTGTCGAGGGACAGGGCGGCCCGGTGGGCGAGTTCCTGGGCCAGCCGCCGGTCGTCGTCGTCGAAGGGCACGGAGTCGTGGGTCCGGTAGAAGGTGGCGACGCCGAGGGCGACCCCGCGTGCCACCAGGGGCACCGCGATGAGGGAGCGGACGTGGCGCAGCAGCCGGTCGGTGTGCTCGGGGTCCTGGGCGAGCCAGTCGGCGGCGGTCGTCAGATCGGGCTCCAGAATCGCTTCCCCGGAGTCCAGACAGCACAGCTGGGGTGCGGTCGGACCGTATTCGGCCTGTTTCCCCACGGGCTTGAAGGGCGGCTCGTCGCTGACGCCGTGGACCACCGTGCGCCGCAGGTCGGCGCGGGGGTCCGTGGCCTCCTCGCCCCGCAGGACCGGTTCGGCCAGGTCGACGATGACGTGGTCGGCCAGCCGCGGGACGATCGTCTCGGCGAGTTC
The DNA here is from genome assembly GCF_055572815.1 of Streptomyces sp. NPDC030296. Classification (NCBI taxonomy): domain Bacteria; kingdom Bacillati; phylum Actinomycetota; class Actinomycetes; order Kitasatosporales; family Streptomycetaceae; genus Streptomyces; species Streptomyces sp. NPDC030296. The sequence continues at coordinate 197,101 of NZ_JBVICQ010000005.1, forward strand.
CTGGGCGGTACGGCGCACATCGAGTGTGGTGCCGATGCGGGCGCCGACCTCCGACAGCAGCTCCAGGCGGCGGCGCGCGGCCAGGGCGTACGTCCCGACGTGCGGCTCCCCCACCATCAGCAGCCCGCGCGCGGGGGGTGCGGGGCGCGGAGGGGCGTGCCGGCCGCTGTCGACGTCGAGGGGCACGACGGCGGGGGCTTCCGGGGAGCCGGGGGCGGGACCGGACGGGGCGAGGGTCCCGTCGCCGGCGGGTCCGGCGGGGGCCGTGACCAGGGGGATGCCGTCCAGCGGCGGGGGGCCGGCGGGCGCGGCGAGGGGCCCGAGGAGTTGCTCGAACTGGCGCGGGATGTCCGGGAGCGCCAGGGAGGGGCCGGGCAGGACGGCCTCGATGGCCATGCCCTCGACCCCGGAGGCGCTGGTCACGGGACGGCTCACGAGGGTGATCCGCCGGCCGTCGGGCAGGGCCACGTCGACGGCCGCCCGCTGGGCGCGGGAGATCAGCTCGGCGGCTTTCTCCATGAGGATCGCGCGGTCGCCGGGGCCGAGTTCGAGGGCCAGGGCCTCCATCCGGACGCTGTGGTGCAGGCCCCCGTCGGCCTTGGCCTCGGCCGCCGAGTACGCCTGGAGCAGCGAACGCTCACGGGCGGAACTCTGCGCCAGCAGCCGCCGTTCGATGGCCGCGGCGGCCTTGCGGATCACGGGGGTCAGCGCCGGGTCCTCCGCGCTGCGGGGATAGCCGAAGCACAGGACGCCCTCGATACGGCCGCTCAGCGGGTCCCGGACGGGGAGGGCGCGGCAGGCGCTGCCCTGGGAGCGTTCGGCGAAGTGCTCGGCGCCGTAGACGCCGATGAGCCGCCGCTCCGCCAGGGCGAGGCCGATGCCGTTGGTGCCGGCGAACCGCTCGGCGAAGACGAACCCCGGGACGGTCTGGATCGCCGGGAGGCTCCGGGCCATCGACGCCCGGCCGAACCGGCGCATCAGCACCGTCCCGTTCCCGTCGGCCAGGGAGATGTTCATGGCGCTGCTGGCGAACCGGGCCTGGAGCCGGTCGAGCACCGGCGTCGCCGCGCGGACGATACGGCCGTCGGGGTCGAAGTCGTCGTTGAAGGGCAGCTCGGACTGGTTCGGCGACAGCCCCAGGGACCGGGAGCGCCGCCAGGAGTGCAGGATCGAGGTCCGCACCCCTGTCTCGACCGGTTCGCCCTGGAGAAAACGCTCACGGAAACGAGCGGGTCCCGTGCCTTGTGTCGCACGGCCCGTGAGAATCGGCTCGCCGTCGGACCTGACCACGCTCGCCTCACACGCGCCTTCGATAACCCGCTTTTCGGAAGTATCCGGCATTGACGAGGATACGGGCATCCGCTACCCGAGTCACGGTCGGCCCCGGAGGTGCGCACGGAGCCGGACGGGCCGGAGAGGCCGCGGGCGCCGCAAGGCCGGGCCGATCACAGGACTGCGACCGGGTTGACGGGTGAGCCGGTGCCACCGGGGACGTTCAGCGGGGCCACGACGAGCAGGAACGTGTACCGCCCCGCCTCCGCGGCGGCGGCGGCGAGCGCCTCCAGATCGAGGTTGTCCAGCAGGGGCACGCCCATCGCGGTCACGGCCAGGGCGTGGACCGGCGAGTGCACCCCGGGGACGGGCGAGGGCCGTACGTCGCTGTCGCCGTCACCGCCGAGCAGACAGACACCGCGTTCGGCCAGCAGGGGCACGGCGTCCACATGGAACCCGGCGCTCGCGGTGTCGGGATCCCAGGCGCCGAGTTCCGCGCGGCGGCGTACCTGGCCGGAACGCAGCAGCACCGCGTCGCCCTCGCCGATCGTCACCCCGAGCGCCTTCTCCGCCGCGAGGACGTCCTTCGCGCGTACGGCTCGGCCCGGCTCCAGCCAGCGGATGCCGAGGACGGCGGGGAGGTCGAGCAGCACACCCGTGGTGACGAGGGGGCCGAGCGCGGCCACCGTGCCGAAGCGGGCGCCGGCCGCGTCGACGGACTCATGGGCCGCCCTGCCGTCGTAGAGCCGCCCCCGGTAGGCGATGTGGGACAGCGCGTCCAGATGGGTCACGCCCTTGCCATGGTAGTCGGCGGCGAGGAAGTCCTTGTGGGTCGTGGGCTCCGGGCTCTCCACGTCCCCGAGGTCGGTCATGTGGTGCAGGGCGGGTTTGCGGTTGTCGGGTCCCGGCCGGGTGTTCCAGGGCAACGCCATCGGGACGACCAGCCCGGACCGCACGTGCCCGGCGGCCCGCCGCACATGCTCCTCGGTCACCCGGTTCCACGCACCCCGGTCGGCGGGGTCCCAGCGCCCCCAGGTACGGACGGCCTCGAAGATCCGGTCGAACTCCTGCCGGGAGACGACGGGGCCGTTGGGGGCGGCGACACCGTCGGGGTCGGGCTCCTCGGCTTGGGTCGCCTGACCGGGGTCGCGCTCACGAGCACTCTCCACCGGTCCACCGTGCACAGGTCAGAGCACCCGGCGCCACAGCAGCGCCCGGAGGAGGGCCGCCGAGCCCGGGACTAGCGCGGCGCCGGCCGCCACGTCGGAGGCGTGGTGCGCGCCGCTGCGCACGCGTTCGGCGGCCACCGGCACCGCGCCCCGCAGGTCGTCAGGTGCCGAGCCGTCGTCGGTCCTCGTCGGTCCACTTCCGTGTGTCGCGCGGCTGGACGTACGGCTCCTCCTCGACCGGATGGCCTCCCGCGACGGCCCGCTGACGGGTCAGCTCCGCGTCGAACTCCAGGCCGAGAAGGATCGCGAGATTCGTGATCCACAGCCACACCAGGAAGATGATCACACCGGCGAGGGTGCCGTACGTCTTGTTGTACGAGCCGAAGTTGGCCACGTACAGCGCGAACCCGGCCGAGGCGAGCATCCAGATCAGCAGCGCCAGGAAGCTGCCGGGAGTCACCCAACGGAAACCGCGCACCCTGGCGTTGGGGGTCGCCCAGTAGAGCAGCGCGATCATGACGGTGACCAGGGCCACGAGCACCGGCCACTTCGCGATCGACCACACCGTCAGGGCCGTGTCGCCCATGCCCAGCGCCGAGCCCGCCTCACGGGCCAGCGCCCCGGTGAACACGACGATCAGCGCGCTGATCACCGCGAGGACCAGCAGGACGACCGTCACGGCGACCCGGATGGGCAGCACTTTCCAGACGGGGCGGCCCTCGGGGATGTCGTAGACGGCGTTGGCGCTGCGGATGAACGCGGCGACGTAGCCGGAGGTCGACCACACCGCCAGCAGCAGACCGACGATCGCCATGACGGAGCCGATCCCGGCGTTGCCCTGGAGCTGTCGCACCGCGTCCTGGAGGATCTCCCGCGCCGCACCCGGGGCGAGGCTCTGGATGTTGTCCAGCACCTGCTGGCTCACCGAGCGCCCGGTGATGCCCAGGAGGGAGACGAGCACCAGCAGCGCGGGGAAGAGCGAGAGGATGCCGTAGTACGTCAGGGCGGCGGCCCGGTCGGTCAGTTCGTCGTCCTTGAACTCCTTCAGGGTCCCCTTCAGCACCGCCGACCAGGAACGCCTGAGCACCTGCGTCGGCTGGTCCGGCGCCCGCCGCTCCACGTCCTCGTCGGGCCCGATGGACCGCTCGCCCTCCTCCGGTCCGGCGGACCGCTCCTCGGGCGCTCGCTCCGTCCGGTCCTCCGGACCGAGCGGCCGTTCGTCCGGCGCCCGCCGGTCCACCCGTTCCTCCATGGCATCGGCCTCGCGGTGGTCCGCGTGGTGTTCGCCATGCCTTCTGAGCCGTTTCAGTGTCCGCACCATGCCGCACGCGTATCCGCGCTCCGGTCACCTATGCGCTGGTTTGGGAAGAAATGTCGAGCTCCGGGTGTCCGGCTTCTCGGTCGGACACGGCGGCGCCCGCCCTACGGAGGTCAGAGGGTGTCCGCCGCGGTCCGGGACGCGACCAGGCGGCGCAGTTCGGCCTTGGCGAGCTTGCCGCTGGCGTTGCGCGGCAGTCGGTCGAGGAGCAGGAGCCGGGTGGGGAGCTTGTAGTCGGCGAGGTGACGGCCGGCGAACGCCCGGACCTCCTCCAGCGTGGGCTGCTCGCCGGGCGCGCAGGTGAGAACGGCGAGGACGGTCTCGCCCCAGGTGGGGTCGGGCACACCGAGGGCGGCCGCCTCCAGGACGCCGGGGCAGGCGGTCAGGACGCGTTCCACCTCGGCCGGGTAGATGTTCTCGCCACCGCTGATGATCATGTCCTTGAGGCGGTCGACGATGTAGTAGAAGCCGTCCTTGTCGCGGTGGGCGATGTCCCCGGAGTGGAACCAGCCGGCGTCGTCGAAGGCGGCGGCGCTCGCCTCGGGATCGTTCCAGTAGCCCGGCGTGACGTTGGGACCACGCACGCAGATCTCACCGCGGGTGTCGGCCTCGTCGATGTCGTCCCCGGTGGCCGGGTCGACGACGCGGATCTCGGTGTACGGCATGGGAGCGCCGGCGGAGCCGGTCTTCTCACGGGTCAGTGCGGCGGGCAGATACGTGGCGAAGGGGGCCGTCTCGGTGAGCCCCCACGCCTGCTGGAGGAGGACACCGCGCTCGGCCCAGTCGTGGATGAGCCGCGGCGGCACGGGGGCGCCCGCGACGATCGGGCACCGCAGCGCGCTCAGATCGGCCTCGGCGAAGCCCGGCACACGGGAGAGGGCGGCGTACATGGCGGGCACCGCGAAGAGACCGGTGACCCGGTGGCGTACGAGGTCCTCCAGGCACTGGGCGGGGTCGAACGCGCGGCGTACGACGACGGTGCCGCCGCGCAGCAGGGTCCGCAGGGTGAGGGCGTTGAGTCCGCCGATGTGGAAGAGGGGGGCGACGGCCAGGTTCACGTCGTCGGAGCGGGTGTCGACCATGCTGTCGACGTTCACCGCGTTCCACCAGATGTTGCCGTGGGTGAGCATGACGCCTTTGGGGCGGCCGGTGGTGCCCGAGGTGTACATCAGCACACCGAGGTCGTCCTCGTGCAGGGGCACCGATGGCCGTTCGGCGCGGCCGGGGCCGAGCAGCAGCGACAGCGGTGTCCAACCGGCTGGAGGCGTCCCCGGGGCCGGGCAGGCGGGGTCGGTGTCGACCAGGACGCGACGGCGGGCCGGGATGTCGTCGGCGATCGACTCGACGAGCGTGCGGTGCCCCTCCTCGACGACCAGGGTGTGGGCCCCGCTGTCGACGAGGATGTCGCGGACCTCCTCGTCGACAAGTCGGAAGTTGACGGGGATGAAGACCGCGCCGAGGTGTGCGGCGGCGAAGAGGGTGTGGAAGAAGGCGGCGCTGTTCAGGCCCAGGTAGACGATCCGGTCGCCGCGCCGCAGCCCCTGCTCGGCGAGTCCCGCGGCCAGCTCGACCGCCGTCCGGCTGAGCCGGGCGGCGGAGAACTCCTGGCCCTCGTAGTGGAGGGCGGTCGGGGTGGGGTACTTCGCTCTGCGGTGCAGAGCCGCTGCAGGGCTGATGTCGACGGCGGCCATGGCGGCGGCTCCTTCGCTGGCTGTCGTACCGGCTTCGCCGAACGCTCCGGAGAACTCCTCGTCGTCCCACCGTCCCACCGGGTGGCCACGGGTGAAACCGGACGGCGTCCCACCGGGCGGCCACCGGTGAGACCGGACGCGGGCTACGGGACGGTCGTCCCGTCCGGCAGTGCCTGTTCCGCCCAGATGGTCTTGCCGGTGCGGGTGTGGCGGCTGCCCCAGCGCCGGCTGAGCTGGGCGACGAGGAGGAGGCCGCGGCCGCCCTCGTCGAAGGCGCGGGCCCGGCGCATGTGCGGGGCGGTGCTGCTGGAGTCGGACACCTCGCAGATGAGGGTGGCCTCGCGGATCAGCCGCAGCTGCACGGGAGCATCGCCGTAGCGGATGGCGTTGGTGACCAGTTCGCTGACGATCAGTTCGGTGACGAAGGAGAGGTCGTGCAGGTGCCAGGCGGCGAGCTGGTCGCACGCCAGCTTGCGGGCCTGGGCGACGAACGTGGGGTCCGCGGGGACGTCCCAGACGGCGACCTGGTCGGCGGCCAGGCCGTGGGTGCGGGCCAGGAGCAGGGCGACGTCGTCCGCGGGCCGGTCCGTCAGCAGGCCGCGCAGGACGCCGTCGCAGGTCTCCTCCAGCGGCCGGTTCTTGCCGCGGAGCGCCTCCCGCAGCAGGGTGAGCCCGTCGTCCATGTCGTGGCCGGCGGTCTGGACGAGGCCGTCCGTGTACAGGGCGAGCACGCTGCCCTCGACGAGGTCGAACTCCGCCGTCTCGAACGGCAGCCCGCCCACGCCCAGCGGCGGCCCGGTCGGCAGGTCGAGGAACTCCACCTCGCCGTCCGGGGCGACCAGGGCGGGCGGCGGGTGACCGGCCCGGGCCATGGTGCACTGCCGCGTGGTCGGGTCGTAGACGGCGTACAGGCAGGTCGCGCCGATCTCGCCGGGGCTGTCGGCGTCGTCGCCGTCCGCCGCCGTCTCGGTGTCGAGGCGCAGGACGATGTCGTCGAGCTGGGTGAGCAGCTCGTCCGGCGCGAGGTCCACGTCGGCCAGGGTGCGGACGGCGGTCCGCAGCCGGCCCATGGTCGCGGAGGCCTGCACCCCGTGGCCCACGACGTCGCCGACGACGAGCGCCACACGTGCCCCGGACAGCGGGATCACGTCGAACCAGTCGCCGCCGATCCCGGCGCGGGAGCTGGCCGGCTGGTAGCGGGAGGCGATCTCCACGGCCGCCTGACCGGGCGCGTGGTGGCGCAACAGGCTGCGCTGGAGGCCGAGGGCGATGGCGTGCTCACGGGTGTAGCGGCGGGCGTTGTCGACGCACACGGCGGCGCGGGCGGCCAGCTCCTCGGCGAGCATCAGGTCGTCCTCGGTGAAGGGCTCCGGGTTGCGGTGGCGGGCGAGGAGCGACAGACCGAGCGTGACGCCGCGGGCTCTCAGCGGCACCGCCATCAGCGAATGGATGCCGTAGGTGTCGATGCTGCGGTCCCGCGTGGGCGATTCCGCGGCCCAAAGTCGCCGGACGGTGTCGTCGACCTCGTACAGCAGGGCGCGGCCGCTGGTCAGGGCGCGCCCCGGCGGTGAGTCCTCGTCGTAGGTGTGGCGGCTGCCGACGGGGATGGCGGCCTCGGGGCAGCCCTCCAGCACGGACCGCTGGGCGGTACGGCGGAAGATCAGGGGGCCGGCGCCCGGCAGGAGGGGCGCCTCCTCGCCGGCCAGCACCGAGTCGAGCAGGTCCACCATGACGAAGTCGGCGAAGTAGTCGGTGCACACCTCCGCGAGTTCCTCCGCGGTGCGCGCCACGTCCAGAGTGGAGCCGATGCGGCCGCCGGACTCGTTGACCATGGTGAGGCGGCGGCGGGCCAGGAACTGCTCGGTGCTGTCCAGCGCCACCAGGCACATGCCGCGCACCGCGCCGGCGTCGTCCTTCAGGGGGCTGAGCGACACCAGCCAGGCATGCTCGCGGGCCTCGCCGGGCGCGTGCAGCCATGCCTCGTACGGCAACGGCTCCCCCGTGTGCAGGACGCGGCGCACGGCGGCGTCGAGTCCTTCGAAGCCGGGGAGCTTGCGCCTGCCGTCGACGGACTCCCCCACCCTGCGGCCCAGGAGGTCCTTCTCCGGCCTGCCCATCACGCCCTCCATGGCGGAGTTCGTGGCCACGGCGAGCCCGTCCTGGTCGAACAGGGCGATCGGTACGGGCAGCTGGTCCAGCGCCCAGCCCCGCAGCCGGGCCACGGGTTCCGGCACGGTGGCCGTCACGAACCACCGGGCCTCCCCCGCCGCGTCCGTCAGGGGGTGGGCGACGAGTTCCAGTTCCACGCGGTGTCCGTCCCGGTGCCGGGCGTCGAGGGGGCCGCGCCATTCGGCCTGCCGGGTGAGACGGCGCCGGGCCGGGGCGGGAAGGGGGCCGGTCAGCAGTTCGGCGGCGGGTCGGCCGAGGACGTCCTCGGGCCCGTAGCCGAGCAGGTCACGGGCGCCGGTGCTCCACGCGACGATCACCCCCCGGGCGTCCACCGCGGCCGAGGCGACACCGTGCTCGCCCATCGCTCCTTCTCTCCACGACCTCTCGACGACCGGAGCCGCCGTGGGCGGCTCCGTGAGATCGACTGCTCGCACTGCTTCCCGGGTTCATTGTGCGCCGGGCACTCCCCACGGCGCGCGACCGCGGAGCACGACGGTCCGGAAGGCGTCCGGTCCCGGGGGTGGCGTCCCACCGGTCCCCCGGCGAGGATGCCCCCTCGCGCGACACATCCTGCCGTGCGTCGCGGCGGTGGACACCCGCCCGGACGGGAAGGGGGCCCGATGGGGGCTCATGCGGCACCGGGTCGTGGTGGACGCGCGCTGTGGGCGCCGACGGTTCTCCTGCTCCTGGCCGCCCTCCTCGGCGTCCCCCGGGCCGAGGGGGCGCCCGTGTCGGCGGACGCCTGCCGCACCACGGGCACCTCGTTGCCGCGCGGCGACTGCGGGCCCTTCTGGCAGGTCCTCGCGGAGGACTTCAACGGTGACCGGGTGCCGCTGGGGTCGTTCGACGACTGCGCGCACGAGGTCGACACGTCCGCCGCGTACTGCGGGGGCCTGAGCGGCGCGTACCGCGACAACTGGTGGGCCTATCCGACGGGCTGGCCCGACACGGCCGGCGAACGGGGCCGGGAGGTCGTCGGCGTCTACCACCCGGAGGACACCCTGAGCGTGGGCCCTGCGGACAACGGCGACGGACGGATGTTCATCCGGATGTGGCGGCCCACCGACGGGGGTCCCGTGCACGCCGCCGCGGTGGTGCCGCGTGCCGTCATGCAGATGAAGTACGGCAAGTACAGCGCCCGCATCAAGGTCACCGCACTCGCTCCGGGCTACAAGTCCGCCTGGCTCCACTACGGGGGCGGCTGCGAGATGGACCATCCCGAGGGTGAGTGGACGGACGACCTCACCGCCTTCCACCATCCGTGCGGGGGTGGCGAGCAGGGCTACTTCCCGGGGGCCGACGACTGGACGGAGTGGCACACCGTCTCCACGGAGTGGACGCCCGGTCAGGTGCGGTTCTTCGTCGACGGCAGGCTGGTCGGGCACGACACGCGGCAGGTGCCGGACCGGCCCCTGTCGTGGGTGCTCCAGAACGAGAGCGCCCTGCGGGGCCCCGGCGCCGCCCCCGGCAGCAGCGCCCAGCTCGACATCACCTGGGTGGCGGCCTACGCGTACGACTGGAAGTAGACCGGCCCGCGACCGATGCCGTCGAGCGTCGGCTCCGCGCGCCCGAGCCCGCCGCACCCGGCGCCCCGCGCCTCCGTGGCCGCCGTCCCACGCGCACCAGGGCGTGCGCACCGGGAGGAGGGCCCGGGTCTCTCTCCCCCCCCGCGGCCGACGCACGGGCCCGCGTGCGGTCTGCCGCCCGGCGCGGTCACCCGGGCGGAGGTGGGCGGAGCCCACCCGACGTCGCGGGGTCAGTCGTCGCGCAGTGCCGTGTGGATCTCGTTCAGGGAGGTGGTCAGTCGCCGGTAGTCGGCGGGGGCCAGCGGCGCCACGAGGTACCGCTCGACGACCTGCCCGTGCGCCTCGGCGGCCCGGAGGAAGACGGTGCGGCCGTGCGCGGTCGCCTCGACCAGCACGCTTCGGCGGTCCTCGGGCGACGGCACCCGGCGGACCAGGTCCGCCGTCTCCATGCGGTCGACGAGCCGGGTGATGCCGCTGCTGGTCAGGGTGAGGTCGTCGGCGAGCGCCCGCTGCGAGACCTCCTCGCCCGGCTGCCGGCAGAGCCTGATGAGGACCTCGAACATGGTGTGGCTGATGCCGCACTCCCTCCTCAGGACGCTGTCGATCCGCTGTTCCATACGGGTCGCGGCCTTGATCAGCAGCCCGAAGTCCTGGACGAGCCGGCTGTTGGCGGCGCGGGCCGTCTCGTCCGCCCGCTGGGTCTCGGCATCCATGGGTGCGCGTCCTCTCCTGGCCTTGCTCCGGGCTTCCCCACCCCGAACTTTACTGCTGGGTCACCTACCGACATCTCAATTGCTGAGCAGTCAATTGCTGAGTAGTCAATGAAATCGTAGGGTGGGCGCACCGCCCGGGAGAGTCCGAGAAAGGGGACGTCCGTGGACCTGAAGCACTGGCTGGGCCGAGCCGACGACGCGATCCAGAAGTGGGCCGGCACCTTCGGCCCCTACGAGCCCCACCCGTCCCTGCACGTGGACGACGACACCTTCGGCGCCGTCTTCGACGAGTTCACCGTGCGGCTGAGGGACAACTATCCGTTCTTCCACCCGAGCTACGCGGGGCAGATGCTCAAGCCTCCGCACCCGGCCGCGGTGGTCGGCCATCTCACCGCCATGCTGATCAACCCGAACAACCACGCCCTGGACGGCGGCCCCGCCACCGCCGCGATGGAGCGGGAGGCCGTCGCCCGCCTCGCCGGGATGTTCGGCTTCGAGACCCACCTCGGCCATCTCACCACCAGCGGCACCATCGCCAACCTGGAGGCCCTGTTCGTCGCCCGGGAACTCCACCCCGGCCGGGGCGTCGCCTACAGCTCCGAGGCCCACTACACACACGGCCGCATGTGCCACGTGCTCGGCATCGAGGGGCACCCGGTGCCCGCCGACGGGCAGGGCCGGATCGATCTCGACGCCCTGGAGGACGTGCTGCGCGCGGGGGACGTGGGAACGGTCGTACTCACCGCGGGCACCACCGGCCTCGGCACCGTCGATCCGATCCACACCGCGCTCGCCCTGCGGGACCGCTACGGCGTCCGCATCCATGTCGACGCCGCGTACGGCGGCTTCTTCACCCTGCTCGCCGGAGCCGACGGCCCCGAAGGGCTCCCGGTCGAGCCCTGGCGGGCGATCGCCCAGTGCGACTCGGTGGTCGTCGACCCGCACAAGCACGGGCTCCAGCCGTACGGGTGCGGTGCCGTCATCTTCCGCGACCCCGAGGTGGGGCGGTTCTATCTGCACGACTCGCCCTACACGTACTTCACCTCCGACGAACTGCATCTCGGCGAGATCAGCCTGGAGTGCTCGCGCGCGGGTGCCTCCGCCGCCGCCCTGTGGCTGACCTTCCAGCTCCTGCCGCCCACGCCGACAGGTCTCGGCAAGGTCCTCGCGGCCGGCCGCCGAGCCGCGCTCCGCTGGGCCGACCTGATCGACGCGTCCGACGTCCTGGAGCTGTACCAGCGGCCCGAACTGGACATCGTCGGCTACTTCCCCGCCGTGGAACCGGCGACGCTGACCGCCGTCGACGCCGCGTCCGCGCGCGTCCTGGCGGACGGCATGGACCATCCCGATCCGGTGTTCCTGAGCACCCTCAAGGCCGACCGCGCGGCCTTCGCCGCCCGCCACCCCGGCGTCGCCGCGGATGCGGATGGGGCCCGCATCCTGCGCAGCGTCCTGATGAAGCCGGAGTCGGAGCAGCACGTCGAGCGCCTCCACGACCGGGTCGAGCAGCTCACCCGGTCACGCTGAGCGCCTGCCGCGAGGGCCGGGGCCGACCGCGAGGTCGGCCAGTGCGGCCCGCGCCCAGCGCGGCGCGGTGCGGCGCGGCGCGGCGCGGCGGAGTGCCGAGTGGGCCGAGTGCTGAGTGGCCGAGTGCTGCTTGACGGAGAGTTGAGTGGCGGACATGGGGCGTGCCCCCGGTGTCGGCGAACGCGCCCGCTCTTAGCAGCAGTTGGCCACCCCGTCCAGGGGGCCCGCTCCAGGACCGCCGCTCCGGCTGGCGTCACGCGCACACACATGCCTGCCGGAGTGATCATGGATCGGTCCGTGCCTACCGTGCTGTGGCATGCCAACCTTCTTATCCCCAACGGCGAGCGTCCGGCGCGCCGGACTCGCGGCCCTGGTGTCGGCCGTCGTCCTGGCCGCCGGCCCGACGGCGACCGCGCAGGCGCCTGACCCACGCGTGGCCGTCGACTGCGGCACACACGACCGAACCCGTCAGGCGCTGCGCGACCTCACCGACCACGACGGCATAGCCGGGGCCGCCGTCCTGGTGACCGACCCCACCGCCGACAAGCACTGCGCGCGCTGGACGGAGACCGCCGGAACGGCGGACCTGCGCACCGGACGCCCGATGAACGCCACCGACCGGCTGCGGGCCGGCAGCGTGACGAAGACGTTCACCGCGGCGGTCGTCCTGCAACTCGCCGCCGAACGCCGCCTCTCCCTGGACGCCCCCGCCGAGCGCTACCTGCCCGGCGTGCTCCCGGCGGACGGGCGCGACGGCCGCCCGATCACCGTACGGCAACTCCTGCGGCACACCAGCGGGTTGCCCGACTATCTCGACGCCCCCGAATGGGCGCATTTCGAACGGCTGCGTTACCGCCACTTCGAGCCGCGTGCCCTCGTCGCCCGTGCTCTCGAACTGCCGCGCCCCGAGAGCACGTGGCACTACGCCACCACCAACTACCTCGTCCTCGGAATGATCGTCCGTGAGGTCACCGGCCGGTCCGCCGAGGCGGAGATCACCCGACGCGTCATCGAGCCCCTCGGGCTGCGCGACACCCACTGGCCGGGGGACGACGTCCGCCTCCGAGGACCGCACTCCCGCAGCTACTTCACCGACGGCGACGGCCGGCGCGTCGACGGCACCGACTGGAACATGTCCTTCGGCGGAGTCGGTGGCGCCCTCGTCTCCTCGCCGGGCGACCTGACACGGTTCGCCACCGCCCTGTTCGGCGGCCGTCTGCTGCCCGCGCCCCAACTCGCGGAGATGCGGCGGACGGTGGAGGTCGACACCGACCGGCTCTGGCCGGGCGCCCGCTACGGACTGGGGCTGATCTCGACACCGCTGACCTGCGGCGGCCTGTGGTGGGGGCACGCGGGGACGGTGCCCGGCGGCCATCGGGCGCTGGTCGCCGTCGGGCCCGGCGGCCGGAGTGTGGCCGTCGCCCTGAACCAGGTGCCCGCCTCGCTCCGCGCCGAGTCCGACTTCCTGAACCTCGTCGACCAGTCCCTCTGCGAGGGCAGTCCCTCCCAGAAGACCTCCGAAAAGACCTCCGAGAGTCCCTCCGAAAGGACCTCCGCATGACCGACTCCCCCTCCCCCTCCTCCCCGGCGACCGGCGCTCCGCGCCGGCTCGTGTCGCGCGCCGCGGCGGGGGCCGCCCTCCTCCTGGTCGGGGCACTCACCGTCTCCGTGTCGCCCGCCGCGGCGGAACCCGAGGGTGCGCCCACCGACCCGCTCGCCCGCTACCACCGCCAGCACCTCGACTGGAAGAGCTGTGTGCTCGGGCCCGACGACGAGACCGGCGAGGAACTCCAGAAGGCCGGCGCCCGGTGCGCCGACGTCACCGTCCCGCTGAACTACGCCGAGCCGGACGGCCGTACGATCACCGTCGCCATTTCACGGATCCGGGCCACCGACACGGACCGTCGGGTGGGCGCGCTGCTCCTCAACGGCGGCGGACCCGGCGGGCAGACGATCGGCGACCCGCCGTGGGTGCGCACGTCGATGAAACAGGTCGGCGAACGCTACGACGTGGTGGGCGTCGACCCCCGCTTCGTCGGCCGCAGCACGCCACTGGACTGCCATTGGCCCACCGGCTCCTTCATACGCGGCGCGGGGACGGACCGTTCGGGGTTCGACCGCATGGTGACCCAGGCGAAGGACCTCGCCGAACGCTGCCGGACCACCCAGGGCGACGTCCTGCCGTACGCCACCACCCGGAACACCGCCCGCGACATGGACGTCGTCCGCGCCGCGCTCGGCGAACGCAAGATCTCGTACCTGGGCTACTCGTACGGCACCTACCTGGGCCAGGTGTACGCCACGATGTTCCCCGGCCGCACCGACCGCGTCGTCCTGGACGGCCTCGTCGCTCCCGACCGCTACAACCCGCGGCTGCTGCGCGGCACAGAGCGGGCCAACAGGCGCGCCCTGGAGGGCTGGGCCGACTGGGCGGCGGCACGCGACGCGGACCACGGGCTGGGCCGGACCCGGGCCGAGGTCCTGGCGGTGGTCGACGGTGTCCAGGCGGCGGCCGGACGCACCCCGCTGCTGATCGGCGACCACCGTGTGGACGAGCATGTGCTGCCGGTCGTCGTCTTCAGCGGCCTCTCCCAGGACAACGACGCCGCCTACGCCGATCTCGCACAGGCCGTACGGGACATGCGGCGCGCTGCCGACGGCCACCCGGTCACCCCCTCACCGGGGTTCGCGGCCACGCTCGCCTTCCTGCTGGACGGATCGGCGTCCGCCTACGGCAGCGCCCAGACGGCGATCCTGTGCGGGGACGCGTCCGCGCCGCGCTCCCCCGAGGTGTACTGGCGTGACGTCGAACGCGCCCGCGCGCAGGACCCGTTGTTCGCACCCGTCACCCAGAACATCGGGCCGTGCGCGTTCTGGGACCCGCCGCGCGAGCGCCCGACGAAGGTCCGGGACGACCTGCCGGCCCTGCTGGTCAACGCGACCGGTGACCCGCGCACCGTCCACGCCAACGCGCTGACGGTCCGCCGCATGTGGCCGTCCTCCCGTCTGGTCGCCCTCCGCGACGCGGACCAGCACGCCGTGTACGGAGTCTTCGGCAGCGCCTGCGTCGACACGACGGTCAACACCTATCTGGCCACCGGCCACCTGCCGGCCACCGACGTCACCTGCGACCGGGCCTCCGGCCGATAGGAGGACCGGCCGCCATGGCGAGCCAGGTGAGGGGGCACTAGCCGAGGAAGCTCAGCCGGACCTGGCGGTCGGGGTTGTCCTTGTTCGTATCGACGAGGCACACCGACTGCCAGGTCCCCAGTTGGAGGCTGCCGTCGACCACGGGCAGTGTGGCGTGCGGGGGGACGAACGCCGGGAGGACGTGGTCGCGGCCGTGGCCGGGGCTGCCATGGCGGTGCTGCCAGCGGTCGTCGGCGGGCAGCAGGGTGTGGAGGGCGGCGAGGAGGTCGTCGTCGCTGCCGGCGCCCGTCTCGATGATGGCGATACCGGCGGTGGCGTGCGGGACGAAGACATTGAGGAGACCGTCCCGGCCGGCGGCCGCCTCGCGGAGGAACGCCTCGCAGTCGCGGGTGAGATCGACGACCCGCTCACGGGAGCCGGAGGCGACGTTCAGGACTCGGGTGGTGAAGGCATCGGACATGGTTCCATCCTCGCGCACCCCGAGGCGGAGACACGGGAGCGACCACCCGCCGAACGGCACCGCTTCCCCTCCACCGGCCTCACCGTCTCCCCGTCACCGGCCTCACCCTCTCGCCTCCCCGGCCTCACCGTCTCCCGACACCGGCCGCCCGTGAGACGGTAAGTCCACTTGGCGAGACGGCCATTGACCGTACGCGGACGGGCTGGCTACGTTCGACGGCATGTCGCGTTCAGCCCTGCTCACTTCGCGCGGTCACATCGACCTGCTGCGGGTGGCCTCCGCCGCCTGTTGTCGCGGCTGCTGACGCCTTCTCATCTCTTTTCTTCCTCCCCGGTCCGTGCGTCGCTCGCCGCCCGCACGTCTGACATCCGGCTCGCGTCCCCACTCTGGGGCGCGCCGACCGATGCCTGACTCGGCGGCATCCCGCTTCCGCCACACGTCCGCCGGCCGCTCCCCCCTCCCCGTGGAGCCCTCATGAGCATCAGCCACGCCCCGCCCGGATCATCTCCGCCGGACATTCCGGATACCTCCGCTTTTACCAAGGGCCGCAACAGCCCCGCCGCCCCGGTCCACGCCCCCGACGTCGACCTCGCCCTCGAACCCATCCGGCCGGGTTCCTCCCGTCGCACCCGTGTACCCCGATGGCTGCGCCGCACGTCAGGGCCGGTGCTCCTGCTTCTGCTCTGGCAGATCCTCAGCGCCACGGGGGCGCTCACGCCCGATGTGCTCGCCTCGCCGGGGCGGATCGCGCGGGTCGCGGGTGATCTGATCGCCGACGGGTCGCTGCCCTCGGCCATGGGTACGTCGTTGCGCCGGGTCGCGGCCGGGCTGGTGCTCGGCGCCGTCGTCGGCACCGGACTCGCCCTGCTCTCGGGGCTGTTCCGGGTCGGCGAGGACCTCGTGGACGCGAGTGTTCAGATGCTGCGAACGGTGCCGTTCGTGGGTCTGATCCCGCTGTTCATCATCTGGTTCGGCATCGGCGAGGCCCCGAAGGTGGCGATCATCACCCTCGGTGTGTCGTTCCCGCTCTATCTGAACGTGTACGCCGGTATCCGCGGCGTCGACTCCCAGCTGATCGAGGCCGGTGAGTCCCTGGGGCTGTCGCGCTGGGGGCTCGTGCGGCACGTCGTCCTGCCGGGCGCGCTGCCCGGAGCCATGACCGGGCTCCGCTACTCCCTCGGCATCGCCTGGCTCGCCCTCGTCTTCGCCGAGCAGATCAACGCGGACGCCGGTATCGGCTTCCTCATGGTGCAGGCGCGGGACTTCCTGCGCACCGACGTGATCGTGGTCTGCCTGATCGTCTACACCTTCCTCGGTCTGCTCGCCGACTTCATCGTCCGCTCCCTCGAAAGGCTGCTGCTGCAATGGCGACCGACGTTCACCGGCCGGTGACCCCGAAGACGGCCGACCCGGCCCCCGGCTCTCCCGCGTACCCCGCCCCCGTCCGCCCAGCGCCCACGCCTGCCTCCGTACCCCACACCCACGCGCCCGCCACCGCTCCCGCCCCCGCGCCGCACGCCGTGCACGTCGAAGGGCTGACGCGTTCCTTCGACGGCCGTCCCGTCATCGACAACCTCCGACTCGACGTCCGGCCGGGCGAGTTCGTCGCACTCCTCGGTCGCAGCGGCTGCGGCAAGTCGACCCTGCTGCGCATCCTCGCCGGGCTCGACCGTGACATCGAGGGCACCGTCCTGGTGCCGCGCCGCAAGGCCGTCGCGTTCCAGGCGCCGCGGCTGATGCCGTGGAAGAGGGTGTGGCGCAATGTCCTCCTCGGGCTGCCCGGCAAGCCCGAACGGGCCCTCGCCGAGCGGGCGCTCAAGGAGGTGGGCCTCGACCATCGCAGCGGCGCCTGGCCCAAGACGCTCTCCGGCGGCGAGGCGCAGCGCGCCTCCCTGGCACGGGCGTTGGTCCGCGAGCCCGATCTGCTGCTGCTCGACGAGCCGTTCGGTGCCCTCGACGCGCTCACCCGGATCAAGGCGCAGCGGCTGGTGGGCGAGTTGTGGCAGCGGCGGGGCTGCGCCGTGCTGCTCGTCACGCACGATGTCGAGGAGGCGGTCCTGCTCGCCGACCGCGTCCTCGTGATGGACGAGGGCGTCATCGCGTACGAGACGCGGATCGACCTGGAGCGGCCCCGCGACATCACCGACCCTGGCTTCGCCGAGCTGCGCGCCCGACTCCTCGAACGCCTGGGCGTCTACACGGCGGCCGAGGCGGCCTGACTCCCCGTACCGCGCCCACGCCCCGGTCCCCTCCCCGGCACCCGACCCGCTCGCGCCGGGCCGCCACATCCCCATCCCGTGAACCAACCGAACGGAATCCCCCATGCGACGACGTCTCGTCCCCGCCCTGCTCCTCCCCCTGGCCCTGCTCCTCTCGGCCTGCGGCGGGAACTCCGCCGCCAGCACCTCGACCGGCGACGGTACCGACGGCAAGGGCTCGCTCACGCTGAACGTCGGTGACCAGAAGGGCGGTTCGGAGGCCATCCTGCGGGCCGCCGGGGAACTCGACGACCTCGACTACAGGATCAAGTGGTCCACGTTCACCTCGGGGCCGCCACTCCTGGAGGCCGTCAACGCCAAGGCCGTCGACATCGGCGGCGTCGGCAACACCCCGCCCGTCTTCGCGGCGGGCGCCGACTCGAAGATCACGGTCGTGGCCGCATGGCACGGCACCTCCAGGGGCGACGCCATTCTGGTGCCGAACGACTCGAAGCTGACGGACACCGAGCAGCTGAAGGGCAGGTCCGTGGCCGTGGCCCAGGGGTCGTCGGCGCACTATCAGCTCGTCGCCTCCCTGAAGGAGGCCGGCCTGTCGCTCGGCGACGTCCACGTCAAGTACCTCCAGCCGGCCGACGCGCTCGCCGCGTTCACCTCGGGCAAGGTCGACGCGTGGGCGGTGTGGGACCCGTACACCTCCCAGGTGCTCAAGGCGAAGCAGGGGCGGGTGCTGACCACCGGGGACGGCGTCACCAACGGGCTGACCTTCCAGGTGGCGGCGCCGGACGCGTTGAAGGACAGGCGGAAGTCCGCCGCGATCAGGGACTACCTGGAGCGGCTGCGGCGCGCGTACCGGTGGGTGTACTCGCACGAGGAGGAGTGGGCGAAGGTCTGGGCGAAGGACACGGGCCTCCCGCAGGACGTGGCGCTGGCGGCGGTGAAGCGGACGTACGCCACGCGGGTGGCGGTCGCCGTGGACGAGCCGCTCATCGCCTCCGAGCAGGCGATCGCCGACGCCTTCACCCGGCTGAAGCTCATCCCCCGCGAGGTCGACTTCGGCGCCTTCACCGACCGGCGGTTCAACGGCGGCCTCCCGCCGTCGACCACCGCGCCCCGCCCCTCGCAGGGATCCTGACCGGCCGGGGAAGATCCGGGGCCCACCCCTGGTTGGTAGAAGCGTGAACGATATGCGCGAGGTCGAGGTGGTCGTCATAGGCGCGGGTCAGGCCGGACTGGCCGGCGCCTATCACCTGCGGCGCACCGGTTTCGAGCCGGAGCGCGACTTCGTGGTGCTGGACCACTCCCCCGGGCCCGGCGGCGCCTGGCAGTTCCGCTGGCCCTCGCTCACCTACGGCAAGGTCCACGGGATGCACGCCCTGCCGGGCATGGAGCTGACCGGCGCCGATCCCGGGCGACCGTCCTCCGAGGTGATCAGGGAGTACTTCGCGACCTATGAGCGCACCTTCGACCTGCGGGTACGGCGTCCCGTGGACGTGCGCGCGGTGCGTGAGGGCGAGGGCGGCCGGCTGCTCGTGGAGACCTCGGACGGCACATGGTCGACGCGGGCGCTGATCAACGCCACCGGCACCTGGGACCGGCCGTTCTGGCCGCGCTATCCCGGCCAGGAGGCGTTCCGGGGCCGTCAGCTGCACACCGCGCAATACCCCGGCCCCGAGGAGTTCGCGGGGCAGCGGGTGATCGTGGTGGGCGGGGGCGCGTCCGGGACGCAGCATCTGCTGGAGCTCGCCCCCTACGCCGCGGCGACCACGTGGGTGACCCGGCGTCCGCCCGTCTTCCGCGAAGGCCCCTTCGACGAGGGCGCCGGGCGCGCCGCCGTCGCACTGGTGGAGGAGCGGGTCCGGCAGGGCCTGCCGCCGAAGAGCGTCGTGTCGGTGACGGGTCTGCCGCTGAACGACGCGACCCGACAGGGCATCGCGGACGGCGTCCTGGACCGGCTGCCGATGTTCGACCGGATCACACCGGACGGCGTGGAGTGGGAGGACGGGCGCCGCGTCGAGGCGGACGTCATCCTCTGGGCGACCGGCTTCCGCGCCGCCATCGACCACCTCGCCCCGCTGCGGCTGCGTGAACCGGGCGGCGGCATCCGCGTGGACGGCACCCGGGCGGCCGTCGACCCCCGCGTCCACCTGGTGGGCTACGGCCCCTCGGCCAGCACGATCGGCGCCAACCGGGCGGGCCGCGCCGCGGTCCGGGACATCCGACGACTCTTGAAGGACGCGCCGGCCGCCACCCGCACCGCGCCGCTCACCGGAACCGCGGACCTCGCCGCCCGAACCTCACCGGTCACCGCGGCGAGCGTCGCTCCGACCGCCGCCGCCTGAGTCCGGCGCGCTCTCGCGCGCGCCCTCCCGCCCGTACCGGCACTCCACTCAGCCGGACGTCGGGGAGGGGCTTCCGACGGCCGAACCCGTGGACGCCGACGATGGCTGCCTGCCGCGGCGCTCGTTGAACTCGGCGACATTGCGCAGGTGTTCCTCGTAGCTCGCAGTGAAGCGGGTGTCGCCCGGCTTGACCGTGACGAAGTACAGCCAGTTGCCCGGCGGCGGGTTGGTCGCCGCGCGCATCGCGTCCTCGCCCGGGTTGGCGATCGGCGTGGGCGGCAGCCCCATGCGCCGGTACGAGTTGTAGGGGCTGTCCATCTTCGTGTCGGCGACGCTCGTGTCCAACGTGGAGCGGTTCAGGGCGTAGTTGAGGGTGGAGTCCATCTGCAACGGCATCCCGCGTTCCAGCCGGTTGAACACCACGCGGGCCACCTTGCCCATGTCCGCCTTGGTCGCGGCCTCGGCCTGCACGATGCTGGCGATCGTGACCGCCTGGTAGACGTTCATCGCGTTGCGCTGCGCCCCGGCCGTGACCTGGCCGCCGTTGAACTTCTTGTGCGCGGTCTCGACCATGAACGTCAGCAGCGACTCCGGCGTCGTCTCCTTCGCCAAGGGGTACGTCGCCGGGAAGAGGTAGCCCTCCGGGTTGCCCTGGGCTTCCGCGGGGAGCGACAGCCGGGCCTTGGCCAGGGACTTCTTCGTGGATCCGACGGGCAGACCGAGCGCCTTGTCGACGGCCTCGTAGACCTGTACGGCTCGCCGGCCCTCCGGGACCACCAGGGACGTGGGCCGCTCGGCCCCGCCGTCACCGCTGCCCACGCTCAGCAGCGGCACCGCCACGGCGGCGGCCGCCACGACCGCTCCGGTCGCGATGAGGGCGGCCCGGCCCCGGCGTGTCAGTCGAATCGTGCTCGGTGGCGGAGTGTTCATCTGCATGCGGGCACGGTATCCCGCATATCACCTCAAACCCGACATATCTTCATCTTGTCGACTCCATCGGCCGTAGCGGCGAAGCCTTTTGGCCCGGAGCGTCGAGGGGATCGGCGTCGGCGACCGATGCCGGCTCCGCCTGCGGGGCACGAGCGGGCTCCAGCTGGGCGTCACGGCGCACGAGGGCGGCATAGCGCCCGTTCTGCTCCAGCAGCTCGTCGTGAGTGCCCCGTTCGACCGCGTGCCCGCCGTCGAGGACCACGATCTGGTCGGCGCCTCGGACGGTGGAGAGCCGGTGCGCGATGGTGATGGTGGTGCGGTTCGCGGAGAGCGCGTCGATGGCCTCCTGCACGGCGTGCTCGGTGCGGGTGTCCAGGGCGCTGGTCGCCTCGTCGAGGATGAGGACGGGCGGGTCGCGCAGGATGGTGCGGGCGATGGCGAGGCGCTGCTTCTCCCCGCCGGAGAACCGGTGGCCGCGCTCACCGACGACCGTGTCGTAGCCGTCGGGCAGGGAGGTGATGTGGTCGTGGATCTGTGCCGCCCGCGCCGCCGCGTGGAGTTCCTCGTCGGTGGCGTCCGGCTTGGCGAAGCGCAGATTGTCCGCGACGGTGGCGTGGAAGAGGTACGTCTCCTGGGAGACGACGCCGACGGCGCGAGCCAAGGTGTCGAAGCTCAGGTCACGGACGTCGACCCCGTCGATCAGGACGGCGCCGCCGGTCACGTCGTACAGCCTCGGCACCAGGCAGCCGAGCGTCGACTTGCCCGCGCCGGTGGGTCCGACGACCGCGAGGCTGCCGCCCGCCGGGACGATGAGGTCGATGCCGGTGAGTATCGCGGCGGAGGCGCCCTTGCCGTCGTCGTAGCGGAACTCGACGCCGTCGAAGCGGACCTCGCCCTTCACCTGGTCGAGGCGGACCGGTTCGTCGGGTTCGGTGATGTCGATGGGCAGGTCGAGGTACTCGAAGATGCGCTGGAACAGGGCGAGCGAGGCCTGGATCTGGACGCCGGTGGACAGCAGGCTCACGGTCGGCCGGAACAGGTTCTGCTGGAGCGAGACGAAGGCGACCAGCGTGCCGACGGAGACGGACGGGCCGCCGAACTGGAAGGCGAGGCCGGCCGTCCAGTAGATGACGGCGGGCATCGCGGACATGACGATCGTGATGATCGCCATGCGCCAGCGCCCGGCCATGTTCGACCTGACCTCCAGGTCGACGAGCCCCTCGGACTCCTCGGCGAACGACCGGGTGAGCGAGTCGGAACGGCCCATCGTGCGGCCGAGCAGGATGCCGCTGACGGAGAGCGACTCGGTGACGGTCGCCGCCATCGCGGCCATCTGCTTCTGCCGCTGGGTGGTGATCTTCTTGCGTTCGTCGCCGACCCGGCGGCTTATCCACACGAACAGCGGCAGCAGGAGCAGGGTGACCACGGTGAGCCGCCAGTCCAGGGCGACCATGGCGACGATCGTGGCGACCACGCTGGTGAGGTTGGAGACCAGGGAGGTGGCCGTGGAGGTGACGGTCGCCTGCATGCCGCCGATGTCGTTGGCGATGCGGGACTGCACCTCGCCGGTGCGGGTGCGGGTGAAGAAGGCGAGCGACATGCGCTGCAGACGGCCGTAGACGGCGGTCCGCAGGTCGTGCATCACACGCTGGCCGACGGTCGTGGAGATCAGCGTCTGCAGCACGCCGAAGATGCTGGTGAGCACCGCGCTGACGATCATCCCGAGCGCGAGCAGGCTCAGCAGGCCGAGACGACCCTCGGGGATCGCGGTGTCGAGGATCTCCTTGAGCAGGAAGGGCGTCGCCACGGCGGCGAGCGACGCGGCGCCGACCAGGAGGCCGACCACGGCGAGCCGGCCGCGGTAGGGGCGGAAGAGCTTCAGGATGCGGCGGACCTGCCGCGGCGCCGGAGCGTCGGCGGCTCCCCCGGCACCTGTGGGCGCGGTGCGGGCGGGGGTCCAGGCGGGTTGGTCGTCGGGATGCATGGGCTCCTACGGGGTGAGTCATGGACCGGCACGGCTCTTGTCAGCTCTTGGCTTCGGAAGCACGTGCGGTAATGGATTCAACCGGTCATCGATTCGGTGCGGTGCGGCGAGGTGGCTCCGGATCACACGGAGACGATTTCGGAGCCTAGCTCATTGTTACCTATGCTCACAATGAACATCATCCTGATATTGTTCCCGCATGACCGCCCCCGATGCCGACGGGCTGCTCGCCGAGCAGCTGCTGCGGCTGACCCGCCGCGTGCACCGCATCCAGAAGCACCATCTTCTTCAGAGCGGGCTGGACATCACCCCTGCCCAGTCCCGGCTGCTGCGGACCCTCGCGCACTACGACGCGCCCCCGCGCATGGCCGACCTCGCCCAGCGCCTGGAAGTGGTGCCGCGCGCCGTGACGACCCTGGTCGACGGGCTGGAGGCGAGCGGCCGGGTCCGCCGGGCGCCCGACCCCACCAACCGGCGGGTCATCCGCATCGAGGTCACGGACGAGGGCCGCAAGGTCCTGGAAGAGCTGCACCGCGCCCGCCGGTCCGCCGCGGAGGAGATCCTCTCGCCACTGTCGGACGGCCAGCGGGAGGTACTGGGCGGTCTCCTCGACACGCTGGTGGACGGGGCGCCGGGGGCGGAGCGGGCGTGTTGAACCCCGGCGTACGGGCGCGGTGACGCGGAGCTGCGCTCTACGGTCCCTGTCGGGACGGGCCGCCGCACATGGAAGGGCCCGGCGCCGAGGTGCGGCGCCGGGCCCCTGCCGTCGATGACGACGATCAACTGGCCCCGGAGGCGGGTTCCTTGACCTCGCCACTCGGCTGCGCGGGGACCGCCTCGACGGTGCCGACGGAAGCGGCGGGTTTGGCGGCCGGGGCGCCGGCGGCGACCGAGGCTGAGGTGCCGGCGACGGCCGAAGCGGCAGACGCCGCACTCGCCTTCTCCTCGTCCGCGGCCTCCTCCTCCACGAACTCGATCTCCCCGTCCAGCATCTTCTTCGCCCGTACGGTGTCCAGCGCGCCCTCCCACTTGGAGACGGCGAAGACGGCGACGCAGTTGCCGAGCAGATTGGTGGCGACGCGCATCGAGTCCATGATCCGGTCGACACCCAGGAGCAGGGCGACGGCACCGGCGGGGATCGCCCCGAGCGACGCCGCGGTGGCCGACAGGGCGAGGAAGGCCGAACCGGGGATGCCGGCCATGCCCTTGCTGGTCAACATGAGGACGAGGACTACGGTGACCTGCTGGCCGAGACTGAGGTCCACCCCCACGGCCTGCGCGATGAACAGCGTGCCGACGGAGAGGTAGATGGACGCGCCGTCGAGGTTGAACGAGTATCCGGTGGGCAGCACCAGCCCCACCGCGTCGTCCCGCGCGCCCGCCTGCCGCAGCTTCTGCATCATGCGCGGCATGACGCTCTCGCTGGAGGCCGTGCCCAGCGCGAGCAGCATCTCGGCACGGGTGTAGCGGACGAACTTCCACAGGCTCAGCCCGGTCGTCAGCTTCAGCGCGACACCGAGCAGCACGAGGAAGACGGCGGCGACGGCGTAGCAGAGGATGATCAGCTTGGCGTAGGTCTTCATCACACCGAGGCCGTACTCGCCCACGAGGTGGACCATCGCGCCGAACACGGCGAGCGGGGCCAGCCTCATGACGAAGCCGACGATCGCGAAGATGACCTCCTGGGCCTGCTCGATGGCGGGCAGGATCTTCGGCACCTTGGTGTGGCCGAGGTGCAGCAGCGCCGCGCCGGTGAGGCAGGCGAGCACCAGCACCTGGAGCAGCGCGTTCTCGGCGAACGCGCCGATCGCGCTCTGCGGCAGCGCGTTCAGGATGAACTCGGCGGTCGTCGGCAGTTCGCCGCCCGCCGTCTTGGCGTCCACCGCCGATGTGTCGAGCTTCGAGGGGTCGACGTTCATGCCCACGCCGGGGCCGAAGACGTTGGCGGCGATCAGACCGATGAGCAGCGCGGCCGTGGACGCGACCTCGAACCAGATCAGCGCCTTGAGCCCGATCCGCCCGAAGGCCCTGAGATTGCCGGCCTTGGCGATGCCGACGACGACCACACAGAACACCAGCGGCGAGATGACGGTCTTGATGAGCCGGATGAAACCGTCGCCGAGCGGCTGGAAGGTCGTGGCCGTGTCCGGCCACAACCTCCCGACAACGATGCCGAGCACCAGCGCGACACCGACTTGGGCGAACAGTGAGGTACGCAGCATGCGTGCGACGCGTCGCGGCAGGGACGGTACGGACTGCGGCACGGGCACTCCTCCGAGGGGGCTTTCTGATATGCGGAAAAGTATTTCCGCGGATTCACTATCGAGGAGCCGCCGCTCACGGGGAAGACCGTGGTGTTTCCGCGAGGTAAATCATCGAACAGACGTCACATCACACGCATTTGGTGTCAGCAGGCCATTCGGTCCTCCGTCAGCACTCCCTGTACCGCGACCAGCGAACGGTCGTGGCAGCCGCCCGTTCCGTACAGCCGGTATCGCTCCCTGGTCGTGCCGACGGCATGCCGCTGGTCACGCGGTACGAACGCCGTGTACGTGGCGTCGCCCGTGTAGGTGTCGTCGAGCCGGGACCACGCGGTGCGCCGACCGCCGTAGGTCTCGGTGACCGTCGCCCGGTCGCCGAGCGTGAGCACCGTCCGCAGCCGGTCGCCCGCGCCGAGTGTCGTCGTCCCGTCCATCGTGTACGACCGCTGGGTGCGGGTGGTTCGGGCCGGGCCGCGCCCGTCGACGCTGACCGTCTCGTCGTCGCTCCACCGCGCGTCGAGGGCGTCGGGGTTCTCGCCGTCCGACCAGGTGTGCACGGAGGTGTTGGCGAGGCTCCGGCGCACGGTGGTCGTCACCCTGCCGTGCGAGGTGTCGACATGTCCGGTGACCGTCAGCCGGTGGCTCCCCTCGGTGTCGAGCCGGTGCTCCGTACCGGGTGTGTACGTGGACGAGTTGGCGAGGGCGCCCGCCCGCACCTTCGTCAGGGCACCGGTGACATGTGTGCTCTTCTCGTCCTGCCAGACGAGCACGTTGACGGGGGTGCTCCAGCCGCTCTGCCCCTCGGGCACGCCGAGGACGGAGACCTCGACCCGGTGCGGGCGCCCGTCGTTGAGGAGGCCGGCGAAGGGGGTGAGGTCGTAGCGGATGGGCTGGATGTCGAAGGCCCGGGGGCCGGGGACCACGTACCAGAGGAAGGGGTTGGACCAGCCGCCGGTCCACACCGTCGGGAACGGCGCGGCGATCCCAGCCAGTCGCCCGTCGACCTTGATCTGCACCTCGCGGTACGGCCCGTCGTGCGCCTTGCAGGAGTACGGCGCCGTCTCGGGCCCCGTCAGATACCAGTACTCCTCGCAGCCGCCGCCGGAGCCGGTGGCGTACACCTCGGCGACGACGCGTTCGCTGTTGCGGGGGGTGGTGAGGGAGTTGCCCTCCTGGAGGGTGAGGACACGGTCGGGGACTCCCGCGGCGGCCTTCTCCGTGGGCCTGCCCGTATAGAACGTGAGCGTCACCTTGACGTCGAGGACGCCGGTGTAGGTGTCGTCGACGACGTTGCCGATGAGCATCTCCACGGGCTGCGCCGCCCGCAGGGTGTCGCTGTAGCGGGTGACGTCCTTCTCGACGGACCACGCGATGCCGTCGGGCGAGGGCTGCGGGGTGGAGGTACGGAAGACCTCGACGCCGCCGATGTGGAGGTGGCCGAGGCGGTCGTACTGGCGGCCCTTGACCTTGCCGTCGAGGCGCAGGACGACCTTGCTCCACCGCTTCCCGCACTCGGCCGGGGGCGCGTAGGTGCCCTTGAAGGGCGTGAAGTCCCTGAACTGCGCCTCGGCGACCGTCACTGCGCAGGACTTCGTCTGCTCGGGCCTGGTGACGGGCGGGGCGGCGGTGACGGGGTCGTGCCAGTCGCTGCCGAACTCGGCCGGGACGTCGACCGCGGCGTCGGCGGTGGCGGCCCTCGCAGCCACCGCGGCATCGGCCCCCGCAGTGGCCGATCGGGCCGGGGCGGCCCCCAGGAGAGTGCTCACCAGGACGGTCGCCCCGGTGAGCATGGACATGATGATCCGGTTTCTCATGGGCGGAGTTCTACGGGCAGTCGACGCCGCGCACAATGACACCCCCGGCCACATGAGTGGCCGGAGACACCTCTGGGATCCCGGACCCGAGACCTCCTGGATCTCAGGCCTTCAGCGCCGCCTTGTCCCCCATCACGATCACCGGGTGCGCGGCCGGATCGAGGGTGCGCAGCAGGTACTCCATCCCCGACTTGGACAGGCTGACGCAGGCCGACGTTCCGCTGCCGTGGTCCATGTGCAGCCAGATGCTGCCGCCCTTCGACTGACCCTCGGGCCGCGTCGGGTCGATCGGCGAGGTGCCCTTGACACGGTTGTAGTCGATGGCGATGACGTAGTCGAAGTCGTTCCAGTGCGACTTCGCCCAGTAGTGCGGCGCCTGGAACGACGGCGACTGACTGTACGGCAGCTTCGCCCCCGGATCGGCGAGGACGCCGCCCGCGTCGCTGAGCGTGAACACCCCCACGGGGCTGCGCTTGTCACCCTCGTGATGGTCGGCCGTCCAACCCTTCTTGCCGTTGTGGCCCAGCCAGGTCCTGGTCTCCTTCCAGGCGGAACCGCTCTTGGTATACAGGACGATCTTGGAGTCGGCGTCGTTCACGCCCTCTCCGTAGACGGCCACGACCTGACGGGAGTCGGCGGGGATCCGCTTCTGAAGGCGGTCACCCACGTCGGGGATACGGGTCGGATCGACCTTGCGCGCCTCGGAACGCCCCGCCCTGTCACCCGAGTCCGTGGCGCCCTTGCCGGCCCTGCCCGTCTCGGCCGAACCGCCGCACGCCGCCAGCGACACCACCAGCGCCCCGCAGACCACCATCGCCGCCCCGGCTCGCCTCACGCCCTCGACCCCGCTCGCACCGCCGACCGCCCCACGCCTCGTACCGCCTATTCGCATGCGCTCCATCGTCGCACCGCGCGCCTGCTCTCCGCGTCCACCGCCCCCGCGCGCCGGGCGTCACAAGGACGATGCAGGCCGAAACTTTGCCCGGCGACGGAAAACCGTTTGCCTCCGACCATGCGGTGACGCGAACCTTTCACGGCCGGTCGCCGGGCCCCATCGCCCCTTTTGCACCCCTGTCCCCCCTCCTCTGACACGACCCACAGGGACGTCATGCAGATTCAAGACCTTCCGTTCCAAGACCCCGGCGTGCCGGACGCACGCTCGGGTCCCCGATTCCTGTGGTGGCTGGGCCGCAACCAGCTCGGCGGACAGCTCAAGGCGCTGGCGTGGGGACTGCTGCACTTCACCTCCGTGGCCGGACTGCCGTTCTGTGTCGGTGTCGCCATCGAGGCCGTGGTCGCCCGCTCCGGCACGCGACTCGCCCTGTCGGGCGCGCTGCTGGCGCTGTGCGGCTTCACCATCGCGCTCGGCGACACCTTCCTGCAC
Source organism: Streptomyces sp. NPDC030296 (assembly GCF_055572815.1). Taxonomy (NCBI): domain Bacteria; kingdom Bacillati; phylum Actinomycetota; class Actinomycetes; order Kitasatosporales; family Streptomycetaceae; genus Streptomyces; species Streptomyces sp. NPDC030296. The sequence continues at coordinate 225,027 of NZ_JBVICQ010000005.1, forward strand.
CGCACGGCGGTCACCAACTGGATCACCGCCGCAGCCCGCGTCCAGCAACTCCTCGCCCGCAAGACGGCGCAGCTCGGCTCGGCGCTGACCCGCCGGGTGGCGGCCGGCGAGGTCGTCGCCGTCTCCACCGGCGACGTCGAGAAGATCGGCTGGTTCGTCGAGGCCGTCTCCCGCTTCACCGCGGCGGCGCTCACCGTGGTGCTGGTCTGTGTCGCCCTGGTGGTCTACCAGCCCGCGCTCGGCATCGTCGTCGCCATCGGCGTGCCCGTGCTCGCCCTCGCCGTGCTGCCGCTGCTGCCCCGCGCGACCCGACGCGCCGACGAACAGCGCGAGAAGGCCGGACGCGCCACCGAACTGGCCTCGGACACCGTCGCGGGCCTGCGCGTGCTGCGCGGCATCGGCGGCGAGGACCTCTTCCTCGACCGCTACCGCCGCGCCTCCCAGGAAGTCCGCCACGCCGCCGTCCGCAGCGCGCGTATGTGGGCCCTGATCTCCGCCATCCAGGTCCTGCTGCCGGGGCTGCTGATGATCGCGGTCGTCTGGTACGGCGTCGGTCTCGCCCGCGACGGCCGGATCACCGTCGGCCAACTCGTCACCGTGTACAGCGCGGTGATGCTGCTGGGATACCCCCTCAGGCACTTCGAGGAGATCGCGATGGCGTACTCCTTCTCCCGCCCTTCCGCCAAGCGGGCCGCCAGGGTGCTGTCCCTGGAGCGGGCCACCGCCACCGAGGGGTCACGTGAGGCCGCCGCGCCGTCCGGGGACCTGTACGACCCGGCGACCGGACTGCTCGCCCCCGCCGGATGTCTCACCGCCGTGGTGTGCGGCGACCCGGACGCCGCCGGGCGGCTCGCGGAACGGCTCGGCGGGCACGCCCCGGAGGAGGGCACGTCGGTACTCCTGGCCGGTGTCCCCCTCGACGAACTGCCGCTCGACTCCGCCCGCACGGCCGTCCTCGTCCAGGACAAGGACCCGGTGCTGCTCTCCGGCACCCTCCGCGAGCTGCTCGACGTACCCGCCTCCGGCGACGTCACCGCCGAGGAGGCGCTGGCCGCCGCCCAGTGCGGTGACGTGCTGGAGGCCTTGGCGCAGGGCTCGTTGGACGCCGAGGACCCACTGGACGCACGCATCACCGAACGCGGCCGGTCGCTGTCCGGTGGCCAGCGCCAACGGCTGGCCCTGGCCCGCTCCCTGATCACCGACCCGGAGGTCCTGGTCCTGGACGAGCCGACCTCCGCCGTCGACTCCCACACCGAGGCGAGGATCGCGGACGGCATCCGGTCCCTCCGCGCCGGCCGCACGACGGTCGTCCTCACCTCCTCCCCACTCCTCCTCGACCTCGCCGAACGCGTGGTCCTGGTGCACGAGGGCGAGGTCGCCGCGGTGGGCGTGCATCGCGAACTCGTGCGCAAGGAGCCGCGATACCGGGCCGTCGTCACCCGCGAGACGGACGAGGAGACCGCCGGGCGCGCGCTGAGGAAGGACGGTGTCGCGCCGCGCGAGGACACCGTGCCGCAGGACCGCAGGACCGCGCTCAGCGATGTGCTGGACGAACTGGAAGAAATCGAGGAGACCGCATGATCGGCGTGGCGCCACCGGCGTACGACCCGGCCGCCCCGACGACGGCGAACACCCTGCCCGTCGGCGCCCCCGCGACCGTCCGCGCCTACGTGGCCGAACTGTTCCGCCGCCACCGCCGGGCCTTCGCCCTGCTCATCACCGTCAACACCATCGCCGTCGTGGCCTCGATGGCGGGCCCCTACCTGCTGGGCGAGCTCGTCGAACGGGTCTCCGACGGGGCTCGCGACCTGCATCTGGAGCTGACCGCCGGGGTGTTCGTCGTCGCCCTCGTCGTCCAGGCGGTGTTCGTACGGGAGGTGCGGCTGCGCGGAGCCATGCTGGGCGAGCGGATGCTGGCCGATCTGCGCGAGGACTTCCTCGTCCGATCGGTCGGCCTGCCGCCGGGTGTCCTGGAGCGGGCCGGAACGGGTGACCTGCTGTCCCGGATCACCACCGACATCGACCGCCTCGGCAACGCGATGCGCGAGGCTGTGCCGCAGCTGGCGATCGGCGTGGTCTGGGTGGCCCTCCTCCTCGGCGGGCTCGCCGTGACGGCTCCGCCGCTGGCGCTCGCCGTCCTGCTGGCCCTGCCCCTGCTGGTGGCGGGCTGCCGCTGGTACTTCAAACGGGCGCCCTCCGCCTACCGCTCCGAGTCCGCCGGGTACGCGGCCGTCGCCGCCGCCCTCGCGGAGACCGTCGACGCCGGGCGCACCGTCGAGGCCCACCGCCTCGGCGCGCGCCGCATCGAGCTCTCCCACCAGCGCATCCGCGAGTGGACCGCCTGGGAGCGGTACACCCTGTGGCTGCGCTCGGTTCTCTTCCCGGTCATCAACTTGACCCACACCACGGTCCTCGGCGCGGTCCTGATCGTCGGCGGTGTGTTCGTCCTCCAGGGCTGGATCGGGCTGGGCCAGCTGACGACGGGTGCCCTGATCGCCCAGATGCTCGTCGAGCCGGTGAACCTCATCCTGCGCTGGTACGACGAGCTGCAGATCGCCGAGGTGTCGCTGGCCCGGCTGGTCGGCGTCCGGGACATCGAACCGGGCGCGGGCGACCCGGACGTGGCCCCCGACGGACGCCATGTCCACGCCGAACAGGTGCGCTTCGGGTACCGCGAGGGCGTCGACGTGCTGCGCAAGGTGTCCCTGGAGGTCGCGCCCGGCACCCGGCTGGCCCTCGTCGGCCCGTCCGGGGCGGGCAAGTCCACCTTGGGCAGGCTCCTGGCCGGCATCTACACGCCCCGCGACGGCCGGATCACCCTCGGCGGTGCCGAGCTGTCCCGGATGCCCGCCGAGGACGTCCGCTCCCATGTGGCCCTCGTCAACCAGGAGCACCACGTCTTCGTCGGCTCCCTGCGCGACAACCTGCGGCTCGCCCGCACCCGCGCCGAGGACGCCGAGCTGTGGGCGGCGCTCGGCGCGGTCGACGCCGATTCCTGGGCCCGGGCGCTCGACGACGGCCTGGACACCGAGGTCGGCTCGGGAGGGCTCACGCTCACCCCGGCGCAGGCCCAGCAGATCGCGCTGGCCCGGCTGGTCCTCGCCGACCCGCACACCCTGGTCCTGGACGAGGCGACCTCGCTCCTCGACCCGCGTGCGGCCCGGCATCTGGAACGCTCCCTCGCCCGTGTCCTCGACGGCCGTACCGTCGTCGCCATCGCCCACCGTCTGCACACCGCCCACGACGCCGACGTCATCGCCGTCGTCGAGAACGGCCGCATCAGCGAGCTGGGCAGCCATGACCAGCTCGTCGCGGCGGAAGGGGCGTACGCGGCACTGTGGCGGTCCTGGCACGGCTGAGCCGGTTCCCGACCGACTCCGGGGGCCGCCGCTTCGAGCCGGTCCTCGCCGACAGGGCCGCCCGTCGGTCTGGTGCCGCGCTCTGTCCGCTGCCGTGCACGCCCTGTCGTGGGTCGGCGGGGCGGGCGGCGGCGCCGGTGACGCCGCACGGTCGCCGCACCGCCACGACGGGGACCGGGCGGCCGAAGCCGAGAGCCCGCTCGCTTCGGGGGCCCGTCCCCTGACGTTGCGTGGTGCCGACGCCGAGTGGAACCCTGGTGGTGGGCACTGATTCGGGGGACGCCCGTGAACCGCCCGGTTCGCGGGGGTCGGACCGTCGCCCAGGGGTTCGCGCGCCCACCGTCGCCGCACGGTGGCACCGGGCCCGTCCCACCACTGGAGGTACCCGTGGACAGAGCCGGCGGATGGGGAGACGACGTCTACCAGCCGGATGGATCGGAGATCCAGGACGACGCCGGGCTGCTGGACGCCGAGGACACCCTGGTCGCCGACGGTGTGGACGACCCGCTCGACCGGGGCTGGTCGCCACCGGAGCGGCCATGGGCGGTGGAGCACACCGGTGTGACCGCCGCGGAGCGGCTGCGCGGCGAGACCTTGGAGCAGCGGCTCGCGGAGGAACTGCCGGACGTCACCTCGGTCGACGGGGACGGCATCGGCGACGCCCAGGACACCGACGGTGAGCCGCTGGACAACGAGGTGGGAGGGCCTCGCTCGGGCCGTCTCGTCGCCCCCGACGAGGGTGCGCACGAGGACGAGGAGAGCGGGCTGGTCGCCACCGACGTGGGCATCGACGGGGCGGCCGCCTCCGCGGAGGAGGCCGCGATGCACATCGTGGACGAGGACTCGGTGTCGGGCTGACCCCGCCCGGCCGCCCGCCCGCGCTGTCAGATGACGTTCAGGGCCGCGGCCGCCCCCACGCCCCCGAGCACCATGAACACCGGCATGAGCACCCTCAGCTCCACCCAGCTGCCGGCCCGGAACCGCATCGCCTTGGGCGGACCGATCGGGTACCAGCGCTTGCGGCCCACCGGTATCGGCCACAGGATCGGGCAACCCGAGACGGTCAGCGCATCGCCGATGTCGTGCACCAGCGCGCCCAGCAGGATCGGCAGGCCGAGCCACAGGTACTCCTGGCCCGGCTCGGTGAACAGCCAGTCCGCCCCGTTGCCCGGCTTGTCCAGGACACCGGCGATGATCCAGGCGCTGGTCGCCGCCAGCAGCCACACCAGCACGTCGCTGCTCGACCCGCGGGCCGCCCGCCACAGCAGCCCTTCGATCGCCAGCACCATGTGCACGAACAGGATCGCCAGCACCGCCCAACGGCCACCCATGATCGCCATGGCGGAGGCCCCCGCGCCGAGCAGTACGGCCCACAGCCAGGTGTGGGTGAGCGTGCGGTGCCCGCCTGAGCGGCGTGGGTCGCCCTGCTTCTTCGTCGCCTTGTAGACGGCGTACGAGAGCTTGTCGACGATCTCGCACACCCAGCGGGAGAGCGGGCCGAAGGAACGGGAGATCGTCGCCGCCTTGTGGTCCAGGTCCGGGGCGAGCGCGGCGCCCGCGCAGATCAGCGCACCGGCCAGAAGGACCGGCCAGGGCATGGTGTACCCGGTCGCGGCTGCCGCCGCCCCTACGCCGAGCCAGGCCGCGGCCCCGGACAGTGAGTGTGCTGGTCCCATCATGGCCGTGCCCCGCCCCATTCCTTCTGTGCCGCTGTCCAGTTGCCCCGGGCCGCTGTCCAGTTGTCCACGTGCGTCGACGCTCCGTCGGCGCCACAGCGTAGCGTTCGCGATCTTCGGCCGGGTATCCGATTCCCGCCTTGGCGGCGCGGGCAGGCAAGATGGGGGCGTGACCCTCATCGATCAGCTGCCGCGGACCGCCGACCCCGACGCCCTCTACGAAGCCTTCGAGTCGTGGGCCGTGGAACGCGGTCTCACCCTCTACCCCCATCAGGAGGAGGCGCTCATCGAGGTGGTCTCCGGCGCGAACGTGATCGTGTCGACGCCCACCGGCTCCGGCAAGAGCATGATCGCGGCAGGCGCGCACTTCGCCGCCCTCGCCCGTGACGAGGTCACCTTCTACACCGCTCCGATCAAGGCGCTGGTCTCGGAGAAGTTCTTCGAACTGTGCAAGATCTTCGGTACCGAGAACGTCGGCATGCTCACCGGCGACGCGTCCGTGAACGCCGACGCCCCGGTCATCTGCTGCACCGCCGAGGTCCTGGCGTCCATCGCGCTGCGCGACGGCAAGGACGCCGATGTCGGCCAGGTCGTCATGGACGAGTTCCACTTCTACGCGGAGGCCGACCGCGGCTGGGCCTGGCAGATCCCCATCCTGGAGCTGCCGCAGGCCCAGTTCATCCTGATGTCGGCGACCCTCGGCGACGTCTCGATGTTCGAGAAGGACCTCACCCGGCGCACCGGCCGCCCCACCTCCGTGGTCCGCTCGGCCACCCGCCCCGTGCCGCTGTCGTACGAGTACGTCCTGACGCCGCTGACGGAGACGCTCACGGAGCTGCTCGCCACCAAGCAGGCGCCCGTCTACATCGTGCACTTCACACAGGCGCAGGCCGTGGAGCGGGCGCAGGCGCTGATGAGCATCAACATGTGCACGCGGGAGGAGAAGGACCAGATCGCCGAGCTGATCGGCAACTTCCGGTTCACCACCAAGTTCGGCCGCAATCTCTCCCGTTACGTCCGGCACGGTATCGGTGTCCACCATGCCGGGATGCTGCCCAAGTACCGGCGTCTGGTGGAGAAGCTGGCCCAGGCCGGTCTCCTGAAGGTCATCTGCGGCACTGACACGCTCGGCGTCGGCGTCAACGTCCCCATCCGCACGGTGCTGTTCACCGCCCTGACCAAGTACGACGGCAGCCGGGTGCGGACGCTGCGCGCCCGTGAGTTCCACCAGATCGCGGGGCGCGCCGGACGCGCCGGCTTCGACACCGCCGGGTTCGTGGTGGCGCAGGCGCCCGAGCACGTCATCGAGAACGAGAAGGCGCTCGCGAAGGCGGGCGACGATCCGAAGAAGCGCCGCAAGGTGGTCCGCAAGAAGGCGCCCGAGGGGTTCGTCGGCTGGACGGAGAACACCTTCGAGAAGCTCATCGCCTCCGACCCGGAGCCGCTCACGTCCCGCTTCCGGGTGACGCACACGATGCTGCTGTCGGTGATCGCCCGGCCCGGCAACGCCTTCGAGGCGATGCGACGGCTGCTGGAGGACAACCACGAGCCGCGCAAGCAGCAGCTGCGCCACATCCGGCGGGCCATCGCCATCTACCGTTCGCTGCTCGACGGCGGCATCGTCGAGAAGCTGGACGAGCCGGACGCCGAGGGCCGCATCGTCCGTCTGACGGTCGATCTGCAGCAGGACTTCGCGCTCAACCAGCCGCTGTCCACGTTCGCGCTGGCCGCGTTCGAGCTTCTCGACCCGGAGTCGCCGTCGTACGCCCTGGACATGGTCTCCGTGGTGGAGTCGACACTCGACGACCCGCGGCAGATCCTCGCGGCCCAGCAGAACAAGGCGCGCGGTGAGGCCGTGGCCGCGATGAAGGCGGACGGCGTCGAGTACGAGGAGCGCATGGAGCGGCTTCAGGACGTCACCTACCCCAAGCCGCTCGAGGAGTTGCTCTTCCACGCGTACAACACGTACCGCAAGAGCCACCCGTGGGTCGGCGACCACCCGCTGTCCCCGAAGTCGGTGATCCGGGACATGTACGAACGGGCGCTCTCCTTCACCGAGTTGGTGTCCTACTACGAGCTGGCCCGTACCGAGGGCATCGTGCTGCGCTACTTGGCCGGCGCCTACAAGACCCTCGATCACACCGTCCCCGACGACCTGAAGTCGGACGACCTGGAGGATCTGATCGCCTGGCTCGGCGAGATGGTCCGCCAGGTCGACTCCAGCCTCCTGGACGAGTGGGAGCAGCTGGCCAACCCCGAGGAGATGACCGCCGAGGAGGCCCAGGAGAAGGCCGACCAGGTCAAGCCGGTCACCTCCAACGCGCGCGCCTTCCGCGTCCTCGTCCGCAACGCGATGTTCCGGCGTGTCGAGCTGGCCGCCCTCGACCAGGTCGACGAGCTGGGAGAGTTGGACGCCGAGTCCGGATGGGACGCCGAGCGGTGGGGTGAGGCGATGGACAAGTACTGGGACGAGTACGACGAGCTCGGCACCGGCCCCGATGCCCGCGGTCCTCGCCTGCTGATGATCGAGGAGGAGCCGCAGAACGGGCTGTGGCGCGTCCGTCAGACCTTCGCCGACCCGAACGGCGATCATGACTGGGGCATCAGCGCGGAGATCGACCTTGCGGCCTCCGACGCCGAGGGCCGCGCCGTCGTCCGGGTCACCGACGTCGGTCAACTGTGAGCACTGGAGAGGCCGGTAGATGACGACCAACCCCGCCGAGCGGCTCGTCGACCTCCTCGACCTGGAGCAGATCGAGGTCAACATCTTCCGCGGGCGCAGCCCGCAGGAGTCCTTGCAGCGGGTCTTCGGTGGCCAGGTGGCCGGCCAGGCGCTGGTCGCCGCAGGACGCACCACCGAGGGCGACCGGCCCGTGCATTCGCTGCACGCGTACTTCCTCCGCCCGGGGCGCCCGGGGGTGCCGATCGTGTACCAGGTCGAACGGGTCCGCGACGGGCGGTCGTTCACCACGCGCCGGGTCACCGCCGTGCAGCAGGGCCGCACGATCTTCAATCTGACCGCCTCCTTCCACGAGCCTGAAGAGGGGAGCTTCGAGCACCAGCTGCCGCCGGCCCGCGAGGTGCCGGACCCGGAGTCGCTGCCGACGCTGACGCAGGAGATCACCGATCATCTGGGCGCGCTGCCCGAGCAGTTGCAGCGCATGGCGCGGCGTCAGCCCTTCGACATCCGTTATGTCGACCGACTGCGGTGGACCCCCGAGGAGGTCGAGCACGCGGAGCCGCGCAGCGCGGTGTGGATGCGGGCCGTGGGCCCCTTGGGGGACGATCCGCTCGTCCACACCTGCGCGCTGACGTACGCCAGCGACATGACGCTGCTGGATGCGGTCCGCCTTCCCGTCGAGCCGTTGTGGGGACCGCGTGGCTTCGACATGGCGTCGCTGGACCACGCCATGTGGTTCCACCGGCCGTTCCGTGCGGACGAGTGGTTCCTGTACGACCAGGAGTCGCCGATCGCGGTGGGCGGACGTGGTCTGGCCCGTGGCCGCATCTACGACCTGGAGGGGCGGCTGCTCGTGTCGGTCGTCCAGGAGGGACTGTTCCGCAAGCTCGGTTCCTGACGCGTCCGTCGGCCGGCGCCCGCGGTCGGTCGCACTGCGCCCGGCCGACGGATCAGGGGTGTCTGCGCGTCAGCCAGCCGAGCAGGCCGTGGCGCTTCTCGGATGCCGGACCCGGTTTCTCGTGGCGGTTCGCGGGACGCCTGACGTTCCTCGCCGGGCGCGGGGCCGGTTCCTTCCTGCGGGGCCTCGGCGCGAGGCGGTGAGCGCGGGCCTCGACGAGAGCCTGCCGGAGGTCCGCCCGGAGCCACTCGATCTCGTCGGGGTCGTCCGCCGTCATGATCGTGCCGGTGAGCAGGGCGGCGGGTGAGTCGGGTGGACCCTGGTCGGTTCGTGCTGGCCGGTGGCGGTGGAGATGGGCGCGCTCATAGGGATCCCGGACGACCTCCGCGAGGTGGACGGGGTCGAGGAGGGAGGCCGGCGCGGCGGCGCGGGCCCAGGGGTCTTCGGCCTGCCTGAGCAGGAACCCCAGATGGCGTCCTCGCCAGTTCCTGGGCCGCAGGTCGAGGCCGCTGTCGAGTTGGGTCCTCAGCTCCTGGGGGAGACGCCCCGTCAGCCACGGGGCGTTGTTCTCGTCGGCGGCGAACCGCCGCACTTCTTCCGCCAGATAGAGCCAGACGACGGCACGGTAGCGGTTCAGATGGAACTTGACCGGTGTGACGAGCCCCAGCCGTGCGAGGCGCACGAAACGCGTCGGCGCCACCTCCAGGATCGCTGCGGCGTCCTTGGAACCGACGGCTTCGACGCGGGCGCGCAGCGTCTGCGGGAAGCCCTCCTCGGCGCGGAGCCGGTTGATCTCGCTGCGGGCGACTCGGCGTCCTCCGCCTCCCTCGTCGGGGACGGTTCGTACGCATCCGAGGTGCACGGCGAGGTCGAGTTCGCTTCGGTTCAGGCTCAGTTCACGTGCGGCGCGGCTCTGGGAGAGTGGCCGGTCGGCCGCCCTGGCCGGTACTGCGGCGACGGTCGCCGCGGTGGGTGTGGCGGGTCGCGTGATGGTGTTGCCGGACATGGTGGTTCTCCCCCGTGCGGTGGTGCCGCGACGCCGGTGCGCGTCGCCTCGGGAAAACCGTAGCCCGTTCACGGAAAGTCGGCGGGGGCCTGTGGATAACTTGCATCCGGCAACCGAACCCGCAGGTCAGAGGTCCCTGGAAGCGGAGGGTTCTGGGTGGCGGGCATCCAGGCCGAGGTGTTCGCCGACACGGTTCACCATCAGGGCCATCTCATAGGCGATCTGACCGATGTCCGCTTCCGCGGCGCTGAGCACGCACAGACAACTGCCCGCGCCGGCCGCGGTGACGAAGAGCATGGCGTCGTCGAACTCGATCATCGTCTGCCGTACGTCACCGGCGCCGAAGTGGCGTCCCGAGCCCTTGGCGAGGCTGTGCAGCCCCGATGAGACCGCGGCGAGGTGCTCGGCGTCCTCACGTCTCAGCCCGGTGCTGGCCGCCGTGACCAATCCGTCGCTGGACAGCACAAGTGCGTGCCGTACGGGTTCCAGGCGCTCGGTCAAGTCGTCCAGCAACCAACCGAGTCCCGCGTTCTGCGGCATTTTTCCTACTCCCCGTTTTCGTCGTTCCCCCTGGCGAGGAGGATCCGACGGTTCAGCCTTCCCCACTGCTGCCGCGGGAGCAAGCAGGATGGGGACATGGCAAAGAAGATGACCGACAAGGAATGGCGGGCCTTCGTCTCACACGGGACTCGCACCGGAAAACTGGCGACCTCCCGTGCCGACGGACGTCCTCACGTCACGCCCATCTGGTTCTTGTTGCACGGTGACGAGTTGCTCTTCAACACCGGCAAGGAAAGTGTCAAGGGACGGAATCTGGCCAGGGACGGCCGTGTGGCGCTCTGTGTGGACTCGGATGTGCCGCCGTACGACTTCGTGGTGCTGGAAGGCCGGGCGGAACTCTCCGAGGACCTCGACGAGGTGCGGCACTGGGCCGCGCGCATCGGCGCCCGCTACATGGGCGAGGACCGGGCCGAGGAGTTCGGCGCTCGCAACGGCGTGCCGGGCGAGCTGCTCGTGCGGGTGCGCGTGGACAAGGTCCTCGCGTACTCCGCCGTCTCCGACTGAGCACCGACCCGGTCGTCACCTGCCGGCACCGGGCCGGTCGGGGCGCGTCAGCTGACCGAGTCGAGCAGCCGGGCGGTGTGCATCCGTCCGGCGTACTCGACGAGGCGTATCAGTACCTCCTTGCCGGAGGCGCGGTCCCGCGCGTCGCAGAGGACCACGGGGGTGCCCTGGTCGAGGTCGAGGGCGCGCGACACGTCGTCGGGGCCGTAGGCGCCTGATCCGGAGAAGCAGTTGACGGCGACCACGAACGGGATGTGCCGGTGCTCGAAGAAGTCCACCGCCGGGAAGCAGTCCTGGAGTCGTCTCGTGTCCGCGAGGACGACCGCCCCCAACGCACCCTGGGCCAACTCGTCCCACAGGAACCAGAACCTGTCCTGTCCCGGGGTGCCGAACAGATAGAGCGACAGGCCGGAACGGATGGTGATGCGGCCGAAGTCCATGGCCACCGTGGTGGTCACCTTCTGATCCACTCCGCCGGTGTCGTCGACCGACTGGCCGGCCTCGCTCAGGAGTTCCTCGGTGCGCAACGGCTTGATCTCGCTGACCGCCCCCACCAGGGTGGTCTTGCCCACCCCGAAACCACCGGCGACGAGGATCTTCAATGCCAGGGCGCCCGTGTCGCCGTCTGTCGTGTCGGAGTGCTCGGAGGCCATCGATCACTTCTCTCGGTAGTGCGGGTGCAAGGTCGACATCGGTACTGCTGTGCGGAGCCAGCATCATGGACAACCGCCGCTCCACAGCGGGGAGTTGGATCGGTTCTTCCTGGCATCGACCGACTCGTGCGCGTTCGATGCCCGGTTGGATGCACAAGTGCGTACGAGATCGACCCGCACCGTTTGCCCATCCCTGGGGTTCGTACTGTTGTTCACAACTACAGCGCCCTCAGCCCGGCGATCACCTCACGCAGGATGCGCTCGTCCGGCAGTTGCGCGGGCGGCACCGGCCGGCTGACCGTGACGTGGCCCAGTTCGAGGAGGTCACCGAGGAGTACGCGCACCACGCCGACCGGCAGGTCGGCTCCGGCGGCGAGTTCGGCGACCGACTGGGTCTCGGTCCGGCACAGTTCGATCAGCGTGCGGTGTTCGGGACCGAGTGAGGTGTCCCCGTCGACGTCGGGAGCTCCGATGTGGAGGGACACCAGGGCGATCAGGTCGAAGCGGACTCCGCTGGGGCCGGGGGCGGTGCGTCCGCCGGTCATCGCATAGGGGCGGACGAGGGGCCCGGCCTCGTGGTCGTACCACTGGCTGCCCGGCGGCTCGTGCGGAGGGCTCGCGCTGTCCTCGGTCATGAACACGGCTCGTTCCCGCTCATCCGGCGACGGGTGGGCGCGCGCCGGCGCGAGGAGCGGTGTAGAGGTGCTCGCCCACGCGTTTCACGAGCCGCGCCATCTCGTACGCCACGAGGCCGATGTCCGCGGTGACGGCCGTGAGGACCGCCAAGCAGGAGCCGTCTCCGGCAGCCGCCACGAAGAGGAAGCCGTCGTCCATCTCCACCATGGTCTGGCGCACTCCCCCGGTGCCGAAGTGGCGGCCCGCCCCCTTGGCGAGGCTGTGGAAGCCTGAGGCGACGGCGGCGAGATGCTCGGCGTCCTCGCGTGGGAGGTCGGTCGACGCGCCGACGGCGAGTCCGTCGTTGGAGAGCACCACCGCGTGTCGGACCTCATGCACGCGCAGTACGAGGTCGTCCAGCAGCCAGTCGAGTTCTCCGGACCGTCCGGTGGCCCTGGTGGTCGGGTCCTGGATCATGCGGGGTCTCCTTCGCTGCTGTCGCTGCCCGTCGCGGGGCCGTGGGTGACGCCTCGTCCGGGTGCCCTGCCGCCGCCTCGCGTCCAGCCGTCGCGGTAGGCCGCCATGCGGTCCCGTACGAGTTCGGGGGTGCGGTCGTCGTCGGCCCCGTGGCCCGGGGCCGGGTCCGGTCCGCCACTGTGCCGTTCGCGCAGCTGGGGGGCGAGGTGGGCCTGCCGTACACGGCGTGGCAGTTCACCGGTGGGGTCCGGCTCCTGCGGGGGACGGTGCTGCCGCAGGGCGGTGACGCCCGGCGGGGACGGTTCGGGCGGGCCGCCCTCCGTGGCCTCCCCGGCGGAGGCCACGGGAGCCATCAGTGCCCGCCGGTCGACGGACTGCTCCACGGGGTCCTGACGCGGACCGGCGTGCACGCGCGCGTACTCCCGTCGCGCGGGCTGTCGCTGTGCCTCGACGGCGGCTCCGTGGGAACGTTCCGTGGTGCCGTTGTGCAGCAGAGCGGTCGGCAGGAGGACCACGGCAGTGGTGCCACCGTAGGGAGAGGGCCTCAGATGGACCTTGATGCCGTGGCGGGAGGAGAGTCGGCTCACCACGAACAGTCCGAGACGGTCGCTGTCGAAGAGGTCGAGGGCCTCCGACTGCTCGATCCTGCGGTTGGCCTCGTCGAGGGTCTCCTTGCCCATGCCGAGTCCGCGGTCCTCGACCTCGACGGCGTATCCGTTGCCCACGGGCTCCCCGGTGATCCGCACGCGCGTGTGCGGTGGTGAGAACTGGGCGGCGTTCTCGACGAGTTCGGCGAGGAGGTGGATGAGGTCGGCGACGGCGGCGCCGGCGATGCGTGCCTCGGGCAGCTGCCGTACCTCCACGCGCGCGTAGTCCTCGATCTCGGAGACTGCTGCGCGGACGACGTTCGTCAGGGAGACAGGCATGCGCCAGGCGCGGCCCGGTGCCGCCCCGGACAGGATGATCAGGCTCTCCGCGTGGCGTCGCATCCGGGTGGTGAGGTGGTCGAGCCGGAAGAGGTCGCTGAGCTCGTCGGGGTCCTCGGACCTGCGTTCCATGCTGTCGAGAAGGCTCAGTTGGCGGTGGACGAGGACCTGGCTGCGGCGGGCGAGGTTGACGAACACCCCGGAGATGCCGCCGGCCAGTTCGGCGCGCTCGACCGCCGCGCGCAGGGCGGCCCGGTGGACGATGCGCAGCGCCTCGGCGACCTGGCCGGTCTCGTCCTCGGCGGCGGGCCCCGGCGGGGCCTCGGCGTCGACGTCGATCTCCTCTCCGGCCCGCAGTTTCCGCATGGCGTGGGGCAGTTTGCGGCGGGCGATGTCCAGGGCTCCGTTGCGCAGGCTCACCAGCTCGACGACGAGTCCGCGCCCGATGCGTACGGAGATCACGAGCGACGCGGTGACGGCGGCGAGACCGAGGAGCACAGCGGCACCGGCCGGGGTGAGCAGGGCGCGCGTGAACGGGTCGGCCCGCTCGGCCACGTCGCGTCCGGCGTCGGCCTCGATCTGCCGCATCCCGTCCCGCACGCGCGCGTGGGCCGACTCCCAGACATCCTCCGGGGCGGCGGTCAGCGCCTTGCTGCCGGGGCGGCTCACGAGCACCTTGTCCTCGACCGCGTTCAGGCCGGTGTAGGCGTCGCCCTCGGCGAGCTCGCCCCATGCCGCCCGTTCGGGGCCACGGAGGTCGGCGGCAGCCGCTTCGGTCAGAGTGCGGCGGGTACCCACGGCGCCGCTGAACAGACGCAGTCGTTCGCCGTCGAGGGTGCCGGAGAGCCGTGCGCCGGCCAGCAGCGCGTCCTCCTGGGCGAGGGCCTCGGCCGCGCGGGAGAACTCGAGCATCACGCGCGCGTCGGAGCCCATTTCCGCGTCCTGGATACCGCTGAGCGCGCCGCCCACACCGAAGGCCGTGGAGATGGTCGTGGTGTACCTCTGGTACGTCTCCGCCCAGCCGCTGCGGCGGTCCAGCACCGACGCGCGCAGGGGGCGCAGTTGCTCGGCGCCGGAGACGAAGGCCGCGAGCCGCTCGGCGACCCCGGCGGGCAGGTCGATTCCGTCGGCGACGGTGTGGCGGCCGCCCAGCCGCAGTCGGGCGACCGCACGATCGGAGGCCCGGGAGAGCGCCTCCAGGTCGCTCCCGTGTGCGTCGGAGGGTCTCGTGGTGTACCGCACCGCGGCGGCACGCTCGGCCTGGAGCGCGGCGACCGCGTCGGCGACCGGGGCGCGCACGGAGGCGTCGACGCGCTGGAGCTGCCGAAGCCGGGCGACGTCCTGGGCGGTGGTGACGGTGGCGTACGCCCACAGGGCGAGCAGGGAGACGACGGGCACCATCAGCAGGCAGATGATCTTGGCTCGGACGGTGCGGGGGCGTATGTGCGGGCGGCCGGCGCGTCTGGGTGGGCCGGTCGTGGGAGCGCCGGTCTCGTCGGGGTCGAAACGCTCGTCGGCCGGTGGTCCCGCGTGGGCGCGGCGTCCGCGTGCCGCGGGCCGGGGCGGCGTCTCGGCGCCGGTGGTCGAGGTCCTGCCGGGTGTACGCATGGCCTCCTCGCTCGGAGTGGTCTGGATGTTCCTTCGTGTCGCCGAGGTGGGCTGCTAGGGGGTGGCTGCGCTCCCGACGGGCCGTTGGGCCGACGAGGAGGCCTCGCGTTCCCCGGCCGTCGGCGACAGCGCGACGAACGCCGAGGTGAGGAAGAGATAGGACCCGAGGCCGACGGCGAGGGGGAAGATGAACTGCATCGCCGTGGCCCCGGGCAGGTTTTCGCCGGAGGGAGCGACCTCCACGCGCACCGCCCACATGGCGGTGTAGTGCATGCTGCTCACCGCGCCGCCCATGACCAGGGAGGCGACGGTGACCGCGAGGGGCGACCTGATGTTGAGCGCCGCCCACAGGGCGGCGGTGGCCGCGACGACGGCGATCACCACGGAGAGCGCGACGAGCGCCGGGTCGTAGGTCACCTCGCCGTGCATCCGTACCGCCGCCATGCCCAGGTAGTGCATGCTGGCGACGCCCAGTCCGGTGGTGAGGCCGCCGAGAAGGAGCGCCCGTCCGCGGTTGCGGCTGTAGCCGACGGCGAAGACTCCGCCGCAGACGACGGCCATGGCGACGATCAGGCTGAGGATGGTCAACGGCACGTCGTAGCGGAGTTCGGTGCCGCTCACACCGAAGCCGAGCATGGCCACGAAGTGCATGGTCCAGATGCCGGTGCCGATCGCGGACGCCGCGGTGACGAGCCAGTTGCGGCGGGCGCGTCCGGTGGCACCCAGCGCACGGACGGTGCAACGGAGTCCGAGTGCCGCGCCCATGCAGGCCATCGCGTACGACAGCACGGGGGTCAGCCAGCCGAAGGTGGCGTGGTCCAGGTGTCCCATGGCTCCGGGACGCTAGTGGGAGCACGGGTGCACGAAGGGGGCGCAGTTCGAAAAGTGGTGGAAGGTGGCGCATATATGCGTTGGAACGATCGCCTCACGCTCGAACATGCACACCGTGTCCGCTCACCCGACGGTGGGGGATCATGCGGAGCATGAGCGACGATCACACACACGTCCAGGAGTTCTTCACGACACGGGCCGCCGACTGGGACGCCCGGTTCCCCGACGACGGACCCGCCTACGCCGCCGTCGTCGCCGACCTCGGCCTGCGACCGGGTGACCGTGTGCTCGACGCGGGCTGCGGCACGGGACGGGCCCTGACGCCGCTGCGGACGGCCGTGGGCCCCTCCGGTGTGGTTCTCGGGGCGGATCTGACCCCGGCGATGCTGGAGGCCGCCGTCCGAGCCGGACGGCACCTCGACGGGCAGCTGCTGCTCGCGGACGTGGCGGCACTGCCGCTGCGCACGGAGTCCCTGGACGCGGTGTTCGCCGCCGGGCTCATCGCGCATCTCGTAGACCCGGCGGGGAATCTCCGGGAGCTCGCGCGGGTGGTCCGGCCGGGCGGCACGTTGGCGCTCTTCCACCCGATCGGCAGGGCCGCGCTCGCGGCGCGCCAGGGGCGGCAGATCACCCCGGCCGATCTCCGGGCGGAGGCGAACCTCGGCCCGCTGCTGGCGGGTTCGGGCTGGCGCATGACGTCGTACGTCGACGAGGACAGCCGATTCCTCGCGCTCGCCGTACGCACCGGCTGACCCGCGGCGCACCCCCTGACCAGCACCGTCCCAAGGTCGCGGACCCACCGCTCGACATCGGCCTCGGGGCGGACCCTCTTCTGTCGCCGCGCCTCCGTCTCTACGTTGAGTAGGAACACGTGAACGGTATGTGAATACCGGGATGGGGGAAGGTGCCCTTATGTTCGACAGGCTCCGTAAGACCTTCGACAGACTCCTCGACTCGACGCGCACCGCAGCGACCACGCAGGAGGAGAAGCGCACGCACAACCTCTTCGAGGCGGCGGCCGCCTACATCTCGGCGTGTGCCGACGACGACCAGGAGCGGATCGACGAGACCGTGACCTGGGTGTCGCCCGAGGCGCTGTCGTTCGGGGTGAGCGAGCTGGCCTGTCGTGCGGTCATAGCGCTGGCGCGCGAGCGTGACGAGTCGCCGCAGACGGTGGCACGGTCGCTTCTGGGGCTGCCCGCCGCCTGAAGGGGCGAGAAGCCCGGGTCGATTCGCCCCTGTCCGGCCGGAACCGCAGCTCTGCGTGGGTTTCACTCCCGTGACAAGCGCCCGCCGGGCGCATTAGGGTGCGCCGACGGACGAGCGAGAGCAATGGGAGGCCGGCATGGCCGGGACGGACGATGACGCCGTCGCCGCCGGGGACGACGACGCACTGTATGTGCTGACGGCGGTGCTGCTCACGCCCGCGAACTTCCCCAGCGTACTGGGCGACGACTACCCCGAGGCCTGCTCGGCGCTCGGTCTCGCCCCGCTCGCCGACGGTTACGGGATCGTCCTGGGCCAGGACGGCGACGGCGCCCGGTGGACGGTCGTGGTGGACGACGTGTCCCTGGTCGCCGTGGCCATCGCCTCGTGGGACTGCGGTATGGAGTACGACCTGTCGCCCGACGAGGACTCCGTGGTGGCCGCGCTGCCCGGCTGGCCCCTCGCGGTGGCCGTGGCCGCTCCCGGTGTGCCGGCTCCCCACGACCCGGACCCGGAGGTCTCCGACCTGCCGCCGCTGAGCCCGCCGGACACCACGGTCTGGGGGCCCGCGCAGCGACGCCTGGGCGCCGATGAGATCGCGCTGCAGTGGAGCACCTGGCGAGCACAGATCGACGACTCCGCCTTCACGGGGCAGAACGGCGCGAGCGCGGTGGCAGCCGGAGACGCCGCCGAATCCGGCCGCGACGAGGGCGGCGTCCGCTCGGGCATCCGCCGGGTCCTCGCCGAGGCACGCGCCTACGTCGAGTCGCCGCCGCCCCTCGGGCGTGTGCGCTCGTCGTTCGCGCCGGGCGATGCCCGGACCCTTCGTGCCGACGGCCCCGGGTGGTCGATGGTGGCCAGGACCGACGACATCGCCTTCGTCCTTCTCGACGACGAACCGGGGGAAGTGCTCCCGGTGGGGCGGGGCGAGGAACTGCCCGGCCTTCTGGAGTCCCTCGACAAGATCGCGGTACGCCCCAACTGAGTGCGGGCTCGCCCCCGACTCTGCCGCGTGTCACCGGCCCGGCCCCGGGCCGGTGACACCTCAGCGTCCGAGCTCCTTGCGGCCGACCCGGCGCAGCCTGCGTCGCTGCGAGGGGTCGAGTGTCAGATACGCCGCCGTGGGGATCCCCAGGACTATCAGGAGATTGGCCCAGAAGGGGAACGGCAACAGGAACAGCAGGACGATCCCGACTGCCGCACCCCCCGCGACGATCTTCGTGCTCTTCGACATCTCCGTCGCCTCCTTCGCGGCCCACTGCCGCTCTCTGTCCTGAAAACGGGCTCCTGCTCCCCGCAGTTCCGGACCCCGACCCTGACGCAACCCTGACTCCGCCCCCGGCGCAACCCTGAGACGCCCTCGACTTTTCTCGGCCCATCCACACGCCGTGACGGGCATCACCTCGGTTCGCACGCCCGTCACGTTTGAAGTGAGGTACCCTCGGCGATCCTGAGTGCGGTAGTCAAATTTGAGGAGTTCAGTATCCCTGTGCCGACGAACCTCGCGGCGTCCCCTGCCGATGTCTCCGAGCTGGCCCGCTGTCACGCCGCTTTCGTGGCCGACGCCCCTGCCAGGACCGGCCGTTTCGTCTTCCGCCGCCCCTACGGCACGGCACCGCCGCCCGTCGCGGTCGGCTCCGCCGGGGAGTCGACGGTCGTCCTGCCCGGCGAGACGGGTGCCGAGCTGGTGACCGTGCCCGTCGTGTCGCTCCCGGTGAGCGCCGCCCTGCCGGTGCTCACACGCGCGCGTGCGGCGGCGGACGCCGACCGGTCGACCGTCTTCTGGGGTACCGCCGCCGTCCTGGCCCTGCAACTCGTCGCACGTGGACTTCTGTTGCCCGGTGTGACCGCCGCGGGCCAGGACGCGTGGCGGATCGGCCCTCTGCGGACGGAGGACCTGGAACGGGTCCGCGAGCTGGCGGCGGCGATGCCACCGGAGGCACACGCCGTGCCCGTCGACCACACCTCGCCGCTGCGTCTGCCGGACCCCGAGCGGCTGCTGCGCGCGTTCCTCGACGCGGTCGCCGACTCGCTGCCGCGCACGCCCGCCGCCGCCCTCGTCGCAGGTGGCCCTGCCTTCGCGGCACGGGAGCCGCAGTCGGTGCCCGAGCAGCGCGCCTGGGCCTCCGATGTCGCCGCCGGTCATGACGCCGGGGTCCGCCTGTCGTTGCGCGTGGAGGTCCCCGGACTGGCCTCGGCCGACCCGGACGAGACCCGGTTGTCGTTCCGGGCCGTCCTCCAGGTGCACAGCGTCAGCGACCCGGCGCTGGTCGCGGACGCCTCCGCCGTGTGGGCCGGTGCCGAGGCGTTCAGCCCGCGCACGCGGATGGACGCCCTGCTCGCGCTGCGCCGCGCGGCTCGCTCCTGGCCCCCGCTCACCCCCCTGCTCTCGGCCGCCGTGCCGGACGCGGTGGATCTCGCCGACGAGGAGGTCACCGAGCTGCTGGGCGAGGGGGCCCGGACGCTGGCCGCCTCCGGCGTCGAGGTGCACTGGCCCAAGGAACTGGCACGCACATTGACCGCCCGGGCGGTCATCGGTCCGCCGGACGACGAACAGGACGACGAAAAGGCGGCCGGTACGGGCGGCCCCACCACGACTGCTTCCGGCGGGTTCGCCTCCGGCACTGCGTCGTTCCTGTCGGCCGACGCGCTGCTCGCCTTCGACTGGCGGTTCTCCCTGGGCGACCAGCGGCTGACCCGCGAGGAGCTGGACGCGCTCGCGGAGGCGAACCGCCCGATGGTGCGCCTGCGCGACCAGTGGGTTCTCGTCGACCCGGAGGAGATCCACCGCGCCCGCGCGCAGCGGGACCACAAGGTCTCCCCGGTCGACGCGCTCGGCGCCGCCCTGACGGGGTCCACCGAGATCGACGGCCGGATGGTCGACGTGCGGCCCACGGGCTGGCTGGCCACTCTGCGGGAGCGGCTGTCGGACCCGGAGGGTCAGGTACCGGTCGGGCAGCCGCCGGGGCTCGCCGCGACCCTGCGCGACTACCAGCTGCGGGGCCTCGGCTGGTTGGCCCGGATGACATCTCTGGGGCTGGGCGGCTGCCTCGCGGACGACATGGGGCTCGGCAAGACGATCACCCTGATCGCCCTCCATCTGCACCGGCAGTCCGACACCTCCACCGCGGGCCCCACACTCGTGGTCTGCCCGGCCTCCCTGATGGGCAACTGGCAGCGCGAGATCGAGAAGTTCGCGCCCGGCGTTCCGGTGCGCCGCTTCCACGGCACACGGCGCACCCTGGACGGGCCGGCGGACGGAGAGTTCGTCCTCACCACGTACGGCACCATGCGGCTCGACGCGTCACGGCTCGGCGACGTCCCCTGGGGCATGGTCGTCGCGGACGAGGCGCAGCACGTGAAGAATCCGTACTCGGCCACGGCGAAGGAGCTGCGCACCATCGGGGCACGCGCGCGTGTGGCGCTCACGGGCACTCCGGTGGAGAACAACCTGTCCGAGCTGTGGGCGATCCTCGACTGGACGACGCCGGGGCTCCTCGGCAGGCTCGGCACCTTCCGCACCCGGTACGCGCAGGCTGTCGAGGGCAGCCGGGATCCCGCCGCCGCGGAGCGGCTCGCCCGCCTCGTACGGCCGTTCCTGCTGCGGCGCCGCAAGTCGGATCCGGGCATCGCCCCGGAACTGCCGCCGAAGACCGAGACGGACCGCGCCGTGTCGCTGACCAGGGAGCAGGTGGGCCTGTACGAGGCGTTGGTCCGCGAGACGATGGCGGAGATCGCCCGGGCCGACGGCATGGAACGACGCGGGCTGATCGTGAAGCTGCTCACCGGGCTCAAGCAGATCTGCAATCACCCGGCGCAGTTCCTCAAGGAGGAGCGGCCCCGGATCGCCGGCAGGTCGGGGAAGTTGGAGCTGCTGGACGAACTGCTGGACACCATCCTCTCCGAGGGGGCGAGCGTTCTGGTGTTCACGCAGTACGTGGGGATGGCGCGGCTCCTGGAGCGCCATCTGGCGGCGCGTGGCGTGCCGACGCGGTTCCTGCACGGGGGCACACCGATCCCGGAGCGCGAGGCGATGGTCGAGAGCTTCCAGGAGGGAGGAGTTCCCGTCTTCCTGCTGTCCCTGAAGGCAGCCGGTACCGGTCTGAACCTGACGCGCGCCGAGCATGTCGTGCACTACGACCGCTGGTGGAACCCCGCCGTGGAGGCCCAGGCGACCGACCGGGCGTACCGCATCGGTCAGACGCGGCCGGTGCAGGTGCACCGGCTGATCGCGGAGGGAACGATCGAGGACCGGATCGCGGACATGCTGGTCCGCAAGCGTGCGTTGGCCGAGGCGGTGCTCGGTTCCGGCGACACGGCCCTCACCGAGCTGTCCGACGCCGAACTGGCCGACCTGGTGGAACTGCGAGGGGACGCACGATGACGGAACGCAGTGGACAGAGTGAGGAACGCACGTTCGCCGCTCTCGCGCCCGTTCACGGGCGTGGATTCACGCAGACGTGGTGGGGCCGGGCCTGGCTGAAGGCGTTGGAGGAGGCCGCGCTGGACTCCGGGCAGCTCAAGGAGGGGCGCAGACTCGTGCGCGCGGGAGCCGTGGGCGCCGTGGCGGTGCGCCCCGGACGGGTCACCGCCGTGGTCCAGGACCGCGACGGCACGGCCCATCGGGCCGACGTCCTGCTCCAGGAACTGTCCGAGGCGCACTGGGACCGTTTCCTCGGGATGGCCGCGGAGCGGTCGGGGCACGTCGCCGCCCTGCTCGACCGTGAGATGCCGCCGCATCTCGTCGAGGACGCGGCGACGGCTGGGGTCGACCTGCTGCCCGGGCTCGGAGACCTGGAGGCGGAGTGCGACTGCGGCGCCTGGGACCACTGCGGGCACACCGCGGCACTCTGCTACCAGGTGGCGCGACTGCTGGACCAGGATCCGTTCGTCCTGCTGCTGATGCGGGGCCGGGCCGAGCGGGCGCTGCTGGACGAACTCCAGGCCCGCAGTGCCGCCCCCGAGGCCGAGGAGCAGAGCCCACCGGAGAGCCCCTGGGACGGCCTGGACGCCGCCGAGGCGTACGCGGCCGGGGACATCCTGCCTCCGCTCCCGGAGCCGCCCGGGCTGCCCGCGGAGCCCGGTCTGCCGCCGTCCCTCGACACCGAGGTGCAGCCAGGGCCCGGTGTCGACCCGGGCGCGCTGGAGTTCCTGGCGGCGCGGACCGCCCAGGAGGCCTTCAGGCTGCTGGCCGAGGCCCTGTGCGACGGACATGATCAGCAGGCCGTGGAGGCAGAACCCGCGCCGGATCAGGACGCGGTGCGCCTGGCCGCCGGCGGCCCGGAGCCGAGCGTCACGGCACGGCTCGCGGAGGGCTCCGGACGTGGCGGGGAAGGGCTGGCGCTCGCGGTCCGCGCCTGGCGGTACGGCGGTGCGGCCGGGCTCGCCGTCCTCGACGAGGAGTGGCCCGTCCCGGCGGAATCGCTCGCACGCGCGCGTGCCGCGCTGGAAGCGGCCTGGGACGACGACGAACGGCCACGGCTGCGCCCCGCCCACAATCGCTGGACCGTGGTCGGCGGCTCCGCCCAGCTGCGCCTCGGACGGGACGGCCGCTGGTGGCCGTACCGCAAGGAGGGGGGCCGCTGGGCACCGGCGGGCCCGGCCACCCACGATCCGGCGACGGCACTGGCTTCGGTCGACACCGATGCGTGAGCGCGTCACCTGGGCTTGAGCGTGTCACCGAGGCGTGAGCGGGTCGGAGACGTGCGCTGGTCGGAGACGTGCGCGGCCTCGGCAAAACAACCGCCCCTCCCGGGCGGCGGGCCGAACCCGCCGCCCGGAACGGCGGGAGGCCCGCACCGCTGCGAGCGGCGGAGGCCTCCTTCACGCGCGCGTGATCAGCCGCGGGCACCCAGCAGGTGGTCCATCGCGAGCTGGTCGAGCTGCTCGAAGGCCATGCCGCGGGCCGCGGCGGCCTCCGCGTCGAAGTCCTCGAACGCGGTGGGGTCCGCGAGCAGTGCCTGCAGACCGTCGGCGGCGGTCGGCTGGGCCAGCTGGTCCAGGCGGGCCGCGCGCAGGGCCTCCTGGACCTGCGGGTCTGCGCGGAAGGCCGTGGCGCGCTCCTTCAGGATGAGGTAGTTGCGCATGCAGCCCGCGGCCGACGCCCACACCCCGTCGAAGTCCTCGGTGCGCGGCGGCTTGAAGTCGAAGTGCTTCGGGCCCGCGTAACCGGCGCTCTCCAGGAGGTCGACCAGCCAGAAGGCCGAGCGGAGGTCGCCGGCGCCGAAGCGCAGGTCCTGGTCGTACTTGATGCCGGACTGACCGTTGAGGTCGATGTGGAAGAGCTTGCCCGCCCACAGTGCCTGCGCGATGCCGTGCGGGAAGTTCAGCCCGGCCATCTGCTCGTGGCCGACCTCGGGGTTCACGCCGTACAGCTCCGGGCGCTCCAGGCGCTCGATGAAGGCCAGGGCGTGACCGACCGTGGGGAGCAGGATGTCGCCGCGCGGCTCGTTCGGCTTGGGTTCGATGGCGAACTTCAGGTCGTAGCCCTGGGAGGTGACGTATTCGCCCAGAAGGTCGAAGGCCTCCTTCATGCGGTCGAGCGCCACGCGCACGTCCTTGGCGGCACCGGACTCGGCGCCCTCACGGCCACCCCAGGCGACGTAGATCTTGGCGCCGAGCTCGACCGCCAGGTCGATGTTGCGGATCGTCTTGCGCAGCGCGTAGCGGCGGACGTCCCGGTCGTTGGCGGTGAAGGCGCCGTCCTTGAAGACGGGGTGCGTGAACAGGTTGGTGGTGGCCATCGGCACGGTCATGCCGGTGGTGTCCAGGGCGGCGCGGAAGCGCTTGATGTGCTCCTCGCGCTCGCTGTCCGAGGACCCGAAGGGGATCAGGTCGTCGTCGTGGAAGGTCACGCCGTAGGCGCCCAGTTCGGCCAGACGCTGCACCGTCTCGACAGGGTCGAGGGCCCGCCGGGTGGCGTCGCCGAACGGGTCCCTTCCCTGCCAGCCGACGGTCCACAGGCCGAAGGTGAACCTGTCCTCGGGGGTGGGCTGGTAGTTCATGCCGCGGCTCCTTGCGCTCCGACTATTTCGTCATGGCGATTTACAAATTAGTATGCGGACGCGTCTGTGGGAAGACAAGATGTCGCCCGCCGGACGCGTCAGCCGCGTCGGCGGCAGTCACGAGCCCGCGTGAGAGGGAGAGCCCGATGTCAGCAGCCGAGGGTCCGCTCGTCGTCGGTGTGGACTCGTCCACACAGTCCACCAAGGCCCTGGTCGTCGACGCGTCGACCGGACGGGTGGTGGCGAGCGGGCAGGCCCCGCACACCGTGTCGTCCGGAGCGGGACGGGAGAGCGATCCGCGGCAGTGGTGGGACGCGCTGTGCGAGGCGTTGCGCCAGTGCGGTGAACCCGCCCGTGAGGCGGCGGCGGTGTCGATCGGCGGTCAGCAGCACGGCCTGGTCACGCTCGACGCGCAGGGCGATCCGGTGCGCCCGGCGCTGCTGTGGAACGACGTGCGTTCCGCGCCGCAGGTGCGCCGGCTGGTGGCGGAGCTGGGCGGCCCGAAGGCCTGGGCCGAGCGCACCGGAAGCGTCCCCGGCACGTCCTTCACCGTCACGAAGTGGGCCTGGCTCGTCGAGAACGAGCCCGAGGCGGTCCGCGCCACCGCCGCCGTCCGGCTGCCGCACGACTATCTGACCGAGCGCCTCACGGGCCAGGGCACGACGGACCGTGGTGACGCCTCCGGCACCGGCTGGTGGGCTTCCGGGACGGAGGCGTACGACGAGGAGGTCCTCGCCCATGTGGGCCTGGACCCGGCCTTGCTGCCCCGTGTGGTCCGGCCCGGCGAGGTCGCCGGCACCGTGCGGGACGCCCACGACCTGCCGTTCGCGAAGGGCACCCTGGTCGCCCCCGGCACCGGGGACAACGCGGCCGCCGCACTGGGCCTCGGCCTGCGGCCCGGCACACCAGTGCTGAGCCTGGGCACATCCGGCACGGTGTACGCCGTGTCGAAGCACCGCCCGGCCGACCCGACCGGCACGGTGGCGGGCTTCGCGGACGCCCACGGAGACTGGCTGCCGCTGGCCTGCACCCTGAACTGCACCCAGGCCGTCGACCGCGTCGCCGCGCTGCTGAGGCTGGACCGCGAGGCCGTGCAGCCCGGCACGAGCGTCACCCTCCTCCCCTACCTGGACGGCGAACGCACCCCGGCCCTCCCCCACGCCTCCGGTCTCCTGCACGGGCTGCGGCACGACACGACCGGCGGACAGCTCCTCCAGGCCGCGTACGACGGTGCCGTGCACTCACTGCTCGGTGCCCTCGACCTGGTGCTCGACGCGGACGCGGACCCTTCGGCTCCGCTGCTGCTGATCGGCGGTGGCGCGCGGGGCACGGCGTGGCAGCAGACCGTGCGACGGCTGTCGGGGCGTGCGGTGCAGGTCCCGGAGGCCAAGGAACTGGTCGCGCTGGGCGCGGCGGCGCAGGCCGCGGGGCTCCTCACCGGCGAGGACCCGGCCGCGGTCGCCCGCCGGTGGGACACCACGCGCGGGCCTGTGCTGGAAGCGGTGGAGCGGGACGAGGAGACGCTGGCCAGGATTTCCGGGGTACTCTCCGACGCCGCGCCGCTGCTGGAGCGCGAGCCTGGCGGCCGCTGACCGGGCAAGGGGCGCCTGAAGTGGGGAGATACGATTCCGCGCATGATCTGAGGCGCACCAGCCACGACACTCCGAGAGGAACGGGGGGAGGTATGACCGCACCGCTGCACGAGGCGCACCCGAGCACTCCCGGCCGCCGCCTGCCCGACACCCAGCAGGGCATGCGCCGCCGCAACCTCTCCCGGGTCATGCACACCGTCAACGCCGAGGGCCCGCTCTCCCGCGCGGCGGTGGCGTCGCACATCGGCCTCACCCGGGCGGCTGTCTCCACGCTGGTGGACGAACTGATCCGGGCGGGACTCCTGGAGGAACTGGGTCCGGAGCGTCCCGGCCGGGTCGGCCGTCCCGGTTCGGCGCTCGCTCTCAGCGGACGCGGTCCCGCCGGAATCGGCGCGGAGATCGGCGTCGACCACCTCGCGGTGTGCGCGGTGGACCTGCGCGGCGCGGTACGCGCGCGTGCCGTGCGGCACGGGACCAACCGCGGCCGCTCCCCCGAGCCGGTGATCGACGAGCTGACGGGGCTCGTACGGCAGGTCGTCGCCGAGGCCGAGAAGGAGGGCCTGTGGGCGGCGGGCCTCGCGGTCGCCGTGCCCGGACTGGTGGCGCGGGACGCCCGCACCGTTATCCGTGCCCCCAACCTCGACTGGCGGGACACGGACCTCGGCGCACTGCTCCCCGACGGTCTGGCGCTGACCGTCGACAACGAGGCCAACTTCGGCGGCCTCGCCGAACTCTGGCTGGGCGCCGCGACGCCGCGCGACTTCCTGCATGTCTCCGCGGAGATCGGTATCGGTGGCGCGGTGGTCGTGGACGGCCGGCTCCTGCGGGGCACCCGCGGCTTCGCGGGCGAGCTGGGGCACGTCCCCGTGCGACCGGAGGGCCCGCGGTGCGCGTGCGGGGGGCGTGGCTGTCTCGAGCAGTACGCCGGCGAGGAGGCCGTGCTGCGTGCGGCCGGGCTCGAGCCTGGCGAGGACCGGGTGGAGCTGCTCGCCGAGCGGGCCGCCGCCGGGGACCAGGAGGTACGCCGGGCACTGCGCGGCGCCGGTACCGCGCTGGGTATCGCACTGACCGGCGCGGTCAATCTGCTGGACCCCGAGACGGTGGTCCTGGGCGGTGCCCTGGCCGCTCTCGCACCCTGGCTCGTCCCGTCACTGGAACGTGAGCTGGCCCGGCGGACAGCGGGGCCCGCGTGCGCCGTGACCGTGTCGCGCCTCGGCTCCGAGGGACCGTTGCTGGGCGCGGCCCATTCCGTGGTCCGGGCGGTGCTCGACGACCCGGCGACGGTCGGGGTGCGGGCGTAACCGCAGAGATCCCAGGCGTTACGGGCGAGAGCGCGGGTGCGCCGAAGGAAGGAGGAGCAGTCCTCGAGTCCCGGGCTGCCACGGCCACCTCACCCCTGAAGGTGGCGGAGTTATCCACAACAGTTCGCTTTTCCACCGTTTTCCCCACGCCTCGACGGCGTATCGGCTGATCGCCGTACCGTGAATCACGCGAGGCGCAGCCGTTCGACCTGCGGATGCGTCTCACACACGGGCGCCCCTCCCGCAGATCGGATTCAGCCCCCTCGGAAAGGCACACCCCATGGAGCGAGCCGAAGCGTTGCCGAGCAGGCGGCGGCTACTGAAAGGCACCGCTTTCGCCGCGATCCCCTACGCGTTGCTCCCGAGTCCCCGCGCGGACGCCCACCCAGCGCCCGTGGACCACACGTTCGCCCTGTGGGAGCCGGCGAGCGAGGCCAACTTCACGGCGGCGGACCGCCCGACGAGCCACTCCGTCGACCTGGTGATCATTCACGTGACGCAGACGACCTACAAGAACACGATGCCCGTCTTCTGGAACCCGGCGAAGCAGGTCTCCGCGCACTACGTCCTGCGATCGGCCGACGGCAGAGTCACCCAGTGCGTCCGTGAGCGGGACATCGCCTGGCACGCGGGCAACTGGGACTACAACGCACGCAGCATCGGCATCGAGCACGAGGGCTGGGTCGAGCGCCCCGAGTACTTCACCCGCGCCATGTACGAGCAGTCGGCGGCCCTCGCCTCGGAGGTCTGCCACAGGTACGGCATCCCCAAGGACCGCGACCACATCATCGGCCACCACGAGGTGCCGGGCACCGACCACACCGATCCCGGCCCGCACTGGGACTGGGCCCGGTACATACGTCTGGTCAACACCGTCTGAGGCCGTGCAGGCGGAACCGCCGGGTACGTCTCATGGCTTGTCGGGCGCGGGTGCGAGGTTGACGATGGACCCTGCCATGCACGGACTGCCGGGAGGCCGAGTTGACCGATCCATGGGTGGCTCTGGAGCCGGGAGCCGACCCTGTCGAGCGAGTGCGGGTGCTGCGTCGTGCGCACGAGGCGTTCACCCAGGGCGGCGCGGTGACGCGGCCGGTCCGTTCCGTGGTGGCCGATTCGTGGCGGCGCTCCGCGAAAGCCGGCGTCGGACCGGAGGGCACCGCGCGTGTGGAACTGACCGACGGCGACCTCGGTTCCTACCGTGCGGAGCATCCCCTGGCCAGCGTGATGCCGCTGGTCCGTGAGTTGCTGGGCACGTTCGCGGCGGACGGCGAGCATCTGCTGGCCGTGTGCGACGCGCACGGCAGGCTGTTGTGGGTGGAGGGACATCCGGCGACCAGACGCCGGGCGGACGGGATGAACTTCGTGCCGGGGGCGCGCTGGGCGGAGTCCGAGGTCGGGACCAACGCGCCAGGTACGGCCGTCGCCGTCGACCGGCCGGTGCAGGTCTTCGCGGCCGAGCACTTCATACGGCAAGTGCAGCCTTGGACGTGTGCGGCCGCGCCGGTGCACGATCCGCGCACCGGACGGGTGCTCGGCGCGATCGACATCACGGGCGGCGACCGGCTGGCACACCCGCACAGTCTCGGTTTCGTGCAGGCGGTGGCTCGGGCCGCCGAGTCCCAGTTGGCCCTGCTCGCACCGCCCGGCGCCCCTGCCGACGCGCTGGAGCTGACGGCCCTCGGTCGGGACGAGGCGCAACTCCTGGTGTCGGGAAGGAAGGTGAGGCTCAGCCGACGGCACAGCGAGATCCTGGTGCTGCTCGCCCGGCATCCGGAAGGGCTCTCCGGCGACGAGTTGCTCTGTGCCCTGTACGAGGACGAGTCGGTGACGCCGGTGACATTGCGGGCCGAGCTGGCGAGGCTGCGCAGACTGCTCGGCCCCGGGTTGCTCGGTTCGCGTCCGTACCGGCTGCTGGTTCCGGTGGAGTCCGATGTGGCGGTCGTGGAGCGGAGGTTGGAGACGGGTGCGGTGACGTCGGCCGCGACGGCGTACACAGGTCCGCTGCTGCCCGGTTCGCAGGCCCCGGCGGTCGCCCGACTGCGCCACAGGCTCGCCGAGGGGCTGCGCACGGCTCTCATGGCCCGCCGCGATCCCGACCTGCTGGCCGACTGGGCGCACGCGCCCTGGGGCGAGGAGGACCTTGACGTATGGCGCGCACTCGCGGCCGTACGGCCCACACCGGCGGTACGTGTGCGGTTGCGGGAACTGGAGACGGAGCTGAGGGCGCCGACGGGATGGGCCCATCGGAGACGTACCTGAGAAACGGCGGGGCGGAAGGACGGAGAGGGCGGGAGGGGGAGGGGAGGGAGCCGCGTGCGGGAGGGCGGAGGCGTCCTCGCCACGGGTCGCGGCGCAACGTCGTTGCAACCGTCGGATTCCTAGCCTCCACACGAGAGCCGCCCAACGGCGGGTGGCGCTTCTGGGGAGGCAGATTTTCCATGACCCGTTTCGCAGCACCTGGTACGGATGGCGCGGTCGTCTCCTACGAGGCGCGGTACGACCACTTCATCGGCGGTGAGTACGTGCCGCCGGTGCGCGGGCAGTACTTCGAGAACCCGAGTCCGGTGAACGGGCTGCCGTTCACGGAGATCGCGCGAGGTACGAGTGAGGACGTGGAGCGGGCGTTGGACGCGGCGCACGCGGCCGCGCCCGGCTGGGGTCGTACGTCGGTGACGGAGCGTTCGGACATCCTGCGGAAGATCGCCGACCGGATGGAGGCGAACCTGGAGAAGCTGGCGGTCGCCGAGAGCTGGGAGAACGGCAAGCCGGTGCGAGAGACGCTGGCCGCCGACATCCCGCTCGCCATCGACCACTTCCGGTACTTCGCGGGGGTGGTGCGCGCGCAGGAGGGTTCGCTGGCGGAGCTCGACGACGACACGGTGGCGTACCACTTCCACGAGCCGCTGGGGGTGGTCGCGCAGATCATCCCGTGGAACTTCCCGATCCTCATGGCGACGTGGAAGCTGGCGCCGGCGCTGGCGGCGGGCAACGCGGTCGTGCTCAAGCCTGCGGAGCAGACTCCGGCGTCGATCCATGTCTGGCTGAGCCTGGTCGCGGACCTGCTGCCGCCGGGTGTCGTGAACATCGTCAACGGGTTCGGGGTGGAGGCGGGCAAGCCGCTGGCGTTGAGTCCGCGGGTGGCGAAGGTGGCGTTCACGGGTGAGACGACGACGGGGCGTCTGATCATGCAGTACGCCTCGGAGAACATCACGCCGGTGACGCTCGAACTCGGTGGCAAGTCGCCGAACATCTTCTTCGACGACGTGTGGTCGGCGAACGACGACTTTCGCGACAAGGCCCTCGAAGGCTTCACGATGTTCGCGCTCAACCAGGGCGAGGTGTGCACGTGCCCGTCGCGGGCGCTGGTGCAGCGTGGGCACTACGCCGAGTTCCTCGAGGCGGCCGTGGCCCGCACGGAGCAGATCAGGACGGGGCACCCGCTGGACACCGACACCATGATCGGGGCGCAGGCGTCCAACGACCAGTTGGAGAAGATCCTCTCCTACCTGGACATCGGCAGGCAGGAAGGGGCCAAGGTCCTCACAGGCGGGGAACGCATCGATCACGGTGGCGAGTTGAAGGGCGGCTACTACGTCCAGCCGACGATCTTCGAGGGCGACAACCGTATGCGGATCTTCCAGGAGGAGATCTTCGGGCCGGTCGTGTCCGTCACGTCGTTCGACGACTTCGACGACGCGATCAAGATCGCCAACGACACGTTGTACGGCCTTGGGGCCGGTGTGTGGACACGGGACGCCAACACGGCCTACCGGGCGGGCCGTTCCATCCAGGCGGGCCGCGTCTGGACGAACTGCTACCACGCGTACCCCGCACACGCCGCGTTCGGCGGCTACAAGGGCTCCGGCATCGGCCGCGAGAACCACAAGATGATGCTGGACCACTACCAGCAGACGAAGAATTTGCTGGTGTCGTACTCGCCGAAGAAGCTGGGCTTCTTCTAGGCATAGAAAAAGGGCGCCTGATCTGGGCAGATGCCCGTCAGGCGCCCATGTCCGGGTGCGCCTAGTTCGCGAGGCGAAATTCGACCTTACTCCCGATTTCTCCCACTGGTACCCCACCCCCGATCAGCTGTTACGGGGCATTTCCGGGCCAAGCCCGGGCTAAGACACCGTTTCTCTTGGTGGACTGCATCGGTGGGCAAGCGATCGGCGGACCCGGTTGCTCTGGTCAGCGAGGCATGTGCTGCCCGAGCTCCCGTGCCTTCTCGCACAGTCCCGCACCCCAGGTACGCCCTTCGGCCGGAGCGGACATCCCTGTGGCTGCGGAGATCTGTGTACCTTCGAGTGCGCCATCCGGGGCGGACCCGAACTGTGCCCAGTCCACCCTGATCCCTGCGCGCTCCGCGAGAACCAGCACGGTGGCGGTGAACCCCTCGGAGAGCGCAAGCACTATGGCATGGCTTGTTCTTCGGTGCTGCGCCAGTAGGGCGTTGACGAAGATCTCGAAGATGACCGGGTCGATCTGGCACTCGTCGTTCTCCATCGGCCCGATGCCGGATGAGAGCTCCAGCTCCGCCTCGAAGACCGATACTTGGCGTTGGAACAGACGGGAAGCTCCGTTGGACGGGTTCCACAGAGTCTCGTCGCCTATATCGAAGTACTGGCTCAACACGGCACCTTTCGGCTGGTCATGACAGGTGAGCGTATCCAGCCGGATCACCGCTGTCCTCGCTGTTACGTCCTGGCCAGACGCCGGTGACAGATAAGGGCTGCGGCTATGCCGACGAAGGCCAGGAAGTGTTCGGCCTTGCGCTCGTAGCGGCGGTGCAGGCGTCGGCAGCCGGCGAGCCGGACACCGTCCCCTCGACGACTCAGCGGTGTCGGCCCAGCCACTGCGAGGACTCGATGCCTTTGCGAGCAATGCGGTGGCGGATGCCGCGCTTGCGGAGCCATCGGCGCAGGTGGTCGTAGTCGTATCCCTTGTCGGCGTGGAGCTTGGCCGGTCGTCGACGGCGCGGGCCGCGCCGAGAGCGGATCGGCGGGATCCCCCGTACAAGCGGCTTCAGACCGAGGCTGTCGTGCATGTTGGCGCCGGAGATGCCCAGCGACAGAGGTAGACCGTTCCGGTCCGTGATCAGGTGGATCTTCGATCCGTTCTTGCCGCGGTCGGTCGAATTCGGTCCGGTCAGTGGCCCCCTTTTGCGGCCCGGAGGCTGACGGAGTCGATGGCGCACCGCGACCAGTCCAGCTCGCCTCTGGCGCCGAGCTCGTCCAGGTGGACGCGGTTGAGCCGGGCCCAGACCCGGTCCTGGCTCCACCGGGCGAAACGCCGGTAGACCGTCGGCCATGCGGGGCCGAACACCGGGGGCGACTGCCGCCAGGTGCACTTTGAGATGGCTACGAAGATGATCGCCGCCAGGCATTCGCGGTCGCCGGTCCTCCGTTTGCCGCCGCCCTGCGGGCGTATGACCTCTGTCGGCGGGACCACCCGCCGAAACAGCGTCCACAACTCGTCCGGTACCAACCGCTCCACCAGATCCGTCATGCACGACTCGACTAGCGATCACGCCATCAGAAACGGTGTCTTAACATCAAGGCCGGGGCCCACCGCCTGCGCACCCGGCCTTCGGCGGCGGTGAAGCGCCGCTGATCACATGCGCAGTCGGTGGTCGGCGACTGTGCAACGTCCACAAGGCCACCGGCGCGCCAGCCGCAACCAGCGCGGCAGCGGTGTAGAGCCCCGCTTGGTATCCCGCCAGAAATGCCGCGCCGACGTGGGCCCCCGCGGAAGCCGCCGAGTGTTGCCGGTACGTGACGATCACACCGACCACGGCGACGCCAAGGACGCCCGAGGCTTCGCGGGTGGCGCTGAACAAGCCCGCGGCGATACCTGACGCATGGTCAGGGGCAGCCTCCAGAGCCCGCGTCGTCAAGGGAACCGCCATGGCGGAGCCGATGCCGATACCGGTCAGCCCGGGCAGCAGGTCGGTGAAGCCGCCCGCGGCGCTGCCGCGGGCCACGAGCAACAGCCCCAGGGCCACAAGTAGCAATCCCACTGCCGACACCCGGCCCTCACCCCACCGCCGGACCATCTTCGGGACCAGTACAGCGGTCACGAGCAAGGCTGACGCCACTGGCGTGAAGGTCAGGCCGGCGGACGTCGGGCTGAAATCCAGCACATTCTGCAGGAATTGCGAAGTGAAGAAGAAGACGCCAGTGACTCCCAGGCCCCACAGCAACTGGGTGACGATTCCTCCCGCAAACGCCCGCCGACGAAGCAGATCAGCAAGCAGTGTTCTCCTGCTCGATGATTCCGTTACCACGACGATAATCAAGCAGATGAGGGACACGCTTCCAGGAAGAAGGATTCTGGCGGCCGTGAAACCGTAATGAGGCCCCTCGATCAGGCAATAGGCGAATCCGCCAAAGAAAAGACAGGCCAGCATCACTGTGCGGAGAGGAAGGGCGGAGCTTGGGGCCTGCCGCAGGACAGCCCCGCCGGGTGTGGCGGCGCGAGGAATCGCCGCAACCGTGACGAGCAGGGAAAGAACGCCGAGCGGCACGTTGATCGCGAACAGCCAGTTCCATCCCAGGTGTTCTGTGATAATTCCGGAGATCACGGGACCGCAGGCAAGTGCGGTGGCCAGTGCCCCGGTCAGCGCGCTGATGCCGGCATTTCGCGCGCCGGAGGGCAGGTCGTGGGACAGCACCGCTAGTGAAGCTGGCATGATGAGCGCCGCTCCCACCCCTTGCAGCGCCCGGTAGACGATCAGGTCCGGACCGTTGGTGGCTACGCTGCACAGCAGTGACGAAGCCGTGAAGAGGGCGATGCCCGACACTTGCGTGGGGCGCCGCCCTCTGGAGTCCACACAGCGGCCCCCCAGCAGCAGGAAGCTGGAAAAGGTGAGGGGGTACACCGTCGCGACCCACTTGAGGCCGGACTCGCCGAGGTTCAACTCCTCTTGGATTTGCGGAAAAGCGACGTTGACAATGGTGTTGTCGACAGCCGTCATGAAGGACGGCAGGGTGATCGCCACCAGAACGCCGAATCCGCGCAGTCGACTCATCAACCATACCCCGGAAGTCGACCCCGATCGACGGGGGCGGGAGCAGCCCGAGCGGGCTCGAACAAGTGGAGCAGGAATACATCGTACGGAGAGGACCAACGGACTCAAGCGGACACGCCACGCTTGTTCATTCCGCCTGGCTGCCCTTCCCTTGCGCTCCTCCCTTCCGCCCTGTGCGCAGCATGGATGCGAATGAGGATCTCCGTACGGCGGACCCCGCGTGTCGTCATGTCAATACCATAAGTTCATGTTTCGCTAACGCTGAATACGGGGCCTCTCCGGCATGCCGGAAGGAACGGAAGCACGCCCGTACCCATCCTTCCCTGTGCCGCACGGGGCGCGCCTCGGAATCGGCCGGCCGTGGAAAACCCTGTCATGCTGTCCGACCCCTATCAAGGCATGGTGATCAAATGTCGTCAGCCACGGGCAATACCCTCAGTGGCCATTTGGCACTCTCCGCCCGGCAGGCCCCCGATGAGGCGGCCTTCGCCTTTGTGGACTTCGGCGCCAACAGGGACGGGACCTCGGTCGAGCTGACGTGGAACGAACTGGACACACGGGTACGGGCGGTGGCGGCAGGGCTGCGCCGGGCGGGTGCGGTAGGCGAGCGAGTAGCCATCGTCGCACCGCAGGGCCCCGACTACGTGGTCGGATTCCTGGGTGCCGTCTGCGCGGGCGCGATTGCCGTGCCGCTCTTCCCACCGGACCTGCCCGGCCACGGCGAGAAACTGGCGGCTGTGCTGGCCGATGCGGCACCCTCCGTTGCCATCTCCGCCTCCGAGCAACGGGAAGCGGTGGCCGACTTCTGCGCCGGCCACGGCATTGCTCCCCGTTTGCGCGTCGTGAGCGTCGAAGACCTGACGCGCACTGCTGGAACAGCAGGTACGGAAGCTCGGACAGCCCGGGAACCCCAGCCCGAGGACTGCGCCTACCTGCAGTACACGTCAGGATCGACGAGGATGCCGTCAGGGGTGGAGATCACCCATGCCAATGTCTGCGTCAACGCGCGGCAGGCGATGGAAGCGTATGACGTCCGCAGAGGTCGCAACTGCGCGGTGAGCTGGCTTCCGCTGTATCACGACATGGGTCTGATGCTGGGGATCGCCATGCCGGTCGTGGGCCGCATGCGGTCCGTCATCATGGATCCGCTGGATTTCGTCCAGCAGCCGGTCCGCTGGCTCCGCCTACTCACTCTCCATGACGGAGCCCTCACAGCCGCACCGAACTTCGCCTACGACTACTGCGTTCATCGAGTGCCACCCGAGGAACGGACCGGCCTGTCCCTGGGAACGGTCGCCGGCATGATCAACGGCAGCGAGCCCGTCAGCCCGCGGACTCTCGAGCGCTTCCATGAAGCCTTCGCGTCGTCCGGCATGCACAGGACCGCCATGCGCCCCTCCTACGGTCTCGCGGAAGCCACCGTGTTCGTCGCGGCGTCGCCTGCCGGGGAGGAACCGACCGTCACCTCCTTCGACCGAAACCTGCTGGCGCAGGGCACCGCGCGTGTCGCTGAACCGACGGAAGGCGGATTCATCACCGAACTGGTCGCCTGCGGCCGACCGACTGATCAGGAAGTGGCCATCGTCGACCCTGCCACCGGCCGCCGACAGGAGGACGGGGCAATCGGGGAGATCTGGGTACGTGGCCCGAACATCGGACGCGGCTACTGGGGACGCGCGCTGGACGGGGAGTCCTTCGGCGCCGTCATGGAGGACGGAGACCCGGCTGATCCGGCACAGCGTTGGCTGCGCACGGGCGATCTGGGCATGTGGCACGACAAGCAGCTCTATGTCACGGGTCGAATGAAGGACCTGGTGATCGTCGATGGTACGAACCACTATCCACACGACATCGAGCTCACCGTGGAAAGCGCACACCCCGCTGTCCGACGCCACCACACGGCCGCGTTCGCCGTGTCCACCGACGAGAGCGAAAGGCTGGTCGTCGTCGCCGAGCACTCCCCTGCCGTCACGGACCCGCACACGCATCTCGACGAGGTGACGCGGGCCGTACGCGGAGCTGTCTCAGCCACCCACGGTATCGCCGTTCATGACTTCGTCTACGTCCCACCCGGCTCCGTACCCCGCACCACCAGCGGCAAAGTTGCCCGCAGCGCCTGCCGCGCGCAATACCTCGCCGGCACCTGGACGGCTACGAAGAACGCGACACTGAAGGGATCTGGTACCGCATGACCACCGCACCAGGAGGGGAGGCGGAATCGCAGCCGCCGAGCACCGGGGACACGCCTCCGCCGGGGACCGCGGGTATCGAGGCACCGACCGCCACCGAAATCCGCTCCATGCTGCGTCGTCTGATCGCGGATCTGTGCGGCGTACCCGGCGACGAACTCGACGACGAGCGGCCCCTGACCGAGTACGGACTGACCTCGCGCGACGCGGTCGGTCTCAGCGGACGGCTGGAAGAGCTGCTCGACAGGACGCTTCCCGCCACCTTGGTGTGGGAGAACCCGAGCATCGAGCAACTGGTCCGCAGCCTGGCATCAGGACAACCGCGCGAACAGAGCACCCGCACCGAGACGGTGGCCAAGGGTACCGACCGTACCGGCGCCGACGCGATCGCGGTGGTCGGTATCGGATGCCGTCTCCCCGGTGGCATCAACGGGCCTGACGCCTTCTGGGAGGGACTGCTCGCAGGTACGGACGCTGTGGGCCAGGTTCCGGATGAACGCTGGCAGTTCTTCGACGACGGGACGTCCGAGACCACGGCGGCGCTGGCACGTACCACTCGTTGGGGCGCTTTCCTGGAAGACCTCGCGGGCTTCGACGCGGACTTCTTCGGGATCACGCCCGACGAAGCCGAAGTCATGGACCCTCAGCAAAGAATGCTGCTCGAGGTGGGATGCGAGGCCCTCGATCACGCCGGACTCTCGCTCTCGGCCCTCCAAGGCAGCGCCACCGGCGTATTCGTAGGCCTCAGCGCGCTCGAGTACGGGCATCTCACCACGGCCGATCTGTCAGGAGTCACGCCGTGGACGAGCACCGGGGCGGCGGGCAGCATCGCCGCAAACCGTATGTCGTACCTGCTCGACCTTCGCGGCCCCAGCATGACGATCGACACCGCTTGTTCCTCGTCCCTGGTCGCCGTGCACCTGGCGTGCCGCAGTCTCCGCGACGGCGAATGCGACACCGCTCTGGCCGCTGGGGTCAATGTGCTGCTCTCGCCGGCCATCACCGCCAACTTCGACCAGGTCGGCGCGTTGGCACCGGACGGCAGATGCAAGCCGTTCGACGCGAGGGCCGACGGCATCGTGCGCGGGGAGGGATGCGGCGTCGTCGTCCTCAAACGGCTGACCGACGCCCAGCGCGACGGTGACAGGGTTCTGGCAGTCATCCGCGGAACAGCAGTCAACTCCGACGGCCGCTCAGCCGGGCTCATGGCACCCAATCCGGTCGCCCAGGAAGCACTGCTGCGCAGCGCACTGCGCGACGCCGGCACGGAAGCAGCCGACATCGGTTATGTCGAGGCTCACGGCACGGGAACGCTGCTGGGCGACCCCATCGAGGCGGGAGCCCTGGGCGCTGTCCTGGGCCGTGGCCGCCCGGCCGACCAACCGCTGCTGATCGGCTCGGTCAAAAGCAACCTGGCGCATCTGGAGGGCGCAGCGGGGATCGTCGGCCTGATCAAGACGGTGCTTTCGCTTCACCACGGAAAGCTGCCTGCCAGCCTCCACTTCCAAAGCCCCAACCCGCACGTCGACTTCGCTGAGCTGGGCCTGCGCGTCGTCGCTGAGCCGACTCGCTGGCCGGAACCGGGGCGACGCCCCGCCCTGGCGGGCGTATCGGCCTTCGGCTTCGGGGGCACCAACGCTCATGCCGTCCTCGAGCAGGCGCCCCAGCCGGCTTCCCCGCGCGCCGAGGAAACCGCCGAGGGTGTCCCGCACATCCTCGTGGTCACGGCACGCTCGCAGGACCGGCTCGGCGACGTTGCCACCGGTCTCGCCCATTGGCTGAACGCGCGGGGCCGTACCCTGCCGCTCGCCGATGTCTGCCATACGCTGGCCCACCAACGCCGGGGACCGGCAGGCGCCGC
This sequence comes from Streptomyces sp. NPDC030296, assembly GCF_055572815.1. Lineage (NCBI taxonomy): Bacteria > Bacillati > Actinomycetota > Actinomycetes > Kitasatosporales > Streptomycetaceae > Streptomyces > Streptomyces sp. NPDC030296. Next base: position 263,001 of record NZ_JBVICQ010000005.1, read on the forward strand.
CGTCGTCGGCCGGGGGCGGCAAGACCTCACCGCGGCACTCGCGGCGCTCGCCAAGGGCGAGACCCCGACGTGCGTCGTACCACCACGGACGGCACAGGACTCGGAAGCGGACCGGAAGACGCCGAGAAGACCGGTCCTCGTCTTCTCCGGTTACGGCTCGCAGTGGAACGGAATGGGCCGCGGGCTGCTGCGCGACGATCCCTTCTTCGCCGCTGCCGTACGCGAACAGGACCCGGTCTTCGAGGCGGAGACCGGCAGCTCCCTGACGGATCTCATCTCCCGCACGGACCAGGGCACGAGCGTCGACCTCACGCAGCCGCTCCTCTTCGGTCTACAGCTCGCCCTGGCTGACACGTTGCGCGCCTACGGCGTCGAACCCGCCGCTGTCATCGGACACTCGATGGGAGAAGTGAGTGCGGCCGTGTTCGCCGGCGCCCTTGACACCCGCGACGGCCTACGAGTGATCCTCAACCGGTCCACCCGGCTCGCGGCCATCGACCAGGAGCAGGCCGGCGCGATGGCTGCCGTGGAGCTGCCGGAGGAAACCCGCGCGGACGTCCTCGACCGCTATCCGGATGTCGGCATCGCGGTGTACGCCTCGCCGCGGCGTTGTACCGTCACGGGTCCCAGCGAATCTGTTGCGCGCGTGGTCGAGGAAGTCGAGGCGCAGGGACGACTCGCCCGGCTCCTCGCTGTCGGCGGCGCCGGACATTCACCGGCAGTCGATCCCGTCCTTCCAGCCCTGCGAGACGCCCTCGACGGCGTCAGCCCACGCACCGCGACCATCCCCTGGTACGGGACGGTCCTCGACGACGCGCGCGCCGGCATCCATGCAGATGCGGACTACTGGTGCGCCAACGCCCGCCACCCCGTTCGCTTCCAGCAGGCGGTGGCCGCCGCCGCGGCCGACGGCCACGACATCTTCCTGGAGGTCTCACCCCACCCCATTGCTGTCGTCCCCGTCACCGAGATTCTTGACGTGGTGGCCCCGGGGCACGGCCGAGCGCTGTCGACGATTCACCGGGACAGCGATGAAAGCGTGCGGCTGCGCACCGCACTTGCGGAGCTCCACCTGGCCGACGTGCCAGGTCTGGCCCGACAACTGTGGCCGGACGGCAAGCGGGTGGCCGTGCCGAGCCCTCCCTGGCGTCATGTCCCCCACTGGTTCCGCAGGGGCAGCGTGTCGAGGCGGCCGGTCCCCGCAGGCGGCCATGGGATGCTGGGTACGCGGGTGGAGGATCCCGGCACGGAGCGTATCCTGTGGCACGGGGACATCGGCACCGACGGCTGGAACCAGCAACCGGCCAAGCTGCACGGCAGAGCCGTTCTCTCGCTGCCCGTCTGCGCGGAACTCATGATCACCGCGGCGACTGCCACGAGCGACAGGTCCATCGAGACGGTACGCATCGAGAACCTGGCGGTGCACCATTGGCTGCCGGTCTCCGCGAGGACGCCTGTCACCATCGTCTGGGAGCCGGAGGGGCACGATCAGGCAAACGTCGGCATCCACTCACGGTCGTCCTCCGGCGCCTGGCTGTGCCATGCCTCTGCCCGCGTACTCACCAGACCCGAACCGCTGGCCCGCCGTGAACCAGGAGGGGTCGCTCCCTTCGAGGTCGGCTTCCCCGTGCCCGGCGATGAGGCGCACGCACCGAACCAATGGCCGCACGGAGAGTTCCTCCATTGTGTCCTGCACGCACCTGCTGGTCGCGACCGCCCGGACGGGGAGGTGCCCGGGGCAGATCAGGCACCGTCCGCGACGGAAGACGTCCCGGTCTTCGTGCGGTCTCTGCAGGTAGGGCTGCGGGCTCCTGCCCGGGGCGAGTACCGGGTCCGATGCCTGCCGCGTATCGACGAATCGACTTCCGGCGACGCCCGGGGGCGATCACCCCACCGCGGCAGGTGGGACATCCACGCGGAGGGCCCCGGGGGGTGGGAGCTGGCCGTCGCCCACGACACGCAGCTCCGGGCCGTCGAACCGGGGGAAATTCCGCGGCCGCTCGACGAAACCACGTATGAGATCACGTGGGAGAAAGCACCGGTCTCCCTCCCCTCCCCACCCTCCCACGTCCTGCTGCTGACGGATCAGTCCGGCGGCGGCGTCCACCCCTGGGCCGCTTCCCTCGCGTCGGCACTGCGGGAACAAGGCGTCGAAGTGGCGCTCGCGGATCACCAGGCCGATTCCTGCGGCAGCCTGTTGGACGCCTGGCGGGAGGAGACACGCGACGGGCGGGCTGCCGTGATCATGCTCCTGGCGGCCGGTCCCGAGCCGCCCGGAGCGTGCCGCGGACTTCACGCCGCCGCGGACGTCGCCCGGCGTCTGGCCTCGGACGAGCGGCGGCTGTCGCTTCCCCGGCTGTGGCTGGTGACCGAACGGGCCCAGACGGTGCTGCCGGGGGAAGCGGGGAACCCCGACCTGGCCGCTCTTCGCGGTCTGGTACGCGTATCGGCCCTGGAGCATCCCGCTCTGCGTACGACCCTCGTGGACATCGACCCGCAGCCCGGCCTCGTCGACGACCTGGCCCAGGAACTGCTCGCCGACGGCGAGGCCGACGAGGTGGCCTGGCGCGGAGGTACACGCTTCATTGCCCGGCTGGCTGCCGCGGGCCCCGACGACGCCTGCGCCAGGGTGCCCTTCGCGCGTTCCGACGGCGCCTACATCGTGACAGGAGGACTGACCGGCCTCGGGCTGGCGACGGCGCGAAAGTTGGCCCAGCAGGGCGCCGGCCGCATCGTCCTGAACGGCCGCAGCGCCCCGAGCCGCGCGACGCAGGCCGTCCTCACCGAGCTCGGCGAGCTCGGTACCTCCCTCGTCGTGGTGCAGGGAGACGTGGCTGAGCCCGGTGTGGCTACGCGTCTGGTCGAGGCGGCCCTGTCCAAAGGCCATTCCCTGTGCGGAGTCGCACACGCCGCGGCCGTGCTCCACGACCGCGTCATCACCGACCTGCAATCGTCCGACATCGAGGCTGTCTTCCGGCCGAAGGTCACTGGAGCCCTCCAGTTGGAGGCGGCCACCGCGGGGCACGATCTCGACTGGTGGCTGGTGTACAGCTCCGCCGCCGCCCTCTTCGGCTCTCCCGGACAGGCGGCCTATGCCACCGCCAACGCCTGGCTGGACGCACACGCCCACCGGCGCCGGGCCTGCGGCCTGCCGGCAACCGCCATCGCATGGGGCCCCTGGGCCGACGAGGGTGCGGCGCCCCAGAACCCCGCCGTGGCTCTTGAGCCCATCACCTCGGCCGAAGGGCTGGACGCCCTCCAGGCGCTCGTCACCCGGGGCAGGACATACACCGGCGTGGTACACCTGGACGCCCGTCGGGCTCTGGAAGCCTTCCCCGGACTGGACACGGTCGCGTTCTTCGCGGAAGTTCTGCGAGTCGATGGTCTCCCCGACGACGACTGGGGCGGCCCGGGAAGCATCTCTGCGCTCGGCGAAGCTGCTCCCGCCAGAATCTACGAACGTCTCGTCAGGCGTACGGTCGCTGTCATGGGAGGTGCCGTCCAGGACGCGGACGAGAACGTTCCGCTGACCGACCTCGGCCTCGACTCCCTCATGGCCGTGCGGATCCAGAACGCCGTGAAACAGGACTTCGCCGTGGCGTTGCCCGGGCCTCTCCTGCTGCGGGGAGCCAGTCTTCGTGCCGTCGGTGACGCGGTACTGCAGGAGCTGGGTCTGGCAGGGGCTGACACCGGTGACATGGCACCAGCCGCTCAGCCGAAAGGCGTCGAGCAGGAGGGCGTCGGCAGCGAGGCGATCCCTGCGCTGCCGGCCACGCTGGATCCTCGAGATGCCGCCGAACGTCTGGTGGCAGGCGTCTGGCGCGAGGTCCTCGGACGGCGGCCGGAAGGTGTCAACCAGGACTTTCTTGCCGCAGGTGGTGACCAGCACACCGCTCATCACCTGGTGGAGGGCATCCGCCGACGCCTGGGCGACGACGCCCCGTCCCTTACCGAGGAGCAGGTGCTTGACCACTCCACCGTCGCCACCCTCGCCGAGCTGATCCGGCCCGCGGTGAACGAAACGGCCGGGTCTGTCCTACGCGTCCTCCGCGACATCCGACCCGGCACCCACCGGCCCGCCCTGTTCACCTTTCACCCCGCCGGTGGCCCGACATCGGTCTACCGACCCCTCGTCCAGCTACTTCCGGCGGAACAGCCCGTGTACGGATTCGAGCGCGTGGACCGCCTCCACACGATGGAAGAGAAGGCCGCCCACTACCTGGGTCTCATCCGGGAGCTCCAGCCAAAGGGGCCGTACCACCTGCTGGGCTGGTCCTTCGGCGGCTGTCTCGCCTACGAGGTCGCCCGCCAGCTCCGCGAGACGGACCAGGCCGTGGGCTTCCTCGGGCTCATCGACACCATCCTGCCGGCAGCCCTTTCCGGGCTGGACTCCAGGGAACTGCTCCTCGAACGGTTCGGCCGCTTCGCCGAGTACATCGAGAAAACATACGGCCACCGTCTTGACCTGCCCTACGAGGAACTGGCTGCCACGCCTGACGAGCAGCAGATCGACGTGGTCATGCGACTTGTCGCCGAAGCCGGCCTCGACATGAGCCCCGGCATCATGGAGCACCAGCGGACGTCCTACATCGACGCGCGCGTCGGAGAGCGGTACCGGCCTCAGCCCTGTCCGGACCCCGTCGTGCTCTATCGGGCCCAGGAGGCACAGCGGCTGACCACGTCGCTCGACCCTCGTTACCTGCGCAGCGAGCCAGACCTCGGGTGGGCGCCGTTGTGCCCGTCGCTCGAGGTCGTACCCGTCCAAGGCGACCACTTGTCGCTCATCGACCCGCCCCACGTCGAGGTCATCGCACAGCACCTGACCAAAGCCCTTCAGGGGCAGGGGCAGGGGCAGGGGCAGGGAGACGGTTAGTCGTTCGGTTGCGACGCCTTCGAACGTGCGGGACCGGGCCGAAAACGGAGTTCACGCCCGTCCACCCCGAACCGACCGGTCGCACGGGCGAGTCGCCCGTGCCGGACCTGCTCGACGTGCGTTTCGGCCGGACCCGATGAACGCCAGGGCTGCTCTTCCGCACGAGCCGGCGGGCGCCCTTCGCCATGGTCGCGGCAGGATCATCGGACGCGCTCATCCAGCCTGGAAAGTGCGCAGACGGTCCTCTCCCACTCGCGCCCTGGCCTGCGGGTCCGTCACCCCCAGCCCAGGGCGTGGGGCCAGACACAGAACGCCCACCTTGCCGATGTGCTGGTTGGTCTGGACGCTCCGGGCAGCCGTTGCGGCCTCTTCCAACGGGTATGTCTTCGACAGGGCCGGCAGCAGACGGCCCATGCTGAGCAACCGGTTGACCTCCCACTGCTCATGCAGGTTGGCCCCGTGGCTTCCGATGATCCGCTTGAGTCGCATCCACAAGTAGCGGTTGTCATAGCTGTGCTGGTATCCGGTACTGGAACCGCACGTGACCACTGTCCCTCCGCGTCTGGCGAGAAAGACCGAGGCACCGAACGTCTTCTCGCCGACGTGCTCGAAGACGATGTGCGGGTCTTCGCCCAGCGCGTCGCGCACGGCGGCGCCGATCTTCTTCCAGCCTTCCGGCCGCTGCAGCAGGGTGGCGTCTCCCCCGTCGATCTCCGAACGGTTGATGACGACCTCGCATCCGAGGGACCGCAGCAGGTCAGCCTTCCGGCGGGAGTTCACCACGCCCACCGGAATACCGCCACCGTTACGGACGAGCTGCACCGCGTAGGAACCGAGCCCTCCGGTCGCACCCCAGATCAGCACCACATCGCCCTGCTTCATGTGCGCTCCGCGATCGCTGACCAGCATGCGGTACGCGGTGCCGGCGCACAGGGGATTGACGGCCGCCTCCTCCCAGGTGAGCAGTCCTGGTTTGGGCATCAGCTGGCTTGCCCGCACGATCGCGTAGTGTGCCAGTCCGCCGAAGTTCGTCTCGAAGCCCCACGCTTTCTGCCCCTCGCCGAGCATGCCGTCCCGATGTGTGTCATGGTCCTGGTCGTCGACGTAGGCGGTGGCCACCACGACGTGGTCTCCGACCTTCCACTTGCGCACCGACGACCCTGTCCGCACGATGACGCCCGCGGCGTCCGACCCCACGATGTGGTAGGGCAGGTCGTGGCGCCGCTCCCATCCCCCGGCCTTTGCCATCTGTTTCAGGAACTGAAACGTCGGGAGCGGCTCGAACATCGCGGTCCACACGGTGTTGTAGTTGATGGAGCTCGCCATCACAGCTACCAGTGCCTCGTCCGGAGCCAGTTCGGGCATCGGGACCTCGTCGACGATGAGGGACTTCTGCACATTCTTGTCGTCGACGTCCTCGAACATCCCGATGTCAGCCAGACGCACCACCGCCGCGGCGAACCGCTTGGGCAAAGGCAGTTTCTCCAGCGCATCCCCGCCGACACCCGCGATGACGGCTTCGGACATGGTCGTGCTCATCGAGTCTCCCTCGCTCCGGGCCGCGTGGAGCCCTGCCCTTCAGTTCACCGGCTGATCTGACCCGCCACTTGTACCTAGCAAGCTGCCTGCATCGTCGCGTCGCAACCGCACAGCCCCCCGCCTGGCTCCCCCTGGACGAAAGGCGCAGGTCAATTGAGGTGCAGCGGCATGCGTGCCGTTGCTCGAAGGGTGTAAGGGCATGGCCGCCCGGCGGCCGGTGCGGACGTGACCGGACGCGCGCCCCGCCGGCCGGCTGACCTTTCAGGCGGTGCCGTCGGCCTTCGGGCTCCGAGCCCGATTCATCCCCTCCATCGGACGGGATCCTGCGACGGCATGGGCGGCCGACCACGGAGTGGTGGTCCGGTTGCCTGACCTGACCGCGGGGGACACGTCATCGCCATGGTCGCGGTCGCCCCCGACGCGCCAGATGCCCCTCCCTCAGGTGACGTGCGATCGGATGATCACATTCATATCAAATCGGTGTGTCTACTGGTCTTTAATGACCTGTCTCGCCATGGTCTGCATGTATATATCCACGCTGGTTCTGACGACCCGTTGGCGCCCAGGACGGCAACCCCTGCCATGTCCGCTGCAGGGTCTCGTGACGACTATGGCCCCCCCGTGGCCAAGACCCCCGGGAGCCGTAGCCGCTCAGCACGGGCTGGGCCGTGCATCGTGTCAGCGGTCGGACCGGGGGGCTCCTCTCCGCTTCCGCCTGTGTTCCATCGTTCCAGGCTTCACCCGCCCCAAGGAGTTCCGCAGCCCATGCCATCCGCCCCCGCACTGTTCACCGGCCGGGCACGACTCACCGGCCTGTCACTCCTTGCCTGCCTTTTGCTCCTCACACCGCTGTGCCACACCGCGACAGCCGCGGCCACCGACGGCCCGGACCACCGATCGTGGTCGGCCGACACCGGCGCCTGGATCACAGGCGTCAAGACCCTCGACGAGCGCACGCTCGATCTGACCGTCCTGTCACGGGCCATGCGAAGCACCGTGCCGGTCCGTGTCATCCTCCCCAAGGAGTGGCACAGCGAGAGGAGACGCACCTTCCCCGTGGTGTACATGCTGCACGGCGGGGAGGACGACTACACCTCCTGGACGCGCGAGACGGACGTCGAGGCACTTGCCGAGAACTCCGGCGCACTCGTCGTGATGCCCGACGGCGGGAGATACGGGTACTACTCCGACTGGTACGTCGGCAGGCCCCGCTGGGAGACGTTCCACACCAGAGAACTGGTCCGGCTCATGGAGCGCAGATTCCGGGCCAACTCCTCCCGGGCCGTCATCGGCCTCTCCATGGGAGGGTTCGGCGCGCTCAACTATGCGGCGCGTCACCAGGGAATGTTCCAGTACGCGGCCTCCATGAGCTCGTACGTCGACCTCAACGACCCCTTGGTGCGTTTCCTCCTCGACCTCGGCTCCCTCGGGGACGGAACGAATCTTCATGACATCTGGGGCGACCCGAAGGAACATGACGACATCTGGCAGGCCCACAACCCGTCGGCCATGCCACGCGCCTTCCGAGGAACGAAGGTCCACCTGTCCACGGGAAACGGAACGCCCGGCCCCCTGGACGACGGCAATCCGTTCGGTGTGACCCTCGTTGGCGCGCTCGCCGAAGCCGCACTCCCGGCATCGGTGAGCAAATTCGCCGAATCGCTCCGCTCGGTGGGCGTCGACGTCACGACGAACCTCTACGAACCCGGGACGCATTCCTGGCCCTACTGGGAGCGGGAACTGCACCGCATCTGGCCCACGGTGATGAAGGAACTGGATGGATCGAGGGGGGCATGGCCCGCACAGTAGTGATCTTCGCCGCGGGGTCGCGCGGCGATGTCCAGCCGTGTCTGGCGCTGGGCAGGGCACTCATCCGCCAGGGCGATGCCGTCCGCCTGCTCGCCAGCGCCCGTTACCAGCAACTGATCACGGCGGCGGGACTGCAGTTCCACTCGCTCCCGGCGGACCCCACCGAGATCATCGAGTCACCCGAAGGCCAGGAGCTGCTGGCCGGCAGACGCAGTCCGGCGGCCTTCATCCGCAGCATCAACCGGATCGTACGTCCCCTGTTCTCCCGCTTGCTCGCCGAGACCCAGGCCGGTGCGCAGGGAGCCGATCTCGTCCTTGCGCCCACCTTCGGCTTTCTGGGCGTCCACCTCAGCCAGTATCTGCGCGTCCCGCACGCGATTGTCCATTTCCAACCCAGCCAGCCCACGGGCGTGTTCCCTCACCCGTTCACGCCGGCCGCACGCTTCCTCGGATCCCTCGGAAACCGTCTCAGTTTCGAGGCGGTCAACCTGGGATCGTGGCTGGTCTCCCGCCCGTTCATCAACGCCTGGCGCATGGAGAGCCTCGGTCTTCCCGCCCTCTCCCCGCTCGGCCCTTTCCGCCGAGTCCGCCATGTCCCCGTGCTGTGTGCCTTCAGCCCCACCGTCGTACCCCGGCCGACCGACTGGGGGCCCAACGTCCACATCACCGGCTTCTGGCACCACGAACAGCCACTGTGGAAACCGCCACGGCGCCTGCTCGACTTCCTGGACGACGGACCCCCTCCCGTTTACGTGGGCTTCGGCAGCATGAGAACCAACGACCCCGAGGCCACCGACCGTGTCGTACGCGCCGCACTGCGGCGCGCGGGACTGCGTGGGGTCCTGGCCGGAGACCCGACCACGAGTGACGACGACATGCTCGTGGTCGGGGACACGCCCCACAGCTGGCTGTTTCCCCGTATGGCTGCGGTGGTTCATCACGGCGGTGCAGGCACCACCGCCTCGGCTCTGCGTTCTGGAGTGCCGTCCCTGGTCTGCCCGTTCTTCGGCGACCAGCCCTACTGGGCCGACCGGTCCCACAGCCTCGGAGTGGGGCCGAAGCCCTTGCCTTCCAGGCAGCTCACCGTCCCCGCTCTCGCCGACCGCGTGCGAGCCGTCACGAGGGACAGCGGCCATGCTGACGCGGCCCGCCGACTGGGCCGTGCGCTGACGGCCGAGGACGGGGTCGGGCGTGCATGCCAGGTCCTGAACCGGCTTGTCAGGTAACCCAGCAAAGCGCTCTATGTGTGCAGACAACCGCGCCTTCGCCGACCCCGACGGCCTGATCACCGCCGTCCGGCGCGGCCTACGCCACTCCAGTACCGCCCCGGCGTCCTCGATGGCTGTCTCACCGGCACCGGCCTCCGACACCAGCCACCATGACGACACGTAACTGGATAGGTGGCTGGTTGGCTTGGCTCGGTCGGCTCTGTGGCAGCTGCCGGGACCCTGTACCGCCGCTGAGGGCGTGGTGATCGTCAATCTGGGCTCAGCGCAAGGCGCTGGCGAGGTAAGCGTTGCGGGTTCTGATGAGGCGGGGCATGTACCAGCTCAGGACAGTGCGGTCGGCGACACGTCCGAGGAATCCGAACGGCGAGGCAAAGTCGACGACGTCCCTCATAACGGTGCCGCCAGTGCCGTCCGGCTCGAAGTGATGACTGTGATGCCATCGCTTGAAGGGGCCGGCATCCTGCTCGTCAACGAAGCACTGGGGCGGGTCATACGCCGTAATGCGGGCGGTGAGTCGCCAGGTCAGGCCGAAGTGGCGGGCCTGGAAGGTCACCGTGTCGCCGAGTGAGAGTCCGCCTCGGGTCCTGCCGCCGACCGCCCGCTCCGACGAACCTGCCATCGATCGCGTGTGTGCTTCCACGTCGAGGCATGCCTCGAACACCCGGTCCGGAGGTGCGGCGACGGCTGTCACGATCTCGAAGTGCGGCACCGGGCCATCCTAGAAGGGCGTGCTCGATCGCCGATCGGTTGGGGCCGGCGTGGTCAAGTGGGTGGCGGGCATCCAGGGACTGCCTCGCATGGCTTGCACGAGGACGTCGACCATGGGCTGGTCCTGGCGGGCCGGGGTGGCGAGGTAGATGCGGATCGCTGCGAAGTCCTGGGCGCCTTGCAGGGTCCGCAGACACCCGGAGACCCTGCTCCGCAGTATTCCCACACTGATCGTCTGCTCGGCGGGGTTGTTGCCGAACGGCAGCCGCAGGTCGTGGACCCGGCGCAGTTGAGTCGGGGGGCAGCCAATCGGAGCGAAGGGTGACCGTCGTAGGAGCAGGAGTACCGACGGCAGCGAGAAGCCTGCGGCGAGCCTGGCCCGTCGTGTTACTGAAGTCCACCGTGCCGTCGAAGGACACCTCGCCGTCGGAGAACACCGCGCCGACGAAGAGCACGCTGCCTCCGGAGAACACCGCGCCGCAGAACAGGGCGTCCAGGTCGGGTTCGGCCTCCAGCAAGTCCGCCAGCCGGGTGCAGCCCGCCAGGGCCCTTACGGTCTGGCGGCATTCGCGTAGTGCACCGATGAAGACGCCGGTGACCTGTCTGACGACCGAGCCGATGGTGCCGGGCAGCGTGAGCGCCTAGCGTGCGGCCGCCATCGTGCAGGAGGTAGTGCACTGGTACACCGAGCTGATCGCTGCCGAGCGTCGGGCGACATCGCCTGATGATGAGCGGATCGCGCAATTGGTGGCGGAGAGGGTGGCTGCCTACCAAGACCTCCAGCGCGTGGAGTTGGCCGACTCGGAGGAGCGGGAACGGGTCGCCGCGCTCTACGCGGCCCACCTGAGGAAACTGAGCCGTAGCCCGGCTGAGGCAGGGGAGGCAGCCGTATGTCGGGGTGAGCGGTGGTGATCTGGGATTGCTGGAGGCGGGCGGGCGTCAGCGGCCGGGGCAGGGCAGCGATGCTGTCCAGCTCGCTGCGGTGCTGGGGCAGGGCCTGGCTCAGTCCGTGGAGGAGCCGGATGAAGTGAGCGGCTTCCTGCTCGGTATAGGGCGGATGCGATCGGAGGCCAGCGCCCATGAGGCCCGGCCCGGCGCGGAGGGACGCTCCTGGCGCAGCAGGGCGTGGCCGTCGCGGTGGATCACCGTCACTGTGGTGACGGCCGGGGGTGGGTGTCGGCGGCCGCCGTGAGGTCGGCGACGGCCTGGTAGCAACGGTCGTCTCCGGCAGAGATGGTGAACCGTCCGGTGATTCCGTCTTGTGGCCATCAATGACATCGATTGCCTGGATCTCGACTACTCATTTCCGAGTCCTTTATGTCGAGTACCAGTTACCCGTTGAGCCGAAGCGCGATCGTCGTCACATAGGCAGACTTGTTGTCACTGGCGGTGCCGCGGTGTGCTGTCGATCGCCTCGGCCAGCTGCTCGGCGTGGGTGTCTGACAGGGGCTTGAGCCCTCGGTAGGAGGGGTGGTCGTCTGTCTCCTGTGCCAGTGGGAGAAGTTGTGCCGCTGTTCCCGGCCCCAGGTGGCGCGGGAGTCCGGGACCGTGGGCATGTGCGGTGGGCAGGGATCGAACTCGAAAGACGCGCACGCGGTCAGGAGCTCGTCGGTGTCAGGTCCTGCAAGCCCACCACCCGCAGCAACTGCAAGCGCTCGGACGACTCCGTGCCCGGGCGGGCCGTGTGGATGACGAGCTGCTGGTTGTGGTCGGAGTTGACGAGGACCTCGCAGTCGAGTTCGAGGATGCCGATCGCAGGATGCCGGAAGCGTTTCGTGGCGGCGCGGCGTACGGCGACCTCGTGTTCGTCCCAGAGGCGGGCGAACTCCTCGCTCGCGGCGCGTAGTTCGGCGACGAGGGAGGCAGGCTCGGGGTCCGTGGGGCGGGCCGACGCCACCGCTCGCAGGCCGGCGACCTGCTCGCGGGCGCGCTCCGGGCGGTCCTCGGGCGGGAACAGCTCCTGGAGCGCCGGGTCCAGGAAGAAGCGGCGGATCATGTTGCGTCCTCGGGGCGGGCGGGCGAGGACGTCTCCGCTCAGCGCCCGCGACAGCGCGTTCTGGGCCAGGACCTCGCCGCAGTCGGTCACCACCGTCGCCGGGGTGTCGTGCAGCCGGTCCAGCACCTGGAGCAGGCCCGGGCGCACGTGCATGCTGGTCGCCTCCCGGCGCGGCGGCTGTTCACCGGTGAGGTGGAAGAGGTGGTCGCGCTCGTCCTCCGTCAGGCGCAAGGCGCGGGCCAGGGCGGTGAGCATCTGGCGGGACGGGCGCGGGCCCCGGGACTGTTCCAGCCGCGTGTAGTAGTCCACGGACATGCCGGCCAGCTGGGCCACCTCCTCGCGGCGCAGCCCCGGCGTACGGCGGCGGGCTCCGGCAGTGAGGCCCACGTCGGAGGGGCCCAGGCGGGAGCGGGCGCGGCGCAGGAAGTCGGCGAGGTGGGCTCGGTTCGCCTCTCCAGGGTGCGGGAGGCCGGCCGGCTTATCCAGGGACTTTCGATCCCCTGATGAAGAGGTCTCTCCCGGTCGTCCCCGCGTCGGCCGAGGCTGGTCACCGACGACAGGCGACACAGTGCGTGAGGAGTACGTCATGCTGACTTTGGTGACCGGTGCGACGGGACAGGTCGGACGCCGCTTCGTGCCGAGGCTGCTGGTCCAGCGGCAGCCGGGCGAGCAGGTTCGAGTCCTGGTGCGGGACGCGGCCCGCGGCGAGCGCTTCGCGGAGCTGGGCGCCCAGGTCGCCGTAGGAGACATGCGCGATGAGGAGACACTCGGTAAGGCGCTCGCCGGCGTGGACGCCGTCGTGAACGTCGCCGCATCCTTCCGCGGGGTGCCGGACGAGGAGGCATGGGCCGTCAACCGGGACGCCGCGGTGGCCCTGGGCCGCGCCGCGCAGGCCTCCGGCGTGGAGCGGTTCGTGCAGGTCAGCACGAACAATGTGTACGGCGTCGGACGGGGCCGCCCGCTGACGGAGGAGGATGAGAGCCGGCCGGGCGGCGAGATGTGGGGCGCCTACCCCGAGTCCAAGGCCGAGGCTGAGCGCGAACTGCTCGCGCTCAAGAGCCTGGACGTACGCATCGGACGGCTCCCCTTCGTCTACGGCGAGGGCGATCCGCACCTCGCCAACTCCTTGCATTGGGCCGCCCGTTGGGCGCCGCACCAGCGCCTGCAGATGGCCCACCACGCGGACGTCGCCCAGGGCCTGATGCGTCTGCTGTACGCGCCGGGCATCGCCGGCCGGATCTACAACATCGCCGATGACGCCCCCGTCACGACGGTCGAGCTGTACCAGCTCAACGGCGTCGAGGTGCCCGCTGGGCTCCACGAGCTCACGGACCCCGACCCGTGGTTCGGGATCATGTCCAACCAGCGGATCCGCCGGGAGCTCGGCTTCCGACCGATCTACGCGAGCGTCTGGACGGCCCGGGACGCCGGATCCCTGTGAGGATCACTGCGCCGGGTCAGTCCACCCCTGTGCGGCAGGCCCTGACCCGGCCCGGAACCCGGGTTGTCGTCGTCGGAGGCGGCTTCATCGGCTGCGAGGTCGCCGCCATCGCCGTCGCTCTGGGCGCCCGCGAGGTGACCGTCGTCGACCCGCTGCCCTGCCGATCGTCGGCCCCCTCGGCGAACTCCGCGCCAGGGCCCTGCTGAAGCGCCACGAGGAGCGCGGTGTGCGCTTCGCCCTCGGCATGGGCGTGACCGGCTTCACCGGCGACGACCACGTCACCGGCGTCGCCCTCGCCGACAGCACCGTCCTGCCCGCCGACGTGGTCGTCGAGTCGGTCGGCTCGGTCGCCAACACCGAGTGGCTGGACGGCAACGGCCTCGACCTGAGCGACGGCGTGCCCACCGACGAGCACCTGCGCGTCGGCGGACGGCCCGACGTTGGTGGCCGTCGGGACGTCGCCCGCTTCCCCAACGCCCGCTACGACGGCGTACCGCGCCGTGTGCAGCACTGGTGCATCCTCACGGACACCGCCAAGCACGCCGCGAAGACCCTCGTCGCCCACCTGACCGGCGCCGGCCACGACCTGTCCCCGCTCGCGCCGCTGCCCACCCTCTTGAGCGACCAGCACGACTTCCGCCTGCAGTCCTTCGGGGCACCGGTGCTCCAAGCTGCCGGACACGCCCACGTACTTCCACAAGCCGACCTCAGCCCTCAACTCCCACCGGGGCGCGATCGTCCGTCCCGAGGGCTGCAAGTGGCTCAACTACGAGGGCGAGGTCGCCATCGTCATCGGGCGGACGGCGCGCAACATCTCCCCCGCCGAAGCGGGCGAGTACATCGCGGGCTACACCGTCGCCAACGACTACGGCCTGCACGACTTCCGCGACACCGACGCGGGCTCCATGCTCCGGGTGAAGGGCTCCGACACCCTCTGCCCCCTCGGTCCCGGACTGGTCACCGACTGGGACTTCCACGGCAAGAGCCTGCGCACCTACGTCAACGGCGAGGTCGCGCAGGACGGATCGACCGACGAGATGCAGTGGGACATGCACCACCTCGTCGCCGACATCGCCCGCACCATCACCCTCTACCCGGGCGACGTACTCCTGTCCGGCACCCCCGCCAACTCTCGCCCCGTCCGACCCGGTGACGTCGTCGAGGTCGAGGTGGAGGGCCTCGGACGGCTCACCAACCACATCGTCACCGGCCCCACCCCGGTCCGTACCGATGTCGGCGCCCAGCCCACCGAGTCCGAGGAGGTCGTGTCCACCGCGCCCGGCGGCGACCGGGAGTTCCGCGGCATCCGCCCGTCCAAGCGCTGACGCTCCTGCGACGGTCTGCCAGTCCCGGCGTACGGGTAGGGTCGCGCTCATGAGCGATTCCTCCGAGAAGCCCCCGGCCAGGCCCCGCAAGCGGGTGGACTACGGGACCGGTCGTGAGGCCCTGCTCAGCGCGGCCGTGCGCGTGGTGGCCCGGGGCGGGCTGCGCAAGCTCACCTATCGTGCCGTCGCGGAGGAGGCGGGTGTTACGCACGGTCTCGTGGTGCACCACTTCGGTTCGCGGGACGCGCTGATCGAGGCAGCCCTCGAACACGCGGTGCGCACCAGCGCGAGTACGAGTTCCCTGGAGCCCGGCACGGGCGACATCGCGGACTTCGCCGCGGGACTGGCGGACATGGTCGCCCGCGAGCCGGCCCTGCAGACGTTCCAGTACGAGCTCATGCTCGAATCCCGACGCAGGCCCGAGCTGCTGCCGCAGATCCGCGCGCTGTACGACGAGTACTTCCAGGCCACGGAGAGGGAGCTGTCCCGCAGCCTGCCGGAGGGCACGAGCCCGGCCCTGACCCGGCTCGTCTTCGCCGCCCTGGAGGGTCTCGTGCTGCACCAGCTGGTGCTCAACGAGCCGGACGTCACCGAGGCCGCGCTGAAGGAACTGCGGTCGTTGCTGACCCGGCAGCGGGGAGACGCAGAGTAGTCGCCCCCTGCCAATCCCCGCATAACAGCAGGTCAGGACGAGCCTCCGTCGCCTAGCGACGGGGGCTCGTCCGTTTCCGGCGGCGTAAAGAGTTGATTACGTGCCCGCGAAGTATTGACGAAATTATCCGGCTGGATAATTCTCGGCGGTACGGGGTCCTTGGGTCGCCCCTCCTTCTTCCACTCCCCAGCTCCCTCCGCCTCGCGCCCGATACGAGGAGTGCCTCGCCATGACCGTCACCACCGCCGAACCCGCGTCCGCCACCGAGGACCTGCTGCCCTTCCGTGACCCCGGCTTCCGTGCGGACCCGTACCCGTACTACGCGCGGCTGCGGCAGGAGCACCCGGTCTACCGGCATCCGCTCGGCCTGTACGTCGTCTCCCGCTACGAGGATGTCGCCCGGCTGATCCGCAACCCCACCCTGAGCGTGCAGCAGCTCGACTTCGGACCGGCCGCCCCGATCCACCACACCATGCTCGGCAAGGACGCCCCCGACCACACGAGGCTGCGGCGGATCACCAACCGCTGGTTCACCCCCAAGGCCGTCGAGGAGTGGTCCAAGGTGATGCGCGCCTCCGTGGAGGCCGTGCTCGACGGGGTCGAGAAGGGCGACGGCACTCTGGACGCGGCCGACGGGCTGTCCCTGAAGTGCACCTTCGAGACGACCTGCCACATCTTCGGCATCGAGCCGACCGAGATGGACACCATCCAGCGCAAGACCTACGAGATCGGGCTGAGCCTCGGCCCCGGCGGCAACGACGAGGAGGCCAAGGGCACCGCCGAAGCCCTGGAGTGGTTCGCCGGGCACATCCGCCGACTGGTGGCCGACAAGCGGGCCCACCCCGGCGAGGGACTGATCGACGCGTTCATCGCCGCACAGGACGAGGGCAGGATGACCGAGGAAGAGGTCGTCTACACGATCTTCCTGTTCTTCGCCGTGGGCCACCTCGACGTCAAGCACCTGATCAACCACGGCCTCTGGCTGATGACGCGGCAGCCCGAGCTGTTCGCCGCCTACCGCGACGAGCCCGAGGCACGGCCCGGCATCATCAACGAGATCCTGCGCATCGACACGCCCGAGTCGATGGTGGTGCGCCTGACCACCCAGGACACCGTCATCGGCGACACCACCGTGCCGGCCGGAGAGGCGCTGGCCCTGCTCATCGCCTCCGCCAACCGCGACCCCGAGGTCTTCGCCGACCCCGACACCTTCGACCACACCCGCCCCCTCGCCGCCAGCCAGCACCTTGCCTTCGGCTCCGGCATGCACGGCTGCGCGGGTCAGGTCCTGGCCCGCGCCGAGGCCGACATCGTCTTCAGCTCCATCGTCGACCGGTTCTCCGGTGTCGAGTTGGCGGGAGAGCCCGCCCACGCGCACACCGAGTTCCTGCGCACCATCACGCATCTCCCCGTCCGTTTCCGCTGATCCCCGACCCTTTCGAGAGACAGGAGCCGTCATGAAGGTCGAAGTCGATCTCAAGAAGTGCCAGGACCACGGCCAGTGCGTGTACGCGGCCCCCGACCTGTTCGCGCTGGACGACGAGGGGCGTCTCACCCTGCGGTCGCAGGCGACCGACGTCTACGTGGCCGACGTGGCCGAGGAGAGCGCCGAGGAACTGTACGAGGCCGCCGAGGTCTGTCCGCTGCAGGCCATCACGGTGCACGCGTAGAGACGGGAACGCGGCATGTCACCGATGGCGTCCGGGCCACCGGAGAGCAACCCGGGCGACAGCGGTCTGACCGTCGGTCCGCCCAAGGAGTACGCGGCCGGCATCCCGGCCGTCGTCCAGTCGCTGCGACACGGCGGCCGCCAGACGGGCGCCAAGCGGACCCTGCCGACCCTGCTGAGCGTCAACCAGAAGACCGGTTTCGACTGCCCCGGCTGCGCCTGGCCGGAGGGCGACCACCGCCACGCCGCCGAGTTCTGCGAGAACGGCGCCAAGGCGGTTGCCGAGGAGGCCACGCTGCGCCGGGTCACCCCGGCCTTCTTCGCCGAGCACAGCGTGGCGGAGCTGCTGGAGCGCAGCGACTACTGGCTGGGCCAGGAGAGCAGGCTCACCCATCCCATGTACCTCGCACCCGGGCCCGGCACTACACGCCGGTGAGCTGGGAGCGGGCCTACGACATCGTGACGGAGGAGCTTGCCGGGCTGGAATCGCCGGACGAGGCGTCCTTCTCCACCTCCGGGCGCACCAGCAACGAGGCGGCGTTCGTCTACCGGCTGTTCGCCCGTGCGCTGGATACGAACAACCTGCCGGACTGCTCGAACATGTGCCATGAATCCTCCGGCGTGGCGCTGGTCGAGACCATCGGGATCGGAGCCGCCGACGGCACGGTGGAGGGACTCGAACTGCCCGGACACCCGGCGTGGTTCACGGCGGTGCAACGGCACCCCGAGGACACCGCGGACCAGGATCCGGCGCAGCAGGCCCTGTTCGACGCACTGGTCCAGGCCGCCCACGACAGACACTGAAAAGGACATGGCTCTCTTCGGCCCCAAGCGACAGGCACCCCGCCTCACCCCCGAACTCGACGACGTTCCGCTGGGCCGGGTGCTGAGAGGCATCGCCGCCGCCCGCGACCCCGGGCCGCAGGACCTCGCCATCGCCCAGGTGGAGCGGCTCCTGCGGAACACCGGCGACGACTGGGACCGCCGCTGCCACCGTGTCGGCGTCCTCGCGCAGGCCGCGCCCGCGCTGGCCCGCGGCTGGCGCGAGCGCCGGCCCCGCGACCCGGACGCCCTGGCGCTGGCCGCGTGGTCCGAACTGGCGGCCGACCCGCGAGGGGCCCTGGCGCTCTGCCGCGTCGCCGCCGACGCCCGCCCCGCTGATCCGACCCCGTGGGTGGGTGCGCTGGCGGCGCTGCGGATCCTGGGCCGGCCGAGCTCTGAACTTTCCCCCGTCTGGCAGGAGATACGCGCGCGCGATCCGTGGCACCGGGAGGCGCATCTGCAGATCCTGGGCTACCTCTCCCCGGAGGAGCAGGGCAGCCTGGCAGCGCTGCGGGACTTCCTCGACGACGCCATAGCGGTCATGCCGTGGGACGCGCCGACGGCATGCCTGCCCCTGACCGCGGCTGTGCGGCAGTACCACCGCGAGAGGAGCAGCGGGGGCATCCAGGCGCTGGGGGTCAGCCGGTACTGGTCGCAGCCGCACACCGCACGGCTGCTGGGCCACGGCATGGCCCACTGGCTGCAACCTGGATACCTGCGTCACGCGGCCGCCGTCGCGGACCTGGGAATCCTCGCCTACGCCCTGATCCGGGCGGGCCGCAGCGGCGAGGCCCATCCGGTCTTCTCCGCGGTCGGCGGGCTGGTGACGCCGTGGCCGTGGAACTACGAGGGGGACCCGGTGGAACAATTCGCCCGCTGAAGCCGCCGTCAGAGGGCGATGGGGGCGCCGGGTCCTTCGGATCAAACGCACGGAGGACGCGCCTATGGGACAGGCATCTGCTGCTCTGCCGCGTAGGACACCGTCCGCAGCAGGATGTCCGACGCTCGCGTCCGGAGTCCGAAGGCGATGCCCTGCGGGTCGGTGAGTACAGCGAAGGCACTCAAGGAGGTGTCGGTGCTCGGCACGCGGACCCGGGCACCGAGTTCGACGAGTCGGGCCACCTCGGAACCGAGCACCTCACTACTCAGTTCGTACAGCGGCACCCGGGCTTCCACCCCGGTCAGCAACAACACCGCCGGCAGGTTGCGGGGGCGGTGGTTGTGGATGGACAACGCGGTGGCTGTCGGCCACCTCCAGCCCGTACGCGGCGAGGCGGTGTACGGGCTGCGCCTCCGGCAACCGTCGGGTGAGCACGTCTTCCTGCACTTGTCCCAGCAGCTCTCGTCGTCCGCACAGGACAGCGTTGCGGCGGGAGAGCTCGATGCCGACCAGGCCGGCCGCGAACCCGAGCAATGGACCCTCGCCACGGAGGACACCGTGCGATGCAACACCTCGGGGCCGGTACCGCGTGTGCGGCACCGGCCCCGAGATGTCAGGCGCGCTCCGCGGCTTCGACGATGTTGGTCAGCAGCATGGCTCGGGTCATCGGTCCCACGCCGCCGACCGGCGGCGCGAAGGAGCCGGCGACCTGGTCGACATCGGGGTGGACGTCTCCGAGGATGCCCTCGACGGTCCGGGTGATGCCCACGGACAGGACAGTGGCGCCGGGCTTGATCCAGTCGGGCCTGACCAGGTGGGCCACGCCGGCCGCGGCCACGACGACGTCGGCGACGCGGGCGTGGGCGGCGGTGTCCTGGGTGGCCTCGTGGCACAGGGTCACGGTGGCGTGCTCGGTGCTGCGGGTCAGCATCAGGCCGAGCGGGCGGCCCACGGTGATCCCGCAGCCGATGACGCAGAACTGCTGCCCCGTGATGGGCACGTGGTTGCGCCGCAGCAGGTCGATGATGCCGCGCGGGGTGCAGGGCAGCGGCCCCGGCATGCCCAGCACGAGTCGGCCCAGGTTGGCGGGGTGGAGCCCGTCGGCGTCCTTGGCCGGGTCGATGAGCTCCAGCACGGTGTGGGTGTCGATGTGGGCCGGCAGCGGCAGTTGGACGATGAAACCGGTGCAGGCCGGGTCGGCGTTGAGTCTGAGGACGGCGGCCTCGACATCGGCCTGGGTCGCCGTGGCGGGCAGTTCCACCCGGATCGACGCGATGCCGACCTGGGCGCAGTCGCGGTGCTTGCCGCCGACGTAGGAGTGGCTGGCGGGGTCGTCGCCGACCAGGACGGTGCCCAGCCCGGGGGCGATGCCCCGGCTCTTGAGCAGCTTCACTCGCTCGGCGAGTTCACGTTTGGTGTCGGCTGCCGCGGCCTTCCCGTCGAGCAGCGTCGCGGTGGTCATGTCGTACGAGCCTCCCGGTGCGGTCCTCAGTTGAAGACGACGGTGCGGGAGCCGGTGAGGACGACGCGGTCCTCCGCGTGCAGCCGGACCGCCCGGGCCAGCACGATCCGCTCGACGTCCCGGCCGATCGCGACCAGCTCGGGCGCGGTATGGCGGTGTCCGACGCGGACGACGTCCTGCTCGATGATCGGGCCCTCGTCGAGGTCGGCGGTGACGAAGTGGGCGGTGGCGCCGATGAGTTTGACGCCCCGCTCGTGGGCCTGGTGGTAGGGCTTGGCGCCCTTGAAGCCCGGCAGGAACGAGTGGTGGATGTTGATGACTCTCCCGGACAGCTTGCGGCACAGGTCGTCGGAGAGGACCTGCATGTAGCGGGCGAGCACCACGAAGTCGACCTGGTGGTCGGCCACCAGCCGCAGCAGCTCCGCCTCCGCCTCGGGCTTGGTGTCGCGGGTGACGGGGAGGTGGACGAAGGGGATGCCGTACCGCTTCGCGACCGGTTCCAGGTCGGGGTGGTTGGAGACGATCAGCGGGATGTCCACGGGCAGTTCGCCGAGGTCCCAGCGGTAGAGCAGGTCGACCAGGCAGTGGTCGAACTTGGAGACCATCAGCAGCACCCGGCGGCGCTGTCCCTCGGGCCGGACGGTCAGCACCGGGTCGAAGCGGGCGAGGCGCAGGGCGAGTTCGTCCCGCAGCCTCTCGGTGTCGGCCTCGGGTGTCTCCAGGCTCACACGGATGGTGAAGATGCCGGTGCCGGGATCGGAGAACTGGGCGCTCTCCAGGATGTTGCCCTTGGCCTCGACGACGCCGGCGGCGAGTGCGTGGACGATGCCCGGCTGGTCGGGGCAGCGGAGCGTGAGAATGTAGCGTTGCACGTCAGGATCTCCGTCGGGTCAGGCCCGCACACGGGCGCGCTCGGGGTCGTACACGGGTGTGGGCCGGACCGTGGCGTCGGCCTTGGAGCCGTCGGCGGCGACGGCGGTCAGCGCGGTCCCGGACTTCACGGCGTCGCGGTGCACCCGGGCCAGGCCGAGGGTGGCGCCGTCGAGGACGGGCGAGGGCACCGCCATCGTCACGTAGCCGATGTCCCGGCCGTCCAGCTCCAGCCGGGCCCCCTCAGCGGCCTCCGGCGCTGCGTCCACGACGACGCTGACGACCCGTCCGGTGACGCTGTCCCTCTTCGCCAGCAGTGCGTCCCGGCCTTGGAAGGGGCCCTTGTCGAAGTCGAGCGCCCAGCCCATCCGGCACTCGAACGGGGTGACCGTGTGGTCGTACTCCAGCCCACCCATGATCATCCCGGCCTCGGTGCGGCAGGTCAGCAGGGCGATGGCGCCGAAGGCCTTGATCCCGAGGTCGGCACCCGCTTCGAAGACCGCGTCCCACAGCTCCAGCGCGCGTTCCCGCGGGACCTGGATCTCGTAGCCGAGTTCGGCGGTGAACCCGAGCCGGCTGACCTGTGCGGGAATGCCGGCGATGAGGGCGTCGCGCAGGAAGGTGTAGTAGGGGAAGGCCTCGTTGGACACGTCGACGTGGGTGAGGCGCCGCAGGACGTCGCGGCTGCGCGGGCCCTGCAGGGTCAGGACGGCGGACTCGTCGCGGCGCTCGGTGACCGTGGTCCCGGCGGGGGCGTGCGCGGCCAGCGACTGCTGAGTGGCCGGGTTGCCGCCGGTGACGACGACGTGATCGGGCGCGAGGACCGCCACGGTCACGTCGTCCAGCATCATCCCGTCGCTGTCGACCACGACCCCGTAGGCGATGCGTCCGGCGCCCAGCCCCTTGACGCTGCGGGAGAAGACGGCGTCGGCCGCGGGGACCGCGTCCTCGCCCTCGACGTGCCACTTGTAGAGCATCGAGTACTCGGAGGCGCCGACGGCGGAGCGGATCGCCTCGTATTCCTCGGCCGGATCACCGATGGCCAGCGGTACGGCGTTGCCGTAGATGTCGATCCACTCCTCGACCCGGTCCGCGTAGCGGGGAGTGAACGGGGTGGTGCTCAGTCCTTCGGGGACGGCCATGGGGAACTCCAGCGGAGAGAGGTGACTTGCGCTGCAGCGAGAATCTATCCATCTGGATAACTTGTCAATAGGATAGATTGACCTTTGGGGGCGTGTATGCAGAGGGAGGGCGAGTGGCTGCCGTGGCAGAGACGGAGGCCGGCCAGGAGGCCCGGCCCGGTTACGGCGAAGGGCGGGAGGCGCTCCTGGCGGCGGCCGTCAGAGTGGTGGCCCGGGGCGGTCTGCGCAAGCTGACCTACCGTGCCGTGGCCGCCGAAGCCGGTGTCACGCACGGGCTGGTCGCCCACCACTTCGGTTCGCGTGACGCCCTGCTCGAAGAGGCACTGCGGTGGTGTGTCACCCGCAGCATCGAGACGTCGTCGCTGGTGCCCGCCAGCGGAAGGCTGGAGGACTTCGCCGCGACCCTGGCCGACTTCATCGCGGCCGACCCCGACGTCCAGGCCTTCCAGTACGAGCTCAAGCTCGAATCCCGCCGACGGCCAGAACTGCGCCACCACGTCGACCTGCTCTACGACGCCTACCGCGACGCCGTCCGCGAGGCACTGGCCTGCTTCGACGTGTCACAAGAGATGACGGAGATCGTCTTCGCGACCCTGGACGGCCTGGTCTTCCACCAGGTCACGTCCGGCGCGCCGGACCACACCGAGGAGGGTGTCGACGCCTTGCGCAGACTCCTCGCGGCCCATCGTGCGCAAGCGCCACTGAGGCCCACCGGCGTACATTGAATGAGCCGAAGCCCTCCTGCGCCAACCTCAGGAACGGCGATGCCGAGCATCTCCAAAGGGCATGACAGGAAGGTCCCACCGCACGGAACGCCTTCCTCGGGCATGCAGACCTCCGACGGCGCAACCGCGGTGCTGGACCAGCACCTGCGGTTCACCGGGTGGAGCCGGGAAGCCGAGGAACTGTTCGGTCTCGCGTCAGAAGAGGTCCTCGGCCGGCCGGCTGACGCGTTCTGGCCGATGTCGAGACGGGAGCAGGCGTCTCAGCCGCTGGTGGCGGTGGTACGGCATGGTCACTCGGCCCTCGGCCCGTCCGCCGTGGTGATGGCCGCCCGGTGTCCGTGTCCTTGTCTCTCATCCCGGTCGCCCTCGGGGCGGGGGCGACCGGGTAGCTGCCGGTGGCCTTGGACAGGGACTGGTGGCGACGTGGGAGGTGGCCTCCCGACCCCGGAGAAGTGGCACGAGCGCGTTCGCCGGCCTGCGACCAGCTGGCCGCGTGGGGAGTCGACGAAGACGTGTCGTTCGTCGTCGAGCTCGTCGTCAGCGAGCTGGTCAACGCCATCCGCTACCGCGGCGCTCCGGTGTGCCTACGCCTCGTTCGGGAACGTGGCCTCATCGTCGAGGTCTGCGACGATGGGCATACCTCGCCCCCTACTGACTGGTGCCCTGGCAGACGGGTCACTCGAGCTGTAGCGATTCCGGTGTCCTCGTCCGGGACTGTCGCGGCTCAGGCCTTACGGCGGCCGCCGCGGCGTGGCGCGGGGACGGCACCGCCAACAGATCCTGGCGGCGCTGCTCGCCGTTCTCCTCCACGTGCAGCACCACCCGGCGCAGTCCATCGGCGACGGTTCGGCAGTCCGCGTCGCTGAGCTGCCCGGTGACCAAGGCATCCTCCTCGTTGAACGCCGGAAAGAGGCACTGCATCAGCTCCTGCCCTTCGTCGGTCAGAGGGTGCCTCGTTGCCCTCGGCCCTCATAGGGTCGAGCCCTCCGGGCTCGGGCTCTACGTGCTCGCACAGTGCGGACTTCGATACAGCCGATCTTTATTGGTCCTGCGGTCAACGCTGTCCTCAGCGATCTGGCGGCGAGTACCCCGCGTAGAAGACCGGGAGGCAATCTTGGTGGCGAGCCCCCCACCCGGAGTTGCCGAAGTCCGCACTGTGCTTGGCTCCCGCCGCCCCCCGTACCCCGCCCGCCGCCACTCCGATCGAGACGATTCCGGGCCGAGAGCCACGCGGCCCTCGAACCCGACTCCGCTCGACGACGAGCCGTGCGGCGGCGCGGTATTGGCCGGGTGGATATGCCTGATCCGCTACGTCGATGGTCAGAGGGCTAGGCGACGGGGGCGATTTGACCCATGATCGTCGCAGTCGACACGCCTGGAACCTCGGGCGTGGTCCTTCGGCACACTCATGCGCCGCCGCCCGGTACGGCCACGGCGGCAAGTCTTGGCCCCCCCTGGCACCGCACCCGAGTTTCCGCATGCCCAGATCCACCATGCCTGGATCGACTGATGAGGAGAGGTTCACAGATGCTGTCCATCGCCCGGTGCACCTGGGCGCAGACCGTGGGTGACGCATTGAGCTGGCGCACCATCCGCGGGCGCATGGCGGTCATCCTCGCCGTGCCCGCATGCCTGCTGCTGGTGGTGGTCGGACTGGCTGTCGCCGACCGCCTCCAGGACTACCGGGACGCCCGCGACACCAGGGCGCAGATCGACGTGACGCTGCGCATCCAGGACCTGGTGCACAACCTGCAGACGGAACGGGTCTTCACCAACGGCCTGCTCGCCGGCGACGAGAGCTTCCGCAACCGGCTCGACCGCAGCCGCGACCAGGTCGACGCCTTCCGGCATGAGTTGCGGGAGGAGCCGGTAGCGGCCAAGGCGATGAGCCGCCTGGAACAGCTGACCGCGATCCGCGACAGCGTGGACTCCGGCTCGGCCGACCGGACGAAGACCCACACCTACTACACCGACGTGATCGGCGCCCTCAACGCCGCGGACCCCACCGCCGACAAGGCCACGCGCGGCGACCGGCGGCTGCGCGACGACCTGGCTGCCCTGCAGGCCCTCGCCGAGGCCAAGGAAGCCGGCAGCCAGGAAGGTGGCCTGCTCAGCGGCGTCCTGGCCGCGGGGTCCTTCCGGGGGACGAACTTCCTGGACTTCGTGGACAGACGCGCGACCCGCATCTCCGCCATGAATCGCTTCTTCAAGCTCGCCACGCCCACCCAGCGCGACGCCGTCATGAAGATGTTCTCCTCGCCCGTGACCCGGCGCCTCGACACCGTCGAGAACGCGGCCCTGAAGGCTTCCGACGGCTCACGGATCCGTGTCGACGGGAGGGGGTTCGCCGACGACATGCTCCGTGTCGACGGCACCGTCCACCAGGCACAGCACCGGGTCGACTCCGACGCACAGACCCGTGCCCTTACCCTCAGCGACGACGCCACCGCTTCCTTGGCCGGCTACCTCGCCCTCGGCGCGCTGGTACTCGCCGCCCTCATCGCCGCCGCGGTCCTGGCCGGCCGCTCCATCACCCGGCCGCTCGACGCGCTCGCCCGCGAGGCCGACGACGTCGCCCGGCGCCGTCTCCCCGAGACCGTGGCGCGCATCCAGTCCGGCGAACTCGTCCCGCCCGACGACGACCAGCGGCCACCCAGCGGTGCACAGGAGATCACCCGGGTCGTCGAGGCGCTG
Organism: Streptomyces sp. NPDC030296; assembly: GCF_055572815.1. Lineage (NCBI taxonomy): Bacteria > Bacillati > Actinomycetota > Actinomycetes > Kitasatosporales > Streptomycetaceae > Streptomyces > Streptomyces sp. NPDC030296. The sequence continues at coordinate 288,837 of NZ_JBVICQ010000005.1, forward strand.
CACAACGTCGAGCACACCGCGCTCGGGCTGGCCACCGAGCAGGCCGTGCTGCGCCGCAACACCGCAGAGTCCCTCGCCAATCTCGGCCGCCGCAACCAGGGACTCGTCCGCCGCCAGCTGGCCCTCATCACCGCCCTGGAACAGCAGGAGCTCGACCCCGAGGCGCTCGCGGAACTCTTCGAACTCGACCATCTCGCCACCCGCATGCGCCGGAACGCGGAAAGCCTGCTGGTGCTGGTCGACGAACGCACCCCCCAGATCCGGACCACGACCGCCGGCAGTCTCGAACTGGTGCAGTCCGCCATCGGAGAGGTCGAACAGTATCGGCGGGTCTCCATAGCTCAGATCGAGCCCTGCCGGATCAGCGGCCGCGCCGTCGCCGAACTCTCCCACCTGCTCGCCGAACTCCTCGAGAACGCCCTCACCTTCTCCCCACCGGACCAGCCCGTGGAGGTCCACGGCTGGGGGGACCGCGACGAGTTCAACATCGCCGTCGTCGACCACGGCCTCGGCATGTCCCCCCAGGACCTGGCTCGCGCCAACGCCCGCATCGCCGGAGAGGAAGCCTTCCTCGTCGCGTCCACCCGCTACCTCGGCCACTACGTTGTCGGCCGCCTCGCCCGCCGACTCGGCGTCGACGTCCTGCTCTCCGACACCCCGGGCGGAGGAGTGTCCGCTCTTGTCACCCTTCCCGCCCGGCTCCTCGCCCAAGACGACGCCGCCGCACCGCCGGACCGGCGGAAGTACGTCTCCTCCATGCTCAACGGCTTCCGGGCGGGCGTCGCGCGCGCCGAGGCCAGATAGGAACACACCACCCGTGACCTCCGCACACCACAACCTCGGCTGGCTCGTCTCCGACTTCGCCCGCACCGCCGACGGCGTCACCCACGCGGTCGCCGTCTCCTCCGACGGCCTGCTCATCGCCGCCTCCGAGGGCCTCACCCGTGATCTCGCCGACCACCTGGCCGCCGTCGTCTCCGGCATCACCTCCCTCGCCCAGAACGCCGCGCAGGCGCACGGCTTCCGCGGCATGAAACTCGTCATGATCGAAATGCTCGACGGCTTCATGATGGTCAACCACATGCGGGACGGCTCCTGCCTCGGCGTCCTCGCCGAGGAGGGCTGCGACATCGGCCTCATCGGCTACGAGATGGCCGTCCTCGCCGACCGCGCCGGCGCGCTCCTCACCCCACAACTTGTCGGCCAACTCCGACAGACACCGCTCACGCGCTGACCCCACCGTGCCGTCCGCCCACCTCAAGCAGGTCTGCTCCTGACGAAGATCTTGCGGAACGGCATACTCGGTGGTTCCAGTCCGGCGTCGATCAGGCAGCCAGCGCGGGTCCTGGCTTGCGGTGATCATCGCGGCCGACAAGTTCCACGGGGTGATGGCCGCGCAGACACCGACGGGCTCCTTGAGGACGGCGATCCGCCGCGACGCCTCCGGGGCTGCCGTCATGTCCCCGGGGACCCGTTGGCTTCCTCGGCGAACCACTCAGAAATGAAGCGGCGTAGGCCGGCCGCTTCACCAGGCGTCGGCGTACGGCTTGCCGTACTCCAGACGATCGGTGGGCGAGGTCCTCGGTGTGGTCGGTGACGAGGTCGTACCAGCGGCGCAGGACGCGGGAGAGCTGCCTTGGCCGCCGGCCCCGCCATGACCGTCGCGCGAAGGTTTCCGGTGCCTTGGCCCAGGTGTCGTCGACGTGGGCGGCCCTCTTCAGCAGGGACGGGTCAGTGAGCTTCCGGCGCATGGGTGTGCTCGCTGCGCCAGGGGGGAGACGGTGCTCGGCAGGATGATGCCGAGGGACAGTTCGCCGGCCCGCCGGACGCACATCGCGGCGACCGCGAGGTCCTGGACGGCCGAGCCGACGGACTTGTAGACCACGACCGCGTCGGAGGCCAGCCCAGTTCGCGCTGCTCGGGCAGGGGGCGCCGATCGAGACGACCGTGGCGTCGCGCGAATGCACGGGACGCGGACGATCATCTCACCCGGAAGCGACGTTCGCGGCAGTCCTACCGCCGGCGCCAGGGCAGCGGCTCCTGGTCGTCCTCGGTGGCGTCCGCGAACTGCAGCGCGGTGTTGATCCTCTCGCCGATCTCCGCGAGCTGGCGCACCTGCTCCGGGGTGAGCGCGTCGAAGACGACGCGGCGTACAGCCTCGACGTGGCCGGGGGCTGCCCGGTCCAGAAGAGTCTGCCCCTGCGCCGTGAGGACGGCGAGCTGATTGCGGCGGTTGCTGGGGTCGTCGCGGCGGCTGACGTAACCGGCCTGCTGGAGGCGGGTCACAGCATGGGTGAGCCGACTGCGCGTGACTTTCAGGCGCTCGGCCAGCTCGGACATGGTCAGTGTGCGGTCGGGGGCCGCGGACAGGCGGGCAAGCAGGCTGTAGTCCGAGTGCGTCACCCCCGCGTCCCGGCGGAGCTGCCGGTTGAGATGGTCGGCCAGCAGCGTGGAGAAGTCGATGTAGGCCAGCCAGGCCCGCTGCTCCTCGCTGTTGAGCCAGCGTGGCGACGTGGTCATGATCTCAAGCCTAACCGGCTCGCGGTTGAAACTTCAAACGACTCGTCAAACCGTCACCGAGTCTCGGCTGGGCACAGGCCGGCCCCATCCACGGTGTGGATGGGCCGGATACGGAATTCGGATCGCACAGAGGATGGCGACAGGACCCCGAACCGCTCATAGTCGTCCCTACCCCGCACGCCGCTGTCCGGATCAGCCGCCGGTGTGCGGCCGTCCTCAGCATGCCGTGCGCCGTCGGCGCCCGTGAAAGGCATGCCCGCTCCCGTCCACCGTCCCTGGAGTCGCCATGCCCGGTTCCGTTTCGCCACCGTCTCCCACCGTGGTCGACGACGCTGCTCCGTCACCCGTTGCCGTCTCGGGTCCGGCCCATCTGTTGCGCGTGACCCTGCTGATGGCGGGCAGCTGTCTGCCGATCCTGGGGGCGGTGCTGATCGCTCCGGTGCTGCCCAAGATGCAGGACCACTTCGCGTCGACCCCGGGGGCCAAGGCGCTGGTTCCCCTGGCACTGACCGTTCCGGCGCTGGCGCTGGCGCTGCTGGCCCCGTTCGCCGGGGTGATCGTGGACCGGCTCGGCCGCAAGCGCCTGCTGCTGGTGGCGACCGTCCTCTACGCCGTGTTCGGTACGGCACCCCTCTGGCTGGACTCACTGGGTGCGATCATCGCCAGCCGCGCCCTGGTCGGTGTCACCGAGGCCGCCATCATGACCTGCTGCACCACCCTGATCGGCGACTACTACAGCGGCCGGCAGCGGGTGAAGTACCTCGCACTGCAGACCATGTGCGCCTCCGCGTCGGCCACCGCCTTCTTCGTGCTGGGTGGCGCCATGGGCGCGGCGGGCTGGCGCCTGCCGTTCTGGGTCTACGCCGTGAGCCTGCTGATCGCCCCGCTGATGGCCATCGCCCTGCCCAACCCGGCGTCCCGCACGGCCGTCGAGGAAGCCCGGGTCGAGGAGGAGACCCGCCGTCCGTTCCCCTTCCGGCAGCTGGCGGGCATCTGCGCGCTCACCTTCTTCGGCGCGATGGTCTTCTACACCGTGCCGGTGGAGATGGCGTACCTGCTCGACGACCTCGGGGTGGAGAACACCGGTGTGATCGGTCTGGCCACCGCGCTCGCGAGTGCCGCCACCGTGGGCGGAGCTGTCGTCTTCGCCCGGTTGGAGCGCTCCCCGGACCCGATGCTGCCCGCCGTCTTCGCGGTCTGCGCGGCCGGCTTCGGCGTGATGTCCCTGGCGGGCAACGCCCCGCTGCTGGTCGTCGGAGCAGTCATCAACTGTCTGGGTACCGGCATGCTGCTGCCGGCCCTTCTCACGAGTGCCATGTCCCGGCTGGCGTTCCAGGACCGCGGCCGCGGCACCGGCCTGTGGATGGCGGCCTTCTTCGGCGGTGAGTTCGTCTGCCCACTGGTGCTGCTTGCCGTGGAGTCGGTGGTCGGGTCTCTCGCCGGTGCGGTGGGCATCCTGGGGCTGGCCGCCGCCCTGGTCGCGGCGGGGCTGCTGGCGGCCCGCCGCCGCGCGGGCGCCGCGGACCCCCGGCCGTTGCCGGAGCAGTTGACCTGACGGTGGGGACGCCGATGAGCCGGGGAGTGCCGGAGACGGTGCCCCGGCTCGCGGCGCGAGGGCCGGACTCCCCTGTCTCTCCGTGCGCCGACACGGCCGGTTGTGAGGGCCGGGAGTGCCGCTGGTTGCCGACTGCTGCCCGATGGGCAGCAGGGGCCGCTCCGGTGCCCGCTATGCGCCCCCTGCGGGAGGTACGGCCGCGCCCGCCCCGCCGTCCGTCAGAGTCGCGCCCACCTCCGCGGCCTTCTGCCGCAGCCAGATGTGGGCCGCGTCCTGGGCGTGCACGGGGTGCCACCACAGCGCTTCCTGCACCGGTACGGCCTCGAAGGGGCAGGGCAGGACGCGCACCGCGGCGGAGCGGACCGCGCTGCGGGCCAGGCGTGCCTGGATCATCGCGACGCGGCGGGTGCCCTCGACCATGTGGGGGAGGAGCTGGAAGGTCTGCACGGAGACCTCCACCTGGGGGCTGATGCCGAGCATGCTCAGCTGGCGGGCGGCCGGGGCGTCGTAGGGGCGCTGGTACACGGCCCAGGGCAGGCGGGCCAGCTGGTCGAGGGTGAGTTCGTCGCCGATCTCGGGGTGATCGTCGGAGACCAGGCACAGCCAGCGGTCGCTGAAGAGCTCGACGGCGGGCAGGCCGTTGATGACACCGTGCGGCATCAGTAGTCCGTCGACGGTACTCAGCACGGTCGCGGTGTTGTCCACGACCGACGGCGCCGGGTGCTGGAAGGTGAACCGGATCCCGGGCGCCTCCCGGTGCACGGCGCGGGCCAGCGCGGCGCCGAACACGGCCACGCCGTAGTCGGAGGCGAGCAGGGTGAACTCGCGCGACTCAGCGGCCGGGTCGAAGTCGGCCTGGCTGGAGAACACACGCTCCAGCAGGTCGCAGGCGGTCGCGCTTCGGTCCCGCAGGGCGGCGCCGAGCGGGGTCAGCTCGTAGGAGTTGCCGGTCCGGGCCAGCAGTTCGTCGTCGAAATGGCGGCGCAGCCGGGACAGTGCCGCGCTCATCGCCGGCTGGCTCAGTCCGATGCGCTCGCCGGCTCTGGTGACGTTGCGCTCCTCCAGCAGCGCGCGCAGGGCGACGACCAGATTGAGGTCGAGTCGGGAGAGGTTCACCGGGCACCACCTAGCAGCCTATGAGGGTATCCATCTCGTGGATTCGCAGCATCCACAGGATTGATTTCCTTGATTCGTTGATCGGGGTCAGAGTAGACCGCACCCCAGCAGGAGGAAATCTCATGGCAACGCTCGCGCAACCTGTCGGCCCTTTCGCGCTCGGCACGTTCTCGGCCGCGGACAAGGACACGTTCCCCGGTCTCGTCGCCCGGGAGCGGGTGCTGGATCTGAGCCGGGTCCTGGCCTGGGAGCCGTCCGACATACGTGCCGTACTGGAGCAGTGGGAGGATGCCCTCCCCGTCCTGCACACCCTCGCGCACGAGGACGCCCTCGACTGGCGGCCGTTGGATGGCCTGAGGGTGCACGCTCCGCTGGAGCCCCGCCAGATCTTCCAGTCCGGCGCCAACTACCGCCAGCACGTGATCGACCTCGAGATCGCCCACCGCTCCCCCGACGACCCGCGCACGGTCGAGGAGGCGCGGGCCGAGATCGCCGCGGTCATGGACAGGCGGGCGGCAGAGGACCTGCCGTACGTTTTCATCGGCCTGCCCAGCACCATCGCCGGCCCGTACGACGATGTCGTACTCCCCGCATGGGCCGAAAAGCCCGACTGGGAGCTGGAATTGGCGGCCGTCATCGCCAAGCCCGCCTACCGGGTCTCCGTCGAGGAGGCCATGGAGTACGTCGCCGGCTACACGATCGCCAACGACCTCACCGACCGTGCCACCGTCTTCCGCCGGGACATGCCCGCCATCGGCACCGACTGGCTGCGCTGCAAGAACGCTCCCGGCTTCACCCCGCTCGGGCCCTGGATCGTCCCCGCCGGGTCCATCGCCGACCCGGGTGACCTGCGGGTCACGCTGAAGCTGAACGGCGAGACCATGCAGGACGAGTCCACCAAGGACATGCTCTTCGGCGTCGCGCGTCTGGTGTCGTACATCTCCCAGACCTCCCGGCTCCTGCCCGGCGACCTGGTGCTGACCGGCAGCCCGGCCGGAAACGGCATCCACTGGGGGCGGCTGCTGCGCGAGGGCGACGTGATGGAGGGTTCGATCACCGGTCTGGGTGTGCAGCGCACCCGCTGCGTGGAGGAGAAGCCATGAGCCTGGACCGCCACGACCCGGAGGGCGCGATCGCCGAGGCCGCCAAGGCGTACTCCAACTGGGGGCGCTGGGGCGAGGACGACGTGCTCGGCACACTGAACTTCCTCGACGAGGCCAAGCGCCTCGAAGGCGCGGCGCTCGTGCGTCGGGGCGTCAGCTTCTCGCTGTCGCAGCGCTTCGACATGAACGGGCCGCAGAAGGGCTGGCGCCGGCGGACCAACCCCGTGCACACCATGCTCGACACGGGCACGGACGCGGCCCTCGGCAACCAGGGTTTCCCGCACGGCATCGGCGGCGCCGACGACGTGATCGCGATGCCGCTGCAGTGCTCCACGCAGTGGGACGGCCTCGGGCACATCTTCGACCACGGCAAGGCCTGGAACGGACGCGACGCGGAGAAGGTCGTCACCTCCGACGGCGACCTGGTCACCGGCATCGAGCACATGGCCCCGTACGTGGCCGGTCGCGGCGTTCTGCTGGACGTGGCCCGGGTCATCGGTGACGACGACGGCGAGCCGGAGCTGCCGGACGGTTTCGCGATCACCGAGGAGCACCTGACCGCTACCGCCGAGGCCCACGGCGTGAGCGTCGGACGCGGCGACATCGTCCTCGTCCGCACCGGACACCTCGCCCGTGCCCGGCGCGACGGCTGGGGCGACTACGCGGGCGGGCCGGCGCCCGGCCTGTCGTTCACCACCGCCGGCTGGCTGCACGGCACCGAGATCGCCGCGATCGCCACCGACACCTGGGGCTTCGAGGTACGGCCGAACGAGTTCGAGAACGCCTTCCAGCCCCTGCACCAGATCGTGATCCCCAACATGGGCCTGCTGATCGGCGAGATGTGGGACCTCGACGTTCTCGCCGCCGACTGCGCGGCGGACGGCGTGTACGAGTTCTGGCTCACCGCCGCACCGCTGCCCATCACCGGAGCCGTCGGCTCCCCGGTCAACCCCATCGCCGTCAAGTAGATCAAGTAGCCCGCTCAGCCGCCGGATGCGCCCCCCTCCCCCGGACAGCAACGGGCGCATCCGGCCCACACCGCTCCCCCCGTTCTGCCGCACTCCGTCCCCACCCCAGCCCCGCACTCCCAGCGGGCGAGCCGCACCTCGCCGCGCGAAGCCGCGCGACCCAACCCCGGGAGGTATCCCCGACATGGCTGACAGCCTCACCCGCCCCCAGCCTCCGGCTGGGGGCACCCCCACGGTCCTGGTCATCGGCGGGGGCGCCTCCGGCAACGCCGTCACCGTCCTGCTGCGCCGCGCCGGCATCGCCGTCGACCTGATCGAGGCGAAGCCCGACTGGAACGCCACCACCGGCTCCGGCATCACCCTCCAGGGCAACGCCCTGCGAGTCCTGCGTGAACTGGGCGTGTGGGAAAAGGTGGAAGCCTCCGGGTTCGCCTTCGGCTCGTTGGGCGTGACCGCCCCCGACGGCACCGTGCTGTTCGTCGCCGAGGACATCCAGACCGGCGGGGAGGACCTGCCCGCCACCCTCGGCATGCAGCGCCCCCAACTGCAGCAGATCCTCATCGACGCGGTCCACGCCTCCGGCGCCCGCGTTCTCCTCGGCACCACCGCCGAGGTGCTGCAGCAGGACGCCGACGGCGTCTCGGTGCGCTTCAGTGACGGCAATGAGGGCCGATACGACCTGGTGATCGCCGCCGACGGCCTCAACTCCGCCACGCGTGCCGCGATCGGCATCACCGACAAACCCGAGCCGACCGGCATGGCGATCTGGCGCATCGCCGCCCCACGGCCCGAGAGCGTCACGCGCACCGACCTCGCCTACGGCGGCCCCGCCTACATCGCCGGCTACTGCCCCACCAGCGAGAACACCATCTACGCGTACGTCGTCGAAGCCTGCCGCGACCGGGCCTCCATCGACCCGGCCACCTACGCCGACGAGATGCGCCACCTGGCGCAGGCCTACGGCGGGGTCTGGCCGGAGATCACCGAGCACATCACAGACCCGAAGAAGGTCAACTACACCTGGTTCGACCGTCTCCTGATCGAGGGCTCCTGGCACCGGGGCAGGGTGGTGCTCATCGGCGACGCCGCCCACTGCTGCCCGCCGACTCTCGCCCAGGGCGCGGCCATGTCCCTGGAGGATGCCTCCGTCCTCGCCGAACTGCTCACCAGCGGCCGGGACTGGGACGACGAGCTGTTCCAGGGCTACTACGAGCGCCGCATCCCCCGGGTGCGCACCGTCGTCGAGGCGTCCGTGCAGATCGGCCAGTGGCAGTTGGACGGCGTGCGCGACGCCGACATGGCCGGGCTGGTCGCCCGCACCATGAACGTCCTCAAGGAGCGCCCATGACCGCCGCCACGTCCTCCACGCCGACCATCGACGTCCACGCCCACCTGCTGCTGCCGGAGATCGAGGAGGCCGTCGCCGGACACTCGGGCCTGGCCGAGGCACGTAACCTCGACGCCCGACGCAACGGCCCTGCGGCACTCGCCGTGAACGGTCCCATGGTCGGCGAGCGGGTGCCACGGCTGACAGATGTCGCCGTGCGCCTGGCGGCCATGGACGTAGCCGGCGTGGACGTGCAGCTGGTGAGCCCCTCACCCGGCCACTACCACTACTGGGCCGACCCCCAACTGGCCGCCCACGTCTGCCAGCTGGCGAACGAGGGGACCGCCGCGCACTGCGCCAAGGCCCCCGACCGGTTGCACGGCCTCGGCCTCGTCCCGCTCCAGCACCCCGACCTCGTGGTGGCGCTGCTCGACCACGCCCTGGACCAGGGGCTGAAGGGCGTCGAGATCTCCTCGCACGCCCCGGGCCCCGGCGGGACACGGGAGGTGGAGCTCTCCGACCCGCGGCTCGCACCCTTCTGGGCCCGCGCCGAGGAGACCGGCGCACTGGTCTTCCTGCACCCCTTCGGCTGCACCCTCGACGAGCGCCTCGACCAGTGGTACCTGTCCAACACCGTCGGCCAGCCCACCGAGAACGCCGTCGCCCTCTCCCACCTGATCTTCTCCGGCGTCCTGGACCGCCACCCGGACCTGAGGCTCGTCGCGGCACACGGCGGCGGCTACCTCCCCACCCACATCGGCCGCTCCGACCACGCCTGGCGGGCCCGCCCCGACGCCCAGGCCTGCACCCGGGAACCGAGCAGCTACCTGAAGCAGCTGTACTTCGACTCCCTCGTCCACGACCCGCGCGTGCTCCGAGCCCTGATCAGCACCGTCGGCGCCGAACGGGTCCTGCTCGGTTCCGACTTCCCCTTCGACATGGGCACCGAGGACCCGCTGGGCGCGCTGCGCGCGGCCGGCCTGCCCGACCACGACTTCCACGCCGTGCGGGGCGGCAACGCCGCCGCCCTGCTCAACCTCGTCTGAGGAGGAACCCCCACGATGAACCGCCTGCTCACTCATCTCCGGCACGTCGACCTCGCCGTGCCCGACTACGACAAGCAGCTCGACTTCTACGCCGGCGTCTGGGGCCTGACCCAGGTCGCCGAGGACTCCGGCATCTCCTTCCTCGCCGCCGAGGGCAGCCCCGAGCACTACGTCGTACGGCTGCGCAAGGCCGACGAGAAGCGGCTGGACCTTGTCTCCTACGGTGCCGCGAGCACAGCCGATGTGGACACGCTCGCCGATCAACTCCTTGCCCAGGGGGTGCAGTTGATCTCCCAGCCGGGGAAGGTCGACACCCCCGGCGGCGGTTACGGCTTCCGCTTCTTCGACATCGACGGCCGCACCATCGAGGTCTCCGCCGATGTCGAGGCCCGCCGGCACCGTCGTATCGAGGAGAAGGAGGCGATCCCGGTCCGTCTGTCGCACGTGGTGCTCAACTCCCCGGATCTGACCAAGACCCGCGAGTGGTACGAGACCCACCTCGGCTTCCGGCTCTCCGACACGCTCAGCTCGCCGCACATGGGCGAGGTCATGCACTTCATGCGGATCAGCAACCAGCACCACTCGATGGCCCTCGCGAAGGGCCCGCACACCTCCCTGCACCACGTCTCCTTCGAGATGCGAGGCCTGGACGAGTACATGCGCGGCTCCGGGCGGGTGATGCGGGCCGGGTTCAAGAAGGTGTGGGGTCCTGGCCGGCACATGGCGGGCGACAACACGTTCACGTACTTCCTGGACCCGCACGGCAACACCGTCGAGTACACCACCGAGCTGGAGGAGCTGGACGAGGACACCTGGCACCCCCACGTCTACGACTTCTCCCGGCCCGAGGTCACCGACCAGTGGGGCACGGCGAACCCGATGAACGAACTGGTCGCCAAGGAGTCGTTCAACGACGTCGACCGCGGCTGCTTCGTCGCCCCGCCGGTCTGACCGGCCAGTCCCCCAGTCCCCCAGTCCCCCAGTCCCCGGGGGTGCGGTGGCCCTGTCAGCTGCCCCGACTCCCCGCGCCGCACCCCCGGGTCTCCATGCTCGCCCCTCACGCCGACAGGAACCTCCGCATGCGTTTCGCCGCGTACGAGTACCAGAACCGACGCCATGTGGCCGTCGTCGCCGAGGACGGGATGCTCCGCCCCCTGCCCGGTGTCCACTCCCTGACCGGACTACTCGCCGAGGAGGGCGGCCTGCCGCAACTGCTCGAAGCGGGCTCCGCGACGCTCGACGTGCCGACCGGTCCACATGTCTCCGAGGTACGGCTGCTGCCGCCCCTCCAGCCGCCAGCCGTGCGGGACTTCGTCACCTTCGAGGAACACGTCGAGGGCGTACGGAGGTCCGTGGACGGCAGCGCCGGCGTACCCGAGCGGTGGTACGCGGCCCCGACGTTCTACTTCACCAACCCCTACGCCGTGTACGGCCCGCACGACGACATCCCCATGCCCCCGGGATCGAGCGTGCTCGACTTCGAGCTCGAAGTCGCCGCCGTGATCGGCAAGGAGGGCCGTGACCTCACCCCCGAGCAGGCCCGCGACCACATCATCGGCTACACGATCTTCAACGACTGGTCCGCCCGCGACCTTCAGTCCGCCGAGATGAAGGTCGGCCTCGGCCCCTGCAAGGGCAAGGACAGCGCCACCACGCTGGGCCCCTACCTGGTCACCGCCGACGAGCTGGAGGAGTACCGCGACGAGGACGGATTCCTGCGGCTCGCGCTGACCGCCGAGGTGAACGGCGAGGTCGTCGGCAAGGACCTGCTGTCCAACATGAGCTGGACCTTCGAGGAGATGGTCGCTTACGCCTCCCGCGGCACCTTCGTCCGCTCTGGCGATGTCCTCGGGTCCGGTACCTGCGGCAACGGCGGCTGTCTCGCCGAGCTGTGGGGCGTACGCGGCAGACAGGACCCGCCGCCGCTCAAGCCCGGCGACACGGTCACACTCACCGTCGAGGGCATCGGCTCCGTCTCCAACACCGTGGTGCCCGGCCCTGATCCCGTACCGGTTCCGGTCGCCCGGCGCCGTCCCCGGGAGCGGCCGTGACCGACCCGCACCCCAAGAGGCTCCTCGGCAAGGTCGTCGTGGTCACAGGCGCGGCCGGTGGCCAGGGTGCCGCCGAGGCCGAGGCACTGACCCGCGAGGGCGCCCGGGTGATCGCCACCGACGTGACCGAGGCAGCCGGCTGCCGCCGCCTCGACGTCACCAGCGAGCAGGACTGGGCGGAACTCGCCGCCGACCTGCGCGAGGCGTACGGGCAGGTGCACGGCCTGGTCAACAACGCGGGCGTCACCTGGCGCGCCCGGATCGACGACGTACGCCCCGAGGACATGGCCCGTGTCCACGCGGTCAACGTCACCGGGCCGCTCCTGGGCATCCAGCACCTGGTGCCACTGATGCGAGCGGGCGCGTCGATAGTGAACGTCGGCTCCTCTGCGGCGCTGACCGCCCACTACCCGGTCGCCTACACCGCCAGCAAGTGGGCGCTGCGCGGCCTGTCGAGAACCGCCGCCATGGAACTGGGGCCCCGCGGCATCCGCGTGAACATCATCCACCCCGGCTTCATCGAGACCGACATGACCGCCTCCGCGGCGCCCGGGTTCCGTGAGGCGAACCTCCACGGGACACCGCTCGGCCGCACCGGAACCGTCGACGACATCACCCCTCTCGTCACCTTCCTCCTCTCCGACGAGGCGTCCTTCATCACGGGTGCGGAGATCCCCGTCGACGGTGGCCTCACCGCCCACGGCGGTGCGAAACCGATCTCGGACGCCCTGCGCGAGAACACCTGAACCCGCAGCGGAAAGAAAGGCACTTCTTCACATGGACAAGGTCTGGGCGAGCGCCGACGAGGTGGTCGCGGACATTCCCGACGGTGCGTCCCTGGCCGTCGGGGGCTTCGGCCTCAGCGGCATCCCCGACGTGCTCATCCAGGCCCTCCACGCCCAGGGCGCCACGGGTCTGGAGGTCGTGTCGAACAACTGCGGCGTGGACGGGCGTGGACTGGGCGTCCTGCTGGCCGACGGCCGGATCGCCCGCGTCACGGGCAGTTACGTGGGCGAGAACAAGGAGTTCGCCCGTCAGTACCTGTCGGGCGAACTGGAGGTGGAGCTGGTCCCGCAGGGCACGCTCGCCGAACGGCTGCGCGCCGGCGGCGCGGGCATACCCGCCTTCTACACCCCGGCCGGTGTGGGCACCCAGGTCGCCCGCGGCGGACTGCCCTGGCGCTACACGGCGGACGGCGCGGTCGCCCTCGCCTCCCCGCCGAAGGAGACCCGCGACTTCGACGACCGCGCCTATGTCCTGGAACACGGCATCACCACCGACTTCGCCCTCGTACGGGCCTGGCGCGGCGACCGCCACGGGAACCTCGTCTTCCGCAAGTCCTCCGCCAACTTCAACCCCCTCGCGGCGATGGCCGGCCGGATCACCGTCGCCGAGGTGGAGGAAGTCGTCGAGCCGGGTGAGCTGAGCCCGGACGAGATCCACCTTCCGGGCATCTTCGTCCAGCGCCTCGTGGTGCTCACCCCGGCCCAGGCCGCCGACAAGCAGATAGAGAAGAGGACCGTACGCGCATGAGCATCACCCTTGGTACGCAGCTGGGCTGGACCCGGGACCAGATGGCCGCCCGTGCCGCCGCCGAACTCACCGACGGCTCCTACGTCAACCTCGGCATCGGCCTGCCCACCCTCATCCCCGGCCATCTCCCGCCGGACGTCCACGTGGTCCTGCACTCCGAGAACGGCATCCTCGGCACCGGCCCCTACCCGTACGAGCACGAGGTCGACCCCGACCTGATCAACGCGGGCAAGGAAACCGTCACCGTCCTGCCCGGCGCCTCCTTCTTCGACTCCGCCCTGTCCTTCGGCATGATCCGCGGCGGCCACATCGACACCGCTGTCCTCGGCGCCATGCAGGTCTCCGCCGTCGGCGACCTCGCCAACTGGATGATCCCCGGCAAGATGGTCAAGGGCATGGGCGGCGCGATGGACCTCGTCCACGGCGCCCGCCGCGTCATCGTGCTCATGGAGCACACCGCAAAGGACGGCAGCCCCAAGATCGTGAAGGAGTGCACCCTCCCGCTCACCGGCCAACAGTGCGTCCACCGCATCATCACCGACCTCGCCGTCCTCGACGTCACACCCGAGGGCCTGACGCTCGTGGAATGCGGGCCGGGTGTGACCGCCGAGGACATTGCCGCCCGCACCGAGGCGCCTCTTGTCCAGAAGCGATGAGCCGTCGATGCGGAAGGCCGGGCGGGCAGGGATCGTGATCCCTGCCCGCCCGGCCTTCCGCATCCTCCTCACACCGCCCCTACGACAGCGGCATGACCCTGCGGTAGGCGAACACCGCGACCACCGCGACCACGACATGCATCAGGAGCAGCGCCACGACGCCGGTCACGCCACCTTCACCGAAGAGCAGGAAGTCGGGAACGAAGGACACCACGACGACAGTCGGCACCAGCCAACGCACCAGCGCCTCGGGGTCCTTCGACACCTTGCGGACGATGGCCCAGCCGATGGCGCCCGCCACCATCCCGACCGCCGTCAAGAAGATGTACGAACCCGGCTCCAGCGGTTGGAAGTCGTCGGGCGCGCCGACGGCGAGGGCGAGAAGGGCGATCACCGCGTCCGCCAGGGACGCCGCCACGATCGCGGCGAGCACACCCCCCGCCACGACGAGCTGGCCACGGCGGACGGGTACTGCTTCAGGGGTAACAGACACGGCAACTCCTGGAGGGAACTACGAGAAGCGCTCCGGAAGGAACGTTTGAAGAATCAAACATAGGGTCGCAGAATTTGTTTGAAACTTCAAGCTGCCGCGTCGCGTCTGTGCGCACACTCGTGAAGCCGCCGGACCCGACCGGTAAACAGGGCCTGAGGCTCGTCGGCTCCGGCGCCGGCACGCCGCACCGGTGGCAGCGGGACCGCCGCCTCGTGAGGTGCGCGGCCCGGCGGGCAGGGAGAGGCCCACACGGGCCTTGACCCCTGATCTTGGACACACGAGACACTGGATCTTGAGGATCTGAGAACGGACATCTCGTGGTCATGAAGCACTACCCCGCCGAGTTCAAGGCGGACGCGGTCGCGCTGTATCAGTCGCGGCCCGAAGCGACGATCAGGCTGGTCGCCGCTGATCTGGGCGTCAACCCGGAGACGCTGCGGAACTGGGTACGGGCGGCCGGGGCAAGCCGGCCGCGGGGCCGCCGGGTGGAGATACCCGCCGAGCCGCCCACTGCGCTGGAGGCGGAGAACGCGGCACTGCGCAAGCAGGTCCGCGAGCTGGAAGAGGAACGCGAGATCCTGCGCAAGGCGGCAAAGTATTTCGCCGGGGAGACTCGCTGGTGAACCGCTTCCAGTTCGTCGCCGACCACCAGCGCCGCTTCGGCGTGAAGCGGCTATGCACCATCCTCACGTTGCCCGCTCGAGCTTCTACTACTGGCGCCGGACCGAAGCCGCGAGGGCGGCCCGGCAGACGGACGACGCCAAGCTCGCCGCCCGGATACGCGCGGTTCACCGTGACTCGGACGGCACCTACGGCGCCCCCAGGATCACCGCCGAACTGCGTGATATTGGCGAAGTGGTCAACCACAAGAGAGTCGCCCGGATCATGCGCCAGGCCGGGCTGGCCGGCCTGCGACTGCGCAGGAAGCACCGCACCACCATTTCGGATCCGGCCGCTGCGAAGGCCGCCGACCTCGTCGGCCGCGACTTCACCGCCGCAACCGTGAACACGAAGTACGTCGGTGATATCACCTATCTCCCGCTGGCCGGCGGGAAGTTCCTGTATCTGGCCACGGTCATCGACCTCGCCTCCCGGCGCCTGGCCGGCTGGACGATCGCCGAGCACATGCGCTCCGACCTCGTCGTCGACGCTCTGGCCGCCGCCGAGCGGTGACGCGGCAGCCTCGCCGGCGCCGTCATGCACACCGATCACGGCGCCCAGTACACGAGCAGAGCGTTCGCCGACGCCTGCCGCCGGGCAGGCGTGATCCAGAGCATGAGCGCCGTCGGCAGCTCGGCGGACAACGCGCTCGCCGAGTCCTTCAACGCCACCTGCAAGCGGGAGATCCTCCAGGGCCGCAGGGCTTGGGCCGACGAGCGTGAAGCCCGCCTCGACCTGTTCCGCTGGCTGCACCGCTACAACACTCGACGCCGCCACTCCAGCCTCGGACAACGCAGTCCCGTCGCCTACGAGACAGCACTCGACACAACATCAACTACCCCGGCCCAAGCCGCATAGCCCGTGTCCAAGATTCCGGGTCAAGCCCCGGTCAAGGCCCCCCGTGTTCGGCCCAGCATGGCCGACGGTCCACCGGCGTTTCATCCGGTGAAGCCAAGACCGGGTCTGGGCCCGGCTGCACCGCGTCCTTCTGGACGAGCTCGGGGCCAGAGGCGAGCTGGACTGGTCGCGGTGCGCCATCGACTCCGTCAGCCTCAGGGCCGCAAAAGGGGGCCACTGACCGGACCGAATCCGACCGACCGCGGCAAGAATCGCCGTCGTACCACCCGGGTTGCTCGCTCGCGCCATCCGCACGGTAGAGAAGGAACTTGCTCACCAGAGCGGGAGCGGAGCGACAACGGGCACCTCGACAACTGATCGGTCCTTGAACAGAGCCGAGCATGTTCCTGCTGCCCTGCCGGTGGATCCCCAAGATCCCCCGGCAGGGTCAAGTTCAGCAGAAGACGCTCATGTCATTGGCGAACCGCTTGAACGCGGCCTGGGTCCCGGATCCGGGGTCGCCGTCGATCCGACCGGTGTAGCCCCATGCGTGCTCCAGCATGCGCTGCAACGCCCTGACGGTGTTGGCTCCGGGGTCGCCGTCGATCGCGTCGGTGTATTCCCAGGACGCCCTGAGGTGGCGCTGCATCGCCTTCCAGCTGTCGGTGCCGAGCTTGCCGTCGAGCCGGTCGGTGTAGCCGTGAGAGTCCTTCAGATAGCACTGGACGTTCCTGGCCTGCGCGGTGCTGAGGCCGAGGTTGACCACCGCGGACACGGCGGGGACCTCGGAGCTCACCGCAGGTTTCGCGGCCGGCGCCGATGCCGCGAAACTGGTGCCGGCGCCCGCCAGGCTGCCGGCGGCGATCCCCACGACGGCGGTGACGCTGACAAGCGTCCTCGTCACAACATTCGATCGCATTCGTTCCCTCATCTCAGTCTGGCACCGCTGATGCGAAGCCGGGCCCGACGCTGGCAGGCGCCCCGAGCGGCGGCAAGGAAACCGAATCCCTACGGGACGTTGGGACGGTCCACCACTTGACCTGGGACTTCACCGGCATGCTGGGACAGGGGTGGGACGGAGTACGGTTGCGGCGTCCTCGTGACACACGCCGCCGGCGGTGGGCACTGCCGTTGCGATCCTTCAACTGCGCCTGCGCGCATAAGGTTTGTTTGTCTCGCGGAGGCTCGTCAGCGGCGCCGGTATCAGCTTCAGTCGCCGAGCCCGCTGAAGAGCCCGCCCCGCCGCCGGATGCACCAGCTACTGACCTTGTCGGATTAGCTTCGGATGGTCTGAGGGGTCCTTGCAGAATGATCTCCCTGTGGCACGGGACTCCCGCATCCCGCTCCGCAAGCGCAGGTCCGCCGCCGACTTCGGAGGGGCATCCGCAGGAGTGGGCGGTCCTCGTCAGGAGACCACTGCGACCCCGATGCCGATGGCGATGAACAGCCAGCCGGTCGTCAACTCCCATCGGTGGCGAATCTTCGGCCGGGCGAGGAAAGCCCGCAGCCGCGCGGCGACGGCGACCAGGGCGAACCAGTAGACGACGCCGATCAGGACATCGAGGATGCCGAGGAAGAAGATCTGCCGGGCGGTCGAGCCCCCACCCTGCACGAACTGCGGGAGGATGCTGAGGAAGAACAACGCGGCTTTGGGGTTGAGTACGTTCGTGAGGAAGCCCTCGGTGAAGCCGGCCCGCCACCGACCGCGAGCCCGTTCCGCCGCAGCCGGGTCCCGCAGTGTGTTCAACCCTTCAGGGCCGTCGGACGCCCCCGTCTCAGTCCGGCGCTCGCGGGCAGCCCGCCGGGCGGCCCGCACGGCCCGGATCCCCAGATAGATCAGGTAGACCGCGCCGAGCAGCTTGATGCCGTCGTACACCACAGGAGAGCGGGCGGCGATCAGCGACAGCCCCGCGGCGGCGGCGAGCATGTGCACGCACAGCCCGGTCTGGGCGCCCAGCGCCGCAGCTCGTCCCTTGGCAGGGTGCTCGCCGGCAGAGCGCACCACGACCAGGAAGTCCGGGCCGGGGACCATATAGGCCACGAGCACGACGCCGAGGAATCCCGCCAGGTCGACCGACATCCGCTTTCCCCCTTCGCTCACCCCGGCAGCCCTTTTGCTGCCGAGGCGTCTCGTCATGGGCTGGCTTCGGGTCCGCTCAGGCCGCGAGGGTTCGCCTGCCGACCACCGAAGCGACGGCTTCGTCGAGTATTCCGAGGCCCTGGTCCAGGTCTTCATGGGACACGGTCAACGGCGGCAGGACCTTGACCACCTCGTCGTGAGGGCCGGCTGTCTCCAGGAGCAGGCCGCCCCGGTACGCGGCGTCGCACACCTTACGGGCCGCGCCGGGGCGGTCGAAGGGCAGGCCCCAGGCCAGGCCGCGCCCGCGCGGGGAGTCGAGCCCATGGAGGCGTGCGGTCTCGGTGAGGGCGTTGCGTACCCGCTCGCCCAGGGCGGTGGTCCGGTTTTCCAGGACACGGTCGGACCAGAACACTTCGAGCGCCCGTGCTCCGGTGATGAACGCGGGGTTGTATCCGCGGAATGTGCCGTTGTGTTCGCCGGGTTTCCACAGGTCGTACTCGGGGCGCATGAGGGTCAGGGCCATGGGCGTCCCGTACCCGCTGATGGACTTGGACAGGCAGATGATGTCGGGGATGATTCCGGCCGTTTCGAAGGAGAAGAACGGCCCGGTTCGACCGCAGCCCATCTGGATGTCGTCCACCACGAGGAGGGCGCCGTGGGCCCGGGTCCAGGCAGCCAGGGCGCGCAGCCAGGCCGGGCGGGCCGGGTTGACGCCGCCCTCGCCTTGGACCGTCTCCACCACTACCGCCGCGAGCGGCCCGTTCGCGGCGGCACCGTCGAGTGACCGACCCAGCTGTGCCACCGACTTCTCCTCGTCGTCGGCGGAGTCGTCGTAGGGCACGGGGACGGCGTGTGGGAGCGGTACGCCGGCTCCTGCGCGCTTGGCCGGGTTGGCTGTGATGGCCAGGGCTCCGAGCGTCATGCCGTGGAAGCCGCGCTGGAAGTAGGCCACGGTGGGCCGGCCGGTGACCTTCCGGGCCAGCTTGAGCGCGGCTTCCACGGCGTTGGTGCCGCCGGGGCCGGGGAACTGGACGCGGTGGTCCAGGCCGCGGGGGGTGAGAATCTTTCGGCGATGTTGGTGGCCAGATAGAGGTGGAGACCGTCGATGCGGGCGCCGCCATCGCCCAGTTGGACCGGAGCGCCGCCCGGCACGGCGGGCATACCTCCGGTCCGTTCCCGCCGCGGGCGGCGGCGCCGCAGGCCGGACAAGCTCCACGCAGACAAGGGCTACGACTACTCCCACCTGCGCCGATGGTTACGAGGCCGTGGCATCAGGCACCGCATCGCCCGCAAGGGGATCGAGACCTCGCAGCGACTCGGCCGCCACCGCTGGACCATCGAGCGAACCATGTCCTGGCTCGCCGGCTGCCGCCGCCTCCACCGCCGCTATGAGCGCAAGGCCGAGCACTTCCTCGCCTTCACGAGCATCGCCTGCACCCTCATCTGTTATCGGCGGCTCGTCTGCTGATGTGGGCCTGCAGCAGTTTCACGGTCTGGGCGTGGCCGTAGTGATTGGCCATGTCCATGGGTGTGCGGCCGTCTGGGTCTGCGAGCTCAGGATCAGCCCCGAAGGCCAGCAACACGGCCGTGGTGTGCACCGTCAACAGCTGCCCGCTCTGCAAGGAGCCGTCACCCTCGGCGTCGATCGCGTGAGTCAGCAGCGTCATGTTGCTGAAGACCTCGTCGGGATCAGAACCAGCAGCCAGCAACCGGGCCAGGGCCTCAGCATCCTCCTGCTCAACCGCTTGATGCGCCGGCGTCCAGTAGTCGCTCACCACGACATTCAAACGTCCCCACAGCACGCCTGCCAGCGACTATCTACGCCAACGGCCACCAATTGAGATGACGTCTTAGGGTGCAGATCAACTCGCACACCGACGGCATGTCCGCGGACCCGGCTCCGAACGGGAGCACCCCGTTGCCGAGCGCGCGGTCCGCCACGTCCTCCAGGTCCCGCAGGGTGCGCGGGGGCTGTACGCCCAGCGCCGCGAGGACCGAGGTGTTGAACATCAGTCCCATCGTCTCGCTGCTCCTCGGGACGCCGAACAGCATGCCGTCGACGGTGGCCAGCCTCGTCCCGGCGCGAGGAGGCGGGATCGCCAGCCGTACCGGTCCGCGTACGGGGAGAGGTCGAGGAGATGTTTACGCTTCACCAGGTCCAGGTGATCACCGGCGCGCGGAACATCACGATGTCGGGACCCGTTCCCGCCTCCAACGCTCTGACGGCCCGCTCTTGCGCCGGTTTCTCCACCACGGTGAGGTCGAGGTGTACACGATTCTGCGCGGCATTGAATGGCCTGACGAAGAATTTGATGAATTCGTCAGGACCTGACCCTCGGCCGAGCCATCACGTCACTTTCGAAAGGGAAGAAGTCATCGGGCGATGGTAATTGATCTGCCATGTGCATCCAGCGAACTGGGCGCTCCCGAGAGCTGGTTGTGCTGGGGGGCTGGAACGGCCGGACCCCCTACCCACCCGGTGGCGGATCGAATCTCCCGCCTAGGGACTTTCGGCGTACGCCGAAACCTATTGTCGCCGCAACGCGGCCCAGGTGAGTCTTCTCGGCAGGTCCGGCCCACCCGGCCGAACCACCACCGACAGAGACGGGGAACTCACCGTGCGCACCTCGCGTTCACTGCGGTTGCTCGGCGCGGCGGCTGGCGGCCTGTCGCCCATCGCACCGGACGCGGCCCACCCGGCCGCCGTGGGCCACGGCACCAGCGACAATCCCGACGGGCGGATGTCCCGCGCTGCGCCGGTGTGCGGCGGCAACGTCCTCGACCGTACGAAGCGGTACTGAGCCATGTTCCGATGGAGCAGATGGCGTTCCGTAGCAGTGCTGTGCGCCGTGGTCATGGCCGTGATGACCGCCCTGCTCAGCCCTTCGGCCACCGCGGCAACGAACGCGGCAACGAACGCGGCAACGGACGCGGCGTCGTCCGCGCCACGTGACGCGGCCGGTGTCACCGTGCCGGCCGGTGTGACGGCGGGAGTCGCCGTCTTCGACCGGCAGACCGGCACCTTCACCGAGCAGCTGAACCCGAACAAGCAGTTCCGGTCGGCCTCCGTGGTCAAACTGCTGATCGCGCTGGACTACCTCTGGAACCGCGGCCCGGACTACCAGATCCCATCCGGTGACCAGGCCAAGTGGAACTCCATGCTGCGCAGCAGCGACGACGACGCCGCCAGCGAATTCTGGGTGCGCAACGGCGAGGGCTCGATCGTCACCCGGATGGCCCGTGAGCTGTCCCTCTCCAGCAACACGACCCCACCGCCGGCCAACCAGGACGGCATGTGGGGCTACACAGCCTTGACGGCCGCGGACACGGTGAAGATCTACCGTTACCTGCTGGACACGGCGCCCGCCCGCGTCCGCGAACTGATCATGGGCAATCTGAAGCAGTCCACACGCTGCTCCGCCACCGACCACTTCGACCAGCACTTCGGTATCGCGGGCGCCTTCAACAAGCCGTGGGCCGTGAAACAGGGCTGGTCGGGTTTCGGCGACATCGAGCAAGGTACGTGCCGCCCCGCCACGTCGGCCGTCAACGGCAAGGCAGCGTCCGTCGACCTGACGAAACCGGCGCTGCACACGACCGGGACGGTGGGTTCCGGTGACCGCTCCATCGTGGCCGTGTACACCCTGCACGACGTCGGCACCTCGTACGGCAAGGCGTACACCGACCTGGGCAGGCTGACCCGTTCGCTGAACGTTCCCGGTGGCGTACGACCGGCGGGCACGTGGTTCGGCACCTGGAGCTCCGGTGTCAACGTCCGCCCCGAGCCCAACACCACCCGCGACCCGCTCCTCCAGCTCCCCGCCGGGGTCGAGGTGCTGGTCGGCTGCCAGACGCGAGGGGAGACCGTCTCGGTCCCGCCCTACACCAACGAGTGGTGGGCCTACCTGCCTCAGTACGGGGGCTATGTCAGCAACATCTACATGAGCAGTCCGGACAACCAACTGCCCGGCGTCGCGCAGTGCTGAGCAGTGCATCACGGTGCTGCGAAGGGCCTGCGGGAAGAGCCGGGCAGGCACCCGGCACCTTTCGGTCGAACTCGAAAACCAATGAGAAAAGGACAGGTGGATGACCAGGACCAGGAAGTGTCTCTCCCTCTGGATGGCAGCCCTCGCCCTGACGGCGGGCGGTGTGATCGCCGCCCCTTCGGCCAGCGCCGCTGCCAGCGCCGAGTGCGGAGTCCGGGCGAGCGACGGCCGGCTGTGGTGCGGGAACGGAGCCCCCGCCATTCTGCGCTCGGGCGCCTACCACGAAGCGAACATCACGGGGCAGCTCTATTCCACCTTCAGCTGGTTCGACTGCTGGACCTATGGTGGACTGCACGGCGGCGGCAACACCACCTGGTATCACACCAAGGGTGACTGGACCGCTCCTGGCTACGACGGGTGGGGCTACGTCCCGGCGGACTGGGTCAACACACCGTCCTCGTTCGACGCCGATCCGAGCGCGCGCGGTCTGCGGCACTGCTGAGAGCAGCACTGCCGAGCTCGCCAAACCACTCCTTGATGTCGTCGGTCTCGTCCACGAGACCGACGACATCGTCGACGTTGTCAGCTCCTGTCGGTAGCATCAGGACATGAACCACCTCACGGACCTGACCGTCGATCAATAGGCGGTCGTCGTCGCCGTCGTTGCTGCTGTCATTGCCGTCTGGCAGGCGGCTATCGCCCGCCGATCAGCTGCCCAGCAACTGGCCCTCGCGGAACGCATCCACCTGGAGCAGAACGAGCCGTACGTCATCGTCGACATTCAGCCCGAACGCAACGACGGTTCGCTCCTGCTGGTCATCGAGAACGCCGGTCCAACCGTCGCCCGGAACGTCCGTATCTCCTGCAACCCGCCTATCCAGTCCGGTGGCTCCCGTGGGGGACGAACCGGACCTGACCCAGGTCATGCAGCAGGTTCTGGCCCGGACCATCCCGATGCTGCCGCCGCGTCGCCGCCTCACCTGCCTTTTGGACAACAGCTCGAGGTTCAAGAACACCGAGCTGCCCCGCGTGTACACCTTCACGGTGAACGCGGACGGTCCTGCTGGCGCAGTGGAGAGGCTGGAGTTCACCGTCGACCTTGACGCCATGGCATGGGCACTGAGAACCGGCCCACCAAGCAGTTGGAGACCAAGCTGGGGATGATCGAGAAAGCGGTGCTCGCACTGTGTCCGGGTGATCGCCCGTCGTCCCTTACCGGGGACGCTCTCCGGGCGAATGGGACGGCGACGACCGAGCTCTGCACAGTCAGACGCTGCCCGGCCCGGCCGGACGGGTTCGGTCGGCAGCACGCTGGCGGATGATGTCCTGCAGCCGGCGGGAGCTGATAGCCGGGATGAAGAGCCCGGCCATGCCCAAGCCGGTGACCACAGCGCTCAGCAGGACGATTGACACCGACAGATCTATGCCACCCCGCAGAACACCGACGTCACGACGATGAAGACGAGCCTCGCGGTAATCCCGCGGCTGCCGTAGCGGGGACTTCTCCCGCGCCACCATGCCGGTCCACCTGCCCATCCCGCCGCCACGCAGAACATGCCGGCGGCCAGGCGGCAGCAGGACCGGCGGGACCGACCGGACGACCACCCCGTCTTCTGACCTGCCCGGTGAGGTAGCCGACCTGCACCAGCCGCATCAGGTACGGCGGCGCCTCCGTCACGATTCACCACTCCCGCTTCGGCCGGTCAGGCCAGGGAACCTACTGACAGCGCTCCGGGCCCGTCATGGCGCCCTCACCCTGAGGCGTGGGCTGTCACCATCTCTTGACGCGCTACGGCCAAGGAATGCTGCGGCAACCGTGGCGAACAAGACGGTCACCGCCAGGACGAGAAGCAGGAACGCCGTGGAGCCGTAGTTCACGAGTGCACCGCCTTGATGAAGGTTTCACCGGGAAGGGATTGCGACGATCCTGAGTAAAACCCGCTGGTGAGCCGGTTGAATGTTCTCCAGCGACAACAGGGGGGACTGTAAGACGTTCGGTGTAACTCCCGATCATGGAAGATGCATCGATGACCAGTGAGAACGTGTCCGAGTCGGGGACCGTCGAGCCCTCGAAGGCTGCGTCGGCGAAGGCCGTGGACGACCAGTTGATCGACGAGCTCGTGCACCGGGCCCAGGCGGAGGGGCTGCAGCTGACCGGAGAGGGCGGGCTGCTGCAGCAGTTGACCAAGCGGCTGCTGGAGTCCGCTCTGGAAGGCGAGATCACGGACCGTCTTGGCTATGACAAGCACGACCCGGTCGGCAAGAACGGCGGCAACTCCCGCAACGGCAAACGCTCCAGGACCGTGCTGACCGACGTCGGCCCGGTGGAGATTACGGTGCCGCGCGACAGGGACGGCTCCTTCGAACCGAAGATCGTCAAGAAGCGGCAGAAGCGCCTGACCGGCGTCGATGAGATGGTCATCTCGCTGGCCGCGAAGGGCCTGACCACTGGCGAGGTGCAAGCCCACCTGGCCGAGGTCTATGGCGCCGAAGTCTCCCGCCAGACCATTTCGACCATCACCGACCAGGTCCTCGAGGGCATGGCCGAATGGCAGAGCCGTCCTCTCGACGCCGTCTATCCGGTGGTCTTCATCGACGCCATCCACGTGAAGATCCGCGACGGCGCGGTTGCCGACCGGCCCATCTACGTGGCTCTGGCCGTCACCACCGAGGGCCGGCGGGAGATCCTGGGCCTGTGGGCCGGCGACGGCGGCGAGGGCGCCAAGCACTGGCTGCACATCCTCACCGAGATCAAGAACCGCGGCGTCAGCGACGTGCTCATGCTGGTCTGCGACGGGCTGAAAGGCCTGCCTGAGGCGGTGGAGACGGTCTGGTCCCGGACGATCGTGCAGACCTGCGTCGTGCATCTGCTGCGGAACTCCTTCCGCTATGCCGTCCGTCAGGACTGGGACAAGATCGCGCGTCTCCTCAAGCCCGTCTACACGGCGCCGACCGAGGAGGCCGCCCTGGACCGGTTCGCGGAGTTCGCCGATTCCTGGGGCACGAAGTATCCGGCGATCGTGAAACTGTGGGAGAACGCCTGGGAGGAGTTCACCCCGTTCCTGCGGTTCGACACCGAGATCCGGCGCATCGTCTGCACCACCAATGCGATCGAGTCCGTCAACGCCCGCATCCGCCGGGCGGTAAAGGCCCGTGGACACTTTCCCAACGAGCAGGCCGCCCTGAAATGCGTCTACATGGCGATCATGTCCCTCGATCCCACGGGCAAGGGGCAGTCCCGCTGGACCATGCGCTGGAAGACCGCCTTGAACGCTTTCGACATCACCTTCGACGGCCGCCTCTCGGCGGCCCGTCAGTAATCAACTACCGCAGTTACACCACTCGTTTGACAGGCCCCACCGACGCCAACTTGGACGGATCAGACCTCACCGACGCCCGTCTGGAGGGGGCGGACCTCACCGGCGCCCTCAATTTGCGGCCTGATCAGATCAAATCAGCAAAGAACATCGAGCGAACCAAGCTGCCGCCTGACATCGAGGCCTCGGTACGTCCCTCTACGGACTAAAGGACCCGATTCCGCCCCCTCGGGCCACTGGATCGCGTATGAGGCAGCGCGACTGTTCCACCGCGGCCTCGGGCAGGGTTCATCAGTCGCCGGACGGTCCGGCGAGAGAGGGGGAACCTGATGAGCCAAGATCTGAACGCCGAACTGTCCCGCATCTACGAGCGCTGCATCGATGAGGTCCGTACGATCGCCGCGCTCGATCCGACGAAGCCCGTCGAGGGATGGAGCCAGTACACCTGCACGGCCGCCAACGAGTTCGCGTCGGACGTCGAGATGGCGTGGGTCACAGCTCACCCCGAGCACGAGGTGCGTGACACGTACTGGGCAATCATGGGCGGCGTTCCCATCGAGCGTGAAAGCGTCTCCGGGGACTCGCCTACGCGATACATCACGTACGGGCTGACGTCCTTCGCCCGTGTCCTGCAGTGCATCGAGGCCATGCGCGCCGGCCGATTCGACCCGCACGTGCCAGGCGGCATCATCCGAAACGACGAGGACTGAACCAACTGGGGCCGGCACTTAGCTCCACCCGCCCCAGTGGGGGCCGCAGTTCGACGTCTACCTTCACCCTTCACTTCCGGCGGCGGCACGGCCCACGCGGTGGACCGGTTCCGCCCCCCACCCGAATGGATCACGCGCCCACGGGAGACGGTCGGCTGCGATGCTCGGCAGACAATCCCACCTTGCCCTTGGAGAGCAGCATGGAGTTGAGCGCCACCGGCGTACCCGTCGTGACGCAGGAGGACACCCAAGTGGAGGTCGGCCTCGACCTCCAGGCGGGCACGCTCGTCCTCACTCAGGACGGCAGAGACCTCGTGGCATACCACGCACTGGTGGAGTTCGCGTCGCCCCGAGAGCAGCCCTGGACGGCGCAGCAGGTCAAGTTCTCGGCTCACGGGCCGGACGGCTCATCCGTGTCGCTGGTCGTGGACCTCCTCAATGACGCCTACGACGGGCTCCGGGGCGGCATCCCCGAAGTGATCTGGCGGGTGGTGGCTCTCGCCGCGACGTCTGCGGGCGACGTCGGCATCACCTAGGCGCCTCCCGCACCCTGACGTCCGGTCACCGAGGCTTTCGCAGGCCGGACCCCCTTGACCACCTGCCGGTCAAGGGGGTGGTCAAGGGGCCGCAGCCGTGGAACCGCAGGCCGGTGCACGAGCGGGGACAGCCGTCTCCCACGGGCGCCCGGCGGGGCCGGCCACCAACTCCATTCGTTCACCGAGGAGCAACCCTTCTGAACCGCAGCGGTCGCAGAAGAAGTCGCGGACGATGCCCGCGCAGTCCCTGCAGATCGGCGTGCCGGTCGCGTCCCGGCCTGGTAGCAGCCGGTCGACTCGGCAGCCTGGGCAGCAGCCGCGGACGCGCATCGCGCGGTCCCGAGCGATAGACGCCGTCGGCAGGACCACCGTCATCGCAGACGGCGGCTACCGTGGCACTGGCCTGGTCATCCCGCCCCCGCACCACCCGACGGCCCCCCCCTGGGAATGTGTGACGGGCCCGTCGGCCCTCGCCCCATCTGCCGTTCCGGCCTCGGCTCCCCGCTGCGGCCGGCAGTCATCTCACCATCGTTGGTTGGATCTGGGCGTCCAACGTGTTGGCACTGCGGCAAGATCAAGGGCATGGACCTGGAGGGGATCGGCGCCGTGAGCGCCGCGGGCGTCGCGATGCTGGGCATCGGGGGTGCGATTCTCGTCGGTCGGTGGCAGATGCGGGGCGCGGTCAGGCAGGCTGAGGAGACCGCCAGATCGGGCCTCAAGCAAGCAGAAGCCACCTATCGCGCGGCGCTAGACGCTGTACACGCTGAGTCCTCGGCTGCGTTCCTCCAATGGCGGCGCGGTATGCAGCGGGAGGCAGCTCACGCTCTCCTCTTGACCTGTGACCAGGTCGATGCTGCCGGAGAACGACTCAAAGAGGCGGCTCGTGTGGATCCGCATTCGCTGTCCCATGCACAAGGCGAGATCGAACTTGCCGACGCTATGCACGCGCTTCGATCCGCGACCTTCGCAGTAGAGCTGGAGGGACCCCAGCCGGTCTATCTCGAAGCCGCGCGCTACTCCACGCACACGGCCGCAAGGGGCGACTGGACAAAGGAGGAAGTCCGGCGCATCCGCGCGCTGGCCTGCCTGGAGAAACATCGCCTTGACGCGACCGAAGCCTTCGAGGCAGACAACAACGGAGACGGCCCCCCTCTGGAGTCCCTTCCGGGCTACGAGGTCTGGAAGGCCTTCCAGCTGCTGATGATGGCCGCCAAGTACCACCCGGACCAGGTCGAGCGGGACAGCTCTGCCACGTTCAGGCCCTGCGGTGAGGATGTGAGGTCGGCTTACGGAAGGTTCTACGCGGCAGTGCAGGCTCTCCCGAATAGCGATCCAGTTCACCAGCACGCCCGAATCCTCTATCAGACAGGTCTGCGGTCGACTGAGTTCCAGGTCCCTAGCGACGGCGGCCACACTCCGAGTGAACTCGTGCTACGAGACCTCCTGAATGGGCAGGAGGTCGCACGAACAGCCTTCATTGCCGCCGCCCGCGGAACTCGCCCGGCCGTTCCACCCCTCACAGGGCCACCGTCTGGCGCCCTAGTCCGGGCCTGCGCCGTCGGGGCGGGAGGAGCAGGCCCGTGTGGCCGGTATCAGCACTGTGCGGCCACCAGTCCAAGGTCGAGGCCGAAGAAGCCTTCGCCCGCGGCCAGTTCCTCGCTGAGCGGGGCGCCGACGACGCCCGGCCGGCGCTGACCGGGCCCGCCGGAGCCGAAGCCGAGGCCCGGCTCACCGAACTCGCCCGCCAGACTGTCTTCGACGGCCAGGTTGTCACCGACGAAGCACGCCTGCGCCGCATCCTGGCCCCCCACGACACCCACCTGTACCTGGGCACCTTCGTCACCTGCGTCTACAACCCCGACCGCTGCCGGAACTGCTTGCTGCTCGGCCGCAGCGAAGTCGACGATGGGGCTGCAGTTTCAAAGGTGACGTGTTGTCTGAGGTGAGGAGGGCTCGTGGCTGAGCTTGTCCGGAAGCAGCATGTGGATGCCTATGTGGGGTTTCACGCCTTCGGGCTGCAGGAAAGCGATGATGCCGACCTGCCCGTCCCGTTTCCGGACGACTTCGACTTCGATGCTTTTCTCAGCACTCATCCCGGGCGGCTGGACATCACCAGCGGCGGCCACACCCACACCGCCGCTGTCGCGGTAGAGGTGTGGGGCGGGCCTCCGCCAGCGACGGATCCGGCCGGCTGGGACGAGCAGGCCGAAGCCGACTTCGTCTCCACCAGTGGTGAGGTGGCCGTGTGGTCCATGCACACCGGCCGGACTGATGCCCTGATCACGCTGGCTGATGTCGGCGGATCGTGGCGGGTGCGTGTCAGCTGTGCGGGCCGCGCCGCCGCTGCGGCTCTGTCGGAGGGCGAGGGCACCGGACATGGTGTCGAGCGCTACCTCGTGCAGTTCTGGCCGGCCCGATCGTGAACAGACGGCGGCAGCGGGCCCCGGTCAATGGCCCGCTGCCGCCGCATTCTGAACTGGATCAGCTGACGATCTTCAAGATGAAGCCGTCGAGATCGTCCACGCCGTCGAGGCCATCGAGGATGCGGTTCTTGGCGTAGAAGCTCTTCAGAATGGACCCGCCTGCCTGATTGTCGTCCTTCGCGATCGGCTTCGCGGAGAAGCTGAACTTCTTCGCTTCCGCTTCGTAGTAGTTCTCCGCGGCCCCCTCATAGGTGCTCGCGAAGGGGTACTCGTCGCACTCCTTCGTCCCGCCGGCGGTGTAGTTGGCTCCCCAGTAGCGCTTGTGCTGCTTGACTGCTTCTCCGCGGGTCTTGTCGGTGCGGGCGGCGCTCACCGTCCGGTGCAACGGATCCTTGGCCGTCTCACCGGGCACCTTCTTCGCTGACATGTACGGCTTGGTGTCCTCCGGGACCAGGAACGCCTGCCTGATGTGCTGGGCCTCGGCGCGTTCGTCGGCTCCTGCCTTGGAGCTCAGGGTGAGCGTCGGCACGTAGCTGAAGGTGGCCGCGCCCCTTCTTGTCCGGTGCCGCCGGTTGTTGATTCGCGGACGCTGTGACTCAAGGTCGGTAACGACTGCGACACCCAAGGCGGCTGGATCACTTCGGAGTAGTGTGGCGGGTCGCGATGTGTTCCCCGCCGCTGGGGCCGGTTTCAGCGTGTGTGGCTACTTCGCGGCCTGGGCCGCTTCCAGGAGCTGCTTCACCGCGGCCGCGTTCTTGCCGTGGGCTTCCTTCTCCAGGCCCTGAAGTTCACTGGCGTTCTCGTCGGTGCTGGTTTTGCTGGCGCTTTCGCCGGTGCCGACCTTGCCGTCGTCGTAGGGCATCGTGTGCAGGGTTGCGTTCCATTTGCCGTCGTCGCCCTTCACCAGCAGGGCGATGTACTTGTGGCCCTCCTCGTAGCGGGGCTCGCCCTGCCAGGCGAACTCCCGCTCGACGCCGTCCTCCCACCACCAGCCCAGGAGCTCGACCGGGTAGGTCTTTGGCGCGGCCTCGGCGCCGGGCTTGGACCACAGCACCTGGTCGACCTTCATCGTCGCGGTGCGCGGGATGTGCCCTTCGCCGTTGTCCTTCTTGTCTTCGGGCAGGGCGCCCTTGCGTTCGCTGCCGGGCACCATCTCGATCACGACGGCGTGGTCGCCGTGGGTGACCCAGTCGGACGCGGTCAGGGTCGGGAAGCCCTCCGACATGTGGGCCGCGACTGCCAGCGGCCCCTCGTCACCGCCATTGGCGGTGGCAACACCGGCGAAGGTTCCGCCGGCCACGGCCGCCACCGCGACAGCAAGAGCAGTCAGGCGCCCCCGCCGCGTCGCGGGCAGCCACCGCCGACCCGCAGCAGGCTGGTCACTCTTCACACGAAACATGAAACGGCTTCCCCTCACATGGTCTGGCACAGCCCGACGCCTCGACGGCCGCCCGGCAGAATCGGTTCTCGCAGCAGGGCCAGTCACGGCTTGACGTAGATATCGTTGATCTGGCCGACGTTGTGCGACCCGAGATTCGTCCAGGAAATCAACTGCTCAACGGTGCCACCCGTGCGCATGCAGCCCAAGTCGCTGTCCGTATTGCCTTGCCGTGGGGATGCCTCGTACCCGTGGGTGAGGCCGACGGCATGCCCGGTTTCGTGGCAGACAACGGCCTTCCAGGGGTTCGCCGACCCGCTACCCATGTTGTCGAAGCTGATGTAGTGCTGGTCGCACTCATACTCGCTCGCGGCGTCATTGCACCAGGTCACACCTTGAACACCGGCGGCAAGACTCGGGTCGTTCCAGTCGAAGATGATGTCCGTCTCGGACGAGAGTCGTACTGGATTTCACTGCCCGTGTGCTCGTGCCGTTCGAGATCGGTGGGCCCGTACTCATCCCGAAGCACTTCGCGCACATCGGAGTCGCCGGCGTCGGTCATGCCCGGCTCGATGGCGAAAGTCAGGTAGCCGTTGTCGGTCCGACAGAAATAGCTGTCGTCCTCACAGTCCCAGTACGTGTTGTCGGTCTTGTACATGTTGTCGAAGCTCGCCGCCTGAGCGGTCAGCACAGAGCCGACAAACAAGGCGCCAGCCATGACCATGACAGTAAAGGTTTTTTTCTCGCGCTTCGCTGAAAAAGTATTTGCACGCGTTAACCCCTCCTCAACTTCCGGCCGATTCCTCCCCCGGCCGGGTACAGGCGTTTGACTATATCTTTACAACATCATCTCTCAGCATGGAAGATCATGCTCCAGTTATGAATGGCCGTAAGAAACGTGATTTCACAATGTTTGCCCCCTTTTGGTCGGCTGGTTGGCCGCACTCCCACACCACCAGTTCCCCCTCGAACGCGGCGTCGTCGGGAACGGTGAGGCCGCAGCGACGATCTCGGGAAGGGCCGTCATCAGGCTTCCAATGCGGCGGCTGGTGTGCACTGATAGGCTCCCGTCGCCCACTCAGGGCATGCACATTTCATGCACAGGCTGTCCGGGGCTTTCGGGGTCGCGGCTAGCAGGGTGAGGGGCCGGGGGGGCTGTGGGGGTCAGTAAGGTCGTACGACGCTGTCTGCTGGGCAGAGGAGGTGCGGCCCTGGCCGTGATCGTCGTCCTCGCCGCAGGTGCTCAGGGCGCCGTGCCGACGGGGACGGCGGTGGCTGTCGGGGCGGACCAAGTCGCTGCGGCGGGCGAGGTCGTGATCCCCGCCGCGGACCGGCGTGCCACGCGCAATCCGGTGTTCATCGGCTTCGGCGACACCGGTGTGCTGTCGAATCCCGAGGGATCAAGCGGCTTGCTCTGGACCGACTACGCGACGCGCCAGACGCGACCGGTGACCGAGTTCGCCGACACTCAGCAGCCCAATGGGCTCGCCCAGTCGGACACCACCTACACGCTGTCGGCCGACGCCGAGGGCCGACGCGTCGTGCGGTTCCGCGCGATGGGCTCCGGCGAGGACCGCGGCTCGGTGACAGTCCCGACCGGTCTGACCTATGCGGGGACGGCTGGCCAGGGTGTCGTGGTCGCCTACCTGGGCGGCTCGACAAACGTACGCGAACTGCACCTGCTGAAGCAGGCGGCCGGGGGCGGAACCGAGGACACGAAGGTGACCGGCTGGCCCGCCGACGCGAAGCTTCTCGCGTTGAGCGGGAAGGACGACCGCTCGCTGCTGCTGCGCTACCGCGTGCCGACCGAGGACCCGCAGGTCTTCCTCTACCAGCTCGTCCTCGTCGACGTCCGCGACGGGACCTGGACCAAGCTGTTCGCCCCCTACAACACCAACTCGGCCCGACTGCCCGTCCTGAACGAGGGCTACGTCGGCTGGTGGTATCCGGGAGCCGGCGCGCGGCTGCTGCGCCGCGACGCGCTGGACGGACCGGTGATCACCGTTCCCTCCCAGGGCACTGTGGGAAAGACCGACTTCACGGTCATCGGTGACGACGTCGTGGTGGCCACGTACGGCGACGAGACCCGTGCCGTGCTCACCCGGCCCCTTACCGACGCGGGCGAATGGCGCACGCTGCTCCCCCAGATGGACGGCTGGGTGCACGCGTCGGCGGACGGATCGGCTGTGGTGGTGGGCGGTCCGGACAAGGCGCACTGGGGCATGTACCGGCTCTCCGAGGCGCCGGACGGGCAGATCGTCGCCAATGAACTGATGGATCTGCCGCCGGTTCCCGCGCCCGTCGACGGGCTCTCGCTGGTGGGCGGCACCCTTGCCTGGACCGATCAGACCGCCCCCCCGTCCTATGACGTCATGTTCAACACGCGCGCCGTGTCGGCCGACGCGATCCCCCAGGTGGGGCCAGTCCGCCAGGCTGGTGGAGGGGTCAAGCCGTGCATCTTCGTGAACAGCTGTGTGCGGCTGTTCGGCACGGGCGACGGATCCGTCGTCTACAACGACTTGGACAACTCCCAGCTGGTACACCGCCGTACACCCACCGGTGAGGTCCAGACGCTGGCCGTTGACAGCTTCTACGGTGAGGTGAGCGCTGCGGAAGGACGGTACGCGCTGCTCTCGGGCGGCCCGAATCACAAACACTTCCTCGTCGACTGGACGCAGTCCAAGGTCGTCTCGACACGCACGGCCGTGGCCGCCACCCTGTGGGACGGACAACTGTGGACCACGACCTCCACCGCCGGGCACCTGTCGATGAACCGCCTCGGCTCGACCACCGCGGCGGTCGACGTCAACGTCGGCTCGGCGTGCGTGCCCAGCGAGCTCCAGGCCCACGGCCGCTTCGTCTACTGGGCGTGTGCCGCCCAGCAGAAGGCCGGTGTGTTCGACCGTTCCCGCGGCCGCTCGGTGGCCGTGCCGACAGGGGATGCGCTGCTGGCCGACGGATTCCTGGTCCGCCATGACAACGAGCGCGGCAAGCTGGTGCGCACCGACGTCCGCTCCGGACAGGCAGTCACTTCCGACCTGGCCGATCTGCCCGCGACCACAAACCTCATGCCCGAGGGCAGCACCTCGGACCGGCGTGTGCGCTGGACCCTGGACCCTGACAGTGGCCGCGTGGCTTTCGTGGACGCCGGTGAACGCATTCACCTGATGACGGCCGGGACTCTCGCCGCTCCCGTGCGGCGCGATCACGCGGGCCGGGACGGCATCAGCGACCTCCTCACCCTCAACTCCTCCGGCGCACTCGCGTTCCATCAAGGCACGGGCAAGGGCACCTTCTCGGAGAAGGTGAGCGGCAGTGGCTGGGCAACATCGGTCAAGGCGGTGCCGTTCGGGGACCTCAGCGGCGACCGCTGCAACGACGTCCTGGTGCGGCTGAGCAGCGGGGCGCTGCGCGCCTACAAGCCGGGCTGTGGGGCTGCGTTGAAGCCGTCGACGGCGTACACCTCGCTGGGCACGTCCGGCTGGAACCAGTACGACGTGCTGACCGCGCCCGGTGACGTGACCAAGGACGGCCGCCCCGACCTGATCGCGCGGAACTCCTCGACCGGGACCGTGTACCTCTACAAGGGCACCAGCACGGGCACGTTGTCCGCCCGGGTGAAGCTCTACGACAACTGGAAGACGTACAAGAAGGTCGTGGGCGCCGGGGACCTGAACGGCGACGGCATCGGCGACCTGCTGGCCCAAGACACGGCGAACAGCCTGTACCGGTACTACGGGACCGGCAGCGGTACGTTCGGCGCCCGGGCGAAGGTCTTCTCGAACTGGGGCGGCTCCTACAACGTGGTCGTCGGTGTCGGCGACATCACCGGTGAAGGCAAGGCCGACTTGGTCTCGCGGGACAGCGCGGGCAACGTCTGGCGCAACAACGGTGACGGCAAGGGATCGTTCGGCGCGCGCACAAAGATCGCCACCGGCTGGCAGGGCTACGAGGGCCTCTTCTAGATGACCAACCAAGCGGCGGGCCGGGGCGCGCGTGCAGCAACCGGCCTGTCGGGTCATGGGGATGGGCCGGTAGGCCGAGCGCTCCAGCCGGTGTCGATCCGGGCGAGACCCCCCGGGGACGGTGTGCTGATCATCCATATCGGCAGCCGGGGGCAAGCCTGCTGTCGACAGAAGACGCCGGGAGCCGGGGAGGATGGTCAGCGTGCACGCCACTACACGGGAGGGGCGTCGTGCGGCTCACGATCGACACCGGGACGGACACCTACGAGGAGGCGATCGACGACGGCGTCTCCCTCCTCACGGGACTCGGGCAGTTCGGCCCGGGGGCCGGGCGCTGCACGACCCGCGCCCCGGCGACCCAGCCCGCTGGGTCTGGGCAGGCGACAGCCCCTGATGCTACTCGGTCGGCGGAACCCGCTCGGTAGCATGGGCATAATGCCTTACAAGGACCCCATCAACGAGGCGCACGTGAGTGAGCCCTGCCTCCTGGTCGTCGTCGCGGCCGCCGACGACGACACCGCCCTCGCCTTCCAGCAGTTGCTCGCCGAACGGTGGGCATCTGCGACAGTGGAGCGGACGACGCGGGATGCGGGGGAGCCCGGCGTCCGGCTGCGCTGCTATGAGCCGCGGGACAACGCCACCCGTCCGTCAGGGAGCCGTATGGCGAGGGTCTTCGGGTGCCGCGCCGTGCCGGTAAAGCCGACCAAGGTGGCGTCGACTGTGTCCGCGTGCCTAACCTTGGCCCATACGGTCGGCCTTGTAGGCCGACCGGAGCGGCTTGGCACGACCCCCTCAACGTCGGTGCCTTCGAGCGTCTCGAACCAGAGCAGGGCCTCCTCGAGGTCCGGGGTCGACCACACTGACACGATCGGCGCACCGACGTCGGCAAGCACGTCCAGGAGGGACCTGGCGGCGCTCCACGTAGCGACGTGGCCGACGGCCGGGATGCCCGCCGCGGGGTGGGCCAGGATGTCGAAGGCCCCGTACGGCGCCGGGTACTGGTCGGCGAGCTCCCTCGCGCGGCAGGGGCGGAACAGCGCGCGGAACTGCGCCGCGGCGAAGCTGACGTGCATGGTGCCGTCGTTGTCGGCGACGTACACCACGGCCTCGCCGTCCAGGATCATGCCGGGCGGCAGGTTCGTGGGGGCCACGGCGAGGTCCATCCATAGCGCGGTACGTCCCGGCCGGTCTGCGGCTGCAGCGAGGCCCCCATCGGCGGTCTCCCTTGCTCGGCGGCCGGCCTCCGCCGGTCAACGAGCACCCGCCGAGATCATCATCTCCACGCCAGCCATCCACCGACGATCGCGCGCGTCACAGGCCAAACTCGCGGCCGGATGCGACCCGGCCTAGAGCATCACACCGAGGGCACTGACGGGCGCGCCGCCAGCATGACCGACCCGTGCGAGCTCCGCGCTCGAGGCAGTAGCCCCGAGACTGCGCAGGGCGGCTTCTGGCCGAGCCAGACTTGCCGTCGTACCGGGGAACCAGACCGGCTCCTACCCACGGAGGGGGCAGGAGCCGGTCTGGTCGGTTCGAGGTTGGGGCGCGGTAGGCGGCTGATGATCAGAAGCGCGAAGGTACGGGGCAGCCCCCGAACTCGTCGGTGTGCTCGAAGAGGTAGAGGACGGCCTGCTTTGCGTCCCCCGGGAGGAGCTGTACCTCCGCGAGGAGGTACAGCTCCTCCCGGAGCCCCTTCAGCCCGTCTTCAAGGGCCTCGAAGTAGGTGTTCGCCTTCTGGATGGTGAGCGTCCGGAGTCGCAGTTCGGCCCTCGTCTTGGCGATCAATGTGGCCATGGCTTCTACGTATTGCATCGCGGTTGACAGGCCAAGATGATCAGTGAGAGCGAGGGAGACGCTTGCGGTTGCGGAGTACAGGGTCTCCCTGAATCGGATGAGGCGTGCCTCGGCCATGAGTACGGCGCCGTTGGTTTCGGCGGACGCACGAGGTGCGATTTTTTCTCCCAGGGTCTCGCTCGTGATCTGCTCGATTGTGGGGGTCCTGTCCAGCTCCTTGGCTAGGTTCCGGCGGTTAGGTCGGGCCTGAGCGGAGCCGATGGCGATCAGGAGTTCGGCGTCGGCAGACGCTAGAAGGAGGTCGAGTTGGTCATCGGCGGCAGTCCGGTCGCAGTCCTGGTCGTTCGGGAAGTCACTCATGGGTCTCTCCCTCCTCAAGTCCGAGGTTGATTTTGAGCTGGCGACGTGCCCGGGTCAGGTTCTCCCGTACAGCGGCGTGTGTCTGCTTGAGTTCACAGGCGGGCCTTGACCACCCTGCCGGCGGCCGACCCTGCGGAGCATGCCCCGTGTCCGTCTCGACGAAGGCCACGATTCTGGAGCCACACCGAGAGCCCGTCGCGGCGAAATCAGGAGACCCGTCGGTGTCGGCGACCCCGTCGGCACTCCCCGCGGCACTCGGCATCGTGCATCTCGACACCGCCCTCCGGGTCGTGGAGGCGAACGACGCGTTCTGCGAGCAGTTCGGGCTCGTACCCGCGGAGGTGACGGGGGAACCTCTGGCACGGTTCTTCCACCAGACGACCGCGGCAAGTCTGGAGGAACACTTCTCCCAACTCGTCGACGGGCGGTGCGGCGACTTCAGCATCCGCCTGACACTCACGGACGGGGACCTCACGGGCGGGAACCTCACGGACAGGGACTGCCTGGTCACGGGCCTCACGCTCAACACCGTCCTGCATGTCTGCCGCACGGACTGCGCCGCGATCGCGCTCATCGTCCCGGACGCCGTCCACAGCCCCACGCTCACACCGGCCACGACCCTCGCCGAGGTACCCGCCCGCATCCTGGAAGGCGTGGCCGCCGGGCTGTCCACCCAGCAGTTGGCCTCACGGCTCGGCCTCAGCAGCCACGGCGTCGAGTACCACATCAGCGCGATGCTGAAGAAACTGCAGGCCCCCACCCGGTCCGCGCTCGTCGCCCGCGCCTACGCGCTGAACATCCTCGTCCCGCAATGCTGGCCGCCCCGGGTCAGGCCCCAGCAGATGACGCGGTTCCCGGTCGGCAGGTCCGCCTGCGCCGAGTTGGAAAGCGCATGAGCCGAACACGCCCATCCCACAAGCGTAGTAAGGCACTTCGCTCCACCGCCGTGGGAGCGCGGGCCGAACACGAGCACCGAGGGAACGGATCCAGCCATGGCCACTGACACCCACCGGGCGGACATCGACATGGTGGCCGCCGGGGCCGAGGCCGTGAGCCGCAACTTCGGCATCATCAGCGAACGGGAACAGGCGGCCCTGCGCGCCGCGACCGTACTCGTGGCGGGATGCGGCGGCGGTGGCGGGATCGTCGAACCACTGGCCCGGCTCGGTGTGCTGCGCTTCCGGCTGGCCGACCCCGACGTCTTCGACGTCTCGAACCTGAACCGGCAGGCCTGTGTACAGGCCGACCTGGGCCGTTCGAAGCCCGTGGCGATCGCCGACCGGATTCGCGCGCTCAACCCCGCGGCCGAAGTGACCGTATATCCGCAGGGGCTGACCCTGGAGAACCTCGACGAGGCACTCGAAGGTGCCCACATCGCCTTCGACGCCATCGACCCGACGATGTCGTCCTGGGTCAAGTACCAGCTGCACGAGCGGGCCGCCCGGCTCGGCATCCCGGTCCTGGCGGGTATGGACTTCGGCGGGAAACCGACGCTGTACGTCTTCGACTACCGGCGCAACCCGGTGCCGTTCTACGGCAGGGCGAGCGCCGAGGCACACCGCGAGAACCGCCTGTGCGTATCGATGCGGTGGATCGGCCGTACTCAGGTCCCCAGCGACTTCCTGGCCGTGCAGACCGACCGGCGCGTCAACGGGGGCGCCTGGCCGCAGATCGGCTACTGCGTCCTCGGCCTGGCCACACTGACCGCGAGAACCGACGTGGACGTGCTCGTGAACCGCCGGACACGGCATGTCGTCACCATGGACGTGCATGCCGCGGTCAAGACCCGCCCGGCCGCCCTGCTGCACCGGGCGCGGCTGCCGGTGGAGATCGTACGGTCCCGACGGGCGCTACGCGCCGCCTCCCGGCGCGATCCCCTCCGGCCCTCGGCCGCGCCACAACCCCCGCGCCCGCTGCCCGAGCGGCTCGCCAGCGTGCTGGAGGGCGCCCGGCTCGCCCCTTCCGCCTTCAACGCCCAGCCCTGGGCGTTCGAACTCCTCGACGACCGCACGGTCCGGCTGGCGCACGACCCGCAGCGCTGGCCCGCAGCCGTCCGGGACCCGCTGGGCTGGGCGGAGAGCCTCGGCTGCGCTCTGGGCGCCATGACCTACCTGGCGCACGGCGAGTGGGAGGCCTCGACCGCTTCGGATCAGCCGGCCGACCAGGACGGGATGCCCGCGTTCGTCGGCCGGTTCCACTGCGACCGCCTCCGCGACGACATCCTCGTCCGGCAGGGCGCGCTCGGCCTGCGCTCCACCCACCGGGAGGGCCTGCTGCGCACCCCTCTCGACACGGCGACGGCGAAGCGGATCGAGTTGCTGAGCGCCGAGCGGAACCTCGCCCTGGAGACGGTGACCGGCCCCAACGCCCTGGCCCGGCTCGCCCGGACCGAGCTCGACTCGGCCATGGCCGCCGATCCGGCGTCGGACGCCCGACTCCGGTCCTGGCTGCGGGAACGCGCACGGAACGACAGCGGCCGCCGTTCCTTCGGGGACCCGCGTGACCTCCTCGACCACTCGGGGGCGACCGGCGTGCTCGCCCGCGCCGTCCACAGCGAGGCCGTACCGCGGGCGCTGGTCCGCCAACTGGCCTCGGCGACGGCCGGCGTCCGGGCAAGGAGGCTGCGCGACTGCGGGGCCGTGCTCGTCCCGCGCGGCCCGCGCCGGTCCGTCGCCGACCGCCTCGAAGCGGGAGCCACGCTGATGCGCATCTGGCTCGCACTGACCGAGGCCGGATATGCCGCCCAGCCGCTGGGCGGCGAGTTCGGTCGCCCGACGGCCGGACTCGGCCCCGACGGGGACAACGAGGTCCTGGCGGTCCTGCGAACCGGACGGGCCACGACCACGCCGCCCCACCGGGGCGCGCGCTGCCCGATCGAGGACTCCGTCCGGTGGGCCCGATAGCCCCCAGCCCCGGACAGTCACCGGAGCCGCCTCCCCCGAGGCGACTCCGGGACCTCACCACCGACGGCCGTCGCGGCGATGGGCTGCGAGGGCCGCGACTTGTGGTCGGGTCACCCCCCGCATCCGGCTCTCCCGTCGACGTGAACCTGATCGGCCACGCGCATGTGGTGCTGCTGCGGAGGGTGGCCGACCGCGTCGGCCTTGCCACCGCGCTGACTGCGGCGCTACCGAAGGGCCGGCGGGCTCGGGGCAGTGCCGGCGCGGCACGACGGTACACGCCCGGCGATCACCGGCGCGTCGGGATCACGCACGCTTGCGGTGGGCCCGGTACTGGTCGGGGAAACGCAGGCGCCGGCCGTGACCACGCCGACGACGAACCCGGCCGACGGGCCCCGGCAGGTGCCGATCGCAGAGCTCACGGTCCCCAACTCCCTTGCTGCTACTCTGCTTTGACTTTCAACAAGCGCCGCTCGCACGCACACATCAGGCACCCCGCTGACGGGAGACAGCAGCACGTGGACACCACCGGACCACGCACGGCCGAGAGCATTGCCGCACGCTTCCACGACGTCGACTCCTCCGGCGTCCCCGAGGACTTCATCGCCTATCTGCGGAAGATGGAGGAGAGCGAGAGCGGTCGCGCGGTGCGGGAGGCCACCTACCGCGCCCTGGAGACCGCCGAGGGCAAGGGAACCGACGTCGGGTGCGGCGCCGGCCGCGCCGTAGCGGACCTCGTGCGGCTCGGAATGGACGCCGTGGGGGTCGACAGCAGCCAGGCCATGGTCGACGCGGCTCTGGCCAGGTTCCCGCACTGCCGGTTCGTCCAAGGCAGTGCCTTCGAGCTGCCGTTCGAGGACGGTGAACTGTCGTGGTACCGGTCCGAGCGGACCTTCCTCCACTTCGGCGATCCCGCCGAGGCGCTGTCCGAGGCCCGCAGGGTACTGAGACCGGGTGGCACCATCGTCCTCGCGGACCCCGATCTCGGGTCGATGGCGGTGAGTTCACGGATCCCCGAGACGACCGAGGCGGTCAAGCGCGCGTTCTGTTCGGCCGTCCCGAATCCCCACTCCGGCACCCGCAGCGCCTCCCACCTCGCCGACGCGGGCTTCACCGACATCGAGGTCGTTCCGATCATGGCGGCGCTGAACGACCACGCGTCGGCGTTCGGCGTGGTGCTGGAGCCGGCCCTGACGGCTGCTCTCACCCAGGGCGCCGTCAGCGAGGAGGAGGCGGCGCGGTGGAAGGACGACCTGGGCGATCTCTCGCGCCGGAACGCCTTCACCGCGACGGCGACCTTCTTCGTCACCGCGGCCCGCCGGGCGTCGTAGTTCGCGGCACCAGCGCATCTCAAGGGTCAGGGCCACTGCATGGCAGTCGGGCCGCCCGGGGACGGTCTCCCGGGCGACCCGAACCTCTCGGTCAGTCCGAGCGGAGCCGAAGCCGTTCCCGGAGCAGGTTCTTCCGCACCTTGCCGGTCTCGTTGCGCGGCAGTCGGGGCAGGAGTTCCAGGCGGGAGGGCAGGCACCATTCGCTCA
This sequence comes from Streptomyces sp. NPDC030296, assembly GCF_055572815.1. Classification (NCBI taxonomy): domain Bacteria; kingdom Bacillati; phylum Actinomycetota; class Actinomycetes; order Kitasatosporales; family Streptomycetaceae; genus Streptomyces; species Streptomyces sp. NPDC030296. The sequence continues at coordinate 329,689 of NZ_JBVICQ010000005.1, forward strand.
TGCCGAGCCCGCCGAGCCAGTCACGCAGGCCTTCCAGGGTGGGCGTCCGCTCCCCCGGCACGACGACCGCGCAGGCGAGCTCGCCGCCGTGGCCGTCCGGGTAGCCGACCAGGGCGACATCCCGTACGTCGGGGTGGTCCAGCAGTGCCGACTCCACGTCACTGACCGGGATCATGATGACGCCGATCCGGTCCTCGGCACGGCCGTGGAGCCGGATGCCGCCGTGGCCGTCCGGCGCCGCGAGGTCACCGGTGTCGTACCAGCCGTCGTCGTGCTCGGCCAGCACGGTCAGACGTCCGTCGTCCCGGCCCCAGGTGGCCAGGCACAGCGAAGGGCTGCGCACGAAGAGGCGCCCGGGCCGGTCGTCGCTGATCGGGTGGTCGGCCCGCAGGTCGATCTCGTGGCCCGGCGCGCAACGCCCGACCGTGCGTCCGGCCAGCTCAGGGTGCTCTCCGGCGCGGGTGAAGGTGTTGGCGCCCTCCGTCATGCCCCAGCCCACGTCCAACGGGATGCCGAAGGTCTCCGTCACCCGCCGGAACAGCGGCTGCGGGACCGTCGTGCCTCCCGCGCGGATGATGCGCACGGTGTCCAGTCGCCGCGAGGTGCGTTCCATCGCGTCGATCAGCGCGGAGAGGAAGACCGGGACGATGACCATCCAGGTGACCCGGGCCTGGGCCAGGAAGGGGACGATGGCCTCCGGCGCCCAGCGGTCCGTCATCACCGCGCACCCCCCGCGGTGCAGCGGCATGAACATCCCCATGGTGAGGCCGACGATGTGCGTCGCCGCGTTCGGTGAGTAGACGCGGCTGTGCGGGCCGATGCCGTCGGCGGCCGCGACGGGGGCGTACCAGGCGTACAAGGTGTTGAGGGTGTGCAGTACGGCCTTCGGCTCACCGGAGGTACCGGAGGTGAACAGCACCAGGGAGACCCGGTCCGGGTCCACCACGGACGGATCCGGCAGGGTGCTGTGCTCCGTGTGCTCGAAGAACTCGCGGAAGTCGAGTTCCCCGTCCTCGGTCCGCTCGCCGAGCACCACCCGGTGGCGCAGTGCGGGCAGCCGGGGTGCCATGTCGGCCAGCGCCGCGGCGTGCTCGAAGTCGTCCCACCGGTCGACGGTCACGCAGACGACGGCGTCCAGCCGGCGGAGCATCCGCTCCAGCTCACGGGGGCGGAACGCGCACATGATGGGCGCGGCGACGGCCCCGAGCCGGGCACAGGCCAGGAGCAGCGGTCCGACCTGCCAGACGTTCGGCACCTGCATCGCGACGACGTGACCGCTGCGTACTCCCAGGGCGTGCAACGCGCCGGCGAAGCGGTCCACGTACTCGGCGTACCGCGCGTAGCTCATCTGTACGAGGCCCCGGCCGGCCTCCGAGACGAGAAGGGCAGGGGCGTCGGGAGTCTCGGCACGCCACCGCGCCAGGTCGTCGAGGATGGTGTCGGGGCGCCAGAGGCCCTCCTTGCGGTACCGCTCCACGGTGTCGGCGGACGGGCGTAACGTCGTGATCGGGTTCACAGTTTCCACTTTTCTCAGGATGATCGCGTCATTTCATGGCGTGGGAGCGGCACTTGGGGTGGTCCTTGCAGCCGTCCCGGACCGTGCCGGTCATTCCTGGCCCAGTCCCTCGCGCCAGCTCGGCCGCAGCGGCTTCCAGCCCAGAGCCGTACGGGCCCGGTCGTTGGCCGAGCCGTGCGCGGCGGTGAGTTGATGGGCCAGGAACCAGCCGAGCAGCTGGGGCGCGTGGTCCGCCGGGATCGTACGAGGGGCCGGGCCACCCAGCGCTTGGGCGTAGTGCGGCAGCCACCGCGCGGCCGGGGCCGGCTCGTCGTCCGTCACATGGAACACCCCGGTGGCCTCCGACTCGACGGCGGCGACCGTGGCCGCCACGGCGTCCTCCAGGTGCAGGAACGACGTGATCCCGGCGCCGTCCCCGGGCAGCGGGAGCTGTCCGGCCAGCACCGCCTGGGCGGCCCCGCCGTCGCGGGCGTACATGGTGCCGGGGCCGTACAGCGTGCCGTACCGCAGGACCACGCCGGCGAGCGGCCCGCTGTTCAGAACCAGCCGCTCCAGCTCGGCGACAGCCCGTACGGTGGCGGCCCAACCGGGATCGGGTGCGTCGACGTAGAGCGGTGCGTCCTCGTCGAGGACCAGTTCCTCGGCCGGGGCGGCCGCGAAGGCGATGGACTGCGCGACCAGCCGTCCCGCACCGGCCGCCCGGGCCGCAGCTATCAGGTTGGCGGTGCCCTCGGTACGCAGCCGCGCGGTCAGGGTGAAGGCCGCACCCGGGTCGTCGGCCAGCAGGCGCAGCGCCGTCATCTGGTGGACCACCACCTCGGGGCGGACGGTCGACACCGCCGACAGCAGGGCCTCGCGGTCGAGGGCGTCGGCGCTCACGATGCGGTCCGCCTCCGGGGCCCGCTCCCGCGACTCCTGGCGTACCAGCGCGCTCACCTCGTGGCCGCGTGCCCGCAGCGCTCCCACCAGGGGGTGTCCGATCACCCCGGTGGCGCCGGCGACGAGAATACGCATGCTTCATTCCTCCGTATCGGTAGGGAAAGGGGGAGTGGCGAACCGCCCGTCCGCGCCCTGGCGGGGGCGACGTTCCGCCGGAGCGTGCGGACCGTTCCGGGGCGCGGCGCGAGGTGCCGGGGAGGAGGCCCTTGATGGACGCATCCGCCGCGTCCCCGCCAAGACGGCGGCCGGGCGGGTCGGCCGTGTCGCCCAGGGCTCGGCGTCCGCAGGGGGCGAGAATGTGGCGCCGCGCCCGGCCCTCGATCGCGTCGGGCCGGGAGACCGGAAGGCCGATGGGTGCCCTTGGAAAGGTCTTGCGGCAGGACGGTCGCAGGGGCGGGCTCGATCGGCTCGGCGAGTCGAGATCTGACGCTCCGACGGCCACCGTGGTCGCGTGTGGACGTCGGCCGACGACAGTCGCCCTGACCGAAATCGTGTGCCCCGTTCTCGCATGCCGCCGCCGCTTCCACACCGGGAAAGCGATGGTCGTACAACTTTCAAGGACCTGCCGGGCATCAGCATTCCCCCTGTGATCACACGTTGGCAAGGCGTAGTCACTGGTGGATTTTTATGCTGAACAACGCATGACTACCGAAGGAACGCCGCACCTGTAGACGACTCCGGCAGGCCGCCTGACTACATGCGCTGGAGTTGGAATCGCTGGTTGGCGCTACCCGTGACCGACCACTGGGAGATGCGGGCTCCGTCGGCGGTGGACGCCTCCCACACGTCCAGGGCGAGGCCGCTCTGCCGGTTGACCAGACTGATCACGCCACTGCCGTGGTCGACTATCCGCCACTGCTGGCCCGCGGCGTTGGCATCCGGCTGCTGGGTGATGTCGGCGCCGCTGCTGCCACTGGCGGCGTTCAGGACCAGACCACTGGGCCGTACCCGGATCTTGTAGTGATCGCCGTCGGAGGGCAGGAACTCGAACTGCTGGTTGCGACCGGCGGTGATCTGCCACTGGATCAGGGCCGCACCGGCGGACGCACCATTGATGTCGGCAGCCTTGCCACTGTGCTGGGCCACCAGCCGATACGCCACGCCGGCCTCCACCGGCCCCGACCTGACCGCGGACGCGCGATAGGTCCTGCCGGCCTGGCCGGCGAACTCGATGAGATCGGCCTCGAGGCGCTTCGGCTGGACCGGCTCGCCGCTCGCATCGTCCCGCAGCGTGAAGTCGCCGGCGAAGATCCGGCTGCGCACCCGGACGGCGCCGGTTCGGTCGGGGGTGACGACGAGCTCGATCCGGCCGCTGCTCCACTCGGCGCCGACGGTGTACCCGCCGCGACCCCGAAGTCCCCTCACGCGCCCGGTGGGCCAGGCGGACGGCAGCGCCGGCAGCACGTGCAGTTCGCCGTTGTGGCTGTGCAACAGCATCTCCGCGATGCCCGAGGTGGCGCCGAAGTTGCCGTCGATCTGGAACGGTGGGTGCAGGTCGAACATGTTGGGCGCGAGCCGGTCCGTGCGCACCAGGTCCCGGATCAGCTTGTGGGCCCGGGCACCGTCCTCCAACCGCGCCCAGAAGTTGATCTTCCATGCCAGCGACCAACCCGTCCCGTCGTCACCGCGCAGTTCCAGCGTCCGCCGCGCGGCCTCGTGCAACTGGGGTGTCCCACGCTTGGTGATCTGGTTGCTCGGATGCAGACCGTACAGGTGGGATACGTGCCGGTGGTTCCGCTCGGTCTCCACCCAGTCGGCCAGCCACTCCTGGACATTGCCCCTGGAGCCGACCCGTGTCGGGGCCAGCCGGTCCCGGGCCGCCAGTGCCTGAGCGCGGAAGGCCGCGTCCACGCCGAGGATTTCGCCGGCGCGGGCGACGCTGGTGAAAAGGTCGCGCAGGATCTGGTTGTCCATGGTGGGCCCCGCGCAGACGGTGGCGTTCGTATGGTGAGCGAGCTCCGGAGAGTTCGACGGGTTGGTGACCAGGTGTCCGAGCGTCGGGTGGGCGACCAGCGTGTCGAGGAAGAACTGGGCGGCGCCCTTCAGGGCCGGATAGTTCGAGCGGAGGAAGTCGCTGTCACCGGTGAACAGGTAGTGGTCCCAGATCAGGGTGGCCAGCCATGCGCCGCCGGTCTGCCACATCCCCCACCGCGCTTCGTCGACGACCGAGGCGCCCCGCCACGCGTCGGTGTTGTGGTGCGTCACCCAGCCGCCGGCGCCGTACTGCGCCTGCGCCACCCGGGCGCCGGTCACGGTCAGGTCGTCGATCATGTCGAAGACCGGGAGGAAGCATTCGGGCAGGTTCGTCGTGTCGGCGGGCCAGTAGTTCATCGGCAGGTTGGCGTTGACGGTGAACTTCGAGTCCCAGGACGGAGCCATCTGGTCGTTCCAGATGCCCTGCAGGTTCGCCGGCTGGGTACCCGGCCGCGAGGACGAGATGAGCAGGTACCTGCCGAACTGGAACAACAAAGCGGAGAACTGCGGATCGTTCACTTGCGCGTGCTGTGCGATCCGTACGTCGGTCGGCTGGTCGGCCGCCGCCGTACGTCCCAGATCGATCGACACCCGGTCGAACAGCGCCTGGTAGTCCGCGAGATGCCGATCGCGTAGTTGGTCGATGCCGACGTTGCGGGCAGCGTTGAGATGGCTGCGCGCGATCCCCTGGTAGTCGCCGTCGACCTTCCGGAAGTTGACGTAGCTGGAGCCGATGGACACCAGCACCGTCACGCTGGTGGCGCCGGAGACCCGTAGCGTGCCGCCCGAGCTGCTGACCGTGCCGCCCGTCACGGTGGCATGGGCGAGGGCGAGGAACCGGACCCGTCCGGCGACGCCCTCCATGGTGCCGGAGGTGCCGTCGAGGGCGATCGTGGCCCCGTCCGGGCTGGACAGCGTTGTTCGTTGAGGACTGTCGAACGTGGCGCTGAAGGTGATGGCGTTGGCCCGGTCGGCCGTCAGCCGGACCACGATCACCTGGTCACGTGCGCTGGCGAACACCTCACGCTGGTACCGCACGCCGTTCAGCACGTAGGTCGTGCGGGCCGTGGCGGTGGTGAGGTCGAGCGTCCGGTTGTACTGCGACGCACCGGTGGCGCTGCCGAAGTTGAGCAGAAGGTTTCCGACCGGCTGGTAGGCCAGCTGTCCGGCCGGGCTGCCCAGCATCGTCTGATTGATCAGGTCCTGGGCCGGCCCCCACTGATCCGCGAAGACCCGCCGCCGGATCTCGGCGATGTTGGCCGCGCCGCGAGGGTTGGCGGAGTCGTACGGACCGCCGGCCCAGACGGTGTCCTCGTTGAGCTGCAGCCGTTCGGTGTCGACGTTGCCGAACACCATCGCGCCGAGGCGTCCGTTGCCGATCGGCAGTGCCCGCAGCCAGTCCGTGCCGGCCGGCTTGTCGTACCACAGGGCGAGATCATTGGCGGCCAGAACCTCCCGCGGCGCGGCCGAGCCGGTCCTGGCGACGGCCGTCCACCCACCCGGCACGATGCCTGCTCCGGCCGCCGCCCCGGCGGCGAGAAACCGTCTGCGTGTCACTTCGGACATGTCGTTCTCCCTTCACGACTGGTTGCCGCCGCCCTTGCAGTCCGGCCGGGGCCGGGACGTCACCGTCCGAACCACAGTTCCCGGAGCACCGTGGTGGTGGCCCGGAAGTAGCGCACGAAGTCGTCGGTGCTGCCGGCATCCTGACAATTCAGCCCGGTGTCCATCGGCGCGCCGAACTCGTCGACGACCGCCGGCACGCCGGGAACCGCCAGGATGCTGGCGAGCAGCGGGCGAGATCACGCCGGCGGCGAGTGCGGGGCATGGTCGCGCCTTCCCGGTTGGCGGTGTGGTCACCTCTGCGCTGTGCAGGATCTTGACGTTGGCCGCCTGCCGGCAGCCGGCCGAGCCGGCGCGGAGCTTGCCCCCTCCACGCCGGCCCCCTCCCAGAGCGCTCGCGCAGCGAGCATGTCAGCGTCATGCCGCTGCCGTGGCGCCTGGAAAGCCTGCCCTCCGGCTTCGCCCGGAGGGTCGTCACCCGGCCCGGATCGGCTCCTCGTGCTGAAGTCCTTTTGGCTTCCGCTTTCACAGGCCATGAATGGGCAACGCTCAGCGTCGACTTCTAGAAGATTGACAGATCGTCATGGACCATTCAAGAGGGAAACGTCAATAATTGAAGACCACCCCTCATAACCTTTTCAAGCAGTGAATTCAGAATGACGGACGCATGTGAATCACGGCAGTTTTCGTTATCGGAGGCCTGCTTGAACAGTCGCAGTCGCCGTCGGCCTGCTGCCGAAAAAGACGGCGCCGTCGCCGAACGCGAAAACCTGGGTGCCGACTCGCCCGGCCTTCGGACGAGCCGACTCGGCTCCCGCGACGACGGCATTCCCGGTCGCCCCGGCGAGCGCGGGTCTGTCGAGCACCGTGGTGGAGCGCACCGGCGGGACGGGGAGCAGCGCCAGGGCGACGACCAGCCGCTCAAGGGGCACCAGTTCGTCGGCGGCCCGGCCGCAGTCCGCACAGGATCGGGTGTGCCGGGTGATGCGCTTACGCCACAGCGCGCTCGGTACGCCGTCCCAGCCCCCCAGCGCGGCGGTCAACTGTGGGCAACGGGGGCCGGCTTCCAGCGCCGCGACGAGTGACCGGCTCAGCTCCAGCTGGTTGCGCATCCGCTGGACGCGCACACCCGCGTGGGCCACGCTCGTTCCCAGCGCCGCCGCGAGCTCCGCCCTCGTGAGCCGGCCCGCGGCCTCCAGCCACCACAGCGACAGCAGCGCCCGGGCGTCCGGGTCGAGCCATCGGCTGGCGCGCACGGTCTTTCTGCGATGACCGGACAGCTCGACGTGGATCAGGGCGAGGTTCTCGGCGTCGGTGTCCGGCGGGTCGGCCAACTCGTCGAGGGAGGCCGTCCGTTCGGCGTCCGCGTGCCGCCGGTGCAGATGGGTGCTGATCTGTCGGGTCGCGATCGTGGCCAGCCAGGGCCGGAAGCACTCCGGGGTGCGCAACGTGCGCAGCTCAGGAAGTGCCCGCAGCATCGTCTCCTGCACCACGTCGTCGACGTCCGCGAGCTCACCCAGTGCCCTGCGCACGATCCGGTACACCAGTGGCAGGTACGTCGCGGCCAGGTCGTCGAGCGCTCGTGGATCGCCGGCCTGTGCGGCGACGACCAGGCTCGTCTCGTCGGCTCGGGCGGCACGGCCGGCTCGACCGGCCCGCATCATGAGCCCATACACGCCGCCTCGGGCGCGGCCGGCTGGTAATGCTGGGCGGCCGGTCATCGCCCCGGCCATCCGCCGTCGACCGGAAGAACAAGGTCACTGACACGGCCCGACGCAGGAGGGGCGAGGGGCACCGTGGCCCCGGCGAGATCGTCGGCGTGGCTCCGGCGACCGGCCGGGATCCCGCCGGGAATCGCCCGGTCGCGCCGGGGGGCCGCGCGTAACGCCTCGGTGTCGCCGGTGGCGATGCGGCCCGGTGCGATGGTGCCGACGCCGCGCCCGCCCCGCTCCTTCGCCGGGGCTGACGCCTCGGCGACCCGGATCTCGATCTCGTGGGTGCGTGCCGCGCGGTAGACAAACGCGTTCATCGATCCTCCATTGCCATGGTGTCGGACGTCCCTTCCGCCGTGGATCGGCATGGTCCGGGGGTGACCGCGAGCAGCCGCCGGCCGACGTGCTCCAGCCGTATGTGCGGTCCGTCGGGTGCGTGTGCCGTTCGCTGCCGGGGCGCGGTCATCACCGTCCCGTCGATCCGGATGCCGAGGCCCGGCGTGTCGCCGAGCACGAGGGCTCCGTCCTCGACGTCCAGGTCCAGCGCGACGCCGATCGGCGGGCGCAGGCCCTGTGGTGCGCTGACGAGGTGGTTGGGCACCGACGTCGCGGCGTGCAGCAGCGCGACAGGTGTGTTGCCGACCGGCCCGGCGTTGAAGGTGTGCCGCAGCATGCGGTCGTAGAGGGCGGTCGCCGCGCGGGGGTCCTGGCCGTCGAGGGCGGCGAAGATCGCCTCGGCTTCCGTGTGCGGTCCCAGGCCGACTCCGGTGATCCCCTCGTCGGTCTCGACGATGACGACCGGCACGGGCACGACGCCGTCGCCGTAGACGCCGTCGGCGTCACCGACAGCTCGACCCCATTGCGTGGCACCGGCCGTGACGACCGGCGACCTCATGACGCCGACATCGCCGTCGAGTTCGCCCCGTCGTTGTTCAGGCCGTTGTCGTCGGCCTCTATCCAGGACGAGAAGACCCGCTCGACCGCCGGCGAGGACCTGATGGCGGCCCCGAGCAGGGTGCGGTACTGCCCGAACGGCTGCGCGACCAACTCGACCGTCCCACCGGGATGCCGCTCGACGACGAGTCCGGCCGTTGGACCACCGGACGCCGCATCCGGGACGGAGGCGCTTCGGCAGCCGGCTGAGACAACGGGCCCGGCGACCAAGGTCGCCGACCTCGGTGTTCGCTGCTTCATTGCTGCCCCACTCTCCTGAGGTGGCCGGCTGTCCGGCAGTTGAGGTTGAGGAGGAACGCAACTCGTATGACGTATGTAACCCGTATGACGTATGACGTCAACCGGATGCCGTATAGTGAGCGAGAATCCGTGGCACGACGCGGGTCCCGGGGGGTGTCATGACGGCAGTACCGCAGTCATCCGCAGGGGCCTCCGAGGTCCCCGCCTGGAGTCGGCGCCCGGCGAACCTTGCCGCCGCGGTCACGGCCGAGCTGGTGGAGCGGATCGTCCGTGGAGTCCATCCGTCCGGTTCGCCGCTCCCGCCCGAGCCCGTGCTCTGCGCGACCTTCTCGGTCAGCCGCACCGTGGTCCGCGAGGCGGTGAAGATCCTTCAGGAGAAGGGGCTGGTGCAGGTCCGCCAAGGCGCCGGCACGATGGTCACCCCTCCTGCGATGTGGAACATGCTCGACGAGCTGGTCCTCGGCGCGACCATCGCCGAGGACGAGAGCCTGGCCACCCTCGATCACCTCGTCGCGACCCGCCGCGTGCTGGAGTCCGACATGGCCAACGTCGCCGCCCGCCTGGCGAACGCCGAGGTGATCGACCGGCTACGCAGGCTGGTGGAGCGGATGGACGAGCTCGTCGACGACCCCGCTTCGTACCAGGAAGAGGACCGGGCGTTCCACGACACCGTCATGCAGGCGTCGGGGAACCGCATCGGCCGTGCCGTGGTCCGTGCGCTGGAGCGCCAGGTCATCGACTCCGCCCGTTACGTGGGCCGGACCGGCCGCGCCCTGTGCGTCGCGTCCAACCAGGGCCATCGGCGCATCTACGAACGGATCGCCGGGCACGACCCCAAGGGTGCGGCCGAGGCGATGTTCACCCACATCACCGATGCGTGGGTGGTGCGCCGCAGCGGGCCGGGCGAGCCGACCCGGCTGCGGCGTTAGGGCCGGTCGTTCGGATCATGCCGGTTTCGGACTACGGCACCTTGATGGCTGCCGTGAGCGGGGCTCGGCGCGTGCGGCTGCAAGGCGAGGAGGGGCCGATGCCGTCGCTCGTGGGCCAGGCGGTCAAGGGCGTCGATTCCGCTATCGCCGTGTCCACTGCTGGTTGGTGCCGCCGTTGCAGGACCAGAGGATGGTCCTGGTGCCGTTGGCGGTGCCGCCGGCGTTGGCGTCGAGGCAGAGTCCGGACTGGACGCCGGTGATGGTGCCGTTGGGGTTGACGTTCCACTGTTGGTTGGTCTGGCCGTTGCAGTCCCAGATGATGACCGGGGTGCCGTTGGTGGTGCCGCTTCCACTGGCGTCGAGGCACTTGTTGCCGGGGAGGGTCAGTTGTCTGCCGGTGGTGTAGGTCCAGGTCTGGCCGGCCGCGCCGGTGCAGTCCCAGAGTTGGGTCTGGGTGCCGTTGGTGGTTCCGCCGGGGACGGTCAGACAGCGGCCGGACTGCGCCCCCACGATCTGCTGAGCCGTCGTCGGCGGCGGAGTGGTGTCCTTCGGTCCGGCGGACGCCATCACGTCCTGGGCACCGGAAGGCCAGTTGCCGTTGGTGACCGTGACGTTGCCGGACACCACGTTGCCCCGGTCCCCGTTGGTCACGTTCGTACTACCGTTGGTCGACCAGTTGTTGGTGACGGTCCAGTTCCCCATGTTCTCGCCGCCCCAGTAGTTGGCTGTCGCCCACGTACCGGTGTTCGAGAAGACATTGTTGTCGGCCTTGTAGTACTTCGAGCCCTCGTCGAAGTACAGCCCGAAGTGTCCGTTGGTCCGCAGGCAGTGGTTCCGGCTGATCAGCGCGCTCGGGTTCCATCCCAGCGTGTAGATGCAGCCGCCGTCGTTCATCTGCTGCATGACATCGTGGATGTAGTTGCCGATGAGCCGGTTGTTGGACGCGGTGGTCGGCGTCGTGTAGCGCGGCTGGTAGTTGTACAGGCCACGGTTGGCGTAGTGGTTGCTGCCGCCCGCGTCGTTGGCACCCCAGCCGAACCCGATCGACATGCCGGAGTACGGCATGTTGTAGACCTCGTTCTGGGCGACGGTGCTGCCCGTGACGTACGTGGTCAGCACAGAGACGACGCCCCGGTGGTCCGCCCCGAGGTCGTGGATGCGGTTGTTGCTGATCGTGATGTCCCTGTTGACCATGCGCTGGTCGCCGGGGTGGTGGGCGTCGGCGCGCACGCCGCCCACGAGGATGCCACCGGCTGAACTCCGGGCTATCTCCGACCGGGTCACCGTGATGTTGGCGGCGCCCAGGCCGACGCCACTGGTGTGCGCGTTGGCGTCGTTGCCGATACCGATGGCCGTCTGGCCCAGGTTGACGAACCGGGAGTCGGTGAAGGTGACGGTGTCGGCGGCGGAGACCTGCACGGCGGCCGGCATCTGCCGCCAGTGCGGCCGGGCGGCCTCGAACTGCGTGCAGCCGTTGTGGCAGGAGTCGAAGCTCGGCCAGCTCCAGTCGCCGGCCAGGTACGCGCCGGTCTGCTGGTCCACGTAACCCTGGTTGCTGCTGGGGCCCAGCCAGCTCGTACCGGTGAAGGTGATGCCGCTGAACGTGAGGTGGTGCGCCGGCTCGCCGTACGTGCCGCCGACGTTCACCAGCGACTGCAGCCTCGGCAGTTCCACGCTGACGGAGCTCATGTTCTGCCCGGCCAGGGGGATGTAGTACAGGGTTCCGGCCGTGGGGTTGAGGTACCACTCGCCGGGCGAGTCCAGGAACTCGTACGCGTTGGACAGGTAGAACGGGCCGGCCCGGTGTGGCCGCATGAGGGTGTCGTAGCCGAAGTTGTTGTTGTTCCACGCCGGCTGCTGCATCGTGATGAAGTTCCCGCTGATGCTCTGCACCGGCGAGTACCGGTCGGTGAAGGAGTTGACGCTCTCCACCTCGATCCGGTTCTGGTCGGCCAGGTTGTTCAGATAGCTCAGCGCTCCGCCCGAGAACCTCAATCCGGCGCTGGAGGCGGTGAAGTCGGCCCGGTTCACCTGCGTGCGGGCCCGGGTGGCGACGGCGCCGTCGACATAGAGCTGCCGGGCATCGAGACCGGCGGGCACGTCGGCCTTCCAGATGTTCTTGGCTGTGTCGGCCACCGACCAGCCGGTGACCGCCCGGGCACCGGTGATCACCGGACGCGCCGACGGGGCGGCCCGCCACACGACCGTGTGACCGCCTGAGCCGGAGTCCTCCGCTGTCAGCCGCAAGGGTTGGGCCAGCCGGTACACGCCGTCTGCCAACTGCACCACGATGTCGTCCGACATGGCGTCGTTGAGTGATCGCACCGCCGCCTGCGCGGCAGTCAGGGAGCACGGCTGCGTGCTGGAACAGTCAGTGCCGGTGCCGGACGGCGAGACGTACACCGTGTGTGCAGCTGCGGACGCGGGCGCGGGGAACGCCATCACGGCCGTCGCGGCTGAACCCAGTGTGGCGGCCACGGCGAGAAGCCGCCTTCGTATCCTTCGCATCTTTCGTGTCGTGCGGGCTGTGAACACGTGTTCTCCTTATGGCGGTTCCCGACACATACGACGTATGACGTCTTTCGGATACCAAAGCCACCCCCATCACCCTGTCGAGGGAGCGTTTTCCAGTTCGTGGAGGACGGTGCGGAGGTAGGACAGCCCGTCGCGGGCGAGGGTGTCCTGCGTCGGGGCGAGCGGCCGCCAGATCGAGGCGGCGGTGGCGATGGCCTCGTTCAGCGCGGTGAACGACTCGATGCACAGCGCGCCGCCGTAGCCGGTCGTGGCCAGGGCGGCGAGAAAGCGTGGCCAGTCGAAGTGGTCGGCGCCCGGGGCGCCGCGGTCGGTGCCGCTGACCTGGACGTGCTTGATGTGCGGACCGGCCGTGACGAGCGCCTCGTAGGGGTCGGCCTCCTCGATGTTCATGTGATAGGTGTCGATCATGAGACCGACGTTCGCGGGCAGGCCGTCGATCAGCTCCACCGCCTGCTCGACCGTGTTGACGACGCTCGTCTCATAGCGGTTGAGGGCCTCCACGCCGATGCTCACGCCCCGCTCCCCCGCGTGGTCGGCCACCGGCCCCAGGGCGCGGCGGACGTCCGCGTAGCAGGCAGCGCGCTCCACCGGTGACATCCGCCAGGTCCGTCCCACCGCGGCGTAGACCGGGCCGCCGACGCAGGGCGCGCCGACGGCCGCCGCACGGTCCACACACGTTCTCAGGTACGCCGCGGTCGAGGCGACGACCTCCGGTGGGGCGTTCACGAGGTCACGTCCGGGCGAGGTGACGGCACAGACGCCGACCGCGCGCAGGCCGTGTGCCGCCAACAGGTCCCGCGTGCGTGCCGGGTCCCAGTCACCGGGTCGCTCGATCGGCAGCTCGACCGCGTCGAAACCGAACGCGGCGATGCGGGGCACCAGTTCGGCCAGGGCCTCGTCATCGACCGGTGAGGCCCAGACCCATGGGTTCACCCCGATGGGGTACACCGGACTACTTCCAGCGCTTGGGGTAGCCGGGCAGGTCGGTGCAGCCGCACATCGCGTAGTGCAGTGGCGGCATGGTGGGGTCGACGTACTCGTCCAGGTTGTCCTGGGTGATGGTCGGCTGTGGCAGCTTCCACGGGTTCGGCACCTGCTCGCCGTCGAGGATCTTCAGCGCTGCGATGATCGGGGTGCGCCACTGGTAGGTCGGGTAGGTCGGGGCGATCGCCGTGAGCTTCTTGTCCTTCCACAGCTTCAGGAAGTCGAGCTGGTCCTCGCCGTTGATCGGCGGCACGGGCTTGCCCGCGTCCTCGAACGCCTCGACCGCCGCGCCCGCGACCGCCCCGGCGTCCATCCAGACGCCGTCGATCGTGCCGTACCGCTGGATGTAGTCGTTGACGATCTTCTTCGTTCTGGCCGGGTCGCCGTCGGTGAACTCCACGCCGACGACGTCGACGCCCGCTTTGTCGAAGGCGACCTTCGCCGCGGCCCATCGGGTCTCCAGCACGTCGACGCCGGGCAGGATGCGCAGCGCGAGCACCTTGCCGCCCGGCTTCATCTTCCGGCTGACGAACTCCGCCGCGACATGGCCGAATCCGTAGCCGCCGATCGGGTTGATGAACGTGACCGGGCAGGTCGTGTCGACGCCGCGGTCGAAGACGACGACCGGCAGGCCCTTCCGGCAGGCGGCCTCCACGGCGGGGGTGAGCGTCGCGGTGGTGTTCGGCGAGACGATGAGCGCGTGGCAGCCCTTGCCGAGCAGGTCGTTGATGTCGGCGATCTGCTTCTGGTCCTTGCCTTCGGCGTCGACGTGGACGAACTCGGAGATCCGGTCGCGGTGTGTGTCGACCTCGGCCTGCATGGTCTTGAAACCGACCTGGCGCCACGGGTTGTTGAGCCCGGCGTTGGAGAAGCAGATCTTGTGCGGTCCGGGCTTCTTGAACTTCGCGGTCTTCACCATCGCCGGGTTGAGCGCCTGCTCCCAGGGCTTGCCGGCGGGCCCGGTGGGCGCGGTGTCCAGGAGCGCGAGCTGCTTGTCGTAGTCGGCCCGCACGAAGAACTCGGACTGCTTCCCGGTGCCCGACCCGCTGCCCGCTGAGGGGGAACCCGACGCTCCGGTGGTGGGCTCGTCGGTGGCGCAGCCGGCCAGCACCAATAAGGTGCTCACGACCAGCACCGTCATGGAATGCCTCACTGGATCCCCTTCATCTGGACGGGACACGGAAGGACGCCGCCGCCACGGCGCACAGGATGATCGCGCCCTGGACGGCCGGTTCGAGGGCGCCGGAGACGCCGTAGAAGTTCATGAGCGTGAAGAGCGTCTCGAGGGTCAGCGCGCCCAGCATCGCGCCGACGACCGAACCGCGGCCCCCGCCCAGCGCGACACCACCGAGGACCGCCGCGGTGATCGCGCCGAACTCAAGGCCGGCGCCGGCCTGGAACGACACTCCGCTGTACCCGCCGATGAGGACCGCCGCGAGCGTGGCGGCGAGTCCGCTGAGGACGAACGCCATGGTCTTGGCGCGCCACACGCGTACGCCGCTCAGCTCGGCCGTCCGCGGGTTGCCGCCGACGGCGACCAGGGTGCGGCCGAAGTCCGAACGCGTCAGCACCAGCGCCAGAGCGGCCGCCGCCAGCAGGACGACAAGGGCGTACGGTATCCGGCCCAGCACGGGCACGTTCTCGAAGCCCGACCGGCCGAGCCGCCGGAACTCCTCGGAGAGGCCGCCCTTCGGGGCACCGTCGGACCACAGGTACACGGCGCCGACGAGGATCAGGAACATCCCGAGGGTCGTGATGAACGACGGCACGCGCAGCCAGGTGGTGACGAGGCCGTTGACGAGGCCGACGGCGACGCCGAACGCGAGCAGGAGCACGACGACGGGCCAGCCGGCCGACGGATCGCCGTCGATCAGCCGGGCGGCGACGACCACCTGCGCGGTGACCAGAGAGCCGACGGACAGGTCCAACTCGCCGGAGACGATCACGAAGTACTGGCCGGCGGCGAGCAGGACGATCGGCGCGGAGCGGCCGAGGAACGACATCAGCGACGGCGGCGAGAAGAAGTCCGGTTGGCGGGCGCTCAGCAGAACCAGCAGGACCAACAGGATGACGACGATCGGTGCGAGACCGCCGGAGCGGAACCCGGGGAGCCGCAGGGGGCGTGCGATCCGCATGCTAGGACGCCTTTCGCATCGCCCGGCGGGCGTAGACGGCGACCGCCGCGATGATGATCACACCACGGATCACCTGCTTGAAGAACACATCGACGTCAAGCTGGTTGAAGACGGCGTCGATGCTCGCGAGCAGCAGCACGCCGCCGACCGTGCCGACGACGCCGCCGCGCCCGCCGGCCAGGGCGGTGCCGCCGAGCACCACCGCGGCGATCGATTCCAGGTCGTACAGTCCCTCGGTGCCCACCCTCGGTGCGCCGGCGCCGAGCCGACTGGCGAGGTAGACCCCGGCGAGGCCGGCGCAGAGGGCGCACAGCACATGGGCGGTGACGAGGACCCGGCGGTTACGCACGCCGGAGAGGCGGGCGACCTCCGGGTCACCGCCCACGGCGACCAGATGGTGGCCGAAGCGGGTGCGCGCGAGCACGAACCAGGCCGCCGCGGCGACGGCGAGCAGCAGCAGGAACGCCAGCGGCACCGGGCCGACGCGCTGGTACCCGAGGCCCTGTACCAGGGCGGGTGCGGTCTTGCCGGCCGGCCCGTCGTACCCGTTGTCGAGGTATCCCTTCAGCAGCAGTCCGACACCGACGGTCGCGATGAAGGGGTTGATCCGCGCCATGGTGACGAGCAGGCCGTTGACGAGGCCGATCGCGGCGCTGGCGGCGAGCGTCAGACCGATCGCAGGCAGCAGCGCACCGTCGTCACCGGCCATGGTCTCGGCGGCGACGAGGGTGCTCAGGCTGACCACGTACGCCACCGACAGGTCCAGCGAGCCCCCGATGACGACCAGTGTCTGGCCGACCGCGACGAGGCCCAGACCTGCGGCGACGTGCAGCAGGCTCACCGTCGTCGGCAGGCTGAACAGCCGGCCGCCGTCGGCCGTGACGACGAGCCAACCGATCGCCAGGGTGAGGACCAGGGCGACGAACACGCCGGGCGGGGTCCGTCGGGCCGGCGGGGACAACGTGCCGCTCATCCGGCCGCCTCCCGCGCGGTGCCGACCGCCAGGGCGACGACATCCTCCTCCGTCGCGCCGGCGGGCAGCTCGCCGGCGATCCGGCCGTCGCGCATGACGATGATCCGGTCGCTCATGCCGAGCAGTTCGGGCAGCTCGGAGGAGACCATCAGCACGGCGGCGCCGTCGCGGGCCAGCCGGCGGACGAGATCGTGGATCGCCGACCTGGCGCCCACGTCGATGCCCCGGGTCGGCTCGTCGAAGAGCAGGATCCTCGGGGCGAGCGCGAGCCATCTGGCCAACACGACCTTCTGCTGGTTGCCACCGGACAGAAAACGGATCTCCTGGTCCTCCCGTGCGGCGCGCAGCTCGACGGCCGCGAGCAGCTCCCGGACCCGCGCGGTCCGGGCACCGCGGCCGACCCGGCCAGGGCGGACGGTGCCGACGGCGCGGACGGCGCGGACGGCCAGCAGCGCGTTGTCGAGCACCGACTGCTCGGCGACGATCCCCTCGCCCTTGCGGTCCTCGGAGACGTAGGCGATACCGGCCCGCATCGCGGCGCGGGGCGAGCGCACCCGGACCGGGGCTCCGTCGACGGCCACCTGGCCGGTGCTGAACGGTGCGGCGCCGAACAACGCGCGGGCCAACGCCGACCGGCCGGAGCCCTGCAGGCCGCCGACGCCGAGCACCTCGCCGGCGCGCAGCCGCAGGTCGATGCCGCGCAGCTTCCGGTTGCCGGCGCCCCGGACGGTCAGTCGCACCGGGCCCAGCTCCTCCGGCTTCGCCCGGTCGGGGTAGTAGCTCGACAACTCACGGCCCACCATGTGGCGCACCAGCCGATCGGCGCTGGTGTCCGCGGTGTCCAAGGTGGCCACCGCCCGGCCGTCCTTGAGCACCGTGATCCGGCTGGACAGGTCGAAGACCTCCTTGAGGCGGTGCGAGACGTACAGAACGCCCATCCCGTGTTCCTGCAGCCGCCGTACGAGCGTGTAGAGCTGGTCGACCTCGTGGTCGGCGAGAGCCGCTGTGGGCTCGTCCATGATGAGCAGCCGTGCGTCGAGGGCGAGCGCCTTGACGATCTCGACCACCTGTTGCTGCGCCACGCCGAGTCGTCCCACACGCGTGTCGGGCGGTAACGAGCCCTCCCCGATCGAGGCGAGGAGCCCCGCGGTGCGGCGGAGCATCGCTCCGCGGTCGACGAGCCCGCGGCGCAGGGGCTCGCGTCCCAGCCAGACGTTCTCCGCGACGGTGCGCTCGGGCAGGAGGGTCAACTCCTGGTGGACGATGCCGATACCGGCCTGTTGGGCCTCGCGCGGGCTGCGGAACGTGCGCGGCGCGCCGGCGAACTCGACCGTTCCCTCGTCGGGCTGATGGACGCCGGACACCACCTTCATGAGCGTGGACTTGCCGGCGCCGTTCTCGCCGACGACCGCGTGCACCTCGCCCGGCCGGACCTGGAGGTCGACGCCGTCGAGCACCCGCACGCCGAGGAACGACTTGCCGATGCCTCGAAGAGCGAGCAGCGGCGACGGCAGCAGGCCAGACATCGTGGTGGATCCTCAACATTCGCGTCGTCAGCAGGAATGAGTCACCGATAGCCGAATCGTCCGGGTACGGCCGGGCATGGAATGACAGCTCTCGCCCGCGAGCTGTCGTCGAATTGTTTCGAACTTTCGCCGGACGCAATGGCGACATCGCGGCCCCGAGGGTAAATGGATCGATGAGCGCCTGGCAATACCAGGGGAGCCAACTGCCCCATCTGGACCGGCGATCAGTCGAGAGCGACTGATACGCCAAAATCTGTTATCGAATCGCCCCGTCCACAGTCGCGCGCCGAACCATGAAGACCGCGAACCACGAAGAATGATGCGCGAAATGTGTTATGGAATCAGCCGCACCCGATCCATATTGACTGTTGCGAAACCCCGCTGCATCCTGACCCGCAGACCACGGGAGACCGTCGCATCCGGTGTGACGCCCCCCTTCTCTTCCGTAGGGAATTGACTGCCCGTCACGGCGGACGGGACGACGAGCTGACGGCACACGCGCGCCTCCGACGCGCTCAGGGACTCTGGCGCATCGGAGGTGCGGCCGGCGCGTGCCCGTGGTCATGCCATCGTTGCTCCGCCGAATAGGAGACGGCATGCGTCGCATCACATTAATCTTCGGGGCGATCGCGAGCGTGCTCCTGTCGCTCGTCATCGCCCAACCGGCGTCAGCGGCGCCGGCCTTCCGAGCCCTGGTCTTCACGAAGACGGTCGGCTACCGGCACGACTCGATCCCGGCCGGCCTGGCGATGTTCCGTGAGCAGGCGGCGGCCAACAACTTCGAGTTGGTCCACAGCGAGGACTCAAGCGTTTTCACCCCGGCGAATCTCGCCACCTTCGACGTGCTCATCATGTTCCAGACCTCGGGAATGGTGTGGTCCACGGCGTCCCAACGTCAGGCGGTGGAGGGCTATCTCGCCAGCGGCAAGGGCATCGTCTCGATCCACAACGCCACGGACATGGGCATCGAGAACGAGTACCCGTGGTGGGACCAGACCATCAACGGCGGCGCACACATGCCGGAGCACTCCCCCGGCGTGCTGGCCGGCACCGCCGTCGTCGCGGACAAGAAGCACCCGTCGACGGCCGGCCTGCCGGACCGTTGGAACCGCAGCGAGGAGTGGTACAACTTCGACCGCAACCCCCGCGGCGACGTGCACGTCCTGGTCACCGCGGACGAGCGTACGTACAACCCGGGCCCCCGCGCCATGGGGCCGGACCACCCCATCTCCTGGTGCCGCAACACCGGCGGCGGCCGTGTGTGGGCCACCGCCATGGGGCACGCCAGCGCGGCCTACAGCGAGACCCATTTCCGCAACCACGTCCTCGGGGGCGTCAAGTGGGCGGCCGGCAAGGAGTCCGGCGACTGCGGCGGCACCGTGTGGAGCAACTTCGAGAAGCGCACCCTCGACGACAACACCGCGGACCCGATGGCCCTCGCGGTCGCCCCGGACGGGCGGGTGCTCTACGTCCAGCGGGGCGGGCAGCTGAAGATCTTCAAACCGACCACCAACAGGACCGTGACGGCCGCCACGCTCAGCGTCTACACCGGCGGCGAGGACGGCCTCACCGGACTGGCGCTCGACCCCGACTTCGCCCGCAACGGCTATGTGTACCTGTATCACTCGCCGGCCGGAGTCCCGAACGACATCAACCGGGTCTCCCGGTTCACGCTCACCGGCGACACCCTGAACATGTCGAGCCAGGTGACGATCATCGACATCCCCGCGACCCGTGACCGCACGTTCGCGGAGCCCGGACACACGGGCGGGTACATCGAGTTCGGCCCCGACAAGAACCTCTACATCGGCACCGGGGACGACGTCCCACCGAACCTCGACCCCAACTGGCAGGGCTACGCCCCGCTGGACTGGCGGCAGGGCAAGGCCAACCTCGACGCCGCACGCACCGCCGGCAACACCAACGACCTGCGGGGCAAGCTCCTGCGCATCCGGCCGTCGGCCGACGGCGGCTACACCGTCCCGGCCGGCAACCTCTACCCGCAGGGCACGGCGCAGACCCGGCCGGAGATCTACGCGATGGGCTTCCGCAACCCGTTCCGCTTCTCGATCGACCCGGAGAACGGGTGGGTCTACCTCGCCGACTACGGCCCGGACCGGAACCCGCCCACGACCAACCGCGGCCCCGAAGGGCTCGTCGAGCTCAATGTCATCAAGGCCCCGGGCAACTACGGCTGGCCGTTCTGCCACGGCGACAACCAGGCCTACGCGCCCTACAACCCGAGCACCGGCGCCGTCGGCGCCAAGTTCAACTGCAACGCGCCGGTCAACAACTCGCCGAACAACACCGGCCTGACCAGCCTCAAGCCGATCGTCGCGCCGAACATGTGGTACGGCTACGGCGTCTCACCGAACTTCCCCGAACTCGGCTCCGGCGGCTCGGGGCCGATGGGCGGACCCGTCTACCGCTACGACGCCGCGAACCCGTCCGAGACGAAGTTCCCGCCCTACTACGACGGGGTCCACTTCTTCTACGAGTGGTCGCGCCACACCGTCAAGGAGGTCCACTTCGACTCCGCGACGGCGGTCACCCGGACCAACCCCTTCATGCCCGCCGCCAAGTTCCTCAAGCCGATGGACATGGAGTTCGGGCCCGACGGCTCGCTGTACCTGCTCGAATGGGGCAACAACTTCTCCGGTGGCAACAACGACTCGGGGCTCTACCGCATCGACTACAACCACGGCGGACGGTCGCCGATCGCCAAGGCCACCGGAACGCCCACCAACGGGGACGCGCCGCTGAACGTGCAGTTCAGCAGCGCGGGGTCCACGGACCCGGATCCCGGCAGCACGCTCGGCTACCACTGGACGTTCGGCGACGGCACCACGTCCACGGCGGCCAACCCGTCACACACCTACACAGCCAACGGCAACTACACCGCCCAGCTCAAGGTCACCGACAACACCGGCAGGACAGCCTTCGCCAACGTGCCGATCACCGTGGGCAACACCGCGCCGACCGTCACCCTCACCATTCCGTCCAACGGCGGCATGCTGGACTTCGGCGACCGCGTCCCGTACAAGGTGTCCGTCTCGGACCCCGGCGGCGCGCCCGTCGACTGCGCCAAGGTGTTCGTCAACCCCGCCCTCGGCCACGACGACCACCAGCACGAGACCACGGACCATCCGGGGTGCTCGGGCACCATCGACACGACGCTGCTGGGCGGGCACCCCGACGGCGCCAACCTGTACTACGTGCTCAACGCCCGCTACACCGACGACGGCGGTCCCGGCGGTGCGAACCCGCTCACCGGCTACGCCCAGGTGATCCTCCAGCCCAAGCACAAGCAGGCCGAGTTCTACACGGACCAGTCGGGTGTGCAGATCGTCGAGCAGGCCGGCGCGGAGAGCGGCAAGCGGGTCGGCGACATCTCCGACGGCGACTGGATCGCGTTCAAACCGATGAGTCTGTCGGGCATCACGAGCGTGAAGTACCGCCTGTCGTCGCCGAGCGGCGGCGGATCGATCGAACTGCGCGCCGACTCCCCGACCGGCACGCTCCTGGCCACGACACCGGTGCCCAGCACCGGCGGCTGGAACACGTACCAGTCCACGTCGGCGGTGAACACAGCCGATCTCTCCGGCTCGCACCCGCTCTACCTGGTGTTCAAGGGCACCTCGAACAACTGGTTCGACCTCGACTCGCTCACCTTCGGCGGCAACGGGGTCGGCGAACCGGGCAGCGGCGGCGGTGGCGTCGCCGGTCGGACCTGGACGGTGGCGGCGCAGCACAGCGGAAAGTTCATGGATGTCAGCGAGGCCTCGACCGCTGACGGCGCCCAGATCGTCCAGTGGCCGTCCACCGGCGGCAACAACCAGAAGTGGCAGGCCGTCGACGCCGGTGGCGGCGCCGTCTATCTGAAGGCGGCGCACAGCGACAAGTGCCTCGCCGTCACGGGCGGGTCCACCACCCAGGGCGCGTTCCTGCAACAGTCCACCTGCAACAACGGCAATCCGCAGAAGTTCCTCGTCACCCCGTCGGCCACGGCGGGCGTGTACACGATGAAGAGCGTCCCCAGTGGACTGTGCGTCGACGTCAACGGCGGCTCGACGGCCGACGGCGCACGGCTCCTGCAGTGGAGCTGCCACAGCGGCACCAACCAGCAGTGGCGGTTCACCGCCGTATAGCCCGTCCGATGGATGCCCGGCGCGGTCGCGCGCCGGGCATCACTTCCTACGACCAGGTGAGGAACCGCCATGGTGTTTCGAATACCTCGGCCCCGCCGGTACGGACGTCTGTCCGCGCTGGGCACCGCCCTGGCGCTTGTCGCCGTCGGCGCCACGGCGGTGGCGGCACCGATCGAGCCCGGGCAGAGCGCCCCCATCGTGGGGGCGCAGTCCGGCCGCTGTCTGACCGTCCCCGGCGGAACCACCAACGGCACCCAGACCCAACTCTGGGACTGCACCGGCGCGGCCGGCCAGACCTGGACCTACACCACCGGCAGACAACTGACCCTCCCCGGCAACAAGTGCCTCGACGCCAGCGGAAGCGGCACCACCAACGGCACCCCGGTCATCATCTGGGACTGCAACGGCCAGACCAACCAACAGTGGAACGTCAACCCCGACGGCACCATCACCGGCGTCCAGTCCGGACTCTGCCTCGACGCCAACGCCGGCGGCACCGCCAACGGCACCAGGACCATCCTCTGGTCCTGCCACAGCGGCACCAACCAGCAGTGGAGCTCACCGACCCCGCCGCCGGACCCGCCCGACCCGCCGGTGCCGGGCGGCGCGAGCACATGCGACATCTACGCCTCGGGCGGCACCCCCTGCATCGCCGCCCACAGCACCGTACGGGCGCTCTACGGCACCTACAACGGCAACCTCTACCAGGTCCGGCGCTCGTCCGACAGCACGGCCCGGAACATCGGCGTCCGGAGCGCGGGGGGCGCCGCCGACGCGGCGACGCAGGACTCGTTCTGCACGGGGACCACCTGTGTCATCACCGTCGTCTACGACCAGTCCGGCCGCGGGAACGACCTGTGGTACCAGGGATCGAGTGTGGTTCCCGGCTCCCCCCAGAGCCGCCCGGCGACCGCGACGTCGGAGTCACTGACGGTCGGCGGCAGCAAGGCCTACTCGCTCTACATCAATCCCGGCAACAGCTACTGGCGGGACGGCCACCTGACCGGCGTGCCGACCGGCAGCGCCCCCGAAGGCATGTACATGGTGACCAGCGGCACCCATGTCAACGGCGGCTGCTGCTTCGACTACGGCAACAGTGAGACGACCCGGGCGGCCGACGCGGCCGGGGCGATGGACGCGATCAATTTCAGCACCCAGTGCTGGTTCGGCGGGTGCGTCGGCAACGGTCCATGGGTTCAGGCCGACCTCGAATGGGGGCTCTATTCCGGTGGCAGTCAGACCTGGAACCCGAACCAGCGGGCCTTCACCAGCAAGTTCGTGACGGCGATGTTGAAGAACAACGGGACGAGCCGTTTCGCGCTCAGGGGTGCCAACGCCCAGACCGGAAGCCTGACCACGCTCTGGGACGGCGCGCTTCCGCCCGGCTACAGCCCCATGAAGAAGCAGGGCGCCATCATCCTCGGCAGCGGTGGTGACTGCTGCAAGCCCGGCGGCGGCGCGAACCTCAGCGCCGGCACCTTCTACGAGGGCGCGATGGTGTCCGGCTACCCGTCCGACGCGACCGACAACGCGGTACAGGCCAACATCGTCGCCGCCGGCTACCGCTGAGTCGCTCATCCATGAAGGGAGAAACGTGATGCGACAACGCAGCAACCGTCACCGATGGCGCACACCGATCGCCGTGGCCATCACCCTCTTACTCGCCGCGGCCGGCATCAGCGGCATCGGACTGACGTCCGCCGCCGCCGCCGAGGCGCCCTCCGTCGCCCCGAGCGCCGGATGCGGCAAGCCCCCCACGCTGTCGAGCGGTCCGCGCTCGATCCAGAGCAGCGGCAGGACGCGGAACTACATCCTGCGGCTGCCCGCCAACTACGACAACAACCGCCCGTACCGGCTGGTCTTCGGTTTCCACTGGAACGGCGGCACGGCAGGCGACGTCGACTCGGGCGGAACCAGCGGATACTCCTGGTCGTACTACGGCCTGCGGGCGATCTCGAACGACAGCGCGATCTTCGTCGCGCCCCAGGGCCTCGGGAATGGCTGGGCCAATTCCAACGGCGAGGACCTGACCTTCGTGGACGACATGGTCAGGCAGATCGACGCGGGCCTGTGTGTCGACACGAACCAGCGCTTCGCCGGGGGCTTCAGCTACGGCGGCGGCATGAGTTTCGCACTCGCGTGCGCCCGGCCGACAGTGTTCCGCGCGGTCGCCGTCTACGCGGGCGGCCAGTTGAGCGGGTGCAACGGCGGCACCCAGCCGGTCGCGTACATCGGACTGCACGGCTTGCGGGACCCGGTGCTCCCGATCGCCACGGGACGTTCGCTGCGCGACAGGTTCGTGCGGAACAACGGCTGCACTCCCCAGAACCCGCCGGAGCCGGCACGGGGCAGCCTCACGCATGTCGTCACGACCTACTCGGGGTGCCGCGCCGGCTACCCCGTGGCATGGGCCGCGTTCGACGCGGGCCACACGCCGGGTCCTGTCGATGGATCGCCCGGCGACTACGAACCGGGTGAGAGGTCGTGGACCCGGGCGGTGGTGTGGAACTTCTTCACGCAGCTGGACGGCTCGACGCCGACCCCGCCGGACCCGCCGAACCCGACCACGTTCCGCCTGCGCAGCGAGAGTGCTGGCCGGTGCCTGGACGTCAACGGCGCGAACGCGGCCAACGGCACACCGATGATCGTCTGGGACTGCCACGGCAACGCCAACCAGCAGTTCACCCAGAACGGTCAGGCGCTGCAGGTGCTGGGCAAGTGCCTGAACGTTCCGCCCGGTGCCGCCGCCGGCACGCGGGTACAGATCCAGGACTGCGACGGTGCCACCAACCAGCAGTGGGCCGTCAACAGCAACGGCACGATCCGCAACGCTCAGAACGGTTTGTGCCTGGACGTCAGCGGCGCAGGCACCGCCAACGGCTCCGCGGTCGTCGTGTGGAGCTGCCACGACGGCGCCAACCAGCGCTGGGCGCGAGCCTAGACGCACGAGAGGGCCACCTCCCCCTGGGAGGTGGCCCTTTGGCGTGCCGCGTCAGCTCAGGGCAGGGTCCATTTCTGGTTGGCGCCGCCGTGGCAGGACCACAGGTGCACCAGGGTGCCGTCCGAGGAGTTGGCGCCGGACACATCCAGGCACTTGCCCGACTGCGGGTTCCTCAGCGACCCGTCCTGGGCCGCCTGCCAGTTCTGGTTGGCGCCCCCGTTGCAGGTCCACAACTGGACCTTCGCCCCGTCCGCCGTGCTGTTGCCGCTGACGTCCAGGCACTTGCCCAACGCCTTGACCGTCGACCCCGGCGCCACCGTCCACTGCTGCCTCGCCGAACCCGTACAGGACGAGATCTGCACCGCCGTCCCATCCGCGGAGCCGCCGTCACGGACATCCAGACACTTGCCCGCGACCCCCACGATCCGCCCGGCGCCGGGGGTGGGTGGCGGGCTGCCGCCCAGCTCCTTGATCCGGACGTTGCGGAACGACACGTCGTCCCCCGTGCCGTGGTTCTGGATGCCGACGTGACCGGCGAGCGAGCGGGCGGGATCGGTGTTGGTGAAGTCATTGATCTTCACGCCGTTGAGCCAGACCTGGAGCCGCTCGCCCTCCACCAGCAACTCGAAGGTGTTCCACTCGCCCGGTGGGTTGAGCGCCGCGTCCCGGGCAGCCGTGTCCGGGGCCTTGACGGCGTAGATCGAGCCCGTCGTGCGGTCGGGCGCGTCGGTGGCGTCGATCTGGACCTCGTAGCCGTTGTCCAGTGCCGACTGCGGGTCGCTCGTGGGTGGGAAGCCCACGATCACGCCGGAGTTGTCGTCGCCGGGCATCTTCCAGTCCAGCTTCAGGGAGTAGTTGGTGAACTGCCGGGCGCTGTACCAGAGCATGCCCATGCCGCCGTACGAGGTGAGGGTGGCGTCCGTGTTGGTGAAGCCGCCCGGGCCGGCCTGCGACCAGCCGGTGGTCGAGCCGTTGTAGAGGGGCGTATAGCCGGTCTCGGGCCGGCAGTCGGCCTTGGTCCGGCCCGCCGCGTACCGGATGCCGCCGAGCAGGTGCGCCCGGAACGCGGGCTCCGCGTACGACGCCTGGCTGTGCCCGCCGCCGGTGTAGAAGGCCCGGCCCCCGGAGTAGGTCTTGCACCAGCTGTGCGGGTGGTCGGCGCCCATCGAGCCACCCGAGTACGACGACTCGTCGAGCGTGGTGAGCACGCGCGCGGTGGTGCGGGGGTTGGTCCGGAAGTTGTACCACTCATCGGTGCGGGTCCAGGTCTGCGGCAGGTGGGCGGTCGCCGCGTGCGCCCGCCCCTCCACCTTGACGTTGGCCTGCTGGACGGCGGGGTGCGAGGCGAAGTAGGCGCCGACCAGATCGCCGTAGAACGGCCAGTTGTACTCCGTGTCCGCGGCCGAGTGGACGCCGACGAAGCCGCCGCCCGAGCCGATGTACGACTGGAAGGCCGACTGCTGGGCGTCGTTCAGGACGTCGCCGGTGGTGTTGAGGAAGACCACCGCCTCGTAGCGGCTGAGGTTGCCGGTGGTGAACTGGCTGCCGTCCTCCGTGGCCGTCACCGTGAAACTGTTGGCCGCGCCGAGGTCGCGGATGGCCTGGATCCCCGCCGGGATCGAGTCGTGCCGGAAACCGGCCGTCCTGGAGAACACGAGGACGTCGTAGGCCGTGTCCGCGGCGTGGACGGGGTGGGGCTGCCCGAGGAGGGCCAGGGTGGCGAATGCCGTGGCCGCCCCACCGAGCAGGGTTCGGGGTCGTCTGCGCATGTGCGTCGCTCCCTTCTTGGTGACCGACATCAGGGCAGGGTCCATTTCTGGTTGGCCCCGCCGTGGCAGGACCACAGGTGCACCAGGGTGCCGTCCGAGGAGTTGGCGCCGGACACATCCAGGCACTTGCCCGACTGCGGGTTCCTCAGCGACCCGTCCTGGGCCGCCTGCCAGTTCTGGTTGGCGCCGCCGTTGCAGGTCCACAACTGGACCTTCGCCCCGTCCGCCGTGCTGTTGCCGCTGACGTCCAGGCACTTGCCCAACGCCTTGACCGTCGATCCCGGCGCCACCGTCCACTGCTGCCTCGCCGAACCCGTACAGGACGAGATCTGCACCGCCGTCCCATCCGCGGAGCCGCCGTCACGGACATCCAGACACTTGCCCGCGACCCCCACGATCGGGCCCGCGGACGGGCCGCCGCCGGTGTCGAAGGTGAACGCGTCGACGTCGAAGAGGAATCCGGAGCCGCCGGCGAAGGTCAGGTAGAGCGTGGTGGTGCCGGCCGGTGCACCGGAGATCGAGCCGCCCACGGTGGTGAAGTTCGTCCACGAGCCGGTGACCGGGACGGTGGCGGAGCCGAGGACGGTGCCGGTCGGCGAGCCGGCCCGAACCTGCAACGTGCCGCCCGCGCCGGCTGACGACACCCGGGCACTGAACGAGGTGGCGTTGCTGAGCCTGTACGGCTCGAACGCGATCCAGTCGCCGTTCTCGATGTCGCCGACGGACTTGCCGCCCTCGGCGGTCGACTTGTCCAAGGTGCTGACGCCCGACGACGTCTTGTGGTGCTCGGCCTGCCGGTGCTTCGGCTGGAGGATGTGCTGCGTGTGCGTGGTAAGTCCGGCGTTGTCGGTGTACTCGGCGTCGAAGACCCCGAAGATGTTCGCCGCGTCGTCGTGCTCACCGTCGACCGGGATGGTGATCGTGCCGGAGCAACCGGTCTTCGAGGTGATCGGGTGACCGTGGCTGTCGTGACCGACGATGTACGTCATCTTGACCTTGGCGCAGTCGACGGTGCCGTCCTCCGGATCCGTCACGGTGACACTGAACGGCACGGTGTCGCCGAAGGCGAAGATCTCCCCCGCGGCGGGCCTGTTGATGGTCACGGTCGGCGCCGTGTTGCCGACCGTGATCCGCACGTCGGCGGTGCCGGTCGCACCCTGCGGGTCGCGCACGGTCAGCGTGGCCGTGTAGTTCCCGTTCGTGTTGTACGTCTTCGTCGGGTTGGCGGCGGTGGAGCTGGTGCCGTCACCGAAGCTCCACGCATAGGTCAGCGCCCCACCGTCAGGGTCGGACGAGCCGGCCGAGGAGAAGGTCACGGTCAGCGGCGCCGCGCCGGAGGTCCGGTTGGCGCCGGCCACCGCCGTGGGCGCGCGGTTGCCGACGCCGACGTAGTCGAAGCGGTACAGGGCGGAGTTCTGGTCGCCCTGGTAATACCCGGTGCCGTAGTCCAGCACGTAGTAGGAGCCGTCCGGGCCGAACGCCGAGTCGATCACCTGCTTGCCGGTCCAGGGGAAGCTGTCGATGGTCCCCGGGGAGCCGTCGGCGTTGAGGTGGATCGGCTTGATCCAGCCGCGGCCGAACTCCGTGGCGAAGAACTGCCCGTCGAACGACTGGGGGAACTTCGTGGGCGAGCTGACGTCGGGGTCGTATCGGTACACCGGGCCCGCCATCGGCGACTCCGAGCCGCCTCCGAACGCCGGCGGGCTGCCGGCGTCGCCGCCGTAGCGGATCCAGGCGGCCTTGGCGGGCGGCAGCGTGCTCAGGCCGGTGTTGCGGAACGAGTTGTTCGTCGCCCCGCCCGAGCAGTTGTACTTCGCGCCCGCCGTGTTGGTGGCGAAGTCCCACTCGGCGAACGTCTCGGCGTTCGTGTTCGTGCCGTTGCAGTACGGCCAGCCGTAGAAACCCGGGCCCGTGACGCGGTTGAACTCGACCTGGCCCTGCGGCCCGCGCGCCGAGGTGGCGCCGGCGTCGGGGCCGTAGTCGCCGACGTAGACGACGCCGGTGGCCTTGTCGACGCTCATCCGGAACGGGTTGCGCAGGCCCATCGCGTAGATCTCCGGCCGGGTCCTGGCCGTGCCGGGCGCGAACATGTTGCCCGCCGGGATCGAGTACGACCCGTTCTCGTTCACCTTGATCCGTAGGATCTTGCCGCGCAGGTCGTTGGTGTTGGCGGCGGTGCGCTGGGCGTCGAACGCCGGGTTGCGGTTGGTGCGTTCGTCGAGCGGGGAGTATCCGGCGGACTCGAACGGGTTGGTGTCGTCGCCGGTGGACAGGTACAGGTTGCCCGCCGCGTCGAAGTCGATGTCTCCGCCGGCGTGGCAGCAGATGCCGCGGTCGGCCGGCACGTCGAGGACATCCACTTTGCTGGACTGGTTGATCGTGAAGTCGCTGTTCAGCGTGAACCGGGAGAGCCTGTTGACGCCCTGCCACGTCGACCAGTTGCCGCCGGTGGTCGGTGCGTCGCCGCCCGGTGTGGACAGCGGCGGGGCGTAGTAGAGGTAGATGTGCCGGTTGGTGGCGAAACCCGGGTCGACGCCGATGCCTTGCAGGCCGTCCTCGTCGTGCACGTAGACGGGGATGGTGCCGATGACCGTGGTGGTGCCGTTGGCATCGGTGCGGCGCACGGTCCCGTTGCGAGCGGTGTGCAGCACCGACCGGTCGGCGAGCACCGCCAGTGACATCGGCTCACCGACCTCCGCCACCCCACGGGCCAGTTGCACCTGCTGGAAGTCGGCGGCGTTGATCGGGTGCGCCGCGGCCGGCGTCGCGCCGGACAGGTTCGCGATGAGAGCGGCCGCGACCAGGAGCAGAGCCGAACCGATGGCCGGCCAACGTGTGACCGTGACCCTGATTTTCATGAACATGACAATGGTGTCCCCTTCCTGAACAGATGACTGCCAGGCGTGGGGCGCGCGCTGCCGCGCCGATGCCGTAGCGGGATGTCGCCGCTTCGGCCCGCCAGGTGTGGTTCAGCGGGCCACTACGCCGAGCGGGGGCAACCGCTCGGAAGGAGCAGGAGTCGATGGCTACCGCGCTGTCGGGTCACATCGACGTCTCTGATGGTCCGTCAGCAAGGCTAGGAGACTTCAGCCCGGCGTGTCCACACTTCGCCCCGGATCAGCCGGGCTTTGGGTTCGAGCCTCTCATCAGAACGACAGACCGTTCGCGCCGTACTCCGACGCCTGAAACCAAGCGTCCGTGCTGGGAACATCCGGCACGGTCCGCGCGGTTGATCAAGTGAGGGGCGGGGACCACGCACGCCGGGATCACGGGGACCGTGAGGTCGTCCGCCGCGCCGGGCCCGGACCCCCAGGTCGCGGTAGGCCGCCGTACTTGGATCAAGACATACGTCCGTAGGAGGACTGATTCGTGACTGACCGCCCCCTGACGCTCATGGCAGTACACGCCCACCCGGACGACGAGGCCACGGGAACCGGAGGGGTCCTCGCGCGGTACGCGGCGGAAGGCATTCGCACGGTGCTCGTGACGTGCACCGACGGCGGCTGCGGTGACGGGCCCGGGGGTGTCAAACCGGGCGACCCAGGACACGATCCGGCTGCGGTCGCCTCGATCCGCCGTCAGGAACTCGAGGCCAGCTGCGAGGTCCTGAAGATCAGCGATCTGGAGATGCTGGGCTATGCGGACTCCGGGATGGTGGGCTGGCCGAGCAACGACGCCCCCGAATCCTTCTGGCAGACCCCCGTGGAGAAGGGCGCGGCCCGGCTCGCGGAACTCATGCGGCACTACCGACCCGATGTGGTCGTCACCTATGACGAGAACGGCTTCTACGGCCACCCCGACCACATCCAGGCCCACCGCGTCACGATGGCGGCGCTGGACATGACCGAGGACCTGGCACCGAAGGTCTACTGGACCACGATGCCCCGCTCTGCGGTGCGGCGGTTCGGCGAGATCATGCGCGAGTTCGATCCGGACATGCCGGAGCCGGATCCCGCCGAGGCCGCCGCGATGGCCCAGATCGGCCTCCCCGATGATGAGATCACCACGTGGGTGGACACCACCGCGTTCAGCGGTCAGAAGTTCGACGCGTTGGCCGCGCACGCCAGCCAGGGCGAGAACATCTTCTTCCTCGGGATGGGCAGGGAGAGGTTCGGCGAGTTCATGGGCGTGGAGACGTTCTTGCGCGTCCGGGACACCACCGGCGCCGCCCTACCCGAGAGCGATCTCTTCGCCGGCCTGCGCTGATCCGCCTGTCCGACGGGCGGAGGAGGCACATCGACGGGACAGCGCGAGAGGCCGGAACGCCGGGCGGTGGGGCAGCGCTGTCGGAAAACCGCCCCTCAGCGCTGCCGCGGGAGGACGGGGTGGACGAGCTGCTCCAGGTGGGCGCCCGCCCCGGCTGTCCGACCGTCGCCCGGAGCGTGTACCGCAACCTGCCAGCCTCATCGGGGCCCGTTCGCTCTCCCCCGGGATCAAGGCTCCGGTTCACCTCGTCTACGGGGACTACCGGGCGGCGAGGGTGCCGTTGCCGTTGTCCGGAGGCTGGGGGGCTTCGCAGGTGATCTCGTCGCGGGGGGTGTAGTGGGTGTGGAACGGCTCCCGCTTCACCACCGTGCCGTCGTCGTGGAAGACACGCTCGACGGTGACGTCGAAGCCTTCCAGCGGGGTCTGCGGCACGCACTTCTCGTCGGTGCTCACCTGCTTCTCCGGCGGCCGCACGTTGGTCCGGGGGCCCTTCACCGACTCGATCTCGTCGTACTTCTTGGTGCCGAGGAAGGAGACCGTCACCGAGGTGTCCGTGGCCTCGGCCTGGATGTATATCGCGTGGCCGGAGTCGTTGGTGAACCTGAGATCGAGGCTGCCCCAGGCGACCGTCGCCTCACGGCCCTCCGGGTACCGCTCGATGTAGAAGGAGTGGGCGCCGTGCTCCACCGGCTTGACCCCGGCGAAGAACATCGCGTTGAACATGGTCGTGGCCACGGCGGAGACACCGCCGCCGGGCGCCTCCTTGAACTTGTCGTCGAGGATCATGATGCCGTCGACGAAGCCGTTGGCCGCGGTGCGCTCCCCCACGGTCCGGTTGAAGCTCCAGGTCTCGCCGGGCTGTACCACGGAGCCGTTGATGAGTTGCGCGGCCCGTCCGATGTTCTTCGTGCGGTACGGGGCCGGTTCGAAGTCGACCGTGAAGGAGGACATCTTCTCCGTCAGCCCCAGCCGCGCCGCGTTCTCGCGGGTCACCTCCGGCTGGATCCGTCGCACGGCCACGTCCCCGCTGCGGGCGGCGCCCGTCCTGGTGAGCAGCGGCAGCACGGCCTTGGTCAGCGCCTGGCCGGTGACCTGCGTGCCGGTCCGGGCGTCGTCGGCCACCACGACCCGGTCGCCGTCCAGCCGCAGTCGTGCGTTCTCGGCCGTCGTGGTCAGGCCGGCCAGGGGGCGGGCCACCGCTGGGGCGGAGCGCAGCCCCTTGCCGTCCAGTTCCGGGAGCAGTTCGCCGGAGTCGTCCGGCCGCATCGTCAGGTGCTCGCCCACGACGGTGGGGCTGAGCGTGAACTGTCTGCCGCCCGCGGTGAGCGTGACGGGAGCCGACATGGCGGGCCGGGCGAAGTCGCGCACCGCTCGCCGTACCTCAGCCGCCGTCACCTTCGGCCGGGTCTCGCGGGTGGGCAGTGCCGTGACCGCGTTCGCCTGGCCGTGCAGGAATGAGGTCCGCAGGGTGTCGACCGCGGCGTCCACGTCCAGTGCGTAGCCACGGCGCGGGGTGACCTGCTCGACATGGCCCTCCTCGAAGGTCACGGCTCCGTCGCGCACCTTCTGGTCGAGGTTCCGCGCCAGTTTCCCGAGGGCGGTGCGGGCCTTGCTCTTGTCGAGATCCACGACCGGCTCGATGTCGTCCCCCGAGCGGAAGAACGCGCCGATCACGCTGAACGGATCGGAGGCGGTGCGCGCCGCGCGGTCGACGGTCCGCTCGGTGTCGAAGCCGAGTCCGGCGCGGCGAGGGTCGAGGGTTCCCTTCCGGTCTCCGACCTTCACGGCCAGCTCCTTCGGGCCGGCCGCCGCGAAGTGATCGTCCAGCTTGCGGATGGCTTCCGCGCGGCTGAGGCCCCCGATGTCCACCCCGCGCACCGTCGTCCCCGCTTCGATCTCACCACCCGTGACGAGCAGCCCGGCCAGATACAGACCGCCGAGGCCCACGGTCAGCGCGCCGCCGGTCAGGGCGAGGGGCGGCACGGAGGCTATTCGAAGGCGCATGGGTCTCCCGGACCGGGGATCGGTGGGCGGCGCGTGCGGTCACGCAGCGCCATGGACGGGCGAGCACCCCAAGCTACCCATAACGGAGCAAGAGTCTGTATGTCACACATCACTGTCGCTATGCATCACATCGGACAATCCGCGTGCACGACCACGACTGGACGTACCCAAGTGCCGTGCGTGCGGCCTGCTTTGCCGGTGGTGTGGGTGGGTGGGATACTGCGCGCCGCGGTATCAGCGGAGCTTACGGGGGGCGCGATGAGCCAGGCGGTGACCACCGCAGCCATGCTGCGGGTGGCGGATGTGCACAAGTCGTACGGGCGGGGTGCGAGCGCTGTTCATGCGCTGCGTGGCGTCTCCTTCGAGGTCCCTCGGGGGGAGCTCGTCGCTCTCAAGGGGCGCTCGGGCTCCGGCAAGACCACCCTGCTCAACATCGTCGGCGGCCTGGACGAGCCGGACAGCGGAAGCGTCACCGTCGACGGGCTGGACCTCGGGGAACAGGGTGAGGACGCCCTCCTCGCGCTGCGCCGGGAACGCATCGGCTTCGTCTTCCAGTCGTTCGGGCTCATCCCCATCCTCACAGCCGCCGAGAACGTGGGCATGCCGATGCGGTTGCGCAGGGCCGACCCGCGTGAGCGGCGGGAGCGCGTCGATCTGCTGCTGTCGCTGGTGGGGCTCGCCGACCATGCCGCGCAGCGGCCCGGCGAGCTGTCGGGCGGGCAGCGCCAGCGCGTCGCCATCGCCCGCGCCCTGGCCAACAGCCCCTCGATCCTCATCGCCGACGAGCCGACCGGTCAGCTCGACGCGGAGACCGGGCACTCCGTGATGGAACTGCTCCGCGCGGTCGTCCGCAGCGAGCGGATCACGGCTCTCGTGGCCACCCACGACGCGACCCTTCTCGACCTCGCCGATCGTGTGCTGGAACTGAAGGACGGCGAGATCACCGAGTCCTGAGACCTGTCGTTCTCACGCCTGGGCGTCGTCGTTCCGTGTGTCGTCCGGGCGGACCGCGATGTGGTCGGGCTCCAGTTCCAGGGCTACGCGGTCACGCATCCCGAGGGCGCGGGTGTACTCGGCGGGGAGTTGGAGGCGGCCGGCCCGGTCGAGCATGGCGTACTCGCGGGCGACCAGGTTCTCCTGGCCGGTGGCGGAGTCGACCTCGCTGTGACGCAGGACCTCCGTCGACGTGCGGCCGTCCCTGATGGCCACGGTCCGGCGGACCTCACTGGCGACGGACTGGTCGTGGGTGACGATGACGATCGTGGTCCCCAGTTCCTCGTTGGCGGTGCGGAACGCGGCGAAGACCTGTTCGGCGGTGTGGGAGTCGAGTTCCCCGGTCGGCTCGTCGGCGAGCAGGACCGCGGGGTCGTTGGCGAGGGCGACCGCGAGGGCGACGCGCTGCTGCTGGCCGCCGGACATCTGGTGCGGTCGGCGGTCGCGGCACTCGGCGACGTCCAGCAGGTCGAGGAGCTCCTTGGCGCGGTCGGCCCGGGCGCGGCGCCCGCCTCGGGTGCTCGCGAGCTGCAGGGGCAGGGCGACGTTCTGCGCGGCGGTGAGGTAGGGCAGGAGGTTGCGGGAGGTCTGCTGCCAGACGAAGCCCACGGTCGTGCGACGGTACGCGAGGCGCTCCTTCGCGGACATGGTGATCAGGTCGTGGTCGGCGACGCGGGCCGCACCGGCGGTGGGCTTGTCCAGTCCGGCCAGGATGTTCATGAGGGTCGACTTGCCGCTGCCGGAGGCGCCGACCAGGGCCATGAGCTCTCCCTTCCGCACGAGGAGATCGAGGCCCTGCAGCGCCTGGACCTCCACGCCGTCGGCGGAGAAGATCCGTACGACCCGGTCGCAGGTGATCAGGGCGTCGTGACCGTAGGCGGCGGCGTTGCGCGCGGCGAGGGCGCGGTCGGCGAGCTCGTGGAAGGTGGGAGTGGTGGTCATCGGCTGCTCCTGGGCGGACGAAAGGACACGGGCCGGTACCGGAGGGGGCGGACAACCGCCGTGCGGATCAGGCCGGGACACGGGACCCGACGGCATGCCGCGCGGATCACGCCGGGGTGCGGAGCCGGGGCCCAACGGCATGCCGTGTGGATCGCACCGAGGCGCGGGGCCCGGCGGCAGGGCGTTCGGGTCACACCGAGCCCGCAGGGACCGGCGGCACCGGTCCCCGTACCGGCGTGATCACGACGGGCGTGATCCGGACGGCGGGCCCCGGGGCTGTTCGACGTGCGGCTCATCGTCTAGTTGTCACCCAGCCTCAGTTCGGTCACCGAGCCGCGTCGGCCGGTCCACCAGGCCTGGGCTGCCGGCACGCCGACCGCCAGCAGCAGCACGGTCAGCGCCGGAACCGCCAGCGAGAGCGGATCCGTGCGCAGCGCGGCACCTTCGAGGCCGGACGGGGAGGCCAGGGCGATGGAGGCGAGGTCGATGCCGGGTGACAGCAGGTGGATGCCGGCCCAGCCGGTCAGCACGCCGCCCGCCGCGGCCAGGAACGCCTGTGGGAGCGCCATGAGGATCAGCAGCCGTCGGCCCTGGGAGCGGCTCATGCCCATCGTGCGCAACCGGGCGAGCAGCGCGCTGCGTTCGGGCGCGGTGCGCAGCACGGTCAGGAGGAGGGCGAGGACCGCGTACCCGGCGCCCGCGGCGACCGCGACGACGTAGAGGCGTTCCGCGCCGGACTGCAGCGGTGAGTCGACGTGCCGCGCGCGTTCCTCCGCGCGCAGCCGGACGGATGCGCCGGTGCCGTCCGCCGCCGAACGCAGCGCCCGCCCGTCCAGGGTGTCGCCGGTCAGCAGCAGGGTCGTCGCGTGCGCCGCCGCGCGGGGAAGCCCGGCACGGTCCACGATCAGGAAGTCGTCGCCGATCACCGCCGGGGTGTGTTCCCGGACGAGGACGACCTGGACGGTGACGGAGGTACCGTCCGGGAGCAGGACGGCGTACGGGCCGGTGCCGTACTCCTCGGCCACTCGGGGGGAGGCCAGCGCGGGCAGCGGCCGATCGGCGCCGTCGCCCGCACCGGCGTCCTCGCCCTCGCCCCGGCCCTTCGCGTCGACCTCGTTCCCACCCTCGCGCGCGTCCGCGCTTCGTAGGCTCGCCGCGTCGAAGGCGCCCAGTCCCGTGCGGTGCGACAGGCGCGCGTAGGCGGCGGGGTCCACGCCGGCCAGCGGGACCGGCTGGCCGTTCTGCTGCGGTTTCGCCTCGTGGGTGACGCTCGCCGCCGTCACGTCCCGTACGCCGGGCAGCCCACGCACGCGTTCGGGCAGGGCCTTCGGGAGTCGGCCGGTGGTGGTCTCGACGCGGCCGTCGGCGCCGACGTCGAGGAGCGCGGCCTGGTCGCGGGCCGCCGTGACCCCCGCCAGGACGGAGCCGCCGAACGCGGCCGTGGTCAGGGCGCTGAGCAGGGCGAGCAGCGGCAGCACGGCGAAGCCGGGGGCGCGGGCCACCTGGGCCAGCGACAGCGGGATCACCAGGCCGCGCAGGCGTGCGGCGGCCTTGCTGAGCGCGCGCAGCGGCAGGGGGTGCAGACGGGCCAGCAGCAGAGCCGCGACCACGCCGGTGAGCAGGGGGGCGGCGGCCACCAGGCCGGTGCCGCCGGATCCCTGGCGGCGCAGGGCGGCTACCGCGCCCGCCGCGATCACCAGCACCGTCGCTTCCACGACCGTGCGTCGCCGCGACGGCCGGGTCGCCGTGAGGTCCTCCCGGCCGTCGTGCATCCGCACCGTGCGGTGCGCCGCCACGGCCCGCAGGGGCAGCGCGAGGCAGGCGAGCAGGGTGACGGCGAGAGCGGCGGTGACGGCGGGTGCGGTGCGGGCGTCGGGCAGGAGGAGCAGTGCGGCGGTGAGTCCGAGGGCACCGGCCGGTACCGCCACCGCCGCCGTCTCGGCCAGCAGCCGGGCGGCGAGGCGTGGCAAGGAGGCGCCGCGGGCCCGGAGCAGGGCCAGTTCGGCGCGGCGGCGATCGGCCGCGACTCCGCCGGCCATGGCCAGGACGATGACGGCGAGGCTGCCGGTCCCGACGGCGGCGAGGACGAGCAGTGGCTCGATCCCGGAGCGCAGTCGGGCGTGGTCGGCGAGGACCTCGTCGAGGTTCGTCTGGGCCTCCAGCTCGTCGTCGACGGCCGCCCGCAGGCGCTGCACTCCCGGGCCCGACTCGAGAGCGGCGACGGCGGACGCCAGCCGGTCGAGATCGTGGCCGCGCAGGGTGGCGACGTCGGGGGCCACGTTCCAGTACCGGTCCGGCCGGCCGGGTGTGCCCAGGAGGGCCGGACCGGCGTCGGGGGCGAGGAGCAGGCCGCCGAGCCAGTAGACCTCCGCGAGCTGGCTACCGGGTAGACGGCTCAGTGCGGGGGTGCGCAGTACCGGCAGTGCCGACCAGTAGGCGCCGTCGGGGCTGCGGGGGACGACGATCCCGGTGATCCGGACGGCGAGCGGGCCGCGTCCCGAGCCCGGTACGCGGATCACGGAGCCGACCTTGATGTTGAGCGTGCGGGCGGTGTCCGCGGTGACGGCGGCCTCGACGCTCTCGGTGGCCGCGGTCACCGGTTCGCCCGAGGTGCGGGGCAGCCGGCCTGCCGAGAGGCGGGAGTGGGAGGCGAGGTCGTGCTGTGCGGCGAGCACCACTTGGGCGGGCAGACCGGCGGGCTGGGCCAGCCAGGATTCGGAGGTCTCCAGGGGGACGGTCGTGCGTACGCCGTACGACGACTGCGCGCGGTCGGGAACGAGCGGCGCCTCTGCCGCGGCCAGCACCTCGGTCTGTGCCTTGGCCAGCGGACCGGCGCGCAGGAGGGACTCCATCTGCTTGAGCGACACCATCCAGGGCGGCGATGCCTGGATCTGCACAGTCGTCCGGTCGGGACGGGCCTGTTCGATGGCCCGGCGCAGCCCCGCGTCCCCGTACCGGTCGACGGCACGGGGGTACGCGGCGGCAAGCGCGGCCGTCACGGCCACCAGCAGCGCCAGGGCCACCGAGGTACCGGCGAAGGCCCTCAGCCGGGTCCGCAGCCCGGCCCCCGCGTGCGGGGGCGCCGCCTCCGTCCCCTTGCCCTGAGGGGGCACTGGTCGCGCGCTCACCGCGTCACCTCGTCCCTGAGAGTCGTCGTCACGGGTTTCGCGCGCCGGAGCGCGAGGGCCACCGTCACCAGGGTGGGGCCCGCGGCGAGTGCCGCCAGCAGCGCGGCGAGCCGCAGGAGCGGGAGTTCGACGAGCACCGGCGGGAGCGGCCGGGTGGCCTGCCCGGTCAGGACGACGAGCGGCACGAGCGCGTACGTCAGCACGGCGCCCAGGGCCGTGCCGACCAGCAGCGCCAGGGCCACCAGCACGCCGTGTTCCGCGGCGACCAGCCGGGCGAGCCGGCGACGCCGTGTCCCGAGGGCGCGCAGCACGGCGAACTCGCCGTCCCGGGCGCGGATCGCGCCCGCCGCGCTCACCGCGAAGCCGAGCGAGGCGAAGAGGACCGTCACGGCGGCCGCCGCGACCAGCGCGGCTTCCGGGGCAGCCCCGAACGGGTCGTCGCTCAGCTGCGCCGCCGTCTCGTCGCGCACCATGACCTGCTCCGGGTCGATGTCGGGCAGCGCCCGTAGGGCGGCCGCCGTGGCACCGGGGGCGCTCGTGCGCAGCCACCACTCGGTGGGCTTCAGGCTGGTTCCGTGGCGGGCCTGCAGTACCTGGTTGAGGGCGCGGAGATCGACCATCAGAGCCCCGCCGTCCTGTGCGGTGGTCTCCGTCGTGGGCAGGGCGCTCGCTGTGCGGACGACACGTACGGGCACGGAGTGGCCCTCGAAGGTGACCTGCAGACGCTGGCCCTGACGGGTCCCGGACGCGGTGAGGTAACGGTCGGTGGCGACCGCGACGACCTCGGGCTCGGCGGGCTGGGTGACCTTCAGCCGGACCTCCAGCGGCGAGGCGGGCGGTGACACGTCCGGCGGCTGGTACCCGGTGCTGTACGTCATGGTGACGGGCGCCGTGGAGGTGATCCGAGGGTGCGAAGCGATGGCGTCGTCGTCGGGGACGGAGGGCGTGTCGGCCTCGATCGCGGTCGTCCACTTCGTCGGCAGGGTCAACTTCTGTTCGTGGCCGCCGCCGGCCGCCGCGGTCAGCGTGTCGAGGACCAGGCGGTGCCGGTGGGGTCGGCTGAACGGCTGCGGCGTGGTCAGTTCGAGTCCGGACAGCGTCAACGGGCCGCGGGCACCGTTCAGTTCGGGGGTCAGCTCGTGGGGGCGGCCGTCGGCGGGGAGGTGGCCGGACGGTATCTCGTAGGAGGTGCCGTGGCGGTCCAGCACCGTGAGGGTGACGTCCGCGCCCTGCCCGCGCGGGGTGCTGTGCAGGGTGGCGGTCAGCGTGAGCCGGGTCGTGCCCTCGGGGATCTCCACGTCGGCGGGCGGCGCACCGCGCGGGGCGAGCCCGGCGAGCAGCGGGCCGTCCGACAGGTCCCGCCGTGCCCGTACCACCCCGGACGCCCGAGCCGTGTCCAGGGCGACGACGGTCGCGGTACGGCTGCCGGAGAGTGCCACCGTGCCACGGGCCGCGGGGACGATCGCGTCGACGTGCGGGAGGTCCGTGTAGACGTCCGTACGGCCTAACCCGTCGCCGCCGGAGGCCAGGACCCGTACGTCGGCGCCCACGCGGAAGTCGGCCTGGTCGGCCTGGGAGCGGTGCCAGGACGCGCCCTGCCCGATCGCCATGACACCGAGCGCCACGGAGATGACCAGGAGCAGCACAGGGCCCGCCCCGCGCATGGGCCGGCGGCTGAACTGCCAGCCGACCATGGCCGCGGTCAGGCCGCGCCCACGGGTGAGGAGTCGTTCACCGATCCGCGCCAGGAGGGGCAGCGACCGCAGTACCAGGACCGTTCCGGCGAGGAGCACCAGGGCGGGCGCCACGACCAGCAGCGGGTCGACGTCGAGGACGCCCTCGCGGTCGGCGGTGACGGCGCCGGAGTCCCGGCCGGAGAGCATCCAGAAGGCGACACCGGCCACGGCGACCAGTCCGAGGTCCGCGCCGGCGCGCAGCGGTGCGGGCAGGGCGGCGGCCCGAGCCGTGGCGAGGGACGCCCGCCACGCGGGGACGGCCACCGCGAGCGCGCACAGCGCGGCCACGCTCACGGAGACCACCCACACCTCGGGCCGGCCGGCGGCGGTCAGGTCGACGCGCACGCCGGTCCTGCCGAGCGCGCCCTGCGCGGCCAGCAGCCCCGTCAGCGGTCCCGACAGCAGCGGCGCCGTCACCACCGCCGGCACGGAGATCAGCACGGCCTCCAGCGCGGCGAGGCCCGCCAGGCGGGCCCGGGTGGCGCCGCGCGCTCGCAGCAACCCGGTCTCGTCCATGCGTTCGGAGCTGAGCAGTCCCGCGACGAGCAGCAGGGCGCAGGCCGCGAGCAGTCCGAGCTGGGCGGCGACGATGAGCATGCTGGAGCGGGTGACGAGCAGGGAGCGTTCGACGCGGTCCAGTACGTCGGGCAGGGCGGTGGCCGCCGTGGTGGCGCCGCTGAGCGCGGGCCGCTCGCGCAGCTTCGCGCTACCCGAGCGGACGCCTTCGCGCAGCGCGCCGATCCGCTCCGTGGTCAGCGAGGAGTAGTCGGCCGACACCAGCCAGCCCGACGAGCCGACGCTCACCCGGCCGGACGTCGGCACGCCGGCGGCGGTGAGGAGAGGGCCGTAGGTCGTGAAGCTCGACGCCTTCACCCCGCGGCCGCCGAGGTCGTCCAGCTGCCAGTACGGTGCCCCGACGTCGACCGGCCGGTACACGCCGGTGACGAGTACGCGCACGGCCGGGCCGTCCAGCTGGTCGGTGACGGTCAGCCGGTCGCCCGGCTCGATCCGAAGCTGTCGGGCGGCGCTCTGCGGGAGCGCGACCTCCAGGGGCCCCGAGGTCGCTCCCTTCCGGGGGAGCCGTCCGGCGACGGCCCGCACCTGGGTGCGGTCCAGGGCCGCGAAGTGGGTGAGGTCCGGGTTGCCGCCCCGCTCGGAGGCCGGTCGCAGTGTGGGCGGCAGGGCGTAGGGGCCGGATCGCAGCAGTGTGCGCACCTTGACGGGCAGCCCGGCGAAGATGGTGCGGGAGTCGGCCCGCACGGCGTCGTCGGCCGCCTGCCTCTCGTCGGCCGGCACGTCGGCCTTGACCACCAGGGCGGCCTCGGCGGCGGTGCGTTCCTCGGCGAGCGACCGGCGCAGCGCCGCGTCGCCGATGGCGCTCGAGTAGGCGGTGAGCGCGGCCAGGACGGCCGTCGTCGACAAGACAGTCAGCAGTACGGCGCCGAGCAGCGCGCGATGCGCCCACGCCCGCAGCACGATGAACCGCAACACGCCTGCCGGCACGGCTCGTTCCCCCACCAGAACCCCCCGTTTCCAACCGCACGGACCGGACCGCTTCGCGGCGTCGGTGGCGTGCGGGTGACAGAGG
The DNA here is from genome assembly GCF_055572815.1 of Streptomyces sp. NPDC030296. Classification (NCBI taxonomy): domain Bacteria; kingdom Bacillati; phylum Actinomycetota; class Actinomycetes; order Kitasatosporales; family Streptomycetaceae; genus Streptomyces; species Streptomyces sp. NPDC030296. Next base: position 371,124 of record NZ_JBVICQ010000005.1, read on the forward strand.
GCATTCTACGACCGACTTTGGTCGCCTCGTGATCGCTTTCGGTCCACCTACCTTCTCCAACTTGCCTTTGTCAGACGATGCTTGGCACGCGCTTGCTTCGCCGGTTCCCTCTCGGGCGCAAGGACGCAGCCCGCGACCGGCAGCGGATCGTCGATGCGGCCCGGCGTCACGTCGACGACGGCACCCCGCTGCGGCTGAACGACGTCGCCCGCCTCGCCGAGGTGGGGGTGGCCACCGTCCACCGGCACGTCCCCACCCCCGAACCGCGGTGCCGGCTCGGGCCCTGGCCCGCGCCGAGGAACTGACGACCGGGCCGGACACGCTCGCCGGCCGGCTACTGGATCTCGCGCACATGGCGGGCGCCGTCCGCGACGTGGTCGCCCGGGACGACCTGCTGCCCCTCGCGTCTGAAGGTGATACTGCGGGGGCTGCGCGGTTGAGCCCCCGCCAGGGTGGGCGGGGGCATGCGTCGCGCGGCCTGCCCGCCGTCCGCCCAGTGCTCGTCGCTGCCCCGGAGGTCCCCGTCGCGGTCCCCGGCGGATCCTGTCGAAGCGCCGGGGAACGTGAGCGGATCTAGGCTGGAGACACGGGCCGGCAGAACCGGCCCTGGCGGGCGCGGCTGTCCGGACGGAGGCGTGACGCGTGGAGATGGCCGGCAAGCAGGACGCCCCCACCGCCGCCGTCGTGGTCGACGCGGACGGCGTGGTGAGCGGCTGGAGCGAGGGAGCCACGCTGCTGCTGGGCTGGACGGCGGCGGACACCGTCGGGCGCCCCGTGGCCGAGCTGCTGGCCGATCCCGTACCGCCCGGCTTCCCGGCGGACCATGGCGTCGGCCCCGACCCCACGGGGTTCGTCCCCCTCCGCCACCGGGACGGATCCACGGTGGACGCCGTGGTGGCGGCCCACCCCCTGCGCGGCACCGACAGCCGGGCACTGGGCCACGTCCTGACCGTGCAACGCTGGGGGCGCCGCCCGGTGATCGCCGACCGGGCCTTCGAGCAGTGCCCCTTCGCTCTGGGCGTCTACGACCCCGAGCTGCGGTTCCTGTGGATCAACGCTTCCTCCGGCCGGGTGATCGCGCACACCGAGGAGCAGGTGCTCGGCAAGAAGTACCGCGAGGTGCTTCCCGAGTTCGACCGCTCGCTGTTCCCCGAACGGGACGACAAGCCCTATACCGACGCGCTCGCCGAAGTGGCGAGGACGGGCGAGGCCACGCGTCTCATCACCGTCTTCCGCCCGCGCGGCAGTGACTACGCCAACGCCTGGGCCACCAGCATCTGGCCCGTCCGGGACGCCGAGGGCAACGTCCGCGCGGTCGCCAACTGGGGATTCGACATGAGCGCCGAGTACTGGGCCCGGCAGCGTCTTCTCATCCTCAACGAGGCCAGCGGCGGCATCGGCCGGACACTCGACGTGATCGGCACCGCCGAGGAGCTGGCCAGGACCCCCGTACCGGGATTCGTCGACCTCGTCACCGTTGACCTCTTCGACGAGGTGCTGCGCGGGGAGGAACCGCCCTCGCCCCCCGCGCTCAGCCCCCGCGAGGCCCTCACGCTCAGCCGCGCCGCCCGGCACAGCGCGAGGGACGACGACTCCTCTCTCCCCGAGCCCCCCAAGCCGGTCAGCCACGCCGCCGGCTCCGTGGCCGCCCGCTGCATGGCCACGGGCAGGTCCACGGTCGAGCTGACCGCGCAGTCCGGGCAGGGCGGCGAATGGGCGTTCGGGCCGGGGCTCGCCGCCGACCCGGCCCACTGGCCGCCGGGCAACCCGGTGATCGACGAGTCGCTCGCCGAGGACGGACTGACCGGCCGGATCACGGTGCCGCTGCGGGCGCGCGGCGCGCTCCTCGGTGTCGTCGTGTTCTCCCGCCGGGACCGGCCCGAGGCCTTCACCGCCGACGATCTGATCCTCGCCGAGGAGCTGACCGCGAAGGCGGCCGTCGCCATCGACAACGCCCGCCGGTACTCACGCGAGCGCACGACCGCGCTGACCCTGCAGCGCAGTCTGCTGCCGCAGCGGCTGCCGAGCCAGGAGGCGGTCGAGGTGGCCTCCCGCTATCTGCCCGCCGGGACCGGCTCGGAGGTGGGCGGTGACTGGTTCGACGTCATTCCGCTGTCCGGCGCCCGTGTCGCCCTGGTCGTCGGCGACGTCGTCGGGCACGGCCTGCACGCGTCGGCCAGCATGGGCCGGCTGCGCACGGCGGTGCGGACCCTCGCCGACGTGGACCTGCCGCCGGACGAGCTGCTCACCCATCTGGACGATCTGGTCCTGCACCTCTCCAGCGACCACCAGCCCGGCGGGCACTTCCAGCCGACCGGCGAGTCCGGGGCCACCTGTCTGTACGCCGTCTACGACCCGGTCTCGCGCCGTTTCACGGTGGCGAGCGCGGGCCATCCGCTGCCGCTGGTCGTCTTCCCGGACGGCGCCAGCATGCCCGTGCCCGCGCAGCCGGGGCCGCCGCTCGGCATCGGCGGGCTGCCCTTCGAGGCGACCGAGGTGGAGCTCCCCGAGGGCAGTCTGCTCGCCCTGTACACCGACGGCCTGGTGGAGAGCCGCGAACGCGACGTCGACCAGCGGATCGCCGAACTGCTGCGGGTCCTGCGGCCCTCCGCGACGTCACTGGAGACCCTCTGCGACACGGTGATGGACGCCATGCTCCTGCCCGATCGCCGGACCGACGACGCGGCCCTGCTGCTCGCGCGCACACACGCGCTGGATCCCCACCATGTCGCCGACTGGGACGTCGAGGCCGACTTCGCGCAGGTGCAGCAGGCCCGGCAGGCGGCCGTCGACCAGGTGGAGGCGTGGGGGCTGGTCGAGGCGGCGTTCGTCACCGAACTGGTCGTGAGTGAGCTGGTCACCAACGCCATCAGATACGGCGAGCCACCGATCCGACTGCGCCTGATCCGTGACACCGCCCTGATCTGCGAGGTCTCCGACGGCAGCAACACCGCCCCGCATCTGCGCCGGGCGCGCGCCTTCGACGAGGGCGGCCGCGGTCTGCTGCTCGTCGCCCAGCTCACCCAGGGCTGGGGCACCCGGCACACCAGCGACGGCAAGACGATCTGGTGCGCGCAGGCCCTTCCGCTCAATAGCCCTGGGTGATCGTCTTCTCGCGCAGCATCCTTGCCAGTTCCTTGTCCGACAGCGGGTGCAGGGTGTCCAGGAGACGGCGCAGGCCGGGCTCGTCGAGGAACTGGCTGGAAACCTCGACCTCCGCGCCGTGGTGCCGGCGGACGAGGCTGACGGCGAGCGTCGCCCGCCGGGCGGGCACCACCGCGACCTCGGCCTTGGCCCTGGCTCTGGATGCGGCTTCGGTTCCGGCGCTCGTTCCGGCTCTGGATGCGGCTCTGATGTCCATGGGTGCCTCCCCCGTGACTCGTGGTCAGTGAGCAGAGGGTAGGGAGCGTCCGCGTCGCCCGGCATCGCCCGCGCCCGCTCCGGTACGCGGTCATGACATTCGCGACAGCCACGGCGATACGCACCCCGGTCGGGCGTTGGGGAGCGCGTTACAGAACAGGGACAACTCGGTGCAACCGGGTATCACCCGTCCGCGTCTCCGACCGTGCCCGGCGGAAGGGCCGGGCCATGGCGCGACGGAGTGTGACGAGTGAACCGATCCAGGGGTTGTGCGAGACGGATGTCCCAGACGGCCGCCGCGGCGCTGATCGCGGGGCTGGTGGTGGCCTGCGGGCCGAAGGACCTGGCTCCGGGAGAGTCGGGCGGGAGCGGGAAGCCGGGCAAGGCGTCGAAGTCCGCGACTCCCACGCCGGCGAAGACGCCCGGCGGCCCGAAGAAGACACCCGGTACCCCCACCAAGACCCCGTCCTCGAAGCCGAGCGGTACGACAGCCGGTGGCGCCAAGGCCATGACCTGCGCGCAGTTGCAGAACGCGTCCCTGGACGGCGGAGGGCTGGAGGGGTACGGCATCGCGGGGGCCTCCCTCAGCGCGGGCCGCTGGGAGGGTCCGGACGGTGTGGTGATCGAGCTGCAACCGCAGTGCGCCATCGGTGACATCACCGGGGACAGCGCGGCCGACGCCGTGGGCGCGCTGAAGATCTCGACCGGCGGTACGGGCAAGTTCTACACGCTGGTCACCTGGCGCAACGACGGCGGCACCCCCGTGCCCGCGGCCGCCGCCGAGCTGGGCGACCGCACCCCCGTGGTCTCCATCGACTTCCCGTCCGCCGGGCCGCCGCGACAGGTGACCGTCGTCTACCGGACGCGCGGCGACGACGATCCGGCGGCCGTCGTCACCCTCACCCGCACCGCGGTGTACGAGGTCAGCGGCGCCTCCATGGTGGAACTGCACCACAGCGACGCCCCGTACACGCCGTAGCGCCAGGAGGAGTCGCCGTTCACAGGAGGAGCCGCGGTTCAGGAGGCGGGGCGGGGGTCGATCCACAGCGACTCGGACGCGGCGCACAGCTCGCCCTCGGGTGTGGTGAGCGCGACGCCCATCGTGTGCTTGCGGCCGGACTCCGAGAGCAGCCAGGCGTACAGGAGGTACGGCTCGCCCGCGGCGACCGGCCGCAGGACCGTGCCGGTGAGGGAGGCGGTGACCGCGCCGGGGCGCTGGGTGCCGAGGAAGCGGCCCGCCCAGTGTCCCGGGCAGTCCAGGGCGCCCCAGACCAGACGGGTGGGGAGCAGGCCGTCCGGGTCGGCGAAGACCGGCGACGGGGTCCAGGCGGTGGCCACGACGTCCTGTCCCGGCACCGGTCCGCAGTAGACGCGCAGGCCGCGGTCGGCGGTGCGCAGGCCGCAGCCGAAGCAGTCGACCACACCCGGGGGCGGTGTCGCGCGGAACCTCTCCGCCGCGGCGGCCGCCTCGTCCCAGGAGGGCGCGGCCGGCACATCGAGCGGCAGCTCGGCGGGGCGGGCGGAGGCGAGGGGCTGTTCGGCCTCGCCCAACTCGACGCCGCCGTCCGCCGTTTCGGCGATCCGTACGGGCACCTCGACCGGCACCGGCCCATGGAAGTCCACCCGTACCGTCTTCGCCTCGGACCGTTGCGCCAGAGTGCCAGCGACATAGCCCCCGAAGGCCACTCCGGGGTAGCCGACGTACAGCTCCGGCACCACGATCGTGTCACTCGTCGTCATGATCCCCACTTCACCACATCCCGGGGATCACGCTCGGCCGACCGGCTGGACGCGATGTCGCCCGGTCGGGGCCTGTCGGACCGGGTCGGGGCTCGCGCAGGGGCTCGCCCGGGTCGCACGTCGGGTCACGCGCGCGGGTCGGCTCCGCCCGGTGTGAGAGCCGGCTGGAAGTCCGCCTGCTGGAGTTCCGCGAGCAACTCGCTCTGACCTGCGAGCAATTCGGTCAGGATGCGGCGAGCGGCGCGCAGCAGGTCGGCCACGTCGCCGCCGGCGAGCGCGTAGCTGACCGTGGAGCCCTCCCGGATGGAGACGACGATCCCCGAACGGCGCAGGACACCCAGTTGCTGGGACAGGCTGGATGGTTCGATCTCGATCTCACTGAGCAGGTCGCGCACGGCGAGCGGGCCGCTCTGCAGCAGTTCCAGAACCCGGATGCGCACCGGGTGTCCGAGCATGCGGAAGAACTCGGCCTTGGCCTGGTAGAGGGGGACCTGCATGGGAATCGCTCGCTCCCTGCCGTGTTCGACGGGCTTTCTCTGGGCTTTCTCTGGGCTTTCTCTCGGCGTCGGCCCAGATGCCACCACGGACGGCTCGACGGGGGCCGGCGCCGTGTGCTGCGCCAATCCTCGCTGATCCGGCCCCGCACACCCATGGCATTGACCTGATCTGGATATTCCCAGTTGAAGAAGTCTTCAAGTCATGGGCATGCGAGGGCGCGCATCACGGCATCGCTATACGTGGAGATCCGCTCCGACGCGCTTGAGTTGATGGCGGGCCATGGCGAGGTTCGACTTGCCCTTGTCGAGCACGAGGTAGAGGAACAGACCGTTGCCGCTGCGGCCCTTGAGCGGCTGGATGATGTGGTACTGGCTGCCGAGCGTGATCAGCATGTCCTCGATCTCGCCCGTGAGCCCCAGGTGCTCCATGGTGCGGGTCTTGGCGCGGATCACATCCGTGTTGCCCGCCGCCGCGACGGTCAGGTCGAGGTCCTTCCCACCCCCGAGCGTGCCCAGCGCCATCCCGCTCGTGTAGTCGACCAGCGCGGTCCCCAAGGCGCCTTCGATCGACGTCATGATCTCCTTCAGCGAGATCTCCACATTGCTCATCCCGACATCTCCTCCCCATCACGGTGCGGACCGGGCATCGCCCTCTCCGCCGGTGCAAGGACCCTATGAAGTGTCCGCGCCGGACAGCGCTGATGTTCGGTTGTCGTACGGTACTGACCACGTGAGCCGTGAATTGCCGGATGCCGCATCGCTTTTGACCGGTCACGCGCGGAAGTCCGGTGCCCTTGTCGATCTGGGGTCCCAGGGATTTCTCACGGGAAACGGCACACGTCCCTGAGGCGTGACTGAAGGCTCACGAGGCACCGACGCTCGTCCGACTCGGCCCGTTCCGGAAGGAGACGGGGCTCCTCGGACGCTCCGGCGACGACCGGCTGATCCTGGACCGGGGGTCAGATGCTCCGGCCGGGCGCGGCCCGGGAGGGCGTCGACCGCACGCGGACCATCCCGCGCACTCCTTAACGCGGTCTTGACGCCACCCTGCCCCATTTGCCATGGCCTTGGAATCACTCCCTGCTTACGCTGATGCGGCGGTCTTCCGATGGCCGGAACTGTTCGTATCACCGCACGTCTGGAGTTCCCTCATGGCTGCCACGGAGGCCACCCGTCCCACCCGCCTGCGCGCGTGGATGCTGGAGGGCCTGTCCGACATGGGCAAGGGCGGCGACCACACCGCACCGCACCCCGAGCCTGAGCCGGGGCCCGGATCCGGGTCCGCGCACCGGGGTCAACCCTGGTGGCGGGTGATGTGCCTGACCGGCGTCGACTACTTCTCCACGCTCGGCTACCAGCCCGGCATCGCGGCGCTGGCAGCCGGGCTGCTCTCCCCCGTGGCGACCGTCGTCCTGGTGATCGTCACCCTGGCCGGGGCGCTCCCCGTGTACCGGCGGGTGGCCGAAGAGAGCCCCCACGGCGAGGGTTCCATCGCCATGCTGGAACGTCTGCTGACCTTCTGGAAGGGCAAGCTGTTCGTCCTGACCCTGCTGGGGTTCGCGGCGACCGACTTCCTGATCACGATTACCCTGTCGGCGGCGGACGCCTCGACGCACCTGGTCGAGAACCCCCACCTGGCCGACGCCCTGCACGACAAGCAGGTCCTGATCACGCTCGTGCTCATCGCCCTGCTCGGCGCGGTGTTCCTCAAGGGCTTCCTGGAGGCCATCGGCGTGGCGGTGGCACTGGTGGCCGTCTATCTGGCACTGAACGCGGTGGTCGTGGTGACCGGCCTGTGGCATGTCACCACCGAGGGCCATGTCGTCACGGACTGGTCGACCGCACTCACCGCCCAACACGGCAACCTCTTCGTCATGATCGGTGTGGCGCTGATCGTCTTCCCGAAGCTCGCGCTCGGCCTCTCCGGCTTCGAGACCGGCGTCGCGGTCATGCCGCATGTGCAGGGCGACCCGGGCGACACGGAGGCGAACCCGAAGGGACGGATCCGGGACACCAAGCGGCTGCTGACGGCCGCCGCCGTGATCATGAGTGTCTTCCTGATCTGCACGAGCTTCATCACCACCCTGCTCATCCCGGAGAAGGAGTTCGAGCCGGGCGGCAGCGCCAACGGGCGCGCGCTGGCCTATCTCGCGCACGACTACCTGGGCAACACCTTCGGCACGGCCTACGACATCTCCACCATCGCCATCCTCTGGTTCGCGGGCGCCTCCGCCATGGCAGGCCTGCTCAACCTGATGCCGCGCTACCTCCCCCGGTACGGCATGGCCCCGCACTGGGCCCGCGCCGTCCGACCCATGGTGATCGTCTTCACCCTGGTCGGCTTCCTGGTCACCTGGATCTTCGACGCGGACGTCGACGCCCAGGGCGGCGCGTACGCGACCGGCGTCCTGGTCCTCATCTCCTCCGCGGCGATCGCGGTGACCATCGCGGCCCGCAAGGCGGGCCAGCGCAACTGGACGATCGCCTTCGCGGTCATCTCGGTCGTCTTCCTCTACACCACCGTGCTGAACGTCGTCGAACGCCCCGACGGTGTGAAGATCGGCGCCTGCTTCATCGCGGGCATCGTCCTCGTCTCCCTCCTGTCCCGGCTGGCCCGCGCCTTCGAACTGCGCGTGACGAGCGTGGAACTGGACGACGTGGCGGAGCGCTTCGTACGGGACATCGCCCACCGCAGGATCCGCTTCGTCGCCAACGAGCCCGACAGCCGGGACAGTACCGAGTACCGGGAGAAGATCGAGCAGATCCGTCACGACAACGACGTGCCCCTGGCCGAGGACGTCGTCTTCGTGGAGGTCACGGTGACGGACCCCTCGGAGTTCGAGGCGGGCCTCACCGTCCGGGGCGAGGTGCTGCACGGCCGTTACCGGGTGCTGACGCTGGAGTCCTCCTCGGTGCCGAACGCCTTGGCCGCGCTGCTCCTGCACGTCCGCGACACGACCGGGGGCATACCCCACATCTACTTCGAGTGGACGGAGGGCACCCCCTTCGCCAACTTCCTCCGGTTCTTCCTCTTCGGCCAGGGCGAGGTCGCCCCGGTCACGCGCGAGGTCCTCCGCGAGGCGGAACCTGACCGGGCCCGGCGCCCCCGCGTCCACGTGGGCTGACACCGGCCCATGCGGAGGGGCGGTCGCGTCGGCGCGACCGCCCCCGGGTGCCGGGCTCAGACGTCAGGCGCCGGTGAGCATGCCTTCGCGCAGGCGGGTCAGGAGGCGGGAGATGAGTCGGGAGACCTGCATCTGGGAGATGCCGAGGCGCTCGCCGATCTCGGCCTGGGTGAGTTCCTCCACGAACCGCCAGTGGATGATCTTGCGATGGCGTTCGTCGAGTTCGGCGATCATCGGGGCGAGGGCGTGGAAGTCCTCGATCAGACCGAACGCGGCGTCCTCGTCCCCGATGAAGTCGGCCAGCGCGGACTCGCCGTCCTCGCTGCCGGTGATCGCCGCGTCCAGGGAGGCCGACTTGTAGCCGTTGGCGGCCAGCCGGGCCTCCACGACCTCGTCCTCCGGCAGGCTCATCAGCTCGGAGAGCTCCTTCGTCGTCGGGGTCCGGCCGAGGCGGCTCTGCAGCTCCTCGTTGGCGCGGGCGAGCTGCGCACGGGCCTCCTGGAGCCTGCGGGGCACATGGACGGCCCAGGAGGTGTCCCGGAAGAACCGCTTGATCTCGCCGACGATGTAGGGGACGGCGAAGGAGGTGAACTCGACCTCGCGGGACAGCTCGAACCGGTCGATCGCCTTGATCAGTCCGATCATGCCGACCTGGACGATGTCCTCCATCTCCTCCGGCCCGCGGCTGCGGAAACGACCGGCCGCGAAGCGGACGAGGGACATGTTCATCTCGATCAGTGTGTTCCTGGCGTACTGGTACTCGGGGGTGCCCTCCTCCAGTACCGCCAGCTGGTCGAAGAAGAGCTTCGACAGCTCACGTGCGTCCTTCGGTGCGACCTTGGAAGGGTCCGCGATCTCCGGAACGTCCGCCGTCCGTCCAGTGGTCTGTACGGCCGTCGCCATCATCCGCCCCTCCCAGTCGATCGACCTCGTCCACGCCGGCCCTTCGTCCGGCAAGCACGCGCATACCCCGGCCTCCGACACGCATTCCTCCGACCTCGGAATTTTTTTCTCGGTCCCGTGCGGAGGGGGGACCCGCGGGACGGCGGGCCCTCCAGGTCAGACGGTGAAGCGGTCCGGGTCCGCGGCCCGCCAGTCGGCCGCCCACGAGGCGGGCGGCTCGGCCAGCAGCTGTCCCGGCGCGAGCCACTCGTACAGCTCCGCGTAGGACCGCTCGGTGCAGGTGTCGACGCGTCGGCGGAGCATGTGCGGGCGCAGCTGACGCGGGTCGGTGACCCCCATGGCCGCCATGATCTGCAGGGCGCCGGCCACGGTGGCCTCCTGGTAGCGCCGGACGCGCGCCGTCTTGTCGGTCACGTCGAGGGCGCGGGCCCGGCGGGGGTCCTGGGTCGTGACGCCCGTGGGGCAGGTGTTGGTGTGGCACCGCTGTGCCTGGATGCATCCGACGGCGAACATCATCGCCCGCGCGGCGTTGCCGTAGTCCGCGCCCTGGACCATGCGTTTGACCAGGTCGGTGCCGGTGGCGATCTTGCCGCTCGCGCCGACCCTGACCCGGTCCCGCAGGCCCACCCCCACGAGGGCGTTGTGCACGGTGTGCAGGCCCTCCGTCAGGGGGGTGCCGACATGGTCGACGAACTCCAGGGGCGCCGCGCCGGTCCCGCCCTCGGCGCCGTCGACCACGATGAAGTCGGGTGCCGTGCCCTCCTCCAGCATGGCCTTGCACACGGCCAGGAACTGCCGTCGTGAACCCACGCACAGTTTGAACCCGGCGGGCTTGCCCCCGGACAGCTCCCGCATACGGGCGATGAAGCGCACCAGTTCACGTGGCGTGGAGAACACCCGGTGGTACGGCGGTGAGACGACCGTCCGTCCCTCGGGCACGTCGCGGACCCGGGCGATCTCGGCGTTCACCTTGGCGCCCGGCAGCACGCCGCCGATACCGGGCTTGGCGCCCTGCGACAGCTTCAGGGACACGCACTTGACGTGGTCGTGAGCGGCCTTGTCGGCGAACTCGGCGGCGTCGAAACCGCCGTCCTCGGTGCGGCATGCGAAGTAGCCGGTGCCGATCTCCCAGACGAGGTCGCCACCCGGACGCAGGTGGTACTCGGACAGGCCGCCCTCACCGGTGTCGTGGGCGAACCCGCCCGCCGCCGCGCCCCCGTTGAGCGCGAGGACCGCGTTGGCGGACAGCGAGCCGAAGCTCATCGCCGACACGTTGAGCAGGGCCATGTCGTACGGGCGGCCGCACTCGGGACCGCCGATCCGTACGCGCGGCGGGTCGTCCGGCACCGGGCACGGCGCCATCGACGGGACCAGGGACTCGTGGCCCGGCCGGTACACGTCGCGTTCGGTGCCGAACGGCTCCTCCGCGTCGGTTCCCTTGGCCCGCTCGTAGACGATGCTGCGGACGTCCCGGTCGAAGGGGCGGCCGTCGAAGTTCCGCTCGACGAAGTACTGCTGGAGTTCCGGGCGTATGCGCTCCAGGAGGTAGCGGGCGTGGCCGAGGACGGGGTAGTTGCGCAGCACGGAGTGCCGGCGTTGGGTGAGATCCCAAGCGCCCAGGACGCCTGTGCAGGTGAGCGGGAGCGCGGCGATCCACCAGTCGGGCGAGGTCGCTACCGCCGCCGCCGAGGCCAGGCAGGCGGCCATCAGGGTCAGTACGACGATTCCGAGACGTGTCACGTCTGCCGCGTTGCCCGGTCGTCGGCTGCCATGCGCGCGGCCGGGCGGGAAGTGGTCGTTCCGGGTGCGGGGCGGCGGCGGTTGCCGTGCCAGTCGAGCACCAGGACCGTGGCGTCGTCCGTGAGGTTGCCCCGGCAGGCGTCGAAGACGGCGCCGGTCAGCCGGCGTACGACTTCTCTCGGATGGAGGGCGCGGGTCTCGTGGAGGAGGGCGACGAGGTCGACGGCCGCGGCGCCGCGGTCCTGCATGCCGTCGGTGAGCAGGATCAGCCGGTCCTTCGGGCGCAGGCGCAGCTCCTGGGCGCGGTAGGGGATGGGCGCGGCGACGCCGAACGGCAGGTTCACGGCGAGTGGGACCTCCTCGACGGCGCCGTCGCGCAGCCGCAGGGGCCAGGGATGGCCGGCGTTGACCAGTTCGCAGACGCCCGTGTCGAGGTCGACGCAGAGCAACTGGCCCGTCGCCAGGCCGCAGTTGTGGCGCAGCAGTGCCTGGTGGGCCTGTTCCGCCTGTTTGACGGCGTCGCAGCCGCCGCGACGCGCCCGCCGGAGAGCGCCGATCAGCAGGGTGGCCAGCAGGGCGGAGTCCGTGTCGTGGCCCATGGCGTCGGTGATGGACAGATGCAGCGTGTCGCGGTCGAGGGTGTAGTCGTAGGTGTCGCCGCCGATGTCGTCGGCCGGGACCAGCCCGGCGGCGAGGGTGAACTGGTCGGCCTCGCAGCAGGGCGCCGAGGGAAGCAGTTGGTGCTGGATCTCGGCGGCGAGGCTGGTCTCGGTGGTGCGCCGGCCCAGGTGGTAGAGATCGGTGAAGCGGCGGTCCGTGACGATGATGTAGGCGAGCGCGTGGGCCGCGTCGCGTACCTGGCGCAGCGCGGTGTCGTCGGCGGACTGGAGGGTCGCCTCCAGCAGGCCGATGCAGTCGCCGCGGTTGGTGACCGGCGTGACGACGCGCAGTCCGTCCTGGCCGTCCGGCTCCACATGTTGGCGCTGGCCGCGGAGCACGCCGTCGTAGACGCTGCCGTGCAGGGCGATCGGCTCGGCGCGGTCCGTGGTGTCACCGCCGGGCGCGGCGAGACGTACCAGCCGCTGACCGATGAGGTCGGCGAAGAGGAAGGAGACCCGCTGCGCACCGAACCGCTTCTGCAGATCACGGGCGACCACGTCGACGGACTCCCCGGGCGGGGCCGCCTCCGCGGCGGCCAGCAGCTCGCCCAGTTCCAGATCTCCACGCTCCACGACAACCTCCCGTCGGTTGCCGCAACTTTTTCCCCGAGTTCCCGCGACATCACCCGATGTGCGACACGGCACGCGGCCCGAGGACCCGACGCGGCGCCGGATTCGCCCGGATTCTCCTCTACGGAGTGTGACGGCCGGTGACGTCCACGGCGGGGTCGTCGGACAGGGCGATGCGGACGGTGATGCGCTTGCCGACCGGTTCGCGCCGCGCCTCGAAGCCGTGCGCGACGGCCATGACGATCTCCAGGCCGTGCTGCCCGACCCGGCCCGGGTCGGCGGCCCGGGCCACCGGGAGGACGGGATCGCTGTCCCAGACGGCCACCTCGACCATCGCGCCGGAGACACGCAGCTCCATCAGCACCGGGCCGGGGGCGTATTTGCGCGCGTTGGTGACGAGTTCGCTGACCACCAGCTGGGTCAGTTCCATCGCCCGAGCGGACACCGGCACGCCGTGCTCGACCTGGACACGGGTGAGGAAGTCGGCGGCGCTGTGCCGCGCCTCGGCGATGCAGGACCCGTCGCCGTCCAGGGCGACGGTGTCCTGGATCGGAGCGACATCGGGCATCACACCGCCCTCGCCGTCAGGAACTGATTCCGCCGGGTCCACTTTGATCCCCCGTTCACCTGCCTGCGCGTACCCCGCACCATCACTCACATGCTCCCTGAGACCGACCCAGGCATTGAACACCCGTTCGCCGTACCATCGTGGCAGGCTGTCGAAGTACATCCTGTCCGAACCCGAGCAGCCACCCACCACAGCAGTCGAGGACACGAGCGGTGACAGACACCCATGGAGCAGCCCGTCCCGGCCGGCTGTCGATCGGTCTCACCTCCGTCGACGGCGTCCGGGTGGTGACGCTGCGCGGCGAGATCGACCATACGGTCAAGGAGCGGTTCACCGAAGCCCTGCTGCCCGACGGGGACGCGGGCGCCCGGACCGTGGTCGATCTCAGCGAGGTGACCTTCATGGACTCCAGCGGCGTCAACGTCCTCGTCGCCGCCCACCACGAGGTGAGCGGCGCACAGGGCTGGCTCCGTATCGCCGGCGCCCGTGATCCGGTGCGGCGGCTCCTGCACCTGGTCGCCCTGGACCAGGTCATCGCCTGTCACCCCACCGTCGAGGAGGCCCTCGCGGCCTGAGTGGCGGGGCGGGGGCAGCCGACGGGGAAGGCGCTCGCTACCGCGAGCCTCCCTCCGGTCCCCGGCCGTTCCCGGGCTTCCACCCCCAGGCGGTCAGCATGCCGGCCGAGAGCGCGGCGCATTCCTCGGAGGCCAGGTAGCGGACCGCCTCGTCGACGGCCGTGGCGTCGACGAGACCCGTGGCGAGCATCGCGGCCCTGCTCCGCTCCCAGGTGTTCGCCCAGAAGCGACTGATGGGGCTGCCCGGAAGCAGGGGCGGCACATGGATCTCGGCGGCCACGGGCCCGAGCCCCGCCGCCCGCAGCAGGTGCGGGTACGACGGCACCCGGGAGACATCGGTCCCGATAGTGGCCCGCAGCCCCTGCCACATCGCCCGCATCACCCGGTCGTAGGGGGTGTCGGGCGTCCGGTCGCCGGTCGGGTCGACCGCGTCGCTGAGGACCAGCACGCCGCCGGGTTCGACGAGGTCGGCCAACGCCGTGATCAGGCGGTCGCGCTCGGGCAGGTGCATCAGCACGAAGCGCGCGTGGACGAGCCGGAACCGGCCGGACACGAAGTCGGGGGCGGTGATGTCGGCCTCCCGCACGTCGAGTCCCGGGACGGTACGGGCGCCGAGGAAACGGACGTCGCGGTCCACGGCGAGCACGCTCGCCACCCCGGCCTCCTCCAGGAGCCGCCGGGACACCGTGCCCGTGCCCGCGCCGACGTCCAGGCAGCGCCAGCCGGGGCCGACGCCGAGCGCCCGCAGCCGCGCCATGGTGATGTCGTCGTAGGCCAGCGCGCCGAAGTCGATGCGCTCGCCCTCGCCCGCCTGCCCCGGAGAGAAGACGGCCTCGCCGTAGCGGCCTGCGCCCGACAGGGGGTCGTCGATGGGTTCCATGGTGCCGGGCCCCTTCGCACGGGAGGTGAGGACGTGCGGCCGTACCGAGGCCGCCGGTGCACCGATCCTCACCGGGCGGCGGCGTGCACAGCCGAGGCGCGCCCGCGCATGGGCCGATCGGACCTGGACGGTACCGGCCGAGTACCGCACGGAAATCAGTTGTACGGCGTGCGGGTCGGCGTCTAGGTTCTGCGGTCATCGACGTGTAGCTCAGCAGCAGAGCACCGGGCTCGGGCCCCGGAGGGCGCGGGGGCGGAACCCGCCACGTCGGCTCATGAACGACAACGCTGAGCAGCAGCACCCCACCGCGGCGCCGTCCTATGCGGCGGCCCAGCTGGCCAGGGCCTTCACCACCCGGCTGGCCCACGAGGACGCCGACACCCGGCGCCGGGCCGAAGTGCGCGGTCAGCGCTGGCGGCAGGTCCTCGCGGGGATGGCCTCGGGCCGGCTGACGATCGGTTCCCGCACCCCGGTCGCCGACCTCCCCGCCTGGGCGACCCCCGAGGTCGTGCGGGGCGGCTTCGCGACCGGGACCGCGAGCGCGGGCGGCCCCCTCCAGCCGTACGAGATCGAGGCCGCGCGGAGCCTCGGGGTGCCCGCCGAGCGGCGCGCGCTGTTCGCCCACTGCCTCACCGAGCCCGGACTGGCCTGGCTGTGGGCCCTGTTGGACAGCGGCCACTACGAGATCGGCGTCCCCGAGGAGGCGGCGCTGCTCACCGTGGCGTGGCTGGTGCGGCACGAGGAAGTGGACGCGGCTCTCGACCTCGCGGCGGAACTGGAACCGTTCGCCGGCCGACTGCGGTTCCTGCCCCGCCCGGCGGACGCCCCCGCGCCGGACGCCGCCACGGCGGTCCACCGGTACACCGTCTCCGACACCGTCGACACCCTGATCCGACGGCGGCCCAACGCGGCCGTCGAGACCCAGCGCGAGGCGCTCGCCGTGTGGCAGCCGTTCGGCGACGAACTCCTCGTCCACTGGCTGCGCACCGCACGGGACGGCCGGGTCCTCGAACTCGTCCCGGACGACGACTGGCTGGCGGACGGCACGATGCTGCTCGGCCGCTACCGGCGGCTCGCCGCGGAGCACACCCGCTGCACCAAGCACCGCGACCCCAAGTCGAACCTGGGCATTCTGCGGGGCGCGCTGGAGGAGGTCGTCGCCGGTCGGCCGCTGGACGCGCGCCGGCTCGGTCTGCTGCGGCACGCGGTGGAGTCGATGGTGCGGCGACGCGGTCTGCCCGGGTCCGCGGCGCACACGGCGCTGCGCCGGGGCCAGGCCGCGCAGGCGGCCCTCCCCTCCCACCACGCCCTGGCCCAGCTGATGCTGCGCCGCCTCGCCGTACTCCCCCAGGACACCGGTGTCACCGATGTCGCCCCGCTCCTGCGCGCGGTGACCGAGGAGGAGGCCCGGGAGACGGGGCTGCCCGTCGGCGCCGCCGTGCCGCCCGTGATCGGCCGGGTCGTCGAGTCCGCGCTGAGCGCGCCGATCGGCACCCTCGTGGAGCGGGGCGTGGTCCCGTCGGCCGAGGTACTGGCCGAACTGGTACCGCAGTTGGTCGCCGCGACCACCGCGCGGTCGTACCGGGACGAGGCGCTGCGGGCGCTGATGACGGCGCACTACCGGGCGTTCCGCAACCGCCGCTCCCTGCTGCTGCTCAACCTGGAGCGGCAGGTGCGCGTGGAGGAACTGCCTTGGGTACGGGCGGTGTCGGGGCAGCGGTCCGCCGTGCTGGGCAGGGCCGACGGCGAGGGCGCGCTCACCGTGCTGCGGCAGCTGGGCGAACTGGCCGTGCAGGCGTTCCCGGGGACCCTGCTGCCCAACCCGCTGGTCCGTGAGCTGGGTGAGCTGGGACGCCGGTGCGACCTGGGCGCCCCGTTCGTGGAGGAGCTGGCGGCGGACATCTTCATGGGCGCGTTCAGCCCGAAGTTCCTCACGGCGGCGCGGATCGCGGGCGACCTGCTCGGCGGGGGCTCACTGTACGAGCGCTACTACGGCATCGACTACGCGGCGATCCGCGATCTGGCGATCGCGGAGGCCGGCGCGGCGCCGGCCCACTCGTCCGGCGCCCGTACGTCTCCCGGTTTCGCGCGCCTGTGCGCCGAGCGCGCGGGGACACCGTCCGGGTTCTGGTCGGTCGCCGCGAACGGCACGGTGATCGAGCAGGCGCAGATCCTCACCACGCACAACCTGGCCACGCTGGTCGGGCCGGCGCGCATCACCCCGCAGCCGGGCTGGGCCGACCTGGCACGGCGGTGCTTCGTGACGGTGTGCCGGCTGACAGCGCGCGTCCACCACAACCCGCGCCCCCTTGGCACCCTCAAGGACGCGGCGTACGCCTGGCGCCAGATGCTGTTCCACCTGTCCCTCTGCCCGCCCGGAGAGCAGCGGCGGATCATCGCCGGGCTGGACGAGGAGACGGCCCGTCACCCCGCCCATGTCGCGGCCCGGTTGGCGCCGGCCCTGGCGGGACTGACCCTGATCGCGGAGGGCGGCGCCTTCGACGCCGGCGGAACAGCGGACGACGGACGGGCCCGACGCCTGCTGGGGTGGAGCACCGACGGTCATTGGATGCGAAACCAGCCCCCTACACAGGATGTCAATGAGTCAGCTGGCGACGGAACAGGGCATGGTTAGCCACGGTTGGACTCAGCCATCCTCAACTTCCCTGTATTCGTGGGATGTCATGCACGTAACCACGTGGTATCTATACGTCCCATGAGACGCTGAGGAACCCGGCTCCCGCGCCCGCCCGGGTGGAGTGTGGTCCGCGTACACCGACGGCACCCTGCGCTCCCTGGGCAAGTGCCTCGACGTCTGCGGCAGCGGGACGGCCGACGGCACCCAGCTCCACCTGTGGGACTGCCACGGCGGCAGCAACCAGAAGTGGACCACGTTGGCCGCGGCTGACCTTCCGTGGCACCGGCCGGACCGGGGTGGCGTGCGCCCGGCACGCCACCCCGCCTCATCCGGACCGGATTCCTCAGGGCCCGTGGTGGTCCGCGCCGGGAACCCCGACCGTCGCGGGCCCCCCGGTGGTGCTGAGGAGGGCGCCGTCGGGGCCGCCGGTGCGCAGGTGCCAGGGGTGCGGACTGTCGGTGGTGACGTGGTACCGGTCGCCGTCCCGGCGTACGTGGAAGCGTGCCGTCTCCCCGGGGCCGTCGGGGCGCGGGATCACCACGGTGCGTTCGGCGCCGTCGGCGAAGGCGTGGACACGCAGTTCGACGCCGTCCGCCCAGGCCGAGACGGGCCGTTGGTCGTCGGCGGCGAAGGGGACGACCGAGTCGGGGCGGGCGAGCAGCGGCAGGGTGTGGAAGTCGTGCCGCTCCCGCACCCAGCGCGGGCCGGTGACACGGGCGCCGGTCAGGATGTTGGTCCAGGTGCCCTCGGGGACGTAGTACTCGACCGTGCCGTCGTCGGTGAGGACCGGGGCCACGAGCAGGTCGCCGCCCAGCATGTACTGGCGGTCGAGGAAGGCGGCGGTGGGGTCGTCGGGGAACTCCAGCACCATGGCCCGCATCACCGGGACCCCCGTGGTGTGGGCCTGTCGGGCGGCCTGCTGGAGGTACGGGGCGAGGCGGTGCTTGAGGAGGGTGAACGCGCGGGTGACCTCGACGGCCTCCTCTCCGTAGTCCCAAGGCACGCGGTACGACTTGCTGCCGTGCAGCCGGCTGTGCGAGGAGAGCAGGCCGAACTGCACCCAGCGCTTGAAGACGGCGGGCGTGGGGGTGCCCTCGAAGCCGCCGATGTCGTGGCTCCAGAAGCCGAACCCGGACAGGCCGAGGGACAGCCCGCCGCGCAGTGACTCGGCCATGGCGTTGAAGTGGGACTCGCAGTCGCCGCCCCAGTGCACCGGGTACTGCTGGCCGCCGACGGTGGCGGAGCGGGCGAAGACCAACGCCTCGCCCTCGCCGCGCACCTCCCGCAGCAGCTCGAAGACGGCCCGGTTGTACAGGTGGGTGTAGGAGTTGTGCATGCCGTCCGGGTCGGAGCCGTCGTGCCAGACCACGTCGGTGGGGACGCGCTCGCCGAAGTCGGTCTTGAAGCAGTCGACGCCCTGGTCCAGCAGGCCGCGCAGCTTGCCGGTGTACCAGTCGCGGGCGGCGGGGTTCGTGAAGTCGACCAGGGCCATGCCCGGCTGCCACAGGTCCCACTGCCACACACTGCCGTCGGGCCGCCGTACGAGGTGGCCCGCGCGCATGCCCTCCTCGAACAGCGGCGACTTCTGGGCGATGTAGGGGTTGATCCAGGCGGAGACCCGCAGCCCCCGCTCCTTGAGCCGGGCCAGCATGCCCGCCGGGTCGGGGAAGGTCTCGGGGTCCCAGTCGAAGTCGCACCACTGGTGGCCGCGCATCCAGAAGCAGTCGAAGTGGAAGACGCTCAAGGGAATGCCGCGCTCGGCCATGCCGTCGATGAAGCCGTTCACGGTGGCCTCGTCGTAGTCGGTGGTGAACGACGTCGACAGCCACAGGCCCAGCGCCCAGGCCGGGGGCAGCGCGGGACGGCCGGTGAGCGCGGTGTAGCGCTCCAGGACCTCCTTGGGTGTCGGTCCGTGGACCACGAAGTACTCCAGCGTGTGGTCCTCGACGCTGAACTGCACCTGGCCCACCGTCTCCGAGGCGATCTCGTAGCTCACCCTGCCGGGATGGTTGACGAGGACGCCGTACCCGCGGTTCGTCAGATGGAAGGGGATGTTCTTGTACGCCTGTTCGCTGTTGGTGCCGCCGTCCGCCTGCCAGATGTCCACCGCCTGGCCGTTCTTGACGAACGGGGTGAACCGCTCCCCCAGCCCGTACACCAGCTCCCCCACCCCGAGGGCCAGTTGACCGACCATGTGGTGGCGGCCCTCGGCGTCGGTGACGAAGCCCGTGCCCCGCTCGCCCACGGAGGTCAGCGTCCGTCCCCCGGCAGTGAAGTCCAGCCTCCAGGGTCCCGAGGTGTCCACGCGCAGCGTCAGCTCCCCGGAGACGAGCTCCAGCAACGTGCCGTCCCGCCGGACCTTGCCGGCGCCCTCCTCGGCGCCGGGCAGCGCGAACCGCGGGCCACGGCGCACCGATCCGGCGTGGTGGGTGGCCCGTACGCCGATCACCCCTTCGGCGGGCGACCAGCACTCGACGGTCAGCAGGGGGCTGTTGAGCGTGTCGCCGCGCCCGCGGACGTGTCTCACCGGGGCGTAGAGGGTCATCCGGTGCTCGTCGACGTGGACGTCCGAGATCTCGGTGGCGTGGCGCGCGGTGTGGCCCGGGCGCATCAGCCAGTAGCCGTCGGTGAACTTCATCGTGCGGTGTCCTCCGTCCGCGCGCGGTGCGCGGCGATCAGGGCCCGGTACCAGTGGTAACTGTCCTTGGGCGTGCGGGTGAGGGTGTCGTAGTCGACGCGGACCAGGCCGAAGCGCTGGTCGTAGCCGCGCGCCCACTCGAAGTTGTCCAGCAGGGACCAGACGTAGTAGCCGCGTACGTCCGCCCCTGCGGCGACAGCGTCGGCCACGGCCCGGAGGTGGTCGGCGAGGTAGCCGATCCGTTCGCCGTCGTGGACCTGGCCGTCCGGTGCGACCGTGTCGGCCTCGGCGGAGCCGTTCTCGGTGATCCACACCGGCGGCAACCCCGGATAACGGGAGGGCAGTTCGCGGAGCAGTTCGGTGAACGCGGCCGGAACGACCGGCCAGCCCATGGTGGTGTGCCGGGTGCCGTACGGATCCAGCTCCACCACGCCGATGTCCACGGCGGTGCGCCGCTCGGGATCGGGTTCGCGGTGCGGTGCGGCGGCCACGGTGAGGGGCCGGTAGAAGTTGAGGCCGACGAAGTCGAGCGGTGCGCCGATCAGTTCGAGGTCGCCGGGCAGGCGCCACGGGCCGTCGGCGGTGCCGGGCGGCCAGGTGTCGGCCTCATGGGCGGGGTAGCGGCCGGCGAAGAGGGGCTCGGTCCAGATGTCGTTGTGGAGGGTCTCGGCGCGGCGGCGGGCGGCGAGGTCCTCGGCCCGGTCGGATGCGGCGTGGACACGGTCGAGGTTGAGGGCGATGCCGATGTTCCCGGCGCCCGCCTCGCGCAGGGCGCGGACCGCGAGACCGTGGCCGACGAGCAGATGGTGGGCGGCGGCCAGCGCGCCGGTGCCCTCCTGGGTGCCGGGCGCGTGCCGGCCCTCCGCGTGGCCGACGAACGCGGAGCAGTACGGCTCGTTGAGGGTCATCCAGCGTTCCACCCGGTCGCCGTACCGCGCGCCGACGACGGCCGCGTACTCGGCGAACGCCTCGGCGGTGCGGCGGACCCGCCAGCCGTGGCCCGGCGCGCCTCCGTCGGGTGGTGTCTCCAGGGCCTGCGGGAGGTCCCAGTGGTAGAGGGTGACGGCGGGTGCGACGTCGGCGGCCAGCAGGTCGTCGATGAGCCGGTCGTAGAAGTCCAGGCCCTTGGCGTTGACCCGGCCCGTGCCCTCGGGCAGGACGCGCGGCCAGGCGATCGAGAAGCGGTAGCTGTCGACGCCGAGGTCGCGCAGCAGGGCCACGTCCTCGCGGTGGCGGTGGTAGTGGTCGGCGGCGATGTCGCCGGTGGCGCCGTCGAGGGTGCGGCCCGGGGTGTGGCTGAAGGTGTCCCAGATGGAGGGACCCCGGCCGTCCTCGTCATGGGCGCCCTCGATCTGGTAGGCGGCCGTGGCGGCCCCGAACCGGAAACCGGCGGGGAGCGAGAGGAAGGGAGGCGCGCTCATGCGGCGGCCCCCTCACCCTCGCCCTGCCGGGCCGGGAGCACGCCGTCGGGTCCGTCGCCCGGCGGGTCGAGGCGGAAGGACGCCGGCCGGAAGGCGCCGCACAGGGTGAACAGGAGGTCGTGGACACCGTCGTACCGTTCCGGCGTCCCGGAGGAGACGGTCGTCCAGGTGTGGCGGTGGCCGGTGACCGGTACCGCGATCTCCGTCAGCAGCCGTTCTCGGACCAGGGCGAGCCGCTCGTCGAGCGTGAGCCGCTCCAGCAGGTCGTCTACGCGTTGGGCGAGCGTGAGCGCGGGATCGCGGAACGGCGGCCGGTCGGCCGTGGGCTGGACGGGAGAGCTCACAGGTTCTGACTCCTCAGTTCGCTGGACGCGAGGACCGATTGTCGAAGCGCATCGACGCTGCCATTGCCTGTGATGAGCTGTCAATTCCCGGAGCACCAGAAAGTTTCCCATTGTCAGATCTCTGATTTCGCGAGAGATCCGTTATTTCCTAGCCGGTTCGAGTGAAGCGCTTCGACAGCCCGGCTGAGGGAAGGTTCCGCTGCCATGAGCCGGAGTGCAACCGCCGTCCCGCGGCCCGGCTCACTGCTCCTTCGGTGGGGCCGTGCTCTCCCGGAGGGTCAGGGTGGTGGCTAGCTCCAGTCCGACCTGCGGCACTTCCTCACCGCGGCCGAGGGCGAGCGCCAGTTCCGTGGCGGCCGTCGCCATCTCGGCGAGGGGCTGGTGGACGGTGGTCAGGGGCGGATCCATCCATGCCACGGCCGGTACGTCGTCGAAGCCCACCACGCTGAGATCGTCCGGGACGCGCAACCCGAGTTCACGGGCGGCCTGGTAGACACCGACCGCCTGCATGTCGTTCGCGGTGAACACGGCGGTGGGCCGGTCGGGCCGGGACAGCAACTCCCGTGCGGCCGCGTACCCGTGCTCACGGGTGAGCTGGGTCTTGACCACCAGGCGGGGTTCCGCCGGCAGGCCGGCCTCCGCGAGAGCGGACGTGTAGCCGGACAGCCGGGCGAGGCAGAAGGCGTGGTCGGGTCCGCTGATCATCGCGATGCGCCGGTGTCCGAGTCCGATGAGGTGCCGGGTCGCCGCCTGACCGCCCCTCCAGTTGGTGGCTCCCACGAACGGGACGTCGTCGGGCAGCTCGTCGATCGGGTCGACGACGACGAACGGAATGCCCCGCGCCCTCAGTTGCTCGCGCTCCGCCTCGGAGAGCTGCGCCACCGACAGGACGCACCGGGGGCGTCGGCCGACCGTGTCGTCGATGGTCATGCCGGAGGTGTCATGGAGCCCGAACTCCGACACCAGCACGCCGATCCGGTTCTTCCGGGCCACCCGTTCGACGCCGCGAATGATCTCCACGGCCCACATGCTCTCCAGTTCGCGGAACACCAGCTCCACCAGATTGCTGCGGTTCTTGGGAGGCTTGCGGTAGCCGTGCTGGTGGATCAGCTGCTCCACGCGGGCCCGTGTCTCGTCCGACACCCCGGACCGGCCGTTGAGCACCTTCGACACGGTGGGTACGGAGACGCCCGCCGACTCGGCGATGTACGCGATCGTCACCGATGCGGGTCCCTCGCCGCGCTGCCCGTGGTCCTCCGTCGAAGGTCGTCCCGCTCGGTTGTCCGGCACGGTCGCGCTCTCCCCTCCCCTGGCCTCTGCCCCGCCATTCTGGCACCTCGCGCCGGGGCGCCGGTGATCGTCCGGCGCGCGGCGGCCGCGCCCCGCCGGCGGCCGGTGGTCAGCGGTCAGCGGTCAGCGGTCAGCGGTCGAGGTAGAAGCGGACGGTGGTGCCGTCGGGCGCCGTGTGGAGGCGGACCAGGTCGGTGATGTGGTGGACCAGCAGCAGACCCCGTCCGCCCAGTTGGTCGCGTGCCGGGGGCCTGCGGCCGGCCAGGGGGTCGGTCAGCAGCCCGAGGTCGTGGACCTCGCAGACGATCTGCTCGTCCTCGGCCCAGATCCTCAGCGTCCCCGATCCACCGCCGTGCACCACCGAGTTGGTGGTCAGCTCCGCGACCGCCAGCGCCAGATCCTGCACCCGCGCCTCCGCCAGGCCCAGCCGGCGGGCCTCCCGCACCGCGAACGCGCGAACCCACGGCAGCGCTTCCGCGTCGAACGGCAGGGCCGCCGCGCCGGGCGGGCCGGCGAGGGGCTCGTTGTAGCGGGCGACGATCTGCTCGGGAGCGTAGGCGGCGCTGGGCCGTTCTCCCCCGGAGTCGATGACGACGGGGTGCGTGGCGTGGGCGTCGGCGAGCACCGCCGGGGTCAGGGCCTCCTCGTCGTACGGGCAGAGAATCGTCACTTCACGGCCCTGGAAGGCCGCGTTGATGAGGGCCTCGTGCTGGACGCACGCCGGGTACTCCGCCGCCGAGCGGCCGGCCCAGATCGGCTCCCCGATGATCCTCACCCGGCCGCCCGGGTGGGCGTCGGCGAAGGCGCGCAGGACGCCGGGGATGATCCGCCCGGGGTTGCGGCCCGCCCGCGTCATGTCGAGGAACTCGACCCCGGCGGCGTCGGCGCCCAGCCCGGCCTCGATGAGGGCGAGGCGGGGGCCGGGGACGGCGACCGCGACGGCCTCCCCGGCGGCCAGACCGTCCCGCAGGAACGGCACGGTGCCCGTCAGGTACTGCTCCTCACCGCGGTAGAACAGCGCCGGGTGCACGAAGGGTCCGCTGTCGGCAGCCACGGTCATCGCTCCGCCACCTCGATCGCCGCGAGGTCGGGCCAGAACAGGTCGAGGATGCGCGTCAGCTCCGGCGGCGGACGGTGCACGACGATACGGCCGGTGGTCAGTCGCTGCGCGGTGACCGCCAGCACCGCCGCGCCGCCCACGTCGATGGACATCAGCCCCGACAGCTCCACGTGGGAGACGTCGCCATGGGTGCTCGCCACCTTCTTCAGGGCCTGTTCCCAGGATGAACGGGTGATCACGTTGATCTCTCCAGCGGCACGGATACCGGGGCGGCCGGACAGCGAACGGATCTCCAGCGCGGCGTCCCCGGGCCCCGGCGCCCGGACCCTCCCCTCCTCGCCGTCGGCGGCATCCACGTTCCCTCCCTGTGCCGGGTACCGGGGGACGACGCTCCCCCGTGTCGCCGCTCACCGCGTCCCCGGAAACGACGGACCTGAAGACACGTCATCGTATAACCCGCCGGTGGACCGGACCTGATTGCGTGTCCGGCGTTTACGAGTGGGCTTTCGGGACAGTCCAGTGCCTGTCATGGACACAGGGGTTCGAGCGCCCGGTGGGGCGGTCGACCGACGGAGGGGGAACAACCGTGCTCACCCACGCAGGACGGTGGCGCCGCTTACTCGGCGCCCTGACGGGCGTGACCGTCGCCCTCGGGCTCACCGCGGGGGCGGCGCAGCCCGCCGCGGCGGCCGGCGGTACGCCCAGGGCCGTGACCGCCTACCGCCACACCAGCGAGGCCGGTGACTGGATCGGGCAGGGCTCCGCCGTCGCGTACACCCCGTCCACGGCGAGCATCACCGTCGAGGGCGCGCTGGAGGTCGTACGGTTCCGGGTCGAGAACGACAGCGCGTGGTGGGACGTGGTGCTCGCCGCCCCGCACGGCGAGAAGCTGCACCCCGGCGTCTACCGCGACGCGGAGCGGGCGCACTCCGCGACGGGCCGGGCTCCCGGCCTCGACGTGAGCGGACAGCACCGCGGCTGCAACGTGGTGTACGGGCAGTTCGCCATCCACCAGATCGAGGCCGACGCCTCGGGGGACATCACCCTGCTGGACGCCGCCTACACCCAGCGCTGCGAGGCCCGGGACGCCCCCGCGCTCAAGGGTGTCGTCAAGTACCGCGCGTACCCGCTGTCGTTCACCTACGCCAGCGAGCCCGGCGACTACCCCGGCCAGGGCCGCTCGGGCACCCACACCGGGGCCACGAGCATCTTCGCGCTGCGGGAGTGGGGCGTCGGCGGACTGTCGTGGGACGCGTCCGGCAAACGGGAGTCGTGGTCGGCGCTGCTCGTCCCGCCCACCGGCGAACGCTTCGAGGCGGGGCGCACCTACCGGACCGAACGCGGCAGCGGTCCCGGCGTCGCCGGCCTCGACGTGTCGGGCTTCGGCGGCTGCAACCGCAGCCACGGCACCCTGACCCTCACCAAGCTGGCCCGGGACGCCGACGGCACGGTCACCGCGTTCGCCGCCACGTTCGAACAGCACTGCGAGGGAGCCGAGCCCGCACTGCGCGGGACGATCCACTACTACGCCTGACCGCACGGCACGGCGCGGACCCGCGGGGCACCCCCGGGTCCGCGCCGCCGGCGCCGGGCCCCGAGGGCCCGGCGCGTCGCACGTTCAGTCCACCCGTACACCCACGATGCAGGTGTCGTCGTCCGTGTCCGACTTGCTGTAGGTGAGCAGGCGGTCCAGTTGCTGGTCGAGGGTGGGCGGGACCGTGCTCGCGGCCGTCAGCAGCTGGGCCAGCGACTCCTCCACAGAACGGTCACGGCGTTCGATCAGACCGTCCGTGTACATCAACAAGGTGTCGTCGACGGCCAGTTGGAGTTCGTGCTCCTCGTACGTCGCCTCCGGCACGGCGCCGAGCAGCAGGCCCTTGACCAGGGGCAGCGGTGCCGCCTCGCCGTCGCGCACCAGGACGGGCGGCAGATGGCCGGCCCGTGCCCAGCGCAGGGTGCGGACCTCGGGGTCGTACAGGCCGCAGACCGCCGTGGCGGTGACGGCGCCGTTGAGGTGGTGGGCCACCATGTTGAGCCAGGACAGCAGCTGGGCGGGTCCCGCTCCCGTCACGGCGAGGCCGCGCAGCGCGTTGCGCAGGACGACCATGCTGGTGGCCGCCTCGATGCCGTGTCCGGCGACGTCCCCCACGCACAGCAGCACCAGCCGGGACGGCAGCACGACCGCGTCGTACCAGTCGCCGCCGACCAGGTTCTGCGTCTCCGCGGGCCGGTAGCGGACGGCCACCCGCAGTCCGGGGGCCTCCAGGGGGGCCTGCGCGGGGGGCATGATCGCGTGCTGGAGCTGCAGGGTCAGCCGGTCGCGTTCGCTCGCCTGCTGCTCGGTGTGGGCGAGCTGGTCACGGGTCGCGGCGAGGGCGACCTCCGTCCAGTGGTGGGCGGAGATGTCCTGGTAGGCGCCCCGTACGACGAACAGTCGGCCGTCGGAGTCGAGGACCGGTTCGGCCACCACGCGGATGTGCCGGGTGACACCGTCGGGCCGCTGGAGCCGGAACGCCGTGGACGCGGGGCGGCGGTGGTGCAGCAGGGTGCGCAGGAACCTGCCGATGGCGACGGCGTCGTCGGGGTGGGCGTGGGCGGGCAGTTCCTCCAGCGGGACCGGACCGGCGGAGACCGGCTTGCCGTAGAGGCTGTAGAGCTGGCCGTTCCAGGTGATCTCGCCGGTGAGGAGGTTCTCCTCGAAGCCGCCGATGCGGCCGAGGCGCTGGGCGTGCTGGAGCAGACTCGCCAGGCGCGCCGTCTCGTCCTCTATCCGCCAGATGAGCAGGACGCTGCCCCCGTGGCGGCTGATGTTGACATCGGCGACCGCGGCCAGCGGCACGTCGTCCACGAGGGCGGTGAGCCGCATGCGGTGGGCGCGGAACGGCTCGCCCGTGGCGTAGACCCGTTCGACCTGGCCGAAGAGTTCGCTGTCCCCGGCGGCCATCGGGTAGGCCTCCAGCAGCAGCGCCCCGTTGACGACGCCGCGGGGCCGGCCCGCCGGGTCGAGGAAGCGCCGGTTGACGTGGTGGATGCGGAAGTCGACCAGTTCCCCGTCGGCGTCCAGGTGCGGGACGAGCACCAGGGCGGGGTCGTGGAGGCCGTCGGCCAGGTCCATCAGCTCGGCGACGGCCGGCAGGACGCCGGGCCGGGTGTCGCCGTCGGGCCGGCGCGGGACGTACGTCTCCAGCGTGTGTGCGCACAGCTCGGCCAGGGCCTCCACCTGCCGGACGATCTGCGGGGGCTGGGGCTCCAGCGGTGTGGGCCAGACGATCTCCAGCACACCGTGGATGCGGCCCCCGGTGCCCGCGGGGAGGGCGACGCGGCCCCCGTCGGGGTGGTGGTGCTGGCCGATGGACGGCAGCCCGGTCTTCGACAGACAGCCGATCCACTGGCCCGTCCGCTCGCCGAGTCCGCGGCGTGCCACGGTCGCCACGCCCGGCGGCACATACCGCCAGCGACCGGCCTCCGCCGCCGAGAACCCGGCGCTGCCCGCCAGGGTGAGGGAACCGTCGGCGTCCAGCGCCCAGATGGCGACGGCCTCCGCGCCGAGCGGGGTCAGGGCGTGTTCGAGCAGGGAGTCGGCCACGGCCTGCGCGTCGTCCGCGGCCAGCGCCCCGCTCTCGGCGGTCCGCAGCCGTACGGCGAAGGAGTCGCGCCCCGCGTCGGTGGTGTCGCCGCGGTGCGCGGTGGTCGCGAGGAACGCGGTCGTCACCTCCGAGAGCCGGTCGCGCGAGGCCTGGTTGATGACCTCGACGGCGAACTCCAGGGGGGTCACGCCCGCCTGTTCGGTCAGCTCGGCGAGCTGCCGTGCCGCCTGGGCCGGCCCGCAGTGGAGGCGTTCGACGAGGATGCCCTTGGCCAGCTCGACCAGGGCGCGGCCGTCGGCTTCCGCCTGGGCGGCCTGCACCTCGCGGCGCAGGCGCTCGACGGTCGCGGCGAGCCGTCCGACCGGGGAGGGCTGTCCTGTGCCGTCCTCGTCGTCCGGGCCGGTGACGGCCACCGCGTCACCGCCCGGAACCCGGCCGTCGGGGGTCCGGGCGACGGCCGTCCCGGCGGCCGGGCCGGTGGCGAGCAGATCGGTGCCCGCCGCCCGGTCGTCGGCGGACGGCTCGCCCGGCGGGGCGCCGGGGTCCGGCGGGTCGGTGGGCTGGTGGAGGTTGCTCACGGTTGGCCTGTTCCTGGGCTCGGGCGTCCGGGGACGCCAGGCGGTCGGCTGGTGCGCGCGGCGGGGCGGGTTCCCCGTCACGTGGACAGCCAACGTCGGACGCGGCCGATGAGGTCGTTGGTGTCGACGGGCTTGGTGACGTAGTCGTTGGCGCCCGACGCGAGACTCTTCTCCTGGTCGCCGGGCATGGCCTTGGCGGTGACGGCGATGATGGGCAGCTCGGCGTACCGGTCCATCGCGCGGATCTCCGCGGTCGCGGTGTAGCCGTCCATCTCCGGCATCATCACGTCCATCAGGACGAGCGAGATGTCGGGGTGGGCGAGCAGCATCTCGATGCCCTTGCGGCCGTTGTCGGCGTGCAGGACCTGGAAGCCGTGCAGTTCGAGGACCCCGCTGAGGGCGAAGAGGTTGCGCGCGTCGTCGTCGACCACGAGCACGGTACGGCCGACGAAGGCGTCGTCGACGACCTCGGCTGCCGGGCGCTGCAGATCGTCGCCCCGGACCAGGGACAGCACGTCGCCCGGCTCCTCGGCGGACAGGTGCAGCGTGATCCGTTCGCGCAGTTCGTCGAGGCTGGACAGGAAGTCCAGCGGGCGGCTCTCCGCGCGGGAGCGCAGCGTCTGCTCCTGCGCGAGGTCCACGCGGTGCCCGGTGTGCACCAGGACGGGCACGCTGGCCAGGGCCGAGTCGCCCTCCATGGCCTCCAGCAGCCGGGCGCCCTCGCCGTCGGGCATGCCGAGTTCCAGGACGACGCAGTGGCAGGGGTCGGCGGCCAGGGTGCTCGCCGCTTCCTGTGCTCCCACCGCCGTGATGATGTCGATGGCGCCGAGCGGGTCGTCGGGGTCGGGCGCGATGTCCGCGACGGCGCGTTCGGCGACGAGGGTCAGCAGCCCGCGCGGCCGTTCCTCGACGACGAGGAGGCGCCGCCTGCGCCGTTCCGCCGTCACGGCGGGAGCGGTGTCCGACGGGGCGGCCGGCGGGAGTTCGGCGCTGTCGGACTGCTCCACGGGCCGGGCGCCGCCCGCGAGTACGTCCTCGAAGTCGGCGCGTGCCACGGGGAGGTAGAGCGTGAAGGTGCTGCCCTGACCCGGTGTGCTGTCGACGGTGACGGCGCCGCCCAGCAGATGGGCGATCTCCCGGGTGATCGACAGGCCGAGGCCGGTGCCGCCGTACTTGCGGCTGGTGGTGCCGTCGGCCTGCTGGAACGCGCCGAAGATCGCCTCCAGTTGCTGCTGGGGGATGCCGATGCCGGTGTCCTTCACCCGGAAGGCCACCACGGGGCCGCCGCGGAGGACGCCGAGGGGCACCTCCCGGTCGGCGGCGGGCTCGATGCGCAGTTCGACACCGCCCTGTTCGGTGAACTTCACCGCGTTGGAGAGCAGGTTGCGCAGGATCTGCCGCAGCCGGGAGTCGTCGGTGAGCAGGTCGGCCGGTGTGCCGGGCGCGGTGGCCACCGTGAACTTGAGGCTCTTCTGCGTCGTCATCGGCCGGAACGTCGCCTCGACGTACTCCAGCAGCTTGCGCAGCGGGACCCGTTCGGGGGTGACGTCCATCTTGCCGGCCTCGACCTTCGACAGGTCGAGGATGTCGTTGATCAGCTGGAGCAGGTCCGAGCCGGCCGAGTGGATGATGCCCGCGTACTCGACCTGCTTGGGGGTGAGGTTGCGGGAGGGGTTCTGTGCGAGCAGCTGGGCGAGGATCAGCAGGCTGTTGAGCGGGGTGCGCAGTTCGTGGCTCATGTTGGCCAGGAACTCCGACTTGTACTTGGACGCGAGCGCCAGTTCCTGGGCGCGGGTCTCCAGTTCCTGCCGGGCCTGTTCGATCTCCAGGTTCTTGGCCTCGATGTCGCGGTTCTGCGAGGCGAGCAGCGACGCCTTCTCCTCCAGTTCGGCGTTGGAGCGCTGGAGTTCGTCCTGCTGCACCTGCAACTCGGCGGAGCGTGCCTGGAGTTCCGCGGTGAGCCGCTGGGACTCGTCCAGCAGCTCGTCGGTGCGGGCGTTGGCCACGATGGTGTTGAGGTTGACGCCGATGGTGGGCATCAGCTGGGCGAGGAAGTCCTGGTGGATCTGGGTGAAGCGGGTGACGGAGCCCAGTTCGATGACGCCGAGGACCTGGTCCTCGACCACGATGGGCAGCACCACCAGGGCGCTGGGCACGGCCTGTCCGAGGCCGGAGGAGATGGTGACGTAGCCCGGCGGCAGTTCCTCGACGCTGATGGGCCTGCGGTTGCGCGCGGCCTGCCCGACGAGGGAGCGCCCCACGGGGATGCGGTCGGGCCGGTCGGTGTCGTCGGGGTAGCCGTACGAGCCGACGAGCCGCAGCTCGGGGCCGCGCTCGGTGTCCTCGGCGAGGTAGAAGGCGCCGTACTGCGCCGAGACCAGCGGCGAGAGTTCGTCCATGATGAGTTCGGCGACGACGGGCAGCTCGCGGTGGCCCTGCATGAGGCCGGAGATCCGGGCGAGGTTGGTCTTCAGCCAGTCCTGCTCCTGGTTGGCCCGCGTGGTCTCCCGCAGGGACTCCACCATGGAGTTGATGTTGTCCTTGAGGTCGGCGACCTCGCCGGAGGCCTCCACGGTGATGGAGCGGGTCAGGTCGCCCTCGGCGACGGCGCTGGTGACCTCGGCGATGGCGCGGACCTGGCGGGTGAGGTTCCCGGCGAGTTCGTTGACGTTCTCCGTCAGCCGCTTCCAGGTGCCCTCGACGCCCTCGACCTCGGCCTGCCCGCCGAGCCGGCCCTCGCTGCCGACCTCGCGGGCGACTCGGGTGACCTCGGCGGCGAACGACGACAGCTGATCGACCATCGTGTTGATGGTGGTCTTCAGCTCCAGGATCTCGCCGCGCGCGTCGACGTCGATCTTCTTCGACAGGTCGCCGTTGGCGACGGCGGTGGTCACGAGGGCGATGTTGCGGACCTGGCCGGTGAGGTTGTTGGCCATCGAGTTGACGTTGTCGGTGAGGTCCTTCCAGGTGCCGGCGACGTTCGGCACGTGCGCCTGGCCGCCGAGGCGTCCCTCGGTGCCGACCTCGCGGGCGACGCGGGTCACCTCGTCGGCGAAGGCGGAGAGGGTGTCGACCATCGTGTTGATGACGTCCGCGAGGGCGGCGACCTCGCCCTTGGCCTCGACCGTGATCTTCTGCGAGAGGTCGCCGCGTGCGACGGCGGTGGCGACCTGGGCGATGGAGCGGACCTGGCCGGTCAGGTTGGACGCCATCACGTTGACGTTGTCCGTGAGGTCCTTCCAGGTACCCGACACGCCCCGGACGATCGCCTGTCCGCCCAGATTGCCCTCGGTGCCGACCTCGCGGGCGACGCGGGTCACCTCGTCGGCGAACGCGGAGAGCTGGTCGACCATCGTGTTGATGGTGTTCTTCAGCTCCAGGATCTCCCCGCGCGCGTCGACGGTGATCTTCTGCGACAGATCGCCCTGGGCCACCGCGGTGGCGACCTGGGCGACGTTGCGGACCTGCGCGGTGAGGTTGCCCGCCATGAAGTTCACGGAGTCGGTGAGGTCGCGCCAGGTGCCCTTGACGCCCTTGACGTCGGCCTGCCCGCCGAGGCGGCCCTCGGTGCCGACCTCGCGGGCGACGCGGGTCACCTCGTCGGCGAAGCCGGAGAGCTGGTCGACCATCGTGTTGATGGTGTTCTTCAGCTCCAGGATCTCCCCGCGCGCGTCCACGGTGATCTTCTGCGACAGATCGCCCTGGGCGACCGCCGTGGTCACCTGGGCGACGTTGCGGACCTGCGAGGTCAGGTTGCCCGCCATGAAGTTGACCGAGTCGGTCAGGTCGCGCCAGACGCCGGCGACACCGGGCACCTGGGCCTGCCCGCCGAGGCGGCCCTCGCTGCCGACCTCGCGGGCGACCCGGGTGACCTCGTCGGCGAACGACGACAGCTGGTCGACCATCGTGTTGACGGTCTCCTTCAGCTGGAGGATCTCGCCGCGGGCGGGGACGTCGATCTTCTGCGACAGGTCGCCCTTGGCGACCGCCGTCGCCACCTGGGCGATGTCGCGCACCTGAGTGGTCAGGTTGCCCGCCATGGCGTTCACCGAGTCGGTCAGGTCCGCCCAGGTGCCCGAGACCCCCGGCACCTCGGCCTGACCGCCGAGCGTGCCCTCGGTGCCCACCTCGCGCGCGACGCGGGTGACCTCCGAGGTGAACACGGACAGCTGGTCCACCATGCCGTTGAAGACCGTGGCGATGTCACCCAGCAGCCCGTCGCCGTCGGACGGCAGCCGGGTGCCGAAGTCGCCGTCCCGTACGGCGGTCAGTCCGGCCAGCA
This sequence comes from Streptomyces sp. NPDC030296, assembly GCF_055572815.1. Taxonomy (NCBI): domain Bacteria; kingdom Bacillati; phylum Actinomycetota; class Actinomycetes; order Kitasatosporales; family Streptomycetaceae; genus Streptomyces; species Streptomyces sp. NPDC030296. The sequence continues at coordinate 403,579 of NZ_JBVICQ010000005.1, forward strand.
ACTGCCGCAGTTCCTGCTCGCCCGGGGCCCGGTCGGTGCCCTCGATCGTCTTGCCGCTCATGCGCACCCTCGTTCCGCTCCCCTAGAGCCCTCACCCCGAGGACTCGGAACCCGCGCCGGGCCCCTGACGGGGCCCGCTCCTCCTCGGCGTTTCCGCAGTTCACGGATGAGCCGGATGAGAAAATCCGGTGAAGGTTAACTCAGTTGTCGCGCCACGACCAAAGCCTCGTACAGACATCTCGGCCGCCACGAAAAGACCCCGCACCGGGGGGCATACATCGAGGAACAAGGGGCACTCGGTGCGGTTCGGCCCGGCCGTCCGGCCGGCGCCGTGAGCGCGCCGCCGGCGGCCTCGGGGCGCTATTTGACCGACCCGGCCATGACCCCCTGCACGAAGTGCCGCTGGAAGGCGAAGAACACCACCACCGGCACGATCAGCGACAGGAAGGCGCCCGGCGCCAGCACGTCGATGTTGCTGCCGAACTGACGGATCTGCGACTGAAGCTCCACCGTCAGCGGCTGGGAGGAGCTGTCGGCGAACAGCAGCGCCACCAGCATGTCGTTCCATACCCACAGGAACTGGAAGATGGCGAGGCTCGCGATCGCCGGCCGTCCCACCGGCAGGACGAGCCGGGTGAAGATCCGCCATTCGGTTCCCCCGTCCATCCGGGCCGCCTCCAGCATCTCCTTCGGGATCTCCGCGAAGTAGTTGCGCAGCAGGAACACGGCGAACGGCAGTCCGTAGGAGACATGGAAGAGGACGACACCCGGGATCGTGCCGAAGAGTCCGAGCTGGCCGAAGAGTTTCGCCACCGGCAGCAGACCGATCTGCACCGGCACCACCAGCAGGGCGACCACCAGCAGGAACAGCGTGTCACGGCCGGGGAAGTCCAGCCAGGCGAAGGCGTACCCGGCGAGCGCGGCGATCACCACCACGAGCACCGTCGTGGGTACGGAGATCAGCACGGTGTTCCAGAACGCCTTGGTGATCCCCGCGTTCTCCAGCAGCGCCGCGTAGTTGTCGAAGGACAGCTGCCCGGGACTGGTGAACGTCGTCCACCATCCGCCCCTGGCGGTGTCCTCGGCGGACCGCAGTGACGACAGGAGCAGTCCGGCCAGCGGGGTGAGCCAGATCAGCCCGATGACCACCAGGAAGGCCTGGACCAGGCTGTTGCCCAGTCCGCGCCGGAGCGCACCGAGATTCATCGCTGACTCCCTCGGAATCGACGGACGTTGAAGACCATGGCCGGGATCACCAGCAGCAGGAGCAGGACCCCGAGGGCGCTGCCCAGGCCCTGGTTGTTGCCGCCGCCGAAGGACACCAGCCACATCTGGGTGGCCAGCACGGTCGCGTCCTCCTGCACGGGTCCGGGCGCGATGATGTAGACGAGGTCGAACACCTTCATCACGTTGATCACGAGGGTCACGAAGACCACGGTCAGCACGGGCGCCAGCAGGGGCACGGTGATCCGGCGGAACACCTGCCACTCGTTGGCACCGTCCATCCGCGCCGCCTCCAGCGTGTCCCGCGGCAGCGTGGACAGGCCCGCGCCGATGAGCACCATCGCGAAGCCGGTCCAGATCCACAGGTAGGCGCCGATGATCGCGGGGGTGACGAGCGCCGGGCCGAGCCAGGAGACGCCTTCGTAGGGCGGGGCGAAGTTGGAGCCGGGGAGCGCGACGGTGTAGGTGCCCTCGGCGAGGTCCGCGAAGCGGAAGGAGCCGTCGGCTCCGGTGGTCGTGCTCGCGACCGTCTTCCCGTCGCGCACCGCCTCGACGGTCATCCGGGGCAGTCCGCTCTCCTCTGGGTCGACCCGGCCGGGCTCTCCGCCCCCGCCGCGGGTGAAGTCGAGGTAGACGACGCCGCGCAGCTCGTCGGGGGCCGTCTCACGGGCGGCCGCCGTACGGGCGGGCCGGGCGCCCTCGGGCAGGTCCTTGGGCGCGACGCCGACCAGGCCGAGGGCGACCGTGTCGCCGGGCGACACCGTCGTGCTGGTGCGGTAGGAGCCGTCGGCGCCCGCGCTGAGGCCCTGGCCGTCACGGGCGCGGGCCGTCGGGTACGACGAGGAGCCCTGGAAGGCGTCGTGGACGCCGACCACCGCCGCGTTCAGGACGCCTTTGTCGGGGTCCTCGTCATAGGCGAGCCGGAAGATGATGCCGGCGGCGAGGAAGGAGACGGCCATCGGCATGAAGAGGAGCAGCTTGAACGCGGTGGCCCAGCGGACCTTCTCGACGAGCACCGCGAGGATCAGCCCGAGCCCGGTCAGCAGGGCCGGCGCCACGACGACCCAGATCGCGGTGTTGCGGACCGCCTTGAGGGTGGCCGGGTCGCGGAACATCTCGGTGTAGTTCTCGCCGCCGACGAACCGGGTGCCGGTGGCGTCGAAGAGGCTGCGGCCCACGGAGAACAGCACGGGGTAGACGACGAGCGCGCCGAGCAGGAGCAGGGCGGGGAAGACGAAGAGGAGGGCGACGATCCGGCCCCGCCGCCGGGCGCGCCGTTGACGCACGGCGGGTTCGGCGGCGGGGGGAACGGCCACCTTCGTGGCAGTGGCGGTCATCGCGGTCAGCCCTTGTACGCCTTGGCCGCGGCGGCCTCCAGCTGTGCGGCGGTCCCCTTCGGGTCGGACGGGTCGCGCAGGAAGTCCTGGAGGATCTTCCACTCGCCGGCGCCCTTGGTCCCGCCGAAGGCGGCCGGGGCCTGGTCGGACATGTCGAAGCGGACGGAGTCCCCGGCGGCTATGAGGGACTCGGCGGTGGTGCGGGTGACGTCGTCGCCGTAGGCGGCGGGGTCGACCTTCTTGTTCGGGGAGAGGAAACCGCCCGCCTCGGCCCACACGGCGGCGGCCTCCGGGGTGGCCAGGTACTCCAGCAGGGCCATGCCCGCCTTGGTGTTCTTGCCGTCCTTGAGGACGACGGCCGCGTCACCGCCGCTGACCACGGGTGCCTTGCCGCCGCCGACCGGCGGGAACGGGAAGAAGTTCGCGTCCTCGCCGATCTTCCGGCCGAACTGGTCCTTGGCGACGCCGGCGACGAAGTCGCCCTCGTAGACCATGCCGGCCTCGGGCTCGGGGCCGAAGACCTTCTCGACGGAGCCGGGGAAGTCGGTGTTGAGGGCGCCCTTCTGCCCGCCCGCCAGCAGTTGCTTGTCGCCGAACAGCTCACCGAGCGTGGTGAGCGCGTCGACCACGCTGCCGTCCGTCCACTTCAGCTTGTGGGCGGCGAGGGCGTCGTACTTCTCGGGGCCGGCCTGGGAGAGGTAGACGTTCTCGAACCAGTCGGTGAGCGTCCAGCCGTCCTGCCCGGCGACGGAGAAGGCGGCGAGGCCCGAGTCGGAGACGGTCCGCCCGGCCTTCAGCATGGCGTCGTACGACTTCGGCGGCTTGACGCCGGCGGTGTCGAGGGCGTCGGGGCTGTACCAGACGGTCGACTTGTGGGCGGCCTTGAAGTACAGGCCGTAGAGGGTGCCGTCGACGCTGCCGTAGTCCTTCCACACGGTGGCGTAGTTGGCGTCGACGGACTTCCGCGTGGTGCCGGACAGCGGCTTGAGCCAGCCGTTCCGGGCGAACTGCTGGAGCACACCGACCTGCGGGACCATCACCACGTCGGGGGCGTTGCCGCCCTCGATCTTGCTGCCGACGACGGTGGAGACGTTGTCACCGGTGGACACGAACTGGGTCTTGGCGCCGGTCTTCTCGGTGAAGGCGTCCAGCACCTTCTGGAAGTTCTTCTGCTCGCTGCCGGACCAGACGCCGGCGACGGTGACCGTCTGGCCGTTCAGCGCCTTGTCGCCGCCGCCCGCGGCGACGGGGCCGCCGCCTCCGCAGGCGGTGGCGCCGAGCGCCAGGGCGAGGGCGGTGCAGCCGGTGAGCAGGGTGGTACGTCGTCGCATCATCGTTGATGTCCCTTCGGAGCGGGGGAATGGACGGTGTGAGGGGGGTGGGGGCTCAGGAACCGGCGTCGTCGCCGATCCACCAGGCGGCCGTGGAGCCGGGGAGGACCCCGGCCGGGCAGGGACCGCTGGACAGCAGGGGGGTGCCGGCGACGGGCGCGGGCGAGGGGGCGGTGCCGAAGTTGACGGCGCAGACCAGGCCGTCGCCGCGGACGAAGCCGAGGACGCCGGGCTGGGTGTCCAGCCAGCGCATCTCGCCCTCGCCGAGCTGGGGCAGGGCGGCGCGCAGCTGGAGACCGTCGCGGTAGAGGTGCCAGAAGGAGCGGGTGTCGGCGAGCGCGCGGTCGGTGGCGTACTCGGCGAAGTACTCGGGCTGCGGCAGCCAGGGCTTCGCGCCCTCGACCCCGGAGGTGAAGCCGAACGGGGAGGCCTGCCCGGACCACGGCAGCGGCACCCGGCAGCCGTCGCGGATCCGGGCGCGGCTGCCGGTGCGGCGGAAGATCGGGTCGGTGAGCACGTCGTCGGGCAGGTCGACGACCTCGGGCAGGCCCAGCTCCTCGCCCTGGTAGATGTAGGCGGCTCCGGGCAGCGCCAGCATCAGCAGGGCGGCGGCGCGGGCACGGGCGGCGCCGAGGCCGCTGCCCTCGACGGGCTCGCCGTAGCGGGTGACCGTGCGGACCTGGTCGTGGTTGTTGAGGACCCAGGTGACGGTCGATCCCGTGCCCGCGATGTCCTGCATGGCCTCGGTGATGACCTTGCGGAAGGCGTCGGCGTCCCAGGAGGCGCTCAGCAGGTCGAAGAAGAACGCCTGGTGGAGTTCGTCGGGGCGCACGTACAGGGCGTGCTCGCGTGCCGTGGGGACCGAGACCTCGCCGACGAGGAGCCGCTCGCGGCCGTCCCGCTCCGTGTACTCCTCGCACACCGCCCGCCAGTGCCGCCACACGTCGTGGACCTCGGGCTGGTTCCAGGCGAGCGGGTTGACCGAGTCGCGGGTGCGGGCGTCGGCCTCGGGGTCCGGCGAGTCGGGCAGCTCGGGGTGCTTGAAGAGGCCGGCGGCGACGTCGATCCGGAAGCCGTCGACGCCCCGGTCGAGCCAGAAGCGCAGGACGCGGTCGAAGTACGCGCCGACCTCGGCGTCACGCCAGTTCCAGTCGGGCTGCTCGGGCGTGAACATGTGCAGGTACCACTGGCCGGGCCGGCCGTCGGCCTCGGTGACGCGGGACCAGGCGGGGCCGCCGAACATGGCGTGCCAGTTGTTGGGCGGCTCGGCTCCGTCCGGTCCCCGCCCGTCGGCGAAGTGGAAGCGGGCGCGGGCCTCGCTGCCCGGCGGGGAGGCCAGGGCCTCGCGGAACCACGGGTGATCGCTGGAGCAGTGGTTCGGCACGATGTCGAGGAGCACCTTGACGCCGAGCCGCCGGGCGGCCGCCACCAGCAGGTCGAACTCGGCGAGGTCGCCGAAGAGCGGGTCGACGTCGCAGTAGTCGGCGACGTCGTAGCCGTGGTCGTGCTGCGGGGAGGGATAGAAGGGGCTCAGCCAGATGCCGTCGACGCCCAGCTTCTTCAGGTACGGCAGTCCGGCCCGGACCCCGGCGAGATCGCCGACGCCGTCGCCGGTGCTGTCCAGGAAGCTGCGGACGTACACCTGGTAGATCACTGCGTCACGCCACCAGTGACGCGATTCGATGCGCTTGGAGCTCACCCCGTTGGCCTGTCTGTGCGAGCTGACGGTTATGCATGCATGTTATGTAGGCGTTTCGCGGGGGTGTCAACGAATGAACAGCAGGTATCTGAGCACTGGCCCTTTAAATGCGGATATTTGACCCCACAGCACGGCAGGTCGATACCCGGGCGTTACCTAACATGTATGTAGGGACGGCGGGATGGAAGGGGTCAGCCGCGGCGGGAGATGTCGGCCAGCTCCCGCGTGAGCCTCCGCACCGCGGCCTCGGGCGTCGAGTGGCCCGTCATCGCGTCGTGGACGACCGCCTGCACGACCATGCTGACCTGGTCGTAGCGCGGGCTCTTGGGGCGCGGGGCGGCCGCGAGGACGCTGCGGCGCAGCGTCGGCAGATAGGGGAACTCCCGGATCAGTTCGGGGTCCCGGTAGAGGTCCGCGCGCACGGGGGGCAGCGCGCCCCGGGTGAGGACCTGCCGCTGGACTCGCTCACTGGTGAGGTACGTGATCAGGCGTGCGGCGGTGTCGGGGTGTTCGGCGTGCGCGTTGACGGCGAGGTTGGAGCCGCCGAGCACACTCGTGCCGGGTCCGTCGGGGCCGGGCAGCGGTGCGGCGCCGATCTTCCCGGCGACCGCGGAGCCGGGGGCGGAGGCGCCGACGTAGGCGTAGGGCCAGTTGCGCAGGAAGAGCAGCCGGCCGTCCTGGAAGGCCCGCTTGGACTCCTCCTCCTTGTACTCCAGCGCCTCCCGGGGTATCCACCCGTCGCGTACGCCGCGGGCGAGGAACCCGATGCCCTCGCGGGCCGCCGAGCCCACCGTGACGCGTTCGCCCTCGTCGCCGAGGATCGTGCCGCCCGCCGAGTAGACGGCCTCGGCCGCGTTGACGGTGAGGCCCTCGTAGGGCAGGAACTGACCGGCGTAGCCGTCGAGGCCGTGCTCGGGCGCGATGGTCCGCGCGTAGTGCTCCAGCTCGGCCCAGGTGCGGGGCGGCGGGACGCCCTCCTCGGCGAGGACGTCCTTGCGGTAGAGCAGCAGACCGGCGTTGGTGACATACGGGACGGCGTAGAGGCGTCCGTCGTACGTCGCCGTGTCCACGACCGGCCGGAGGAAGCTGCCCAGCGGGAAACGGTTGCGCGGCAGCGGGCGGATCCAGCCGGCGGCGGCGAACTCCGAGGTCCACGTGACGTCGATGTTGAGCACGTCGAAACGGCCGCGGTCGCCGCCGCGCAGATCGGTGATCATCTGCGCGCGGGTCTCGTCCGCGGAGTCCGGCAGTTCGACGAGGGTGACCCGCTCCGCGGGGTGGGCGCGGTTCCAGCCCTCCAGGAGGGGGCCGAGGTAGCCGGTGAGGTCGCCCGCGGTGGCCAGGGTCAGCGGACCGCGGCCCCGGAGTCCGCCCTGGGCCTGCGCGCCGGAGGCGCCGTAACCGGCCAGGACGACCGCGAGAACGAGGAGGCCCCTACCGGCGGCGCGTATCCACCGCATAGGTTCCTCCCTGTGCACCCGGCGCCGGGCACCTTCGCCCGGAGTCAGAGGCTATGTATACCCGTTAGGTATGGGCGATACTAGGGCCTGGAACACAATACGAGGCCGCGAGGAGGACAGCTCGAGTGCGCCTGCCCCTCCTGGCCCTGCTGGCGCGCGGCCCGGCCCACGGCTACGAGCTCAAGCAGGACCTTGAGCAACTCCTGGGTGCCGCGTACCCTCAGCCGAACATCGGCCAGATCTACGTCACCCTCGGCCGCCTCGAGAAGTCGGGCCTGATCGAGGGCGAGGAGGTCGAGCAGTCGAGCCGGCCCAACAAGAAGATCTACCGCCTCACCGCTGCCGGGCAGGAGGCACTGAGCGCCTGGTACGAGGAGACGTCGGACGAGCCCCGGGTACGGGACGAGTTCTTCATGAAGCTCGCGCTCGCCCCGCAGACCGGTCTCGCCGACCAGATCACCCTGATCAACCGACAACGGCGCCACTACCTGAACACCATGCGCAATCTGTCGAAACTCGCCACGGCCGACCACCGGGACAACCGCATCGCCCAGCTGCTCATCGAGGGCGCCATGCTGCATCTCCAGGCCGATCTCGACTGGCTGGAGCGCTGCCAGGAGGAACTGGAGAAGCCGGAATGAGCGACGCGCCCACTGCTGTGCTGCGGGCCGAGGGACTCGTCAAGACCCACCACGGGGAGGGCGCGCCCGCCCACGCCGTGCGCGGGGTGGACCTGTGTGTGCGGCGGGGCGAGTTCGTGGCCGTCACCGGCCCGTCCGGCGCGGGCAAGTCGACGCTGCTGCATCTGCTCGGCGGGCTCCAGCGCCCGGACAGCGGCAGCATCTGGCTGGACGGCGAGCGCACGGACGCCTACAGCGAGGCCCGCTGGGCCGTGGAGCGCCGCCGCCGTATCGGCATCGTCTTCCAGTTCTTCAACCTGGTCTCCAATCTGTCGGTCGCGGACAACGTGGAACTCCCCGCGCTGCTGGCCGGGGTCTCCGCCAAGCGTGCCCGCGCCGAGCGGGCGGAGCTGCTGGCCGAGCTGGGGCTCGCCGGCAAGGAGCGCAGTATGCCGGGCGAGCTGTCGGGCGGCGAGCAGCAGCGGGTCGCACTGGCCCGGGCCCTGGTCAACCGTCCTCCCCTGCTGCTGGCCGACGAGCCGGCGGGCAGCCTGGACAGCAAGGGCACCCGTGAGGTGATGCGACTGCTGTCGCGTTTCCACCAACGCGGCCAGACGATCCTCCTCGTCACGCACGACGCCCGGCTGGCGAGCGCCGCGGACCGGGTGATCAGCTTCTTCGACGGCCGGATAGCCGACGACGTCGAGCTGGACGGCGCCCCGTCGCCCGGCGCGGGGGTGCCCGCCGTGCTGGAGCTGAGGGACTGACGGATGCGAGCCATGTTGCGCTGGGCGCACTCGGACCTGCGCACCCACCGGGGCGAGGCACTGTTCCTGGTGCTGGCCACCGTCGGCATCGTGACGTCCCTGCTGCTGGCGACGGCGCTCTTCGGGTACGCGACGAACCCGTGGCAGCGGCTGTTCACGCAGTCCCGCGGCGCCCATGTGTGGATCCACACCGCGCCCTCCGCCGAGGTGTCCGAGCTCGCCAAGCTGGCGGGCGTCGAGTCCACGGCCGGCCCCTACGCGACCGCCGACACCACGGTCACCTCCCGCGGCACCCGTGCCTCCGTCGAGCTGCGCGGCACCGCCGAGCGGCCCGAGGTGGGCCGACCGCTGCTCACCTCCGGCCGGTGGCTGGATCCCGGCCGCCCCGACGGTGTGGTGCTGGAGGGCAGCCTCGCCCGGACCCTGCTCGCCGGCCCCGGTGACGTGCTGTCCCTGCCCGGCGGCGGCGGGAAACTGACCGTGCTGGGCGTCGCCGACAGCGCCGAGCCCCGCTACCGCAAGGGCGAGCGGCCGGGCCTGGTCTGGGTCCGGCCGGCCGCCCTGCCCCGCGCCGCCGCCGAGCAGGGCCAGGTGATCGGGCTGCGTCTGACGGACCCCGACGACACCGACTACGCCGTCCAGCGGGCCGTCACCCTGCTCGGCGCCGGTGCCGTCAGCGAGGTCTCCGCCTGGCAGCAGGCACGGGCCGAGGCGGAGGGCGACGACCGGCTGCTCGGTCTGGTGCTGGGGCTGTTCGGGCTGGGCGCTCTGGTCGCCGCCGGACTGGCCGTGCACGGGGCGATCGGCACCCGCGTCCGGGGGCATCTGCGGGACATCTCGATCCTGAAGGCGATCGGCTTCACTCCGGGCCAGGTGGTGCGGATCTTCCTGCTCCAGCATCTGGCGTACGCGCTGCTGGGTGCCGTGGCCGCGGCGGCGCTCACCCAGGCGCTGGGCCCGCTGCTGCCCGGACGCCTCGGGGACGCGGTCGACCTGTGGCAGGGCATGCCGGGGCACACCGCCGCCCTCGTCGCGGTGCCGGTGGGGGTGGTGCTGTTCATCGGGGCCACCACCGGGCTCGCGGCCTGGCGGGCGGGGCGGGTGCCCCCGGTGCCGGTGCCGCGGGCCGCCGTACCGGCCGGCGGGCGGCTGCCGGGAGTGGCGCGGCGGGGGCTCGCTCTAGGGCTGCCACCCGCGCTGGTACTCGGCTGGCACCGGGCGTTCACGCGCCGGCCGCGGTCCCTGGCCACCATCGCCCGCCTCGCGCTGCCGCTGACGCTGATCGTGGTGGCGATGAGCGCGTGGACGACCATCGACCGCTTCCACAGCGAGCCGGAGCGGATCGGGCTGGCGGCCGCGCTCACCGTCCGCGTCGACGACGGCCTCGGCGAGGCGGAGGCCCGGGCGCTCCTGGCGCGCAACCCTGAGGTCGCCGCGGCACATCCGGGTGTCGAGGTGGCGGCCCTGGTGTCGGGCCAGACGGCCACGATCGCGTTGCGGGGCCTCGGCACGGAGGCGGAGCCGTACCCGTTCACACTGGCCGAGGGCCGTCCCGCACGCGGTCCCGACGAGGCGGTGGCCGGGCAGGGTCTGCTCGACCTGCTGGACGTGGCGGTGGGCGACTGGGTGCGGCTGACCGTGGCCGGTCGGCCCCAGATCCTGCACATCGTGGGCCGCAGCATCGAGCCGGACAACGCGGGCCGGACCATCTCCACCTCGCTCGACACCCTGCGGGAGAACGATCCCGGGCTCCGGCCGACGCTCTACCAGGTGCGGCTGCGCGACGGTGCGGATCCGCGGCGGGTGGCCGCCGAACTGACCGCGGCGGCCGGGCCGGGCCGGCTGGACGTGCACACGGTGACCAATCCCGCCGACGGTCTGTCGCCGCTGCGTGGTGTCGTCGTGGGCCTGCTGGGGGTCCTCGCGCTCATCGGGCTCGTCGAACTGCTGACGGTCATCGGCGGCACGGTCCGCGAGAGCGAGCGGGATCTGCTGGCGCTGAAGGCGATCGGGCTGTCGCCGCGGCAGATCACCGGCATCACCGTCACGGCCACCGGGTGCACCGCCCTCGTCGCGACGGCAGTCGCCCTGGCGCTGGGGCTGCCGCTCGCCCACTGGCTGATCGACGCGCAGGGCAGCTCCAGCGGCATCGGGGCCGGGATCGCCCGGGGCCCCTCCCCCGTCGTGCTGTCGGTCTTCGCCGCGGCGGCGGTACTGGGCGCCCTGGCGCTCGCGGTCCTGCCCGCACTCCGCGCCGCCCGCCGCCGCCTCGCGGACACGCTGGGCGCGGCGGCGTAGCGCGCGGACAGCCCCATGGGCAGCGGGGCACTGCTCCCCTTCCAGCCCTCCGCCACGGACGGCTCGCAGGCGCGTCGGCGCGGCGCGGTGCGCCGGGACGGGTCTCAGTCGTCGGGGCCCGGGAGGCGGTCGTCGGGCACGATGTGCACGGCGGCCTCCTCCGCGCCCGCCGCTCCGCCGTCGATGCCCTCGTCCTCGGCGACGAGTTCCTTCGTGGTGTCGGGGTGCGCGCCCTCGTCCGGTGCCACGAGCCGACCGGCACGGTCGGCGCCGGCCTCCGGGTCGACGGGCTCGCCCTCGCCGCCGGGAAGGTCGCCGACCCCGTCGCCGGGCGGGACCGTCACATCGGGGACCTCCTGGCGCAGCCGTTCGTCGAGGGACTCGCCCTCGTGCTGCTCGGCGGCCGTGGTGCCGGTCTTGGAGACGCCCAGTGGCCTCTCGGGCGGGGAGTAGCCCTCGTCGAGCATGTCGTCGTACGTGCGCTCGTCGACCGCGTCCTGGAGATCCAACGGGGCGGCGTCCTCCTGCTCCTCGTTGCCGCCGGTGGGCTGGTAGGCGTCGGTCGCCGGGTTCTCTTCGCTCATGGTCGCCTCCCGCTGACGGTGACTGGTTGCTGTTCCCGTGCGGAGTACCGAGGAGCGGCGGTGTGACACCCCCGTCGCAGCTGTTTCGCCGGGTGGACCGGGGAAACCCGGACCTCGTCCTCCCCACCCCTCACGAGGATGAGGACCGTGGGTGAGGGAAGTGACAGGGCGAGCGGGAGGAGGGTCTGCCATGACGAGCCCTGACCCCGAGCCGAACCGGACCACCGGCCTGGAACCGGGTGGCGGAGTGCCCCCGGGTGAGACGCCGCCCGCCGAGGGCGGGACCTCCGGCGTCGCCCGTCCCGACCCGCCCGCCGTGCGGCGCAAGGGATGGGGTGCCCTGCCTCTCGTGCTGATCATCCTGCTCGCGGTGATGATCGCTACCGGGCTGATCGGCATGGCGGTGGCACTGATCGTCGAGTGAGGCGCGGCCCGTTCCCGTCCGCGACCTACCGCGTTTCCACGGGCCGCGGACGGGGACCCGCACGCTGTGGTGGCCTATGGAGCAGAGGAACGGGTGCGGATGCCCGTTCTGCGGGCCGGATGGTCGACGCAGGCATTCGTGCACTGGCCGTTCCGTCCCGACCAGGTCCAGGCCCTCCTGCCGGAGGGCCTGGAGGTGGACACGTACGAGGACACGGCGTGGGTGAGTCTCACGCCGTTCGTCATGGCCGACGTCCGCACCCCCGGCCTGCCCGCGTCGGCACGGGGGCTCCCGACGTTCGCCGAGACCAATCTGCGGACGTATGTGCGGACGCCGGACGGGCGGGACGGGCTGTGGTTCCTCTCCATCGAGGTGGCCTGCCCGCTCATGCTGGCGGCCCGGGCCGTCGGCGCCCCGTACCGGCTGGGCCGGCTGCGGACCTCGCGGGACGCGACGGCCGTGTCGTACGCCGGTACCCGGTGGAGCGGCGGGGCGTCGTACCGTCTGGTGATCCGCCCCGGTGAGCCGATCAGACCGGCTGAGCGGGACGTGTGGCTGACCTCGCGCTGGCGGGCGTACACCAGCCGGTTCGGCCGGATCTGGGAGACGCCCGTGGAGCACGAGCCGTGGCCGTTGTGCGAGGCCACCGTGGACGCGGTCGAGGAGACCCTCACGACGGAGGCGGGGCTTCCCGCGCCGGGCGCCGAGCCCCTCGCGCACTTCTCACCGGGGGTCAGGCACGTACGGCTCGGGATGTCCCGGCCCCGCCCGTGCGCGGAGGACGCCGAGGGCAGCGGCACGCGAGAGCGGAGCCGGTGACCGTGCGTCGCCGTGGCTCCGGGCGGCCGGTCCTCGGCTGGGACTCCGGGCGGCCGGTCCTCGGCTGGGGCTCGGGGCGGCCCGTCTTCGGCTGGGGCTCGGGGCGGCTGGTCTTCGAAGGGTGGATCGCGGGCCTCGGCACGTCCTCGGGGACCCGTGTCGTGGTGGGGCACTGGGAGGTGTCGCCGTTCGGGCCGTTCGGGGACGTGATGGTCGAGCGGGCGGACGGACACCGGCTGCTGCTGGCGCCGACCCGGGGGACGGCGGACTTCATCGCCGGCACGTACCGCTTCGACGAGGTGCGGGTCGTGCCGGTCGACGTGCGCCGCGGCCGGGAGGCCTGGACGGTCCGGGCCGGGCCGCTGGACCTGCGGTTCACCCTCGGGCGGAGCGGTCCGCTGGGGCTGCTGCTGCGTGCCCTGCCGGGCGCGCTCGCCCGGCGGCCGGCCTGGAGCACCCTGACCGACCTCCCCGCCCGGCTGCTGCTGCGGGGCGTGCGGACACGCGGCAGCGCCGGCTCGGGGCGACGGGAGTGGTACGGCGCGAGGGATCTGCGGCCGGTCCGTACGCTGTCGGCGGCCTACGCGGGGGACGACCTCGGGGCGCCTGCGCCCGTCGATCCCCCGGTGCGGTTCGGCTTCGGTTCGGTGCCCCGGAACCCCGGCGTCACCCGCGTCGTCACGACGGTGGTACCGGTCCGGGTCCGCCGGCCGGCCCGCACCGACCGGCGGACAGCCGGGGGCGGAGGAGGATGACGACGGGCGGCCCCTCCCCGTGGGCAGTGGAGGCGGGTCGCCTGTTTCCGGGGGGAGACCGGGTCCACAGACCGCGGAGGCAGATGAGGCAGGCCGGCCGCCTCGGGGCGCCCATGGGGCGGCGGATCGGCTGTTCCCGGGGCGGATGACGGGGGCCGGCTGTCCCAGGAGGGCGACGCGGCGTTACCGACGGCGCGGGGCGGGCACTCGCGCCGCATGAATCCAAGTCGCCCCCCGCTCGGGGACAGCTCGCTCGCGGCACTCGTCAAGGGATACAACTGGCTCCCCGACCTCTGGAGCCGCACCTCCGGACCTCTGGTGCGCGTCCGTGTCATGGGGCAGCACGCCGTCGCCCTGCGCGGCCCCGAGGCCGTGCGGTTCTTCTACGACGAACGGCATGTGGAACGCGCGACGGCGCTCCCCGGACCCGTGCTGAGCACCCTGTTCGGCCACGGAGCCGTGCACACGCTGGACGGGACCGCCCACCGCGTCCGCAAGGACATGTTCCTGTCGCTGCTCACCGGCCGGGAGGCGGTCGCCGGTCTGGTGGACGAGGTCGCGTCCGCCTGGGACGAGGCCGTGGACGCGTGGTCCGGGCAGCCGTCGGTGGTCCTCTTCGACGAGGCGAGCCGGGTCCTCACCCGGGGTGTCTGCCGCTGGGCCGGCATCCCCCTCGACGACGCCGGGGAGACGGCCCGCGACCTGGTCGCCATGGTCGACGGCTTCGCCACCGCCGGGCCCCGGCACTGGCGGGCCCGCCACGCCCGGAGCCGCAGCGAGGCATGGCTCGCCCGTCTGGTGGAGGACGTACGGGAGGGTGCCGCCCCGGCACCGGCCGGGTCGCCGCTGGAAACGGTGGCACGGCACCGGGACGCCGACGGCCGGACGCTCGACCCGCACACCGCCGCGGTCGAACTGCTCAACATCGTCCGCCCCACGGCCGCCGTGTGCTGGTTCGTCGCCTACGCGGGACACGCGCTGCACTTCCGGCCGGAGATCCGCCAGCGCCTCGCCGAGGACGACCCCGCGTACGCCGTGGCGTTCGCCCACGAGCTGCGCCGCTTCTACCCGTTCGCGCCCTTCATCGGCGGGCGCGCCGTCGCCGACCTGGAGTGGCAGGGGGAACGCATCCCCGCGGGCACGCTGATCCTGCTCGACCTGTACGGGCAGAACCACGACCCCGACCTCTGGGACCGTCCCCTCGTCCTCGACCCCCGGCGTTTCCTGAAGGCGCCGCCCGGCCGCGACGCACTCGTCCCGCAGGGCGGGGGCGACCGCGCCGACGGCCACCGGTGCCCCGGCGAGGACGCCACGATCGCGCTGCTCGCCGCACTCGGGCCACGGCTGGCCCGGCTGGAGTACGACGTGCCGGCCCAGGACCTGAGGATCCCGCTGTCCCGCATCCCGGCGCGGGTGCGCAGCGGCTTCGTGATGGAGCGCGTCCACGTACCGATGCGGCCCTTCGCCACCAGCCGGGCGGCGGGGTAGGGCGTCGTCGAGGACCTCGGGAGAAAGGGAGGCAGGCCGATGATCACCGCAAGCCATGTGCGTGAACTGCTGGAGCGCGAGGACGACGCCACGCTGGTGCTCTCGCGGGGACGCGCCGAGGTGCTCTCGGCCAACGAGCTGGCCTCGGCGGGCGAACAGGGCGTCCTGCGGGTCATCTCCGGCGGCGAGCTGAGGGAACGCCTGGCGGCCGGCCGGTCGGCGCCGGACGACCTCCACGCGGTGGCGGCGACGCTCGACGCGATCGTGACGGAGCAGGGCGGCTGAACGGGGCGCGGCGGCGACGGTGGAGACCCACCGGGGCACCGCCGCACCTGGTGCCGTGGGCCGGGAGCCGCGAACCGCCGCTCCCGGCCCCCCGTGTGTCAGGCGGTCCGGCCGAGCCGGCGGCCAGCGGCGGCCACCCCCGCTCCGACGAGCGCGACGGTGGCCGTGCGGCGCAGCGCGGTACGGCGCCGGCCGCCCCAGCCGCCGTGGACCGCGCCCTCTCCGGACGCCGGGACATGCAGCGCGCCGTGGGTGGCCGGGGCCGCCTCGTCGTGTGACAGATGGGTCTTGTCGGTCTGCCGCGCCATCGCCCGCTCCGCGGCGGCCGGCGACCTCCGCGCCTGCCGTACCAGGGCTTTGCCCGCCGGTCCGACGACGACCTCGCGCCGGGGACGGCGGACCAGGTCGACGACGGCGTGGGCGACCCGCTCGGGGCTGTACACGGGCGGCATGGCGAGCACCTTGCGCCCGGTGAAGTTGGCCGCCTGCTCGAAGTGCGGGGTGTCGATGGTCGCCGGCATCACCGTGCACACGTCGACGCCCTTCACGCCCTCCACCCGCAGCTGCTGCCGCAGACTCGACCCGAGACCCTGCACGGCGTGCTTCGACATGCTGTACGGGTGGCTGTACGGCTGGGCGACGGCACCCGCGATGGACGAGATGTTGATCAGCGTGCCCCGGCCCTGCGCGCGCATCACCGGCAGCGCCGCCCGCGCCCCGTACACATAGCCCATCACGTTGACGTCGAGGACCTTGCGGAAGTCCTCGATCGGTACGTCCTCGAAGCGGCCGAAGGCGTTGACGGCCGCGTTGTTGACCCAGACGTCGATCCGGCCGAACTCCCGCACGGCACGCGCGGCCAGCTCCTCGACCGCGCCGACGTCCGTGGTGTCGGTCGGCACGACCAGGGTCCGGGCCCCTCGGTGTTTGCCGCATTCCTGTGCGGTCGCCTCCAGTGCCTCCTCGCGCCGCGCGGCCAGCACCACCGCGCACCCCTTGCGGGCGAACGCCTCGGCCGTGGCCCTGCCGATCCCGCTGGACGCCCCCGTCACCACCACCACGTGATCCCGCAGTCGCATCGCGTACCTCCTCGCACATCGTTGTATCCGGCTGTTCAGCTGTTCGGCTGTGTGCCGCTCTTCCCATCTGGTGCAGCCGGCCGTTTCCGGCGAGCGCGCCCTTCGTGGCCGCCGCCGGCGCACGGGTACCCGAAACCACGCGGTCACCTCCGCCGGCCGACGACCGCGCCGGCCGCGCGCGGCAGCCGGCATCGCAGCCGCCCGGCTGATTCACGCCGGAGGCCGCCGGGTACCCGGCACGCTCACGCGCGGATCCGCTGCGCCGAGACGGGTCAAGGTGGTGCCGCCATGACCGAGTACGAACGTTCCCGCACGATGCCCGCACAGCCCGAGCACGTGTTCGACCAGGCTGCCAACGTCGACCAGCTGGACGCCTGGCTGCCGGACGCCCTGCATGTGGAGGCCGCCGGCCTGCCCGCTGTCACCGTGCACGAGGACCGCACGGACGAGGACATGGCCGCGCTGCTGCGCGCCCGGCGCGAGCAGATGCGGTTGGAGTGGGGCACGCGGGGCCGGTCGAGCTACACGGGGTGGCTCCAGGTCGCCGGTATCGACAGCGGGGCCAGCGAGGTGACGGTCCACCTGTCCTTCTTCGACGACAGCCACGATCCGGGCGAGCAGGCCGTGGCCGACGCCCTCGACACCAGCCTGCGTCGCCTGGAGGAGCAGGTGCGGCTGCGCGTCGACCACGCGGCGGGCTGACACCGGGACACGGCCACAGCCCTCACCACGGGACACGCCCCCGTTGCGCACGGGCCGCTTTGGGCCCCGCCCCGGCCCTCGCCGGAAACCCCGTCTCCCCCCGTGGGTGGAGAGCACACCTCCACCCACGATCCTCCCTGCCTCCGATCCCCTGACCTGCGCTTCCGCCTAGTTTGACGGGTACAGTCGGGCCTCGGCCGGGCGGTGACCCCGCAGGTGTGGCGGGCCGCGGACGGCTCAGTGTGGGTACGGTCTGCTCGGGATGCGGGAGCGGGCCGAACGGCTCGGCGGCACCCTGGAGGCGGGACCGGACGAGGAGGGCTTCGTGGTGCGGCTGCGGGTGCCGGCGTGAACGAGGAGACCGGGAACGCAGAACCAAAGACGCGGGGACAGGGGGCGGCCGGACGGCACGGGTGGTGGTCGCCGACGACCAGACCGTGGTGCGCGAGGGCATCGTGATGATCCTCGGGCTGCTGCCCGGAATCGAGGTGGTCGGTTCGGCCGGCGACGGCGAGGAGGCCGTACGGCTCGTCGCCGAACTCGCTCCGGACGTCGTGCTGATGGATCTGCGCATGCCCCGCTGCGACGGCGTCGAGGCGACCCGTCGCATCCGCGCCGACCACCCCGGCACCGAGGTCGTCGTGCTCACCACGTACGCCGACGACGACTGGCTCTTCCCGGCGCTGCGGGCCGGGGCGCGCGGCTGTCTCACCAAGGACGCCGACGGCGACGAGATCGTAAGGGCGGTCCATGCCGTGCTGGACGGGGACGCCGGTCTGTCCCCGTCGGTCCAGCGGCGTCTGCTGGAGCAACCGGCCCTCCCGGCCCCGGATCCGGCGCCCGCCGCGCTCCCCGACCGGCTGACCGCCCGTGAGGCCGGTGCTGGCCGTTATCGCCGGCAAACTCAGCAACACGGAGATCGCCCGCGCCCTCCACGTCTCCCCGGCCACGGTCAAGACGCACATCAACAACCTCTTCGCCGAGACGGGCGTCAAGGACCGGGCGCAGGCGGTGCGTTACGCGTACCACAAGGGCCTGACGCGTCCGCCGGGGCCTAGCGGGCGCCCGTCCGGCTTCCGGGCGGGTGGGCGGCCCGTCGCGGCGGTCCGGCGCGTGACGGATGCCGACCGCGTGACGGATGTCGACCCGAGGGGTTGACGGGCCCGTGTGGGG
The DNA here is from genome assembly GCF_055572815.1 of Streptomyces sp. NPDC030296. Taxonomy (NCBI): domain Bacteria; kingdom Bacillati; phylum Actinomycetota; class Actinomycetes; order Kitasatosporales; family Streptomycetaceae; genus Streptomyces; species Streptomyces sp. NPDC030296. The sequence continues at coordinate 421,624 of NZ_JBVICQ010000005.1, forward strand.
CGGTCACCTTCGAAAGCGCATGCACTGGGAGCGCTCCCACACCCGCGCCCGTCCGTCCGCGTGTCGAAGGGATGTCACATGCACATGTCTCGCCCCTTGCCCCCACCGTCACACCTCTCCCGCAGGACCCTGGTCGCGGCCGCCGCCGCAGGGCTCGTCACCGCCGCCGTCCCCTCCCCCGCGCGGGCGGCCGCCGACGCACGGGCCGTTTTCCACACCGTGGGCCGGGTCAAGGAGGCCGCCGACGGGATGGTGCAGTACACCTGGCCCGGCGTGTACTTCGAGGCGCGGTTCCGGGGCACGGGCATCGGGATCGTCCTCGACGACTCGAACAACGACTACGACGTCCGGATCGACGGGACGACCGCCGCCACACTGGTCACCCCGGGCCGCACCGTGTCCTGGCTCCGCGGCCTCTCCGACACCGAGCACACGGTGCGGCTGGTCAAGCGCACGGAGAGCCCGTGGGCGGTGGGGCGGTTCGGCGGGTTCACGGCGGCCCCCGGCGGGGCCGTCCTCGGCGCGTCCCGGGCGCGCACCCGGCAGATCGAGTTCATCGGCGACTCGTTCACCGCCGGGTACGGCAATGTCTCGCAGACCCGGGACTGTTCGGGCAACGGCGGCGTCAACCGGAACAGCAACGCCGATCTCGCGTTCGGCTCGCTGGTCGCGCGCAGGCTCGACGCGGACCACCAGCTCAACGCGATCTCCGGTCGCGGCATGGTCCGCAACTACAACGGCGGCGACCCGGGCGTCAGCTACCGCACGTTCTACGAGCGGGCCCTGCTGAACGTGGACGGCGACGTGTGGCGCAAGCCCGACAGCTGGCGCCCCCAGGTCGTCGTGATCGGTCTGGGCATCAACGACTTCTCCACGCCCCTGCGTCCCGGTGAGCGGTGGGCCACCCAGGAGGCGCTGGTCGCCGACTACGAGAGCGCCTACCACGGCTTCCTCGACCGGCTGCGGGCGCGCTACGGCCCCAGCACGTTCCTGGTGGTCTCGGCCACCCGGCCGTTCGCCGACGCGACCACGAGGATCGTGCGGGAACGCAACCGGCGGGGCGACGACCGGGTCCGCCACTTCTTCTTCGGCGACGCGGCCCTGGACCTCCTCGGCTGCGACTGGCATCCCTCGCTCAGCGACCACCGGACCCTCGCGAACCTGCTCACCGAGTTCCTGGCGCGCCTTCCGCTGCGCTGGTAGCGGGCGGCCGGGCCCTTTCGCGGCCGGGGTTCAGGCCGGCAGGGCCTGCCCCGGCCGCAGTGCGTCGAGAAGACCGGCGTGGTGGAGTCCGGCCACGGGGGCGAGGAGGTCGGGGTGGCGCAGCAGCGCGGCGGCCCGGCGGTCCTGGACGTCCGGATCGAGCAGCCGGCGGAAGGCCACGGGGGAACCGGCGGTGTGGTGGGTGCCGGCGAGGGCGGTCACCGCGGCGCCGGCCAGGGCGGGGTCGGTGAGCAGGCAGGCCGCCCAGCTGGCGACGACCTCGTCCACCCAGCTCCGCCAGGCGTGCTCGTCCTCGGCCACGGGGTCCGTGTCGTCGGCCGTCTCGTAGCCGGTGATCCAGTCGAGCCGGGCCGAGCCGCCGGGTCCGGCGACGCCGACGAGGCCCGCGTCCATCGGCGTCGGATAGCGCAGCCAGGCGGCCACGGTCACCGCCTGCCGTGCCTGCACCTCGCAGAGGGCGGAGTCGACCGCGCCGCCGCCCGCCGGGTAGGCGCGGGTCAGCCACTGGGCGGTCGCGGCGATGAGGGGGGAGAGATCTGCGTGCACTGGGCCATCCGGGGTACTGGGGAGCGCGCACCGAAGAACGTAGCCGGGGACCGTCGCGACGGGAATGGCGCAGGCCACGCGACGGACGTGTCCTCGGCCACACAGGCCGGCCGACCTGACCACCAAGGGATCAATACGTCGATACCGGACACGAAGGGGGTTCACTGGCCCCCTTCGGGCCCGCCCCCAGCAGACGGGCGGGACAGGCGGAAAGGAGCGAGTCATGGGACACGGCGGAAACGTCGTCGAGGAACTCAAGACCGATCATCGCGAGGTGGAGGAGCTCTTCGGCAAGATCGAACAGCTGCCCTCGGGGCACGCCAAACGCAAGGAGTACGCGGACCAGGTCACCATCGAGCTGATCCGGCACTCGGTCGCGGAGGAGGCGTACCTCTACCCGGCGGTCCGTGAGCACGTGCCCGACGGGGACGCGATCGCCGACCGCGAGCTGCAGGACCACGCCGAGGCCGAGCGCCTCATGAAGGACCTGGAACGGTGCGAGGCCGACGACCCCGAGTTCGACCGGCTGATCACCCAGCTCATGACGGAGATCAGGAGCCATGTGCGGGACGAGGAGACCAATCTCTTCCCCCGGATGACCCGGTCCTGTCCGGCGGAGATGCTGGACCAGCTGGGCGACAAGGTGCGGACGGCCAAGAAGACGGCGCCGACCCGGCCGCACCCGTCCGCGCCGGACAAGCCCCCGGCCAACAAGATGCTGGCGCCGGGCATGGGTTTCGTCGACCGGCTGCGCGACGCGATGACCGGCCGGGGCAAGGAGTCCTGAGGCACCGGACGGCGGCCGGTAGGGACACGGGGGCCCGGGGCGGACGTCCGCCCCGGGCCCCCGTGTCATCCGCCTGAGGCGATGCCGGCCATGGCCTCGACGGTCAGGTCGAGTTCGGCCTCGGTGTTGTAGTAGTGCGGGGAGAGACGCACCAGCGGGTGGACACCCCTGTGTTCGGTGTCGAACTGGGTGTGCTCGGGCACGGTGTACGTGACGTTGATGCCGCGTCCCGCGAGCGCGGCGGCGACCTCGGCGGCGGGCACGCCGTCGACCTTGGCGGTCACGATGGCGCAGCGGTGCGCGCCGAGGTCGTGGGTGGTGACGCCGGGCAGGGCGTCGAGGCGGTCGCGCAGATACGCGCCGAGGGCGAGGGCCCGTTCGCCGATCCGGTCCAGGCCCAGGTCGAGGGCCTGGCGTACGGCCGTTTCGAGACCGAGCACATTGGCGTAGCCGGTCTCCCAGCTCTCGAAGCGCCGGGCGCCGGGCTGCCAGGTGAAGCCCCGCTCGCCGTCCCAGGTGGCGGCCTGGATCTCGACGACGTGCGGCTCCAGGTACTCCAGTGCCTCGGGCCGCACCCACAGGAAGCCGGTGCCGCGCGGGCCGCGCAGGAACTTGCGGCCGGTGGCGGTGAGCAGGTCGCAGCCGATCTCGGTGACGTCGACCGGGAACTGCCCCACGGACTGGGTCGCGTCGAGCAGGAACGGCACCCCGGCGGCGCGGGTGATCCGGCCGATCTCGGCGGCCGGGTTGATCAGGCCGCCGCTGGTCGGCACGTGGGTGACGCCGACCAGCCTGGTCCGCTCGTCGATGAGGTCGGCGAGGGCGGCCGTGTCGAGCTGCCCGTGCTCGTCGTCGGGGACGACGACGATCTCCGCGCCGGTGCGGCGGGCGATCTGGAGGTAGGCGAGGACGCTGCTGCCGTACTCGTCGCGGCCGGTGAGGATGCGGTCGCCCGGCTTGAACGTCAGGGAGTAGAAGGCGGCGTTCCAGGCGTGGGTGGAGTTGTCGAAGAGGGCGACCTCCTCGGGCCGCCCTCCGAGCAGTCGGGCGATATGGGTGTAGGTGGCGTCGATCCGTTCCCTCTCCCGTGCCGCGGCCTCGTAGCCGCCGATGGCGGCCTCGAGTTCCAGGTGGGAGATGACGGCCGTCAGGGTCTGCCGGGAGAGCAGGCCGGCTCCGGCGTTGTTGAGGTGGATCCGGTGGGCGGTGCCCGGGGTGTCCCGGCGCAGTGCGTCGACATCCATGGGACCCATCCTTCCCGGCCGTCACCGCTCGGTGAACTGTTCGCGCGCCCCGGTTCCTGGACCGGTCGTTGTCACCCGGGGAGCGACTCCGGGTCCGGGGGACTCAACTCCCGCAAATGAAACGGCCATCAGGCCGGGTCTCGGCCGTCGCGCTGCCATATTCGGAAGCCGCTTCGGAGGTGGCTGTGACACTAGAGGTGACGACATCCCGGACGAGGCCGCCCGCGGAACGGACGCCGACCGCCTGCCCGGTCGGCACCCCCGATGCCGGCCCCCTCGGCGCCCCCACGACAGGGCGGGCCCCGGACCGCACCGCCGACCGCCTGCGCGAGCTGGCGGAGGCGCCGGGCGCCGGCGACGGCGCCCACCGCCCCCACGGTGACGGGGTGGTCACCGGGGTGACGGGGTGGTCACCGGGCACGGCACGATCGACGGCCGCCCGGTCTGGTGTGCGTCCAGGCCTCGACCGTCTTCGGCGGCAGCATGGGTGAGGCGCTCGGGGAGAAGACCCTCGCCCTGATGGACCTCGCCCTGAAGACGGGCTGCCCGGTTCATCGGCCTCGACGACGGCGGCGGCGCCCGCATCCAGGGGGCGTCACCTCGCTCACCCTCTACGCCGAGCTGGTCCGCCGCGACGCCGTGGCCTGACCGCCGGTCCGGGTCCCGCCGCCGCCCAGCCGTGACCAGCCCGAGCCGGTGCCGACGCCGACGGTTCCATCGGGGCCCTCCGCGTCAGCTCGACCTAAGAAGTCACCCTCCGTCTTGACGTGTTCATTTCCGTCATCAAGCATGCCCAGAGCGCGATTCCTTCTGATCGGTTCTGTTCAGCTCTGTGTTGTGGAAGGGAGTGCCGTGTCCCAACGGCATCGCATCGTCCGCGCCTTGGCGCCCACGCTTCCCCTGGTGCTGGGCGCGGGCCTGGTGGCCGCGCCCCCGGCGGTCGCGGACACACCGGCTCCGGCGGCGCGGAGCGGAGTCACGGTACGGATCGATCCCTCCTACCGGCAGCAGGAGTTCGAGGGCTGGGGCACGAGCCTCGTCTGGTTCGCCAACGCGACCGGCCGCTATCCGGAGCCCATCCGAAGACGACTCGTGGACATGCTGTTCGGCGACGACGGACTCGCCCTCAACATCGCGCGCTACAACATCGGCGGCGGCAACGCCCCGGACGTCCGCAAGGACTACATGAAGACGGGCGCGACCATGGAGGGCTTCTGGAAGGCCCCCGAGGGAACCACCCGGCAGGACATGGACTGGTGGGATCCCGCCAACCCCGACCACTGGAACTGGGACGCCGACGCCGGCCAGCGCTGGTGGGTGGACCAGGTCAAGGACAAGGTCACCAAGTGGGAGGCGTTCAGCAACTCGCCGCCCTGGTTCCAGACCGTCAGCGGCTATGTCTCCGGCGGCTTCGACGCGAACACGGACCAGATCCGCGCGGACCGCGTCGACGAGTTCGCCACCTATCTCGTGCGCGTCACGGAGGAGTTGGAGAAGGCGCACGGCATCGACTTCGACACGATCGCACCCCTCAACGAGCCCAACACCAACTACTGGGGCACCCAGATCGGCGCGAACGGCCAGCCCACCGGAGGCCGCCAGGAGGGCGCGCACGCGGGCCCGGCGCTCCAGCAGAAGGTCGTCCGCGCACTCGACAAGGCGCTCGACGGGGCGAGGACCGACGCCGAGATCTCGGCGATGGACGAGACCAACCCCACGATCTTCACCCAGAACTGGAACGCCTACGACGCCTCCGCGCGGGCGGCCCTCCCCCAGCTGAACGTGCACACGTACGGCACCGGGATGCGCACCAGCGCCCGTGACATCGCCAAGGGCGCCGACAAAAGGCTCTGGATGAGCGAGGTCGAGGGCACCTGGGGCACGGGCACCGACTTCACGGGCATGGAGCCGGGGCTCGGCATCGCCTCGCGCATGGTCGACGACATGCGGGAACTGGAGCCGTCCGCCTGGGTGTTCTGGCAGCCGATCGAGGACTCGATCCCGCAGGCCGCGGCGGGCAAGAACTGGGGCAGCGTCCACGTCCCGTTCAACTGCACCGCCGACGACACCCTGGAGACCTGCCCGATCCGGGCCAACTCCAAGTTCCACACCATCCGCAACTTCACCCATCACATCCGCCCCGGCGACCGGTTCGTCAAGGTCGACGACCCGTCGAGCGTCGCCGCGGTGAAGAAGTCCGGCCGTGCGGCGACCGTCGTCCACGTCAACAGCGGCACCACCGGCCGCTCCGTCACCCTCGACCTCTCGCGCTTCGGCACGGTCTCCCCCGGAGCCACCGTCACGCCCGTGGTGACCAGCGCCGACGGCGCTCTCGTGCGCGGCACCCCGGTCCGGGTGACCGACCGTTCGGCGACGCTCGACGTCCCCGCCAAATCGGTCACCACGTTCCTGGTCAAGGGCGTCAGCGGCGTGGCGAAGGACGCCGCCCTGGTGCGGCCCGGTCATGTGTACCGGCTCCAGGGCGCCCAGAGCGGCAGGTCGCTGGCCCCGTCGGAGGACGGCACCGGCGTCGTCCTGCGCACGAACGACCCCGGCAGCGCACGGCAGTTGTGGGCAGTCCGGCAGTTGACGCCGGGCACCGGCAACCGTGAGCGGTACACCCTCGTCAACGCCGCCACCGGCACGCGCCTCGCGGTGCGCGACAACCAGGCCGTGCTGGAGGACGCGGCGGCCGGCGATGCCCCCGACGCCGCTCAGTGGATCATGTCGACGACCGGCGACGGCACCTGGACCTTCGTCAACGCCGCGACCGGCCGTCTGATCGACGTCACGGGTCAGTCGTCCGCGGACGGCGCCAAGGTGTCGACGTACACACCGACCTCGGCGGCCAACCAGCGCTGGACCGTGACCGACGAGACGGTGCTGCGCACCGAGCGGGCCGAGGTGTTCACCGTGCCGGGGCTGCGGCCGACGATGCCGCAGACGGTGACTCCGGTGTTCCGGGACGGTGCCCGCGGCTCCCTGCCGGTGGTGTGGGACCTGCCGTCGGACCGGCGCTGGAAGAGACCGGGCGCGGTGCGCGTCGAGGGCGAGGCGACCGACGCCCTGGGCCGCACGCTCCGGGCGAAGGCGCTCGTCACCGTCGACACGATCGCCTCGACGCTGCCGGGCCGCGCCAAGACCCATGCCGGCGGTACGCCGGAACTCCCGGCCAAGGTCATCGGCGTCGGCCGGCACGGCGGCCGCACCCATCTCCCCGTGACCTGGGAGGCAGCCCCCGCCAGGGCCTACGACAAGCCCGGTGTCGTGAAACTCTCCGGTACCGCCCGTGTCGTCGGCGGCGGTGAGGTCGACGCCACCGTACGCGTCCAGGTCACCGAGGCCACGCAGGTCAACATCGCTCCCGACCCGGAGGTCTCCGTCGCCGCCACGTTCACCGAGAGCGGCTACTCGGAGGAGCGGCTGCGCAACGGCGACCGGTCCGAGAAGGCCTGGTCCAACTGGAGATCGGGCGCCAAGAATCCCTCCGACACCGTCACCTTCACCCTGCCGAGGGCCCGCGACCTGACGCGCGTCGTCGCCCACTTCCACCGCGACGGCGGCAACGTCTCCTTCCCGGAGAGCCTCAAGGTCCAGGTACGCGCCGGCGCCGACGGGCCCTGGACCGACGCGAGCGACTCCGTCCCGGTCGGCACCGAGGGCACCCCGGTGATCGACGTGTCACTGGACACGGGACCGGCCACCGCCGCCCGCGTGGTCATGACGGCCCGCCCAGGTGGCTACATCACGATGAGCGAGATCGAGGTGTACGCCAAGGACCCCGGCCGCTCCGCGGACGCCGCCGCGGCCTCGATCGAGGTGGCGGGCGAGCCGATCGCGTCCTTCGACCCGGACACGACGGCCTACCGCGTCACCACGGCCCGCCCGCACCGGGCGGTTGTCACGGCCACGGCCCGCGACCCGTACGCGACCGTCACCGTGGACCGCACGGGCAGCGGCGACCGGACGTCGGCCGTCGTCACGGTGACCTCGGAGGACGGTTCCCGCACCCGCGGGTACCGGATCGACCTCGTACGCCGCTGAGGCCCGCCCCCACCTAGGCCCTGTCGTTCATGCCTGGGTCGCGGGGCTTGGTACGCGCATCGGCAGCCACAAGGTGCCGTAGCCCGAAGCCGGCATGATCCAAACGACAGACCCTAGCGGGACTCCTCCAGGAAGGTGCGGGCCACGTCGCCGGCGCGGGTGAACCAGTCGGTGAGCACGGCGAGTTCGTCGGGGGTGTAGCCGCCGAAGAGTTCCGCGAGACGCTCGTAGAACGGGCCGTAGAGGATCATCGCCTGCTCGGCGGCGGTCGGCTGGGCGACCACCAGGACACGGCGCCGGTCGGCCGGGTCCGGCTTGCGGGCGACGAAGCCCCGGCCCTCCAGGCGGTTGAGGACGCCGGTGATCGCACCGGTCGTGACATGCGCACGAGTGGCCAGGTCACCGGCGGTGACCGGGGTGTCCCCGGCCTCCAGGACGTAGGCGAAGCAGACCAGGTCGGTGACGCTCAGGCCGAACCGGCGCGCGAACTCCTGCTGTCCCACGATCATCGTCGCGATCATGCGGTCCATGGCGCCGATGGCGTCCGGGACGGTGGGGTGGCGCTCGGCCTCCATTGAAATGTGCCTCCGGGACAGGCTAGATTCCTTAGCCACTAAGATATTACAGTCCGGCGCCGTAGGCGTGGCCGCGGCATGCCGTGGCGCGCCCCGGCGCGCGAGGGGAGCAGACACATGAGTCTCTACGACGAGGGCCACACCGTGGCCGGCTGGACGGGTACCGCGATCGGCACGGCCGGTTCCGTGGCGCTCGGCACGGGCGTCTGCGGCTGGGCGCCGGGCATCCCGCTGGGCATCGCCGTCTCGGTCGCCGCGCTCCTGGTCACCTGGGTCCTGCACCTCGCCGGCTGGGGCAAGCCGCCGGGGCCGCGGCCGAGGGACCAGTGGGCTCTCGGCGCCCGCGACCGCTCCGTCCGTGGCGGCCACCCGGGCTGCCTCGGGTGCCGTATGGCGGGCCGCCGGGGCCCTCGGACGGCCGGCCTGCCCGAGCACGTCACGCCGACCACGACCGCACCGGCCACCACCGGCACGGCCGCGGTCTCCACGGCCGACTCGTCGTCCTGAACCGCCCGGTCACGACCTCCGGGGGTTCGAGCGATCCTGCCGGTACTGCCCGCGGGCAGCGCGTCGTGGCCGTTCTGGATGAGTTCCAGGAGGGTCCGGCCCTCGTACTCCTGAGCCGTGTCGCCGCTCACGGACTTCAGGCTCTCGGCGAACCGCCAGTCGTCGCCCGCGCCGTCGTAGATCTCGATCCGTCGTCGGGTCAGGGCGGTGATCGCGTTCCCGAACCCCGCCCCGGTACCGCTGCCTTGCATGGTGGTGATGGCCGTTCCCCCTCGCTGAACCGGCGTGCCTCCGCGCTGCCTGCCGGGCATCGTGCTCACGAGTGTCACCGGAAAGGGGCGCCGACCATATTTTCCGGCCAATTCCTTGAAAGCGCACACATGTCACTGTGCGAGGGAGAGGGCCGGCCGGAAGCGGCCGAGCCCCCGAGACCTCCGGTCACCCCCGACGCGGGATGACCGCCGGGTCGACCGAAACGGGCCCTCCACCGGTCCGGATTGTCAGTGGTCGCTGCTAATGGCGTGCCGAGCAACGAGTTTGACGAGACGCCACCTCGAGGCCTACCACGCGATCACCAGCAGGTCATCTGTCCCGGACTATTGACTCGCATCACCACAGTGGCGATTCTCGTCACATCGCTTGTGCCAGCCATGACAAAACCGGGCCATGGCGTCGTGGTGTGCGCGCGTCCCGCAGGGTCTGGCCGATCGACCGCGCTTCCCTCGACCAAGGACGTGAACGATGACCTGGACCCGACGCGCCCACCACAGACGCAGACCCCTCATGGTGCTGACGCTGTTCCTGACCGCGATGGGCATGCTGCTGACCCCGTCGGCCGGTTCGGCCGCCACCGGCGACTGGTGGCAGCCCACCGCGCGGCCGACGCCCGACTCCCAGATCAACGTCACGGGCGAACCGTTCAAGGGCACGAACGCGGCGGGCGAGGTGCGCGGCTTCGTGGACGCGCACAACCACCTGTTCTCCAACGAGGCGTTCGGCGGCCGGCTGATCTGCGGCAAGGTCTTCTCGACGTCCGGCATCGCCGACGCGCTGAAGGACTGTCCCGAGCACTACCCCGACGGCACCCTCGCGATCTTCGACTACATCACCCACGGCGGCGACGGCAAGCACGACCCCGTCGGCTACCCGACGTTCAAGGACTGGCCGGCCTACGACTCGATGACCCACCAGGCCAACTACTACGCCTGGGTCGAGCGCGCCTGGCGCGGCGGTCAGCGCGTCCTCGTCAACGACCTCGTCACCAACGGGATGATCTGCTCGGTCTACCCGTTCAAGGACCGAAGCTGCGACGAGATGACCTCGATCCGGCTCCAGGCAAAGCTGTCGTACGACCTCCAGGCCTACATCGACGCGCAGTACGGCGGCACCGGCAAGGGCTGGTTCCGGATCGTCACCGACAGCGCGCAGGCCCGCGAGGTCGTCGCGCAGGGCAAGCTGGCGGTCGTGCTGGGCGTCGAGACGTCCGAGCCGTTCGGCTGCAAGCAGATCCTCGACATCCCGCAGTGCAGCAAGTCGGACATCGACAAGGGCCTCGACGAGTTGTACGACCTGGGTGTGCGCAGCATGTTCCTGTGCCACAAGTTCGACAACGCGCTGTGCGGCGTCCGCTTCGACGAACACGGTCTCGGCACCGCCATCAACGTCGGCCAGTTCCTGTCGACCGGCACGTTCTGGCAGACGGAGAAGTGCAAGGGCCCGCAGAAGGACAACCCGATCGGTGACGCCGTGTCGAAGGCCGAGGCGGACCTTCCGTCGGGCACCGAGGTCCCGGAGTACGACGAGAACGCGCAGTGCAACGTGCGCGGGCTCACCGACCTCGGCGAGTACGCGCTGCGCGGCATGATGAAGCGCAAGATGATGGTCGAGATCGACCACATGAGCGTCAAGGCCACCGGCCGCGTCCTCGACATCTTCGAGGCCGAGTCCTACCCGGGCGTCCTTTCCTCGCACAGCTGGATGGACCTGAACTGGACCGAGCGGGTCTACTCCCTCGGCGGTTTCGTCGCCCAGTACATGCACGGCTCGAAGGAGTTCAGCGAGGAGGCCGCGCGCACGGACGCCCTGCGGGCCAAGTACGACGTAGGCTACGGCTTCGGCACCGACTTCAACGGCATCGGCGACCACCCCGCCCCGCGCGGCGCGAACACGTCGAACCCCGTGACGTACCCCTTCAAGAGCGCCGACGGCGGCTCGACCATCGACAAGCAGACCACCGGGCAGCGCACCTTCGACTTCAACACCGACGGCGCCGCCCACGTCGGCATGGTCCCCGACTGGATCGAGGACATCCGGCTCGTCGGCGGCAAGGGCGTCGTGGACGACCTCTTCCGGGGCGCCGAGTCCTACCTCGACACCTGGGGCGCGTCCGAGGCGCACAAGGCGGGCGTGAACCTCGCCAAGGGTGCCACGGCCACGGCGAGCGCGTCCGAGTCGAACCCCTTCACCAGCTACCAGCCCGGCCGGGCCGTGGACGGTGACGGCGGCACCCGCTGGGCGAGCGACTGGAACGACGACCAGTGGTGGACGGTGGACCTCGGCTCCACCCACACCGTCAAGCGGGTCACCCTCGACTGGGAGCGCGCCTACGGCCGGTCGTACCGGATCGACGTCTCCACCGACGGCTCGAACTGGAAGACCGTGTGGTCGACGACCTCGGGCGACGGCGGCCTCGACACGGCCAAGTTCTCCGCGGTGCCCGCCCGCTATGTTCGGATGCAGGGGGTCGACCGCGGCACGGACTGGGGCTACTCCCTGTACGAGGTCGGCGTCCACGGCGGCTGACCGCACGCACGGGGGAAAGGGAACCACATGGCACGCCTGCCGTCGGCCGAACGCCGCAGACAGCTGACCGAAGCGGCGATCCGCGCGATGACCCGGGACGGCGTCCCCAGGACGACGACCCGGTCCATCGCGGCCGAGGCAGGCGTGTCCCTGAGCGTCTTCCACTACTGCTTCGCCTCGAAGCAGGAGCTGATCGAGTCCGTCATCACCACCATCACCGGCCATTACGTGGCGCTGGTGCGGGAGGCGATCCGCCCTCGGGAGACGCTCAGGGAGACCGTCCGGGCCGGTTTCCAGGCGTACTGGGACCATGTGTCCGCCCACCCGGGCGAGCACATGCTCACCTACGAGCTGACCCAGTACGCCCTGCGGGAGCCCGGGTTCGAGCACCTGGCGCGGCGGCAGTACGAGATGTACTGCGACACGTACACCGAACTGATCGAGCAGCTGCGCCGGACGATGGAGTTCGAACTGACTGTCCCCGTCCCCGTCCTGGCCCGCTACCTGGCCGCCATGACGGACGGCCTCACCCTCAACTTCCTGGTCCTGGGCGACGACACGACCTGGACGAGCATCCTGGACACCATCACCGACCACGTCTCCGGCCTCGTCCGCGAGGAGGCCCGCCCCTGAGAACCACGGCGCCGGCGGCGCCCCTCCCCCTCAGCGGGCCGAAGTGGCGATCAGTTGGTCCAGGAGGCCGATCAACACGTCTCGGCAGGAGGCGCGTTCGCGGGCGTCGAAGAGGAGGACCGGGGTGTGCTCGGGCAGGGCGAGGGCCTCGCGGATCTCGTCCGGTTCATAGGGGTGCTCGCCGTAGAACCCGTTGACGCCGATGACGAACGGGATCTTCCGGCGTTCGAAGAAGTCGATCGCCGCGAAGCTCGACTCGGGTCTGCGGACGTCCACCAGCACCACCGCGCCGAGCGCGCCGATCGCCAGGTCGTTCCACATGAACCAGAACCGCTGCTGCCCGGGCGTACCGAACAGGTACAGCACGAGGTCGTCCCCGATGCTGATCCGCCCGAAGTCGAGGGCGACCGTGGTGGCCTGCTTGTCGGGGATGCCGTCGAGGTCGTCGACGCCGAGGCCCGCCGTGGTGAGGGGTTCCTCGGTGCGCAGCGGGACGATCTCGCTGACCGACCCGACCATGGTCGTCTTGCCGACGCCGAATCCGCCGGCGATGAGTATCTTCACCGCGTCGGGAGCCGGCATCCCCTGGGGGGTGGGGTCAGAGGCGGCCAAGGCCGTCCCTCACTTTCTTCAGCAGGTCCAGGTCGGGAGTGCGGGAGATCAGCCGCGGCTGCCGTACGGTGATCCGGCGCGCCTCCAGCAGGTCGCAGAGCATGATCGCCACCACGCTCACCGGGAGGTCGAGCCCGGTGGCCAGCTCCGCCACCACGATCGGCTTGGCGCAGAGTCTGAGGATCCGGGCGTGCTCGGGCTGCGGCCGGGCCCCGCCGACGGGCTGCGGGTCCACCGCCGTCACCGTGGTGAGGAGGGTGAAGTCGCTCCGACTCGGTCTGGTCCGGCCGCCGGTCAGGGTGAACGGGCGAACCAGCCGGCCCGCCGCGTCGCCTCCGTTCACCTCACTCGCCGCTGTCCGCGACGACCACGCCCGCGCGCGGGGCCGCGCTGAGGTGCTCGCCGATCTTCTTCACCAGCATGTTCATCTGGTAAGCCACCACGCCGACGTCCGCGCCCTGACGGGTGAGCACGGCGAGGTTGGCGCCGGGCCCGGCGTTGGTGAGGATGAGGAAGGCGTTGCCCATCTCTATGAGCAGCTGGCGCACGGGACCGCCGCGGAAGTCCATGCTGACGCCCTTGCTGAGGCTCATCAGCCCGGACGCGGTCGCCGCCAGCCGCTCGGCGTCGTCGCGCAGGAACGCGGTGGACTTGCTGACGACCAGCCCGTCCTCGGAGAGCACGACGGCGTGGTCGACCTCGGCGACCCGGTCCACCAGTCCGGTGAGCAGCTGGTCGAGCTGGCTGTGGGTGGCGGGGGTGGGGCGTGTCATCTGTGTGTCCTTCATGAGCGGGCTGCGGCGGGGGAGTCGATGGGGACGTCAGGTGCCGGAGGCGGGGATCCGGTCTCCCGGGTCGACGGAAGCGGATTCCTCCCCCCGTACGTACTCGGGTTCCGCCTCGTCGTCACGGGCCCGAAGTGTTCCGCGCTGGAAGCCGGCGAGCGAGGAGGCGGCTCGCTCGGCCGTGAAGTCGTCGTCGTCCCCGTCGGGGCAGGGCGCCGTCTCCTCCTTCAACTCGGCCGCCAGGCTGGTCTGCGGCACCCGCCGGGGCAGCGGGATCCGGCCGCCGTTCGTCCGGGCCGAAGACGTGCGGTCCGCGTTCCCGGTGTCGTGCGCGGCCGGGGTCACGGGGGTCCGGGTGGACACGGCGGGCCGGTCCTCCGGCGCGGGCTCGGTCCGTACGGGTTCGGGCTCGGCGGCGGCGACCCGCCGGGCCACGAGGGAGGACCGCACGGGCGGCTCGTCCTCGTCGGTGCCGTCCGTCCCGGGCTCGGGGGCCTCGTGGACGACGATGTCGTGCGGGATCAGCACGATCGCGGTGGTGCCCCCGTACGGGGAGGCCCGCAGGGTGACGGCGATGCCGTGCCGGGTGGCGAGGCGGGCGATGACGAACATGCCGAGCCGGAGGTCGTCGGCGAGGGCCACCACGTCGAACTGCGGGGGCACCGCCAGCTGGGCGTTGAACGCCTCGTAGTCCTCCTCGGACATGCCGAGTCCGCGGTCCTCGACCTCCAGGACGAGGCCCTTCGCCACGATCGCCGCGCGCACGCTCACGGGACTGGGGGCCGGCGAGTACGAGGTGGCGTTGTCGATCAGCTCGGCGAGGAGGTGGATCACGTCGGCCACGGCCGGCGGGGCGATCCACACGTCGTCCTCGGTGTGCACCTCGACGCGCTGGTACTGGGCGACCTCACCGACGGCGCTGCGCAGGATGTCGATCAGCGCGACCGGCTCGGTCCAGGTACGGCCGGGCCGCTCACCGCTGATGATGACGAGGTTCTCCTCGTAGCGGCGCAGCTGGCTCGCGGTGGAGTCCAGCTCGTACAGGCCCTTGAGGATCTCCGGGTCCTGGTGCTGGCGCTCCAGCTCGTCGAGCTTGGTGAGCTGGAGGTTGACCAGGTTCTGGCTCTGCCGGGCGATGCCGAGGATGACGCGCTGGAAGCCGCGCCGGGTGTCGGCGAGTTCGACGGCGGTGTGCACGGCGGTGCGCTGGGCGGCGTTGAACGCCTTGGCGACCTGGCCGAGCTCGTCGGTGCCGTAGTCCAGCGGGGCCGCCGCCGTGTCGACGTCGACCTTCTCGCCGCGCTCCAGGCGGGCGACGACGTCCGGCAGACGCTCCTGGGCGAGGCTGAGCGTGGCGGTCCTCAGGCCGCGCAGCCGCAGCGACAGGGAACGGGTGATGCGCCACGACATCACGACGCACAGCAGCAGCGCGGCGAGCCCGGCGGCGCTGAGCGAGCCGGCCTTGATGAGCAGTCCGCGGGCCTCCTCGCCGCTGCGGTCCAGCAGGGCGCTGGTCT
Source organism: Streptomyces sp. NPDC030296 (assembly GCF_055572815.1). Classification (NCBI taxonomy): domain Bacteria; kingdom Bacillati; phylum Actinomycetota; class Actinomycetes; order Kitasatosporales; family Streptomycetaceae; genus Streptomyces; species Streptomyces sp. NPDC030296. Next base: position 436,900 of record NZ_JBVICQ010000005.1, read on the forward strand.
GCTCCCGGATCAGCTTCTCGTACTGGAGGGCGAGGCTGGCCATGGTGGCGTCCCAGCGGTCCTGGGAGTCGGGCAGCGCGGTCCTGTGGTTCTTGCCGGTGGCGTGGGCGGAGAGGATCTGGTCCTCCACCGCCAGAAGGTTCTGCCAGTCCTTGTCCTGGACGATGCGCTCGACCTCGCTCTTCACCTCCCCTTCGAGGGAGGGCACGAGCTGGTTGTCGACCAGCCAGCGCCGGGCGTTGACCACCTGCGCGAAACGCTCACGGGAGGCGTCGTCCAGTTCCCCGGCGGGCCAGTTCAGGGTGAGGAGGGCGTCCTCCTGGGAGACCAGCTCCGCGGCCTGTTCGAGGGTGACGAGCGGGCCGGCCTGGGAGGTGAGGTCGCCGTCGTCGACCTGGGAAAGCTCCTGGAAGGCGTGGATCTGGCCGTCGATGATCTCGGTGTACTGGTCCAGGATCTGCTCGGGGGTGATGTCCGTGGGGTTGTCCACCTGGCCCCGGTAGTACTCCAGGCTGCCGGAGCCGGCCATCACCGAGTACAGCCGCTCGCCGACGCGGTCGGGGGCGTCCTCGATGGCGTCCGCCTTCGCGGCGAGCCGGGTGACGGCCGCGTCCGTCTTCCCGCGCTGTTCGTCCAGGGCGGCCCTGGAGCTGCCGGGGGCAGCCATGTAGGCGGCGGAGAGGACCCGCTCCCGCTGGAGGGCCAGGGTGGCCTCGGTGCCCATGGCGCCGGTGGACTTGCTCAGCCCCGTCTGCGCCCGCAGCCGCAGCCCCTCGGAGAACATCTGCGTCGTCGTCATGGCCCAGCTCGCGGTGAGCGTGACGCTGGGGATGAGAGCCAGCAGGATCAGCGAGAGACGTATGGAGCCGAGACGGCGCCGGGCGCCGGTCCTTGGGGGCATCGTCGTCCTTGGGCGGTTGCGGGGAGCGGAAGGGTTTCGGGGGGCGGGCCTTCGGCGGCCGAGGGTGGTGGGTGGTCACCCGTCAGCATGGTGCACAGGGGATGCGCAGGATGTTATCCGCACAAGTGAACGCGTGCGTCCGGGGAGGTCGAAAGCTTGGTGCCGCCGTTACCGGACCGTTCCGGATGGTTGGGATCCGTGGTGAACCCGTGTCCGAACGGAGGGTTCCGTTTGGCGTTCGCGGCGGCTGCGTGAGGGCTGTGCGCCCGGTGTGCGGGCGTGCCGTTCGCATCGTGTCCACGCGGGGCGTCGGCATCGCGTCAGCGGGTGCCGTTCGCGGCGAACTTCTCGATCCCGGCGATGTTCCTCTTGGTCACGAAGGCGGGGCCGGTGAGCACCGGTTCCACACCGCCGCCGCTGATGTTGCCGTTGGTGTGGTAGAGCCAGAGCCCGTCGACCGCGAGGTAGCCCTGGAGGTACGGCTGCTGGTCCACGGCGAACTGCACGGCGCCGCTCCTGACGGCCTTCACCAGGTCCGCGTTGAGGTCGAAGGTGGCGACCTCGGCCCGGTCTCCCGCGTCCTTGACGGACTCGACGGCGGCGAGCGCGTACTGCGCCCCGAGGGTCACGACCTCGTCGATGGAGGGGTCCTGGCGGAGCTTCGCGGCGATCACACCGGTCACCTGGTCCATGTCGGCGCCGTCGACGTAGAGGTTCTCGGTCTGTCCGCCGAAGGTCTTGCGGACGCCGGCGCAGCGGGCCTCCAGGGCGACGTTGCCGCGTTCGTGGATGACGCAGACGGCGTGCCGGGCGTCGCGGGCGTCCAGTTCCTTGCCGAGCGCCCGTCCGGCGACGGACTCGTCCTGGCCGTAGAAGCCCAGCAGGCCCTGTGGCCGCCAGGCGTCGATACCGGAGTTGAGGGCGACGACGGGTATGCCGGCCGCGCGGGCCTCGGCGACCGCGCCACGCATGGCCCCGGGTTTGGCGAGGGTCACCGCGATGCCGTCGACCTTGTCGGCTATCGCGTTCCGCACCAGCTTCGCCTGGCCCGCGGCGTCGGGGTCGCTGACGAACGTCAGGTCGATGCCGTCCTTGGCCGCCGCGGCCTCCGCTCCCTTGCGCACCCGGTCCCAGAAGGCGTCCCCTTCCGCGCCGTGGGCGATGAGGGCGACCTTCATCCCGCTTCCGCCCGGCCCGCCCGACGCTCCGTCACCCGCGTCGGAGTCGGCTCCCGTGAGGACGGAGCAGCCGGCGACGGTGAGACAGACGGCGGCGGCGAGGGCCACGGCGCGGAACAGGAGGGAGGAACGGCGGGCGGCGGGGGCTGGGTTCATGAGGGTGTGGCACCTCGCTGTGCGACCAAGGCGGGACGTCGGGGGAGGCGAAAACACCGCGATACCGCGCTGACGTGCGGCGACTGGCTGACTTTCGCTGGGCGGAGCCAATCGCGTGTGACGCCCGGTAGTCAAGTGACCAACGAAATCGATGTACTGCTGTGACAGGTCGGACGCCACCGGCGCACACGTGTCACCCACCGGGAATCTTCCATATCCGGCACCGCTCGGTTCCGGCCAACTTCCCCGTCCTGGTCAGGGCCTTTCGGATGGCCGGAACCCCGCCCGGCAGGGCGGCAACCTCTTCCCGCGCGACGCAAGGTCCTCACCGAGGAGTGACGGCGCCGTACGCAACGTCCTCGCAACCTGACGGGGCGTTGACTGCGGCCATGGATGTGGTCCCGCGTGTAGAGCTGACCCCCGCCGCCGCCGACCTGCTCCGGCGGCTGCGGGCGGCCCACGGCCCGCTGATGTTCCACCAGTCGGGCGGCTGCTGCGACGGCAGCGCCCCCATGTGCTACCCGGACGGCGAGTTCCGTACGGGCGACTCGGACGTCCTCCTCGCGGAACTGCGGGTCGACGGGGTCGACGAGGCGGTGGGCTTCTGGATGTCCCGCGGCCAGTACGAAGTGTGGCGCCACACCCGGCTCATCGTCGACGTCGTCCCCGGCCGGGGTAGCGGCTTCTCCCTGGAGGCACCCGAAGGAGTGCGTTTCCTGATCCGTTCCCGCGTCGTCGGCCCGGAGCCGCCGCCCGGCCGGTAGTCGTCTGGTGCACTTCCCCGGGGCCCTGGGACGGTTGACGAGACATCAGGGGGCACCGTGACACGTCGTGGCGGACGGTTCAGAGCGGTACTGACGGTTGTCGCGGCGTGGAGCGTGCTCTCCGGCGCCGGCCTCGTGGGAGCGGCGTCCGCCACCGGCACGCCCCGCACCGCCGACCTCGCGCCGGGCGTCGCGTACACGGAGTTCGACGTGACGGGCGCGCAGGGTGTGGCGCACGCCCATGTGCTGAGCGTCGATCTGCGGAATCGCCGGGTGGGCGTCGGCCTGCTCTATCCGGGCGCCGTGGCCGCCCGGCAGACCGTGTCCCAGATGGCGACCGCCGCGGGCGCCGTGGCCGGGGTGAACGGCGACTTCTTCAACATCACCGAGGCCCAGCACCCGGGTGTCACGGCCACGGGCGCCTCCGTGGGCCCGGCGATCGCCGACGGGCACGCCCTCAAGGCCGCCGTACCGGACGGACAGCGCTTCGGCCCTGCCCTGCCGCCCGGCACCAGCACCAAGGACGTGCTCGGCGTCACGTCCGACGGCGTGGCACGCCTCGACAGCATCGCCCTCGACGGTTCCGTCACCACCGCCGAGGGCGTCCTCCCGCTGGGCGGTCTCAACCAGTACGCCCTGCCGGTCGGTTCCGTCGGCGCGTTCACCTCCGACTGGGGCACCGTCTCCCGGAAACGGGCCGTGTGCGGCACCGACACCGACCGGGCGGCACCGTGCAGCACCGACGTCCACGAGGTGCTGGTCGCAGGCGGCCGGGTGGTCTCCGTCGCGCCCACGCCCGGCAGCGGTGCCGTCGCGCCCGGCGCCACGGTCCTCGTCGGCCGTGAGGCGGGCGCCCAGTGGCTGCGCGAGCTCTCCCCCGGCGACCCGGTCCAGGTACGGCACCGCCTGGTGGCGGCGACGGCCCGCACCGCCTACGAGTTCGCGCTCGGCGGCTACCCGGTCCTGCGGTCGGGCCGTCCGCTGCCGGGCCTCGACGACACGGTCTCGGCGGTGCGCACGGCGGCCGGTGTCGCCGAGGACGGCCACCGGCTGCTGCTGCTCGCCCTGGACGGCGCCCCCGCCCACCGGTCCGGCCTCACCGTCGCCGAGGTCGCGGAGGTGATGCGGGGACTGGGCTCGGACGACGCGTTCAGCCTGGACGGCGGCGGCTCCTCCACCCTGGTCGCCCGTGTCGCCGGCGAGAGCGCCGTGACCGTGCGGAACCACCCCAGCGCCGGCGAGGAACGACCCGTGCCGAACGGGATCGGGGTGTTCACCAGGCCGTGACGGTGGAGCGACGGGCGGGGTGCCGGCTCAGGGTTTGAGGCTGCTGACGATGTCCGCCGTGGCCGTGAGGCCGTTGTGGATGGTCGGCGCCAGGCTCGTGCTCGCCATGGAGAACCCGAGCAGCACACAGACGGCGGCGTGCGAGACCTTCAGCGCGCCGTTGCGCATGAAGACCACCGCCAGGATCACGAGCAGCAGCACCACAGAGATGGAAATGGCCATCGTCAACCTCCTCCGCCACGCCCACTTCGCGGCATTCGGCCGCAAGTGTGGCGTAGCGGAGGGTTGGTCCGTGCGGCTGACGTGTCCGCCGAACGTGTGGTGTCGCTAGCTCAACCGGTGGGCGTCGAGGAAGGCTTCGAGACCCGCGAGGTCGTCGGTGTTGAGGTGGTCCACGCCCGCGGCGAGGAGTTCGCCCCAGACCGCGTCCCGGTCCGGACCCGCGAGGTCGGGCGTGGCCCAGAACCGGACCCGCTGTCCACGCCCGTGCGCCGTGGAGACGATGGCACGCAGCTTGGCCCGCTCGGCCGCCGGGAACGAACCGGCGCCCCGCCAGGTGAAGTTCAGCGACCAGTTGTCGGAGATCAGCGGGATGAGGGAGGCGGGCGCGGGTGTCGCGCTCACCAGGTCGGCGAGCCGCCCGTCGTAGAAGGCGTGCCGCACGGTCTGCGCCTCCATGGGGACGCGGGCGGCCCGGTCCCCGGAGATCACGGCCGTCACCGGTCCGGGGCGCACCCGGCCGTGCGCGTACGTCGAGAAGACAGGGCCGTAGCGGCGCAGCTGCCGGTCGAGTTCGAGGTAGGTCGCGGCGCCCTCGGTCTTGATGTCGATGAGGAGTTGCAGCGGCCCGCGATGTCCCCGGTACACGGAGCCGTGGTGGGCGCGGACCCGGGCGGCGAGCGGCGCCAGGTAGAGGGATCCCAGGGTGCGGGCGGGGTCGAGGTCCTCGGGGTCGTGGGCGACGAGGAGTCGGCCGTCGACGAGGAAGATGTCGGCCTCGACGCTGCCGAAGCGGTGGTCGAGGGCGTCGAGGAGGGGGCGCGGGTGCTCGTAGTCGTTGTGCGCGTGGGCCCGCCACAGCGGTCGGGGGCGGTGCCCGCGGTCCTCCGCTGCCAGGGCCTCGGCGACGGGCAGGGCGAACGGGCCGGCGAGGGCGGCGCCGAGGGTGGTGAGGGCTCTGCGGCGGGTGGTGAGGGCCATGCTCTGCCTCCCCTGGGGTGGCGTACGGGACCCCAGCGAGTATGGGGTCCCGTCCCGCGCAACGCGCCTGCGTGGGGCAGGAGTTGGCCGGACCGCCGCCGTGCGTTCACCCCGTCCAGGCGGGGCACGCGGAAAAGCCCGCCCCAGGTGGGACGGGCTCTCCGCATGCTTCCGCATGCTGCCGCGTGCTTCCGCGTGCTGCCGTGGCGCCTTCCGTCGATGGCTGACGCCGGCCGAGGGTGGCCGGCGGTGGCTCAGGGTGCCCGCAGGTCGACCAGTTCGGCCAGTGCCTCCCGGTGGGCGCCCGCGGTGCCGTACGCGATCGCGTCGGCCTTGGCCCGCTTGAGGTACAGGTGGACCGGGTGCTCCCAGGTCATGCCGATGCCGCCGTGGAGTTGCAGTGCCTCCTCGGCCGCGTGCACGGCCACGGGCGCGGCGAACGCCTGGGCGACGGCGACCGCCACGTCGATGTCGTCGCCGCCGGTGGCGAGCGCGTCGGCCGCGTTGCGGGCGGCTGCCCGCAGGTTGACGACCTCCAGCCACAGCTGCGCCAGCCGGTGCTTGAGCGCCTGGAAGCCGCCGACGGGCCGGTTGAACTGCTTGCGTTCCTTGAGATAGCGGACCGTCTCGGTCAGAGACCAGTCGGCGAGCCCGAGCTGCTCGGAGGCGAGCAGCCCGGCCCCGGCGCGCAGGGCCCGGCGCACGGCGGGTTCGGCGTCGCCGAGGAGGCGGCCGGGCGCCCCGTCGAGGGTGACCGTCGCCAGGGGCCGGGTCAGGTCCAGGGACGGCTGCGGGGTGACGGTCGCGGCGGGGGCGTCGACCGCGTACAGCCCGCCGTCGTCGGCGGGGACGAGCAGCACATCGGCGACGGCCGCGTCCGCGATGCCGGTCAGCTCGCCGTGCAGGGCGCCGCCCTCGAACCGTACGACCTTGTAGGCGCCGCCGGCGGGGACGTTCAGCGCGACGGCGAGGGCGCCGATCCTGCGGCCGGAGGCCAGCTCGGCGAGCAGGTCGTCGTCGGCGCAGGCCAGCAGGGCCTCGGTGGCGACGACGGCGCTCGTCAGGTACGGCAGGGGGGCGACGGCACGCCCCAGCTCCTCCAGGACGACGGCGGCCTCGCGGTGGGTGGCGCCCTGGCCGCCCCGGTCCTCGGGCACGAGGAGTCCGGCGAGGCCCATGCCCTCGGCGAGCGCCTTCCAGGCCGCCGGGTCGTGCGGGGCGTCCGTCTCCACTCGGGCGATGACTCCGGGCGCGTCGCAGTGGTCGGCGAGCAGCTCACGGACGGCCGCGCGGAGGGCCTCTTCCTCCTCCGAGTACAGAAGGTCGGTCATCGGGCGAGGTCCTTCCAGGCGACGTCCTTGTCGGTGCGCGGCTCAGGGGGCAGGCCCAGGACGCGTTCGGCGACGATGTTCAGCAGGACCTCGGTGGTCCCGCCCTCGATGCTGTTGCCCTTGGAGCGGAGGTAGCGGTAGCCGGCGTCGCGGCCGACGAAGTCGACCAGCTCGGGGCGGCGCATGGTCCAGTCGTCGTACAGCAGGCCCTCCTCGCCGCGGAGTTCGACCTCCAGGCCGCTGATCTCCTGGTTGAGGCGGGCGAAGGCGAGCTTCATGCCGGCGCCCTCGGGGCCGGGCTGTCCGGCGACGAGCTGCTGGCGCAGCCGCTCGGCGGTGAGGCGGGCGGCCTCGGCCTCGACCCACAGCTTGAGCAGCCGCTGGTGGAGGTCGTGGGTGCGCAGCTCGGGCCGTTCGCGCCAGGTCCTGGAGACGGGGCCGATCATGCCGCCCTCGCGGGGCAGCCGCATACCGCCGATGGCGACGCGTTCGTTGTTGAGGGTGGTCTGGGCGACCTTCCAGCCGTCGCCGACGTCGCCGAGGCGGCGGGAGTCGGGGATGCGGACGTCGGTGATGAAGACCTCGTTGAACTCGGCCTCGCCGGTGATCTGCCGCAGCGGCCGGACCTCGATGCCGGGGTCGGTCATGTCGCAGAGGAAGTAGGTGATGCCCCGGTGCTTGGGCACGTCCGGGTCGGTGCGGGCGATGAGGATGGCCCAGCGGGCGACATGGGCGCTGGACGTCCACACCTTCTGCCCGTTGACCACCCAGTCTCCCCCGTCCTCGCGGACGGCGCGGGTGCCGAGCGCGGCGAGGTCGGATCCGGCGCCGGGCTCGCTGAACAGCTGGCACCAGACCTCCTCCCCGGTCCACAGGGGCCGCAGAAAGCGCCGCTTCTGCTCCTCGGTGCCGTAGGCGAGGATCGTCGGCGCGGCCATGCCGAGGCCGATGCCGATCCGCCGCGGGTCGTTGTCGGGGGCGCCCTCCGCCGCCAGGTCCGCGTCCACGACGGCCTGGAGGGAGCGGGGGGCGCCGAGGCCGCCGAGGCCCTCCGGGTAGTGCACCCAGGCGAGCCCGGCGTCGAAGCGGGCGCGCAGGAAGTCCAGGCGGTCGGTGGTGGCGGGCGGGTGCGCGGCCAACAACTCGGCGGTGCGGCGCCTCAGTTCGGCTGCGTCGGTCATGCGGCGGCTCCGTTCTCCGGTGCGGGCACCACGACGACCCGACCGGTGGTGACACCGTCCGCGACGCGCTGGACGGCGGACGCGGCCCCGTCGAGCGGCACCCGCTCGCTCACCAGGGGCTTGACGACGCCACGCGCCGCCAGTTCGGTGAGCTGTTCGTGGCAGTGCTGGACCAGCTTCGGGTTCCTGGTGTTGTACAGGCCCCAGTGCAGGCCGAGGATCGAGTAGTTCTTGACGAGGGCGTGGTTGAGGCCGGGGCTCGGGATGGTCCCACTGGCGAAGCCGACGACCACGATCCGGCCCTCGAAGGCGACGACCTTGGTCGACTGCGTGTAGGCCTCGCCGCCCACGGGGTCGTAGATCACGTCTGCGCCCCGCCCTCCGGTGGCGTCCTTGACGGCGGAGACGACGTCCTCGCTCCGCCGGTCCACCACCACGTCGCAGCCCAGCTCCCGGGCGACGGCGGCCTTGTCGGCGCCGCCGACGACCCCGATGACCGTGGCGCCGGCCGCCTTCCCGAGCTGCACGGCCGCGCTGCCGACCCCTCCTGCGGCAGCGTGGACGAGCAGCGTCTCCCCCGCTTCGAGGCGGGCCCGGCGGTGGAGGCCGAACCAGCCCGTCTGGTAGCCGATGTGCAGGGCGGCGGCCTCCGCGTCGTCCAGCGCGTCGGGCGCCGGCAGCAGGGCAGCGGCGTCCGCCACGGCGTACTCGGCCAAGCCGCCGTACGGCAGCGCCGGGGTGGCGATGACCCGGCGGCCGTCCTCGGTCTCGCCGCAGATCTCCACGCCTGGCGTGAACGGCAGCGGCGGGCGGACCTGGTAGTGGCCCCGGGCCATCAGGACGTCCGGGAAGTTGATGTTCGCGGCGCGCACCTTCAGCAGGACCTGGCCGTCGCCGGGCGTGGGCCGCTCCACGTCCTGGAGCCGCATCACCTCGCTCGGCTCGCCGTTCTCGTGCACTTGCCATGCCTGCATGCGGTGCCTCCACGGGACAGCTTCGTCGGACCGGGGTCGACTGACATCCGCATACTAAGCGGTCGCTTGCCCTCCGGGGAACAGTCGGCGGACAGTAGCGTGCGTCACGGGCGGGCGGGCTTGGCCCGGACGTGCATCCGCTCCCCCTGCGGCCCGAACAGGCTGAGGAACTCCGCCGGCGCTTCGCCCGCCGCCCCGAACCAGTGCGGCACCCGGGTGTCGAACTCGGCGGCCTCCCCCGCGGTCAGCACCACATCGTGCTCGCCGAGCACCACGCGGAGCTTCCCGGAGAGCACGTACAGCCACTCGTACCCCTCGTGGGTGCGCGGCTCGGGGACCTGCTGCCCCTCCGGCTCGACGCGCACCTTGAAGGCCTGGAGGCCGCCCGGCTGGCGGGTGAGCGGCCAGTACGTGCGCCCGTGCCGCACGATGGGCTTGGACCGGACCCGCGGATCTCCGACGGGCGGCTCCCCGATCAGCTCGTCCAGCGGGACCTGGTGGGCCCGCGCGATCGGGAGCAGCAGCTCCAGGCTGGGCTTGCGCAGCCCCGACTCCAGGCGGGAGAGGGTGCTCACGGAGATCCCGGTCGCCTCGGACAGGCCCGCGAGCGTCACCTCCCGGTCCTTCCGCAGGGCCCGCAGCCTCGGCCCGACCCCGGCGAGCACCTCGTCCGTGCCGCTCGCCCCGTCACTCTTCTCGCTCATGCGGCCATTGCAGTTTCGGCAAAGAGGTTTGTCAATACGGCAGCGCTCGGGCGACCTTTTCCTTGGAGGTGGTCACCATGACCCAGCAGTACGAAGTGATCGTGATCGGCGGCGGCGCGGCAGGACTGTCCGCGGCCCTGGTCCTCGGCCGAGCCCGCCGCCGGACCCTGGTCGTCGACGCCGGGGAGCCCCGCAACGCGCCCGCCGCCCACATGCAGGGCTACCTCTCGCGGGACGGCATGCCGCCGCAGGAGCTCCTCGCCGTGGGCCGCGAGGAGATCGCCCGGTACGGCGTCGACCTCGTCCGGGGCCGGGCGGTCGACGTCACCCGCGACGAGGACGCGGACGACGCCGCTTTCGCGGTCACCCTGGCCGACGGCCGGACCTTCCACGCCCGGCGCCTGGTCGTCGCCACCGGCCTCCAGGACGAGCTGCCGCCGGTCCCCGGCCTCGCCGAGCGCTTCGGACGGGACGTCCTGCACTGCCCGTACTGCCACGGCTGGGAGGTGCGGGACCAGGCCTTCGGCGTGCTCGCCACCACCCCCATGAGCGTGCACCAGGCCCTGATGGTGTCCCAGTGGTCCAAGGACGTCACCCTGTTCCTGCACACCGTCCCCGAGACCGACCTCTCCGACGACGACCTCCGCCGGCTCGCCGCGGCCGGTGTCCAGGTCGTCCCCGGCGAGGTGGCGGCCGTGCTGACCGAGGCCGACCGCCTCACCGGCGTCCGCCTCGCCGACGGCACCACCCACCCCCGCCAAGTCCTCTTCGCCGCCCCCCGACCCCTCCCCCAGACCGCCCTCCTCGAACACCTGGGCGCTGACCTCCACGAGACCCCCTTCGGCGCCTACCCCGTGGTGGACGCGACCGGCCGGACCTCGATCCCCGGCATCTGGGCAGCGGGCAACGCCCTGGCCTTCTCCGAACAGGTCATCAACGCAGCCTCCTCCGGTTACCGAGCAGGAGCCACGATCAACGGAGACCTCCTGATGACAGATCTGGACAGGCACCGACCGGCGTGAAGGAGGGGCGCGGGGAACTGCGCGAACGATCGGCCCGAAGGGCCATCGAGGGGAGCGGGGAACTGCGCGACCAGCCCCCACACACCGCGCCCACCGCCGCACCCCCGCACCCCCACCCAATAGGCGCCCGACCGGACTCCGTAGGACCATGGCTGCATGCTGTTCGCCCAGCTAGCCCACCTGTCCCACCAGGTAGCCGCCACCTCGGCCCGCTCCCGCAAGACCGCTCTGCTCGCCGAGCTGTTCCGGGAGGCGGACGCCGAAGACGTGCCGATCGTCATCCCGTACCTCGCGGGACGTCTCCCCCAGGGCCGGCTCGGCATCGGCTGGAAGGTCCTCGACCAGGACATCGCCCCCGCCGTCGAGCCCACCCTGGCCGTACGCGACGTCGACGCCCGTCTCACGGAGATCGGCGGTGTCACGGGCACCGGCTCGCAGGCGGAACGCCGGCGTCTCCTGGGCGAGTTGCTCGCCCGGGCCACCGACGTCGAGCAGCGCTATCTGTTCGGGCTGCTCACGGGCGAGGTCCGGCAGGGCGCGCTGGACGCGGTGGCCGTCGAGGGCCTGGCCTCGGCGACGGGCGCGCCCCCCGCCGACGTCCGCCGGGCGGTGATGCTCGCCGGCTCGCTCCAGACGGTGGCGCAGGCGCTGCTCGCGGACGGCCCACCGGCCCTGGAGCGTTTCCGGCTCACGGTGGGGCGGCCCGTCCTGCCGATGCTGGCGCACAGCGCCTCCTCGGTCGCGGAGGCCGTGCAGAAGCTGGGCGCCTGCGCGGTCGAGGAGAAGCTGGACGGCATCCGCGTCCAGGTCCACCGTGACGGCCCCGACGTACGCCTGTACACGCGGACCCTCGACGACATCACCGACCGCCTCCCCGAACTGACGGCGGCGGCGCTGGAGTTGCGGGACGAGCGGTTCATCCTCGACGGGGAGGTGATCGCGTTCGACGAGACGGGACGGCCGCGTTCCTTCCAGGAGACCGCCGGGCGGGTCGGCTCACGGCTGGACGTGGCGACGGCGGCCGAGCAGGTGCCGGTGTCGCCGGTCTTCTTCGACGTGCTCTCCATGGACGGCCGGGACCTCCTCGACCTGCCGTTCACCGAACGCCACGCCGAGCTGGCCCGGCTCGTCCCGGAGCCGATGCGGGTCCGGCGCACCCTCGTGCACGGCCCCGACGACCTCGCCGAGGCGGAGCGCTTCCTCGCGGACACGCTCGCGCGGGGCCACGAAGGGGTCGTGCTGAAGGCCCTGGACGCCGCCTACAGCGCGGGCCGCCGGGGCGCCTCCTGGCTGAAGGTGAAGCCCGTGCACACCCTCGACCTGGTGGTGCTGGCCGCGGAGTGGGGCCACGGGCGGCGCACCGGCAAGCTCTCCAACCTCCACCTCGGCGCCCGTACCGCCGACGGGGGCTTCGCGATGCTCGGCAAGACCTTCAAGGGCATGACCGACGCGATGCTGACCTGGCAGACCGAGCGGCTGCGGGAGTTGGTCGTCGAGGAGAAACGCTGGGGTGTGACCGTCCGTCCCGAACTCGTCGTCGAGATCGCCTACGACGGCCTCCAGCGCTCGACCCGCTATCCGGCCGGTGTCACCCTCCGTTTCGCGCGCGTGATCCGCTATCGGGAGGACAAGACCCCCGCCGAAGCCGATACGGTCGAGACCCTGCTCGCCGCACACCCGGAGGTCACCCGGTGACGACACCCAGGCGCAGTGCCGGTCTGCTGCTGTACCGCCGCACCGAGCACGGCGTCGAGGTGCTGCTGGGGCACATGGGCGGCCCGTACTTCGAGCGGAAGGACGCGGGCGCGTGGACGGTGCCCAAGGGCGAGTACGAGGCCGACGAGCCCGCCTGGGAGGCGGCGCGCCGCGAGTTCCGTGAGGAGCTGGGGCTGGAGCCGCCCGACGGGGAGGCCGTACCCCTCGGCGAGGTGCGGCAGACCAACGGCAAGATCGTCACGGCGTGGGCGATCGAGGCCGACCTGGACCCGTCGACGGTGGTGCCGGGGACCTTCCGGATGGAGTGGCCGCCCCGGTCGGGGCGGATCCAGGAGTTTCCCGAACTGGACCGGGTGGAGTGGTGCGACCTGGAGCGGGCCCGCGCGGTGCTCGTGAAGGCGCAGACCGAGTTTCTCGACCGGCTGGCTGAGCACTCGGGCTGAGCCCGCGTTGCGGCGCGCGTCGCCGCGCGGGAAGGTCGAGGGACAGCCCACGCAGGAGGTCAGGCATGCCCATCGCGACGGTGAATCCGGCGAGCGGCGAGACGCTCAAGACGTACGAGGCCCTGGGTGAGGAGGAGATCGAGCGTCGGCTCGCGACGGCCGACCGCACGTTCCGCAGCTACCGGACGACGTCGTTCGCGGAACGCGCCCGGCTGCTGCGCCGGGCCGCCGACCTCCTGGAGGAGGACGCGGAGGACGTCGCCCGCGTCATGACGACCGAGATGGGCAAGCCGGTCAAGCAGGCCCGCGCCGAGGTCGCCAAGTGCGCGAAGGCGATGCGCTGGTACGCCGAGCACGCGGAGGTCCTGCTCACCGACGTGGAGCCCTCCGACGCGGACGTGAAGGACTCCGGCGCCTCCCGCGTCCTGGTCCGCTACCGCCCGCTCGGCCCGGTCCTCGCGGTGATGCCGTGGAACTTCCCGCTGTGGCAGGTGATCCGCTTCGCCGCGCCCGCCCTGATGGCCGGCAACGTGGGCCTGCTCAAGCACGCCTCGAACGTCCCGCAGACCGCCCTCTACCTGGAGGACCTGTTCCGCCGGGCGGGCTTCCCCGAGGGCTGCTTCCAGACCCTGCTCATCGGGTCCGGCGCCGTCGAGGGCGTCCTGCGCGACCCTCGGGTCCGGGCCGCCACCCTCACGGGCAGCGAGCCCGCGGGCCGGTCCGTGGCCTCCGTCGGCGGTGACGAGATCAAGAAGACGGTGCTGGAGCTGGGCGGCAGCGACCCGTACATCGTGATGCCGTCCGCTGACGTCGACCGCGCGGCGAGCACCGCGGTGACGGCGCGCGCGCAGAACACCGGTCAGTCCTGTATCGCCGCCAAGCGGTTCATCGTGCACGAAGACGTGTACGACGCCTTCGCCGAGCGTTTCGTCGAGGGCATGAGGGCGCTGAAGGTCGGCGACCCGCTGGACGAGGACACCGACGTCGGGCCGCTCTCCAGCGAACAGGGCCGCGAGGACCTGGAGGGCCTGGTCGACGAGGCCGTGGAGAGCGGTGCCACGGTGCTGTGCGGCGCGGAGCGCCCGGACGGGCCCGGCTGGTTCTACCCGCCGACCGTCCTCGCCGACATCACCCCCGAGATGCGCGTCCACCGCGAGGAGACCTTCGGTCCTGTCGCCACCCTGTACCGGGTCGCCGACCTCGACGAAGCGATCGCAATCGCCAACGACACGCCGTTCGGGCTCAGCTCGAACGTGTGGACACAGGACCCGGCCGAGGTCGACCGCTTCGTACGGGACCTCGACGCGGGAGGCGTCTTCGTCAACGGAATGACCGCCTCACACCCGGCATTCCCGTTCGGCGGGGTCAAGCGGTCGGGCTACGGACGTGAGCTGTCCGGACACGGAATCCGGGAGTTCTGCAACATCACCACCGTGTGGCACGGGGCGTGAGCCTTCCGCGGTTACCATCCCCGTTGTGAACCGCGAAGTGACTCTGCCTCTGATCGTCGACGACCGCGGGACCCTCCAGGTGGCCGCCGCCGATGTCAGCAAGCTGCTGCGAACGCTGGGCGGACGGTGGCTGCACCTGGTGGAGGCGGGCGCGGACGACCTGGACGAGGACACGGTGGCCGCGCTGACGATCGAGCTGGCGAAGCTGGCCGACCGTATCGACGTGGCGTGCATCGCGCACAGCAGTGGGGCCGTCTCCGGCTGAGCCGCCCCCTCCCGCCTCCTCTCACAGGCGGGCGAGTGTGCTCCAGAACATGGATTCATACCTCTGCAGCAGTCGGCCGTGGCGCTGGGCCAGCCTCTCGTCGAGCCGGCCCGCCTCCCATCCCTCCTCCACGGCCGTCCGTGCGCTCTTGTCCAGGTCGGGGGACGGCTCGGCGAAGAAGTCGAAGAACGCGCACGCGTCGTCGGTGAGGTCGTAGTGGTCACGCAGGGCGCGCGCGATCGTGGCGCAGTAGCCGCCCCAGGAGGCGAAGTTGGCGGTCAGGGCGAGGACCGCGTCGGCCGGCGCGGCCTCCAGCGCCAGGCGGGCGACGTACGACGGGTAGGCCTGGCAGCCCGGCAGCGGTTCATGGGCGGCGGCCCGTTCCTCGTCCACGCCGCAAGCCCGCGCGAACACCGTCAGATGGCCGGCCGCGACGGCCTCGCCGTCCGCGAGCAGCCGGAAGAAGGCGGCGCTCGCGGGGGCCTCGGTCGCCGCCCGCTGGGCCAGACGGGCGAAGGAGCGGTGGTCGGAGGCGATCACCAGGTGCTGTTCCAGGGCCAGTACGGCGAGGGTGGCGCGGTCGGCCGTCCCGGCCGCGATGAGCGGCAGCAGGGGGTTGTCGTCGGGGTCGGGGGCCAGTTTCGCGGTGAGGGTGTCCAGCAGGTGCCCTGCCGTGCGCGTCATGGCGTACTCCCGTCGGTTCCGGCGGCGGCGCTGTGCCTCCTCGACCATGGCACGACCGCCCGGTCCGGAGTAGGGGGCGGTGGTCCGTCCGGTTCGCCGGTCCGGAGTAGTCCGGCGCGAGATCGCCGGGCCGACGGGTGATCGTGGGTACTCCACCCCCTCACCGCGTGCCCCGGCCGAAGGCCCCTTCCGGACAGCGAAAGCAGGCGTTCCCATGCGTGGCGACACATGACGACGAGCGAAGAGACCCTGGGCGCCCCGCCGGTACGGCACTGGCCCGTCCTGAGGCTGACCGGGGTCGACTTCGACCCCGTGCTGGCCGAGCTGATGCGGGAGGGCCCGATCAACCGGATCCAGCTGCCCAACGGCGAGGGCTGGGCATGGCTGCTGACCCGCCACGACGACGTACGTCTGGTGACGGACGACCCCCGGTTCAGCCGGGCGGAGGTGGCCGGCCGTCAGGTCACCCGGTGGGCGCCGCACTTCGCCCCGCGGCCCGGCGCGATGGCCTTGGCCGACACGCCGGACCACGCCCGGCTGCGCCGCGCGCTCGCCCCCGCCTTCGACGCCCCGGGCATCGCCCGGCTGCGGGCGACGGCGCGGCGGAAGCTGGAGGCGACGGTGGACGCGATGCTGCGCGACGGCCCGCCCGCGGACCTCGTCGCGCGGGTGCTGGAGCCGTTCGCGGTCACCGTGATCAGTGACCTGATGGGCGTCCCCGAGACGGACCGCGAGGAGATGCGGGTACGGACCCGGCGGATCCTGTCCCTGACGGACGGCGTCGAGGCCGGTGAACGGGCCGAGCGGGACATGACGGCGTACTTCGCGAAGGCCGTCGCCGAGCACCGGGACTCCGGCGGGGACGACGTCGTCTCCCTGCTCGGCGCGGCCGTGGCCCGGGGGGACATCACCGAGGAGGAGGCACCGGCGCTGGCCGGTTCCCTGCAGATCGGCGGTGAGGCCCTCACCCACAACACGGGCCGGATGTGCTTCGTGCTGCTGAGCCGCCCCGACCTGCTCGCACGGCTGCGCGAGGAGCCCGGGCTGCGGCCGCGCGCCGTCGAGGAACTGCTGCGGTACGTCCCGCACCGCAACGCCGTCGGCCTGTCCCGGATCGCCCTGGAGGACGTGGTCCTCCACGGTGTCCGCATCCGGGCCGGCGAGCCGGTCTATGTGTCGTACCTGGCCGCCAACCGTGACCCGGAGGTCTTCCCCGACCCCGAGCGCATCGACTTCGACCGCGACCCGAACCCCCATCTGGCCTTCGGGCACGGCGCCCATGCGTGCGTGGGCGCCGGCCTGGCCCGGCTGGAGGCCGAACTGGTCGTGGACGCGCTCCTCGACCGGGTGCCGAGTCTGCGGCCGGCGGTGCCGCCCGCCGAGGTCCGCTGGCGGCGCGACGCCCTGATCCGCGGCCCGGAGGCCCTCCCGGTCACCTGGTGACCGTCACCCCGGGGGGCGCGGCGCGTCCCACGACGGTCCCGGAGTGCTATCGGATGGACATCCCCGAGACGGTGCGGGCGATCACCAGCCGCTGGATCTCGCTCGTCCCCTCGAAGATCGTGTAGATGGCCGCGTCCCGGTGCATGCGCTCCACCGGGTACTCCCGGGTGTAGCCGTTGCCGCCGAGGATCTGCAGGGCCTGCGCCGTCACCTTCTTCGCCGTCTCGCTGGCGAACAGCTTCGACTGCGACCCCTCGGCGGCGGTGAACGGCTTGCCGTTGATCGCCATCCAGGAGGCCCGCCACACCAGCAGCCGGGCCGCGTCCACGGACGTCCGCATGTCCGCCAGCTGGAACGCGACGCCCTGGTTGTCGATGATCGGCCGCCCGAACTGCTCGCGGGTCTTGGCGTACTCCAGAGCGACCTCGTAGGCGGCGCGGGCGGTGCCCACGGCCATGGCCCCGACGGCGGGCCGGCTCGCCTCGAACGTGGCCATCGCCGCGTTCTTCACCCGCTCGCCGCCGGCCTTGGCCCGCTCGCGGGCCCGCGCCAGGCGCTCGTCGAGCTTCTCCTTGCCGCCGAGGAGGCAGGAGCCGGGGACGCGCACGTCCTCCAGGACGACCTCGGCGGTGTGGGAGGCACGGATGCCGTGCTTCTTGAACTTCTGGCCCTGGGACAGGCCGGGCGTGTTCGGCGGGACGATGAAGGACGCGTGGCCCTTGGAGCCGAGTTCGGCGTCGACCACGGCCACCACGACGTGGACGTTGGCGATGCCGCCGTTGGTCGCCCAGGTCTTCGTGCCGTTGAGGACCCACTCGTCCTTGGCCTCGTCGTAGACCGCGCGGGTGCGCATGGAGGCGACGTCGGAGCCGGCGTCGGGCTCGGAGGAGCAGAACGCGGCCACCTTGACGTCGTTGACGTCGCCGTACATCTGGGGGATCCAGGTGCCGATCTGCTCCTCGGTGCCGTTGGCGAGGACGCCCACCGCGGCGAGGCCGGTGCCGACGATGGACAGCGCGATGCCGGCGTCACCCCAGAACAGCTCCTCCATGGCCATCGGGATGCCGAGGCCGGTGGGGTCGAAGTACTGCTGGGCGTAGAAGTCGAGGGAGTAGATGCCGACCTTGGCTGCCTCCTGGATGACCGGCCAGGGCGTCTCCTCGCGCTCGTCCCACTCGGCGGCCGCGGGCCGGATCACATCGGCGGCGAATCCGTGCAGCCAGTCGCGGACCTCTCGCTGTTCCTCGTTGAGTTCCATCGTGAACTCGGCCATGACGCCTCCAGCACTGCACTAAGATGTTACCTGCGGTAACGCGAGTCTGTTACCGGTCGGTAGGAAAAGTCAACTCCCGGGTCGCCCTCGGTAGCCCGTTCGATCGCGACGTGTCCGTCAGTGCTACTTTGCGCAGGCGTCACCGAAATCTGTACTGGGGGAGAGACATGGACACCACGCAGTCGACCGACCAGGAACGGTCCGCCGACCGCCGTCGGCGCGAGCTGCTGGAGGCCGCGGACCGTGTGGTGCTCCGCGACGGCCCCGGGGCGTCGATGAACGCCATCGCCGCCGAGGCGGGCATCACCAAGCCCATCCTTTACCGCCACTTCGGCGACAAGGGCGGACTCTACGCCGCGCTCGCCCAGCGTCACACCGATGCCCTCCTGGACTCCCTGCGGGCCGCCCTGGACGCCCCGGCGGAGCGCCGGGAACGCGTCGAGGCGACCCTCGACACCTATCTCGCGGCCATCGAGGCCCGCCCCCAGGTGTACCGCTTCCTGATGCATCCCGCCGAGGGCGGCCAGCCCGGGGGCGACCAGGGCTTCGACGTCGGCAAGCTCTCCGCGCCCCTGCTGCGGCGCATGGGCGAGGAACTGGGCAAGGTCATAGAGGACCGCCTCGACCTCGGCCCCGACAGCCGCCGGCTCGCACGGATCTGGGGCCACGGCATCGTGGGCATGATGCACGCCGCGGGCGACTGGTGGCTCGGCGAACGCCCCTGCAGCAGGGCCGAGTTGGTCCGCAGCATGGCCGACCTCCTGTGGGGCCGCCTGGCGGCCGCGGGCGACAAGGTGGGCGGCCCGGGCTTCTGACCCCGGCCGCGCCGGAAAGGGCGCGGTGCGCCGCGCGACCAGCGACGGCGTACCCGCGCCCGCCGGCATGTCAGCCGCCCCACGGCGCCTTCGCGATCTTCCGCCGCACCCGGGAGCGGCGCCATCCCGACAGGTGGTCCACGTACACCCGGCCGTCGAGGTGATCGCACTCGTGCTGGAGGCACCGCGCGAAGAACCCGGTCCCCGGCACCCGTACGCGGTCCCCGTCGACCGTGTACCCCTCCACCACGGCCTCGTCGTACCGTTCTACCCCGGCCTCCAGCCCGGGCAGCGACAGACAGCCCTCCGGCCCGCGCAGCAGGATCCCGTCCGCCGACACCAGCCGCGGGTTCACCACATGGCCGAGATGGCGCTCGTCCTCGTCGTCCGGGCAGTCGTACACGAACACCCTCAGCGCCCGGCCCACCTGGTTCGCGGCCAGACCCACGCCCCGCGCCGCGTACATCGTCGCGAACATGTCCTCCACGAGCCGCTCCAGTTCGGGACCGAACTCCGTGACTTCTTCACCAGGGGCGTGCAGGACGGGGTCCCCGAGCAGTGTCATGGGGAGAACGCGCCCTCGGGCGCCGGGAATCGAGCCGCTTCGCATGGGCGCAAGAGTACGTTCGGACCCGATATCGCCGGTCCCGCCGGTGCCGGCGGCCCGGCGAGATTCGGGCGCGTGAGTGGATCTCGATAGGCTTTGGTCCACACGTTGCCGGGACTGGGCGCGGCGCTGTACGCAAGGAGGATCGAGAACTGATGGCAGGCAACTCGGACCCGCTGACGCCGCGGGCCAAGCTGGCCGTGACGGCGGGCAAGGCGGTCGCGGCGGCATCGCGTGCCGCGGGACGCGGTAGCGGATCGGTGATCGGCGGCCGGGTGGCCCTCAAACTCGACCCCGATCTGCTCGCACGACTGGCGCAGAACCTGGACGTCGTGCTGGTCTCCGCCACCAACGGCAAGACGACCACGACCCGGCTGATTGCGGAGGCGCTGCGCGCCGCGGGCCCCGTCGTGTCGAACGCGCTGGGCGCGAACATGCCCGCGGGCATCACGTCGGCGCTCGCCGGCAACTCCGACGCCAAGTTCGGCGTCATCGAGGTCGACGAGAAGTACCTCGCCGGTGTCGCACGGGACACGGACCCCAAGTGCATCGCGCTGCTCAACCTCTCGCGCGACCAGCTCGACCGGGCCGCCGAGACCCGCATGATGGCGGAGGCCTGGCGCGAGGGCCTGGCCGGCACCAAGTCCGTCGTCGTCGCCAACTGCGACGACCCGCTGGTGGTGTGGGCCGCGTCGTCCTCCCCCAACGTGGTCTGGGTCGCCGTCGGCCAGATGTGGAAGGACGACGCCTGGTCGTGCCCGTCGTGCGGCGGTGTGATGCAGCGCCCGGGCGACGACTGGTTCTGCGGTGAGTGCGGTTTCCGCCGGCCCACGCCGAGCTGGGCGCTCTCCGGCGACCACGTCCTCGACCCGCACGGTTCGGCCTGGCCGATCCACCTGCAGCTGCCGGGCCGCGCCAACAAGGCGAACGCCGCCTCGTCGGCCGCCGTCGCCGCCGTGTTCGGGGTCCCCCCGCAGGTCGCACTGGAACGGATGTACCAGGTGCAGGCCGTCGCCGGACGCTATGACGTGGTGCAGTTCATGCAGCGCGATCTGCGGCTGCTGCTCGCCAAGAACCCGGCGGGCTGGCTGGAGACGTTCTCGCTGATCGACCCGCCGCCGTCGCCGGTGATCCTGTCGGTGAACGCGCGCGGCGCCGACGGCACCGACACCTCCTGGCTGTGGGACGTCGACTACACACGGCTGACCGGCCACCCGATCTTCGTGCTGGGCGACCGGAAGCTCGACCTCGCGGTGCGTCTGGAAGTGGCGAACCAGCACTTCCAGGTGTGCGACAGCCTCGACCAGGCGGTGCAGATGTGCCCGCCGGGCCGGATCGAGGTCATCGCGAACTACACCGCCTTCCAGGACCTGCGCCGCCGCGTCGGCAACTGACCACGACGACTCGAGGGGAACTCATGAGTGACAACAGCCTGCGGGTCGTCTGGGTCTACCCGGACCTGCTCAGCACCTACGGCGACCAGGGCAACGTGCTGGTCGTCGAGCGCCGGGCGCGTCAGCGCGGCCTGGACGTGGCCCGGCTGGACGTGCGCAGCGACCAGCCCATCCCGACCTCCGGCGACATCTACCTGATCGGCGGCGGCGAGGACCGTCCGCAGCGGCTCGCCGCCGAGCGGCTGCGCCGCGACGGGCATCTGTACCAGGCGGTGAACAACGGCGCGATCGTGTTCGCGGTGTGCGCCGGCTACCAGATCCTCGGCCACGAGTTCGTCAACGACCTCGGTCAGCGCGAGCCGGGCCTCGGCCTGCTCGACGTGACCACGGTCCGCGGCGAGGGCGAGCGGTGCGTCGGCGACGTCCTCGCGGACATCGACCCGCGTCTCGGTCTGCCGCAGCTGACCGGGTTCGAGAACCACCAGGGCGTCACCCACCTGGGCCCCACCGCCCGCCCGTTCGCGAACGTGCGGCTCGGCAAGGGCAACGGCACGGGCGACGGCACGGAGGGCGCGTACAACGACACCGTGTTCGGCACCTACATGCACGGTCCGGTGCTCGCCCGGAACCCGCTGATCGCCGATCTGCTGCTGAAGTTGGCGCTCGACGTCAACGCGCTGCCGCCGACCGACGACCGCTGGTTCGAGGCTCTGCGCAACGAGCGGATCGCGGCGGCCACCGAGCCGGCGTAACGCCTGCGCGCGGAGCGGCCGGGACGGCGTCGGCCGAGGTCCGCGCACCTTCGGCGAGGCGGGCCGAGGAGCCTGAGAAACGGTTCCTCAGTGCCCGTACCGAAGCCCGTCTGACACCGCCCCCGCTCAGGTGTGACAGCCCGTCTGACCAGGCGTGCGCTCACCTGTGCGGGGGCGTCCAGCAGGCGGACGCCCGCTACGGTCCGGCCCCCCGGCGCCGGTAGGGTGGCGGGGATTCCGCCGGACAGCGTGGTCCGGATCCTGCCCACGTTGAGAAGGTAATTCGGGCTATGCGCATTGGTGTCCTCACGTCCGGCGGCGACTGCCCCGGGCTGAACGCCGTCATCCGGTCCGTCGTGCACCGCGCCGTCGTCGACCACGGCGACGAGGTCATCGGCTTCCGGGACGGTTGGAAAGGCCTCCTGGAGTGCGACTACCTCAAGCTCGACCTCGACGCGGTGAGCGGCATCCTGGCTCGCGGCGGCACGATCCTCGGTTCCTCCCGCGTCCAGCCCTCGCATCTGCGGGACGGTGTGGAGCGGGCGAAGGGCCATCTCGCGGAGCTCGGCCTCGACGCGATCATCCCGATCGGCGGTGAGGGCACGCTCAAGGCGGCCCGCCTGATGTCGGACAACGGGCTGCCCGTCGTGGGCGTGCCGAAGACCATCGACAACGACATCGCGGTCACCGATGTGACGTTCGGGTTCGACACGGCCGTCGGTGTCGCCACCGAGGCCCTGGACCGGCTGAAGACCACTGCCGAGTCCCACCAGCGTGTGCTGGTCGTGGAGGTCATGGGCCGCCACACCGGCTGGATCGCCCTCCACTCCGGCATGGCGGCCGGCGCGCACGCCATCGTCGTACCGGAACGGCCCTTCGACATCGAGGAGCTGGCCGCGCGGGTCGGCGAGCGCTTCGAGGCGGGCAAGCGCTTCGCGATCGTCGTGGCCGCCGAGGGCGCCAAGCCGAAGGCCGGGTCCATGGACTTCGACGAGGGCGGCAAGGACATCTACGGGCACGAGCGGTTCGCCGGCATCGCCCGGCAGCTCTCCGTCGAGCTGGAGGCCCGGCTCGGCAAGGAGGCGCGGCCGGTCATCCTCGGGCATGTACAGCGGGGCGGTACGCCGACCGCGTACGACCGGGTCCTGGCGACGCGCTTCGGGTGGCACGCGGTGGAGGCCGTGCACCGCGGGGAGTTCGGCAGGATGACCGCGCTGCGGGGGACGGACATCGTGATGGTGCCGCTCGCCGAGGCGGTGGAGACGCTGAAGACCGTTCCGGAGGAGCGGTACGACGAAGCCGAGTGCGTGCTCTGAGTGAGGTGAGCGCTGTACCGCCCCCGGTCGCCGACGCGGCCGGGGGCGGTTCTAGTCTGGTGCCGGACAGACAGCGCTCAACCCCCACGAATCAGGAGCCGGCGGAATGGATCACAGCGGGCACGGCACGGATCTCCTGCCCTTCACTCTGGGGCGGGGGCTCGGGTGGTCGGCGGACCCGTTCTTCCTGGTCGGCTGTCTCGTGGCGCTCGCGCTGTACGCGTGGGGCGTCGTCCGGCTCGTCCGGCGCGGGGACAAGTGGCCGGTGGGGCGGACCGTCGCGTTCGTCGCGGGTGTGCTGATGATCCTGCTGGTGATGTGCACCCGGCTGAACGACTACGGGATGGTCATGTTCAGTGTGCACATGGTGCAGCACATGGTGATCAGCATGCTGGCGCCGATCCTGCTGCTGCTGGGCGCGCCGATCACCCTGGCGCTGCGGGCGCTGCCGACGGCGGGCAAGGGCCGCAAGGGGCCCCGTGAGCTGCTGCTGATGTTCCTGCACAGCTGGTACATGCGGATCGTCACACACCCGGCGTTCACGATCCCGATGTTCATCGCGAGCCTGTACGCGCTGTACTTCACCCCGCTGTTCGACTTTTTGATGGGGTCCCGGCCGGGGCACATCGCGATGATGGTGCACTTCCTCGCCGTGGGCCTGTTCTTCTTCTGGCCGATCATGGGTGTGGACCCGGGCCCGCACCGCCCGGGCTATCTGATGCGGATGCTGGAGCTGTTCGCGGGCATGCCGTTCCACGCGTTCTTCGGCATCGCGCTGATGATGGCGTCCACGCCGATGGTGAGGTCGTACGAGAACCCGCCCGCGTCGCTGGGCATCGACGCGCTCGCCGACCAGAACGCGGCCGGCGGCATCGCGTGGGCGTTCAGCGAGATCCCGTCCGTGCTGGTGCTGCTCGCGCTGCTCTTCCAGTGGTACGGCTCCGAACAGCGCCAGGCGCGGCGCAAGGACCGGGCGGCCGACCGGGACGGCGACAAGGAACTCGAGGCGTACAACGCCTATCTGGCCTCACTCAACGCACGCGGCCGCTGAGCCCTTCTCGTGGTCTCGGGGTCACTCCCCCTTTCCGTGACCCCTATTCTTTTGTTCGACCCCACGACCGCACATTCATATTTTTCTTGACTGAAAGGCTTTTGCCTTCAGTAGCATGATGCGTGAGCCCCGCTTCCGCCCTGCGGGGTGACGGGGGAAACCGCCGGGGGGAGCGGTCATGACAATTCACGCATGCCTGCGAACGTGTTTACGAAATGCCGGGAAATCGGCCGTCCGCAGGATCGCCGTTCTCCTGGTCGGCGTGGTGGTCCTCAGCGGATGCGGTGACTCCGGTCCGGCGCTGCTTCCGGTGCGGGCGGTCGCCGCTGGAGTGGCCTCCCTCGCACCCTTCTTCGACGAGGACGCCGGGCTGGGCCGGGACCAGAAGAACCTCACGTCCCGTGAGCCGCACAGCGGACTCCAGCAGGGGAACGCGCCCGGCCTCTACGGCGGAACGCGGAAGCGCCCGAAGATCTGCGACATCGTCAAACTCGAGCGGTTTCTGACCGATCCCGAAAACCGGAATAAGGCTCAGGTGTGGGCCGACATCGTGGGTGTGAAGGTCGACGGAATCAGCGATTATCTCGACGACCTCACTCCCGTTCTCCTGCGCCACGACACGCTCGTGAAGAACCACGACTACAAGAACGGCGAAGGCGTCCCCTTCGACGCGCTGTTGGAAGCGGGCATCGCCGTATTGGTGGACGAACAGGGGCTGCCGGCCGTGAAGTGCAGCTGCGGAAATCCCCTGCGGGCGTTCGACGACGACCCCGAGCGCATCGACGTGAAGTTCGACGACCGCAACGACCAGTGGGACAGCTACGACGAGTCGTCGACGGTCGTGGTGAAGCCCGCGCCCGAGCAGCTGAAGGAGATCAAGCTCGTCGACGTCGAGGACCCGGGCCAGGGCATCAGCCGGGACGTCGGCACCGCGGGCGAGTCGGACGAATCGTTCGACGCGCGTGAACGGCGGACCGTGCCGCAGGTGGCGGGGAAGTCCTTCGGTGAGGCGAGCGCGGCCCTGGCGGACGACGGGCTCGCGGTGGTCGTGGAGGGGGACGAGATGCCGCCGAGCGACGCTCCCGTGACGGGGTCCAGCCCGGGAGCGGGTGCGAAGCGGGAGTTCGGCGACGCGGTGACACTGACGGTGGACTGGAAGCCGACGGATGTGCCGCCGTCGGACGGCGACACCGGCACCGGCACCGACCCGGGTGCGGCGTCGGGGGGTTCCGCGTCCGACTCGGATTCGGGGGGTACGGACAGCGGGTCCGACTCGGGCTCAGGGGGAACGGACAGCGGGTCCGACTCGGGCTCGGGATCTGGCTCCGGCTCCGGCTCCGGCTCCGGCTCCGGCTCCGGCTCGGGTTCGGGATCCGGTTCAGGGTCGGATTCGGGTTCGGTGGGGTCTTCCGCCGGGGGGATCCCTTCCCCGAGCGGGTCCACGCCCACGCCCGTTCCGACGCCCACGCCCACACCGACACCGACACCGACACCGACACCGACACCTGAGCCGACCACCCCGACCTCGACACCCACAACGTCGAGCGCGGCCCCTCCCCCACCGGAACCCACCCCGACGGAGGAGAGCGACCCGCCCGTCGATCCGACGAGCACTGGTCCCGAGCCGTCCGGCGGCACCCCGTCCGAGGACCCGGGAGGTCCAGGAGCGTCCGGCGGAGACACCGGAGGCCCCGTCGAGGACCCGGCCCAGCACGTATGGATCTGAACCCTGGGGAGTGACCGATGCAGCCTGAAGCACCGGAGTCGGGAGTCGGCCGGGTCATCGCCGACCGCTACCTCTTACTGAACCGCCTGGGCAGCGGCGGCATGGGCCATGTCTGGCTCGCCCACGACGAGCAGCTGGACTGCGAGGTGGCGCTCAAGGAGATCGTGTTCCGCGACCCGGACGAGGAGGAGCATGACCGCGCCACCCGGGTCGCGCGGGCCCGCGCGGAGGCCCGGCACGCCGCCGGGCTGCGCGGCCACCCGCACGTGGTCACCGTGCACGACGTCATCGAACACGACGAGCTGCCGTGGATCGTCATGGAATACGTACCCGGCGCCCTGGACCTGAAGGCGCTCGTCACCCGACGTGGCCCGCTCGCGCCCGCCGAGTGCGCCCGGATAGGGCTCGCCGTCCTGGACGCGCTGACCGCCGGGCACGAGCGCGGCATCATGCACCGGGACGTCAAACCGGCCAACATCCTGCTCGCCCCCGACCGCACCGGATCGCCGTACGCGCGCGTCCTGCTCACCGACTACGGCATCTCCGTGCAGCCAGACACCCAGGAGACGCGGTACACCCGCTCCCACATGCTGGTCGGGACCACCGGGTATCTCGCACCCGAGCGGGCCCAGGGCGGGCCGCCGACCGCCGCGGCCGACCTGTTCTCGCTGGGCTGCACGCTGTACTACGCCGTGGAGGGCTTCGGCCCCTTCGACCGGGACTCCGGGATCGCCGCCCTGACCGCCGTCGTCCTGGAGGAACCGCGTCCGGTGCTGCGCGCGGGCGCCCTGGAGCCGCTGCTGGCCGCGATGCTGGCCAAGGACCCCGTGCACCGGATCACCGCCGCCGACACCGAGGCGGCCCTCGCCTCGATCGTGACCCCGCGGGCCCACCCCCGTACCGATCCGGACCTGGGGTCCCAGCCACAGTGGGCGAGCGGGGCCCTGTACACCGTGGAACCGGAGGTGCTCGCCTCCCGGCACCCGCACGAGACGCCGTGGCCCGCGCCCACCCCGGCGCTGGAGAACCACTCCGCCTGGGCCTCCTCCTCCGACCTCGGCCCCGCCCGCCGCTCCCCCGGCACCCGCACCGACGGGCGGCGCCGTCATCACCGGGCGAAGGCCCTGCTGGCCGGCATGGCGACCACCCTCGGCCTGGCCCTGCTGCTGAGCGGGATCCTTTACGGGCTGGAGAACCTGCCGGACCTCCGCGAACTCGGCGCCACCGGAAGCGGCGCGAGGCCCTACGGAGACGCCATCGGGCTGACACGGGCACTCAGGAGCGGCGACTGCGTCGACGCCGACTGGTCCGGTGTCCCCTTCACGGACCAGCCCCGGCTCACCGTCGTGGACTGCGGTGAGGGCACGGACGGGCAGGTCATGGCCGTGTACGAGGCCGGATCCGCCGAGGACGCCCGCAGCGGCGGCGCCGCCCAGTGCGACCGGCTCACCAAGGAGGCCGACGGCCTGCTCGCCGACACCCGCGGCTACGCGGTGGTGCCGACCGCCGACGGCTTCGACACCGCCGGACAGCGCGTCGCCTGCCTGCTGCTGGGCACCCACGGGCCGGTGCACGGCCCGATCGGGGAGCATCGACCGATGGGCATGGTGTTCACGGACACAGCCACCATGCAGAAGCGGGACTGCCTCGACGAGCTCTCCCTCGACCGCGCCAAGCTGGTCCCGTGCGACGGGCCGCACGACCAGCAGGTGCTCGCGTTCCTCCAGGTGCCTTCCGACCTGAAGCTGAAGGACGCGAGGCGCGAGGGAGCCGACATCTGCCAGAAAGAGGTGCCTCCCAAGGAGTACGGCTACCCCCACGACATCTATGAAGCCGCTGTCTGGGTGGGCGACAGTGGATGGCATTCGGACACACATTTCGTCGTCTGCGCCGCGATGCGCCAGGACAGGCGCACCATGGAGGAGGACGAACCATGAGGAGGGTGTCGCGATGCCCAGTTCGACTAAGGCCATGGGGGTGCTCACCGTGGGTGGGCTGGTCGCGGTGACGGCCTACACGGTGGCTCTCGGAAGCAATGGCTGGCTGTGGTTCGGATGGGTCGTCCTCGGCCTGCTGACGCTGGGGATGGTGGCATCGCGCACCTGAGACGCTCGCACCTGATACGCACGCTGCGTGATCCTCAGGCTCGGGGTATTCCCCCGTCCGGGTGAACGCCCGGCTGGTATTTGGGCAGCCGGGCGGTGATCTTCATGCCCGCGCCGACCGCGGTCTCGATGACGAGGCCGTGGTCGTCGCCGTACACCTGGCGGAGCCGTTCGTCGACGTTGCTCAGGCCTATGCCGCCCGAGGGGCTCGTCTCGCCCGAGAGGATGCGGCGCAGCACCTCGGGGTCCATGCCGACGCCGTCGTCCTCGATGACCACGAGTGCCTCCGCGCCCGCGTCCTGGGCGGTGATACTGATGTGGCTCTTGTCGAGCCGGCCCTCCAGGCCGTGTTTCACCGCGTTCTCCACGAGGGGCTGGAGGCAGAGGAAAGGCAGGGTGACGGGCAGGACCTCCGGCGCTATCTGCAGGGTGACGGAGAGGCGGTCGCCGAAGCGGGCCCGCACCAGGGCCAGGTAGTGGTCGATGGCGTGGAGTTCGTCGGCGAGGGTGGTGAAGTCGCCGTGCCTGCGGAACGAGTAGCGGGTGAAGTCGGCGAACTCCAGCAGCAGTTCGCGGGCGCGCTCGGGGTCGGTGCGGACGAACGAGGCGATCACGGCGAGCGAGTTGAAGATGAAGTGGGGGGAGATCTGGGCGCGCAGCGCCTTGATCTCGGCCTCTATGAGCCGGGTGCGGGAGTGGTCGAGGTCGGCGAGTTCGAGCTGGACGGAGACCCAGCGGGCGACCTCACCGGCCGCGCGGACGAGGACGGCGGACTCCAGAGGGGCGCAGGCGACGAGCGTGCCGTGGACGCGGTCGTCGACCGTGAGGGGGGCGACGACCGCCCAGCGGACCGGGCAGTCGAGGATGTCGCAGGTCAGACGGAACGCCTCGCCCCGGCCGCTCTCCAGGGGGCCGGCCAGACGCTCCATGATCTCGGCGCGATGGTGCTCCCCCACGCCCTCCCAGACGAGGACCGACTCGTGGTCGGTGAGGCACAGCGCGTCCGTGCCGAGCAAGGTGCGCAGCCGCTTGGCCGATCTGCGGGCCGTCTCCTCGGTGAGTCCGGCGCGCAGCGGGGGCGCGGCGAGCGTCGCGGTGTGCAGGGTCTGGAACGTGGCGTGCTCCACGGGTGTGCCGAGGCCGCCCAGGCTTCTGCCCGGCCTGGCCGTCCGGCGACCGAGCCAGAAGCCGGCCGCGAGGAACGGCAGCACCGCGACCAGGAACCCGGCCAGGAAGCCACTGACTTCAGGGCTCATCGTTCACCTCCTGCAACTGGTACACCGCCCACGGCTCGCTGGTTCCGTTCACCGGCGCCACAGTTCGATCTCCTTCGAGGCCGCTCCCGGCTGGCCGCCGACCAGTTCCTCCGGCAGGTGGAAGCGGGCCAGGATCGACGGGGTCTCGGCCGGGACCCTGCTCGGTGTGGCGAGGGAGACCAGGACCATCGTCAGGAAGCCGAGCGGGACCGACCAGAGGGCGGGCCAGGCCAGCAGGGCGTGAAAGGCGCCGGTGCCGGGGTAGCCGGCCATGGTCGCCGCGACGGCGAGCAGCGCCGCTCCGCCGCCGGCGAGCATGCCCGCGGCGGCGCCCGGCGGGGTCAGGCGCCGCCACCAGATGCCGAGGACGAGCAGCGGACAGAAGGACGAGGCGGACACGGCGAAGGCGAGGCCGACCGCGTCGGCGACCGGTAGTCCGCCCACCAGGACGCTCGCCGCGAGGGGTACGGCCATGGCGAGGACCGTGCCGAGCCGGAAGTGCCGTACCCCGCGCGCGGGCAGCACGTCCTGGGCGAGCACGCCGGCGACGGCCAGGGTGAGGCCGGACGCGGTGGACAGGAACGCCGCGAACGCGCCGCCCGCCACGAGCGCGCCGAGCAGATCGCCGCCTAGACCGCCGATCATGCGGTCCGGCAGGAGGAGTACGGCCGCGTCGGCGTCCCCGGTGAGGGTGAGTTCGGGGGCGTAGAGCCGGCCGAGGGCCCCGTAGACCGGGGGGAGGAGGTAGAAGGCGCCGATGAGGCCGAGGACGACGACCGTGGTGCGGCGGGCGGCGACACCGTGGGGGCTGGTGTAGAAGCGGACGACGACGTGCGGCAGGCCCATGGTGCCGAGGAAGGTGGCGAGGATCAGCCCGTAGGTGGCGTAGAGGGGGCGTTCCTCGCGGCCCTCGGCGAGGGAGGTGGACATGCCGCCGTTGCTGCCGCGGTCGGCGACGGGCACGGGGTCGCCCTCGGTGAAGGTGAGCCGGGTGCCCCGCTCGACCCGGTGGGTGCCGGTGGGCAGGTCGATCCGATTCTCGTCGTGGTGGCGGCCGTCGATGGTGCCGGACACCGTGACGGTCAGCGGCTCGGCGAGCTTCAGGTCGAGGGTCGCGTCGACGCGGACGACCCGCTGCTCGCGGAAGGACGCCGGTTCGTCGAAGGCGTGGCGGGGAGCACCGTCGCCCTGCCAGGCGAGGACGAGGAAGAGCGCGGGGACCAGCAGGGCGGTGAGCTTGAGCCAGTACTGGAACGCCTGTACGAAGGTGATGCTGCGCATGCCGCCCGCGGCGACGGTCGCGGCGACGACGACGGCGACGATGACCCCGCCGAGCCACTGGGGCGCGTCGGTGAGCACGTTCAGGGTCAGTCCGGCGCCCTGGAGCTGGGGCAGCAGATAGAGCCAGCCGACGCCGACGACGAAGGCGCCCGCGAGCCGCCGTACGGTCTTCGAGGCGAGCCGGGCCTCCGCGAAGTCGGGCAGGGTGTAGGCGCCCGAGCGGCGCAGCGGGGCGGCGACGAACAGCAGCAGCACGAGGTATCCGGCGGTGTAGCCGACCGGGTACCAGAGCATGTCGGGGCCCTGGACGAGGACGAGGCCCGCGATGCCGAGGAAGGAGGCGGCGGACAGGTACTCACCGCTGATCGCGGCCGCGTTGAGGCGGGGGCCGACGGTGCGGGACGCGACGTAGAAGTCGGAGGTCGTGCGGGAGATGCGCAGACCGAACGCGCCGACGAAGACGGTCGCCACGACGACGAGGGCGACCGCGGGGACGGCGTAGTTCTCGTTCACGCGGGCTTCTCGCTCATGCCGGGTGTCTCGCTCATGCCGGGTTTCTCGCTCATGCTCGGGTCTCGCTCACGCTGGGCTTCCGGTCGGCTCGGGCAGGGTGGGTCTCAGCGGTCCTCGACGAGGCGTACGAGGTCCTGTTCGTTGCGTTCGGCGCGCCGTACGTGCCAGCGGGCGAGGAGGACCAGCGGGGGGTAGATGCCGAAGCCGAGGACGGCCCACTCCAGGCCGGCGCCGTCCGGCATGGCGGCGAAGACCAGCGGCAGCGGGGCGACCAGCAGGACGAGGACCGCGAACACCGCGAGGGCGGCCCGTAGTTGGCTGCGCATGAGGGAGCGGACGTAGGTGTGGCCGAGGGTGGTCTGTTCGTCGATCTCGGTGCGCGGGCGGTGGTGGCCGGAGCGGTGCGGGTGTCTCCCGCCCGGGCGCCGGGAGTGCGGGAGCGTGCGGCGGGGCACGCCGGTGACGACGACGCGTCGTTCGGTGGGGTTCTGGGGCATGCCGTCTCCTCAGCCCGTGGTCCGGCGCATCAGCAGATCGCGCAGTTCGCGGGCGTGGCGGCGGCTGACCTGGAGTTCCACGGAGCCGACGAGGACGCTGACCGTGCCCGCGTCGAGGCGGAGTTCGCCGATGTGGCGCAGGGCGACGAGGTGGCGGCGGTGGATGCGGACGAAGCCGCGGGCGCGCCAGCGTTCCTCGAGGGTGGAGAGCGGGATGCGGACGAGATGGCTGCCCTGCGAGGTGTGCAGCCGGGCGTAGTCGCCCTGGGCCTCCACATGGGTGATGTCGTCGACGGCGACGAAGCGGGTCACTCCGCCGAGCTCGACGGGTATCTGGTCGGGGTCGGGTTCGTGGACCGGTATCGGCGGGGCGGCACCGCGCAGTTGGTCGGCTCGGCGTATCGCCTCGGCGAGCCGTTCCCGGCGGACGGGCTTGAGGACGTAGTCGACGGCCTTGAGGTCGAAGGCCTGCACGGCGAAGCCCTCGTGGGCGGTGACGAAGACGACGAGCGGGGGCCGGGCGAAGCCGGTGAGGAGCCGGGCGAGGTCGAGGCCGTCGAGCCCGGCCATGTGGATGTCGAGGAAGACCACGTCGATCGCCTCGGGGCCGGCGGGCCCGGACTCCAGGGCGCGGTTGATCCGGCGCAGTGCCTCGGTGGCGTCGCCGGCGCCCTCGGCGCTGCTGATCCGCGGATCCGCGTTCAGCAGGTACAGCAGCTCCTCGAGGGAGGGTTTCTCGTCATCGACGGCGAGCGCGCGCAGCATGAACCCGGAGTGTAGGAGTAATTCGTACGACTGCACATGTCCGCGCGCCGGAGGCGTTCCGGGCGCGCGCCGTGGGCGCCGGTCGCTGGATACAGTGCCCGCATGAACAGCAAGTCAGCGGCGTTCGACGAGCTCGATCGCAAGATCATCACGGCGCTGATGGCGAACGCGAGGACCAGCTTCGCCGAGATCGGCTCGGCCATCGGTCTTTCGGCGACCGCGGTCAAGCGGCGGGTGGACCGGCTGCGGGAGACCGGGGTGATCACGGGGTTCACGGCCACGGTGAAGCCTGCGGCGCTCGGATGGCGTACGGAGGCGTACGTGGAGGTGTACTGCGAGGGCGCGGCGCCGCCCCGGCGGCTCGCGGAGGTGGTGCGCAACCATCCGGAGATCACGGCGGCGATGACGGTGACCGGCGGCGCGGACGCGCTGCTGCATGTGCGGGCCGTCGATGTGGAGCACTTCGAGGAGGTGCTGGAGCGGATCCGCACCGAGCCGTTCATCCGGAAGACGATCAGTTACATGGTGCTGTCGCACCTGCTGCCCGAGGCTCCGGAGGCCGCCGCCACCCACGACGCACCGAACGTGCGCTGACCGGACCGTATACGCAGTATCACTGCGTGAACACGCAGCGCTCATCGCTTGTCGGGCGTCTGTCCTGATTCCTACCGTGGTGTCATCCCAGCCGACACCGTCAGGAAGCGGAGAGACCCTCTGTGCCCGACAGCCGTGTGCCGCGCCTTCGGCGCTTTCTCGTCTGCGAACCCAGACACTTCGCCGTTCAGTACTCGATCAATCCCTGGATGCATCCGGACGCCCCCGTGGACGTCGACCTCGCCCGTGAGCAGTGGCAGGCGCTGATCAGCGCCTACCGGGACCACGGCCACACCGTGGAGACCGTGGAGCCGGTGGCGGCGCTGCCCGACATGGTTTTCGCGGCCAACTGCGCGCTCGTCCTCGGCGGCAGGGTCCTCGGCTCGCTGTTCCACGCGCCGGAGCGGCGCCCGGAGTCCACCGCGTACGACGCCTGGTTCGAGGAGGCCGGGTACGAGGTGCACCGGGCCGAGTCGGTGTGCGAGGGGGAGGGCGATCTGGTGCCGGCCGGCCGCTTCCTTCTCGCCGGGACCGGGTTCCGGACCACGCGTGAGGCCCACCGCCAGGCGCAGGAGTTCTTCGGCGTCCCGGTGATCAGCCTCCAGCTGGTGGACCCGCGGTTCTACCACATGGACACCGCCCTGTTCGTGCTCGACGACGGGGAGGACGGCAACATCGCGTACTACCCGGAGGCGTTCTCCCCCGGCAGCCGCGCGGTCCTCGCCCGGCTGTACCCGGACGCGGTGATCGCCACCCGTGAGGACGCGCTGGCCTTCGGACTGAACTCGGTGTCCGACGGCCGCCATGTGTTCATCTCGTCCCGCGCCAAGGAGCTCGCCGACCAGCTCGACCGGCAGGGCTACGTGCCCGTCCCGCTCGACCTGTCGGAGTTCCAGAAGGCCGGCGGCGGCATCAAGTGCTGCACGCAGGAGCTCCGCCCGTGAAGCTGGAGACCCGCCCCCCGTTCCACCGCCCGCCGCGGGCGTTTCGACCCACGACCCAGGAGGCCCGCTCATGACCGCTCCCGTCCGTACGCGTTCGTCGGCCGACCTCATCCGTGCCGAGGAGCCCGTCCTCGCGCACAACTACCATCCGCTTCCCGTCGTCGTCGCCCGTGCCGAGGGCACCTGGGTCGAGGACGTGGAGGGCCGCCGCTATCTGGACATGCTGTCCGGCTACTCCGCCCTCAACTTCGGTCACCGCCATCCGGCGCTGATCGAGGCCGCGCACCGCCAGCTGGACACGCTGACGCTGACGTCGCGGGCCTTCCACAACGACCGGCTGGCGGAGTTCGCGGAGTCC
Organism: Streptomyces sp. NPDC030296; assembly: GCF_055572815.1. Classification (NCBI taxonomy): domain Bacteria; kingdom Bacillati; phylum Actinomycetota; class Actinomycetes; order Kitasatosporales; family Streptomycetaceae; genus Streptomyces; species Streptomyces sp. NPDC030296. The sequence goes on from NZ_JBVICQ010000005.1 coordinate 470,847, forward strand.
CTGGCCGAGCTGACGGGCCTGGACATGGTGCTGCCGATGAACACGGGCGCCGAGGCCGTGGAGAGCGGCATCAAGGTGGCCCGCAAGTGGGCGTACGAGGTGAAGGGCGTCCCCGCGGACCGGGCGACGATCGTGGTGGCCGCGGGCAACTTCCACGGCCGTACGACGACGATCGTCAGCTTTTCCACCGACCCGGAGGCGCGGGGCGGCTTCGGGCCGTTCACCCCGGGCTTCCGGGTGGTGCCGTACAACGACCTGGCCGCGCTGGAGGCGGCCGTCGACGAGACGACGGCGGCCGTGCTGATCGAGCCCATCCAGGGGGAGGCGGGTGTGCTCATCCCGGACGAGGGCTATCTGCGCGGGGTGCGGGAGGTGACCCGGCGGGCCGGGTGCCTGTTCATCGCGGACGAGATCCAGTCGGGTCTGGGCCGTACCGGCCGTACGCTCGCGGTCGAGCACGAGGACGTGGTGCCCGACGCCGTGCTGCTCGGCAAGGCGCTCGGCGGTGGCATCGTGCCGGTGTCGGCGGTGGTGGCGCGCCGGGAGGTGCTGTCCGTGCTGAGGCCGGGCGAGCACGGGTCGACGTTCGGCGGCAATCCGCTGGCGGCGGCGGTGGGCTCGGCGGTGGTCGAGCTGCTGCGGACCGGGGAGTTCCAGCAGCGGGCGGCCGAGCTGGGCGTCGTCCTGCGGGACGGGCTGACGGCGCTGATCGGCGGGGGCGTGGTCGGTTTCCGGGCGCGGGGCCTGTGGGCGGGTGTCGACATCGACCCGGCGATCGGCACGGGCCGCGAGATCAGCCGGCGGCTCATGGACCGGGGGATCCTCGTCAAGGACACCCATGGCTCGACGATCCGCCTGGCGCCGCCGCTGACGGTCACGGCCGCGGAACTCCGCTCGGCGCTGGGGACCTTGGGGGAGGTTCTGCGGGAGGGCTCCTGACCAGGGGCCGGTCCGGTCAGCCGGGCGGCCCGCCGGCGTGTGGCCGGCCCGTGGCAGCCGCTCCCCCTGCGGGGAGCGGCTGCCACCGGTTGACGGTCGGTCGGCTGGTCAACGGTCGGTCGGCTCGGTGAGCCGGTCGGTGTCAAAGAGGCGGTTGATGTGGCCGCCGAGTTCGGACCAGTGGGCTCCGGAGAGTTCGCCGACGGCGCGGCGCAGCGCTCCGCCGTCGGGACGTACGCCGACCCGCCCTCGCACCCTGTCGAACACCGACCGCGCCCGGCTGATCGTCTTTGCCGTTCGAGGCAGGTCGGGGCCCTCCTTACCGCCGGAACTACGGGCTACGATCAATCCTCGGCACCGCAGGACGAGGCTCACCAGCGCGCCAGCGCCTGACGCAACGTCAGTACAGTCAGCGAGGAGTCGGCATGAGGCCGATCGGACCTGCCCTCACCTGGCGACGGGCTCAGCACGATCGCGTCCGCAGATGCTGCGGCGCAGCTTGAGAGTGCTGTGACCTGGCGGAACACGTCCATAGAGCCGATCCGGTAGAGCGAAGGGGACGCCGTGTTCTATTACCTGCTCAAGTATGTGCTTCTGGGTCCGCTGCTGAGGCTGGTCTTCCGGCCCCGCATCGAGGGTCTCGAACACGTGCCGTCGTCGGGCGCGGCCATCGTCGCCGGGAACCACCTGTCCTTCTCGGACCACTTCCTCATGCCGGCGATCCTCAAGCGGCGCATCACCTTCCTGGCGAAGGCCGAGTACTTCACCGGGCCTGGCGTGAAGGGCCGGCTGACGGCGTTCTTCTTCCGCAGCGCGGGTCAGATCCCGGTCGACCGCTCCGGGAAGGAGGCCGGTCAGGCCGCGATCCGCGAGGGGCTCGGGGTGCTCAGCAAGGACGAGCTGCTCGGCATCTACCCGGAGGGCACGCGCTCGCACGACGGCCGCCTCTACAAGGGCAAGGTCGGCGTGGCGGTCATGGCGCTGAAGGCCAGGGTGCCCGTGATCCCGTGCGCGATGATCGGCACGTTCGAGGCGCAGCCGCCGGGCAAGGTCATCCCGAACATCCACCCCGTCGTGATCCGCTTCGGCACGCCCCTCGACTTCTCCCGCTACGAGGGCATGGAGAACGAGAAGGCCGTCCTGCGTGCCATCACCGACGAGATCATGTACGCGATCCTCTCGCTCTCCGAGCAGGAGTACGTCGACCAGTACGCGGCCGTCGTGAAGGCCCAGGAGGCCGAGGCCGCGGCGAAGGAACGCAAGGACCGGAAGGAACGCAAGGACCGGAAGGAACGCAAGTTCCCGCGTATGCCGCTGAGTTGACGTGGGCGGAGCCGAGAACCCCGACGGCGGGGGCGGGCATCGGTGCCGCGGTGTCACCGCGTACACGATGCCGTCGACGCTGCTGAGGTAGAGCCTCCGCTCCGGGCCCCCCGGCTCCAGCGCCTCGTACGCCTCCACCCGCAACCCCCTGCCCCGCCCGGTCCCACGCCGCTGGTCACCCTCCCGCACCCTGACTACTGCCACTCCCCCGCCCGTCCACTGCTCAAGGGGCGACGCGGCGAACGGAGTCGGCGGCCCGGCCCGGGCGGCCGGGCTCTGCCCAGAGCAGATCCGCCTCCCGTGTGAGGGCTACCGCCGTACGGTCGGCGCATGAGACGTGCTGTGGTGATCGGGGCGACGGGACAGATCGGGCGGGTGGCCGTGGGCGCGCTCGCGAGGGACGGCTGGGAGGTGACGGCCCTCTCGCGGGGAGGCGGGCGGGACGACGGCTGGCCCGAGGAGGTACGGGTCGGACGCGTGGACCGCGAGGACGACACGGCGCTGGCGGCGGCGATCGGCGGCGGCTGCGACGGCGTGGTGGACATGGTGGCCTACGGTCCCGGGCACGCACGGCAGTTGACCGCGCTGGCCGACCGGATCGGCTCGGCGGTCGTCGTCTCCAGCGTGTCGGTGTACGAGGACGACAAGGGCCGCAACTTCGACACCCAGGCCGAGCCGGACGGCTTCCCCGAGTACCCCGTGCCCGTCACCGAGGACCAGCGCACCATCAGGCCCGGCGAGACCTCGTACAGCACCCGCAAGGCCGGTCTCGAACGGGAACTCCTCGCCGTCGGCGACCGGTTGCCGTCGACCCTGCTGCGCGCGGGCGCCATCCACGGGCCGCACTGCCGTACGCCCCGTGAGCTGTACTTCGTGAAGCGCAACCTCGACCGGCGACCCCGGCGCGTCCTCTCGTACGGCGGGCGGAGCCGCTTCCATCCGGCCAGCGTCACCAACATCGCCGAACTGATCCGGTCGGCCGCCGCCCGGCCGGGTTCCCGGGCGCTCAACGCGGTCGACCCGGACGCGCCCACGGTCGCGGAGATCGCCGCCGCGATCGACGCCGTCATGGGGGTGGCGGCGGAGGACGTGCTCGTCGACGGGCCCGCCCCCTCGCCCACGGTGGGCGACACCCCGTGGTCCGTACCCACGGACGTGGTGTGCGACATGTCGGCGGCCGAGCGGGAGGTCGGCTACCGCCCGGTGGTCCGGTACGCCGAGACCCTGCCGGAGACGGTCGCGTGGATCGAGAGCCGGCTGGCGGGCGGCCGGGACTGGCGGGAGGCGTACCCCAAGATGGCCGCGACATACGGCGACCTCTTCGACTACGCGGCGGAGGACGCCTGGCTGGCGGAACACCGGCCGTGAGCAGCCGAGTCGGGCCTGGCACACGAGTGAGGGGCGACCGGTAGGCCCGGTCGCCCCTCACTCACTCAGTTCCCTACGGTGCCGGCGTGGCGTGCGGGGCGCACTTCACGTCGGACTTGCCCACCTTGCCGGTGAGCAGGTAGGAGTCCACGCGCTCGTTGACACACGCGTTGACCAGGCTGGTGACTCCGTGGGAGCCGGCCTTCGTCTCCGTGATCAGACGCGAGCCCTTGAACCGCTTGTGCAGCTCGACGGCACCCTCGTACGGGGTGGCCGCGTCGCGCTCGGACTGGACGATCAGAACGGGCGGCAGGCCCTTCTTCGTCTTGACCTCCACCGGCGTGTACTGCTTCGACGGCCAGGTCGCGCACGGCAGGTTCATCCAGGCGTTGGCCCAGGTCATGAACGGGTAGTTCTTGTGCAGCCGGGTGTTGTCGCGGTCCCACGTCTTCCAACTGGTGGGCCACTTGGCGTCGGTGCACTCGACCGCGGTGTAGACGGCGTTGCCGTTCTCCGACGCGGCGTTGCCCGCGGTGTCGCTCAGGTCCGGGGCGGCCGCGTCGACCAGTGCCTGGGTGTCACCTGCGGCGTACTTGCTCCACACCTGCGCGGTGGGCGCCCACGCGGAGTCGTAGTACGGGGCGCTCTGGAAGAAGGAGATCAGCTCGGCCGGGCCGACGAGCCCGCCGATCGGCTTCTTCTTCGCGGTGGCGCGCAGCTCCAGCCACTTCGCCTGCACCTTGGCGCGGGTGTCACCGAGGTGGTACGTCGCGTCGTTCTGCGCGACCCACTTCGTCCAGTCCTTCCAGCGGCCCTCGAAGGCGACGTCCTGGTCCAGGTTGGCCTGGTACCAGATCTTCTCGCGCGAGGGGTTCACCACGCTGTCGACGACCAGGCGGCGCACGTGCGTCGGGAAGAGGGTGCCGTAGACCGCGCCGAGGTAGGTGCCGTACGAGACGCCGAGGAAGTTGAGCTTCTTCTCTCCGAGGGCGGCACGGATGACGTCCAGGTCACGCGCGGTGTTCGCCGTGGTCATGTACGGCAGCATCGCGCCGCTGCGCTCCTTGCAGCCGGCCGCGTAGGCGGCGGCGAGCTTGCGCTGCTTGCGCTTGTCCGCCTCGGTGTCGGGCACCGGGTCCATCTTCGGCGCCTTCACGAACTCCTGCGGGTCGACACAGGAGATGGGCGCCGACTTGCCGACACCGCGCGGGTCGAAGCCCACGAAGTCGTACGCCTTGGAGACGTTCGCCCACAGCGGGTTCTTGGTGGTGACACGGCGCGGGAAGCGCAGACCCGAGCCGCCGGGGCCGCCCGGGTTGTAGACGAGGGCGCCCTGGCGCTCCTCCTTCGTGCCCGTGTTGCCGATGCGGTCGACGGCGAGCTTGATCTGCTTGCCGTTCGGCTTGGCGTAGTTCAGCGGCACGGTGACCCAGCCGCACTGGATGGGCTTCTCCAGACCCCATGCCTCGGGGCAGTCCTGCCACGTGACGCCCTTCTTCGCCGCCTTGGCGGCGGCGACGGCGACACCCTTGGCCTCCAGGTCCTTGCCTCCGCCGCCGGCCGCGGCGTTGGCCACGGGGGCGGTGACGGCGCCGGCTATCAGGGTCGCCGTGACGAGCAGTCCGGCGGAGCCGAACGCTGCCGCCCTTCTCGTCGGCCTCATACCTCTCAAGAGGGAACTCCCCGTACATCGTTGCGAAGTTTCGAATGGTCACGGGGATCCTCGTACCTGTGAGGCATCGGGGAACAGGGGGGCGGAACGTTCTTTACTAATCCGATAACCGGTGAGGAACGCTCCGTTGAGCGGGCTGCGGGTCAGCCGTCGAGCCCGGCCAACGCCTCGTCCAGCACCCGCCGCAGCAGCAGCGCGTCGGGCGCCAGGGCACTCACGAGGACGGCGGGCCCGGCCAGCGGAGTGAGCGCGGCCGACTCCCCCAGCACCCGGGGCGCAGGCGCCCGCTCCGCGAACTCCGGTCGTACGACAACGAGTTGACCGAGCGCACGATATCCGCCCAGTACGGCGGGACCGTCCCAGCCGCCGGGTGCGCCCGGCCCGCAGCACACCTCCTGGTCGAGCAACGCCCGCCCGTCCAGCCGCACGGTGAGCCGGCTGCTCAACCGCCCCGGCTCTTCCCCGACCCGCCCCAGCACCTGCTCCTCCCGGAACACGAGCCGGGCACCGTAGGCGAGATCCAGGGAGGTCGACACCCGCAGGTCGCTGCCGCAGGCCGAGATCAACTGCTCGGGCAGCCACCGCAGTTCGCCCCCGGCCGCGACACGCACCCGTACGTCGTAGCGGGCCTCCTCCTTGCCCTGTCCCGGCAGCGCGATGGTCGCCGCAGCGGACCCCAGGTGCAGCCGGGCGCCCTCCCCGACCTCGGCCTCCACGGCGAGACGGTCGCCCCCGAGCGGGCCGCTCATGGCGCCGACCAGCATGACCCGCGCCTCGTCACCGCTCCCCCGGGTGCGCCGCAGCGCGAGCGGCCCATGGCTCTCCAGCACCGGCAGGGCCGTACCCCCGCGCCCGTCGGCACGGGCGGCGAGCCGCGCGGTGGCGCGGACACCGGTCGTACTCATGGCGGGCGTAGGGGCGGGGCTCGCGTCCCGCGGCTGCGTCGCGCCCGTACCCAGCGACCCGGCGCCTCCCGCCGTCACGCGGTCCACGCCGCGAGCCGTTCCCGTACCCAGGCGGCGACGTCGGTGACACCGGCCTCGCTCCTGAGCGACTGGAACACGACCGGCAGTTCGGCACGCTGCGCCTTCGCGTCGGCGGCCATCCGACCGAGGTCCGATCCGACGTACGGCGCGAGGTCCGTCTTGTTGACCACGAGCAGATCGGCGGTGGTGACGCCGGGGCCGCCCTTGCGGGGGATGTCGTCGCCGCCGGCCACGTCGATCACGAAGATCTGCGCGTCCACGAGGCCCTTGGAGAACGTCGCGGTGAGGTTGTCGCCGCCGGACTCGACGAGGACGAGATCGAGCGGGCCGACCTCGTCCTCCAGGTCCTCGACGGCTTCCAGGTTCGCCGAGATGTCGTCCCGGATCGCCGTGTGCGGGCACGCGCCCGTCTCCACGGCAGCGATCCGCTCGGGCGGCAGCACGGCCTCGCGCAGCAGGAACTCGGCGTCCTCCCGCGTGTAGATGTCGTTGGTCACGACGGCCAGGGCGAGCTCGTCCCGCAGCGCACGGCACAGCGCGGCGACGGTGGCCGTCTTCCCGGACCCCACGGGTCCGCCGAGACCGATCCGCAGCGCACGGCGACGACCGTCGGGCCGATACGCGTCCGCGCTCACCGCGGAGGGACCGTCATGGAGGTGGTCATGGTCGAGATGCATGAAGCGGCTCCTTTGTTGTTGGGCTGGCCGAAGAGTTCGGGGGCGTGGGGATCTGAAAACCAGGGGGCGCCCGAGTCTTTGTCTTTAGAGGCGCGGGGAACTGCGCGATCAGCCCACGACAACCCGCACCCGCCGACGAACCCCAGGGGCCCGAGCTCGACCGCGGGGGTCGAAGGGGCGCAGCCCCTGGTGATGGGACGGGCAGGGGCGGCGGGGGCGAACCCCTCCTACGAGGCGAACAACCGCACGGCCCAAGCCGCATGCACCTCCGCCCCGATCTCCAGCAACGGCCCCGAAGCCGTCGGCAGCGCATCCACCCCACCCTCGACCGCCTCCCGCCCCGCCTCGACGGCCGACCGCACCACACGGTCCATCTCAGGAGCCAACCGCGCCACCACCCCCGTCGCGTCGAACGGATCCAGGCTCAGCAACCGCACGGTCGCACCGGCCGGCCCGCTCACGCTCTCGTACACGGAGCAGTACGCGGCGTCCTCGGGCCCGAGCCCGGCCGCCCGCGCCGTGACCCCCAACACCACAGGCTGGTGCGCTCCCTTGGGGAACTCGCGTGCCAGCGCGTCCAGTTCACCGGACGGCCAGGTCGCCCGGGCCGCCCTCGTCAACTGCCGCCCCAGCTTGCGGGAGGCGGCCCGAAGGGCGAGCGACGGTGTCCGGGCGTCGGCCGCCGCGTCCAGCGCGACCGGGTCGACCCCGAGTGCCGCCGCCGCGGCCAGCGCCGCCGACACCAGCCCCACCGTGTGCAACCGGCCCCGGCAGAACGCCTCCAGCCCTTCCGCCCCGCGAATCAGCCCGGCCTTGACGGCCGCCTCGGCCCCACCGGAGTGCGCGTGCCCCCCGGCGGGAAAGCGGCCGTCGGCCAGTACGAGAAGAGTCGCCCTGGACATCAGAAGAGGAAGTACCGCTGAGCCATGGGCAGTTCGGCGGCCGGTGTCGCTTCCACCAGCTCTCCGTCGATGTGCACGGCGAAGCTGTCGGGGTCGATCCGCACCTCGGGCCGTGCGTCGTTCTCCCGCATGTCGGCCTTGGTGACCCCGCGCGTCGACTCGATGGCGACGAACCGCTTCCCGAGCTGGAGCCGCTCCGGCAGTCCGTCCTCGATGGCGAGCGGCGCCACGAAGTTGAACGAGTTGGCGGCCGGCGCCCGCCCGATCGCCCCGTACATCGGGCGCGGGAGGATCGGCTGCGGTGTCGGGATGGACGCGTTGGCGTCGCCCATCTGCGCGTACGCGATCTGCCCGCCCTTGATCACGAGCTGTGGCTTCACCCCGAAGAACGCGGGCTCCCACACCACCAGGTCGGCGAGCTTGCCGCTCTCCACGGACCCGATCTCTCGGGCGAGGCCCTGCGCGAGCGCGGGATTGATCGTGTACTTGGCGACATAGCGACGTACGCGGTGGTTGTCGGCGCGGTCGTCACCCGGCAGCGCGCCCCGTCGCCGCTTCATCACGTGCGCGGTCTGCCAGGTGCGCAGGACGACCTCTCCCACGCGGCCCATGGCCTGCGCGTCGGACGAAATGATCGAGATGGCGCCCAGGTCGTGCAGTATGTCCTCGGCCCCGATCGTCGACGGCCGGATCCGGGACTCCGCGAAGGCGAGGTCCTCGGGCACGGCGGCGTTGAGGTGGTGGCAGACCATCAGCATGTCGAGGTGTTCCTCGGCGGTGTTGACGGTGTAGGGCCGGGTCGGGTTGGTGGAGCTGGGCAGCACGTGCGGCTGCGAGACCACGGTCATGATGTCGGGCGCGTGCCCGCCGCCGGCGCCCTCGGTGTGGTACGCGTGGATGCCCCGTCCGGCGATGGCCGCCAGTGTGTCGCCGACGAACCCGGCCTCGTTGAGGGTGTCCGTGTGGATGGCGACCTGGATGCCGGTCCGGTCGGCGACGGTCAGGGACGCGTCGATGACGGCGGGCGTCGACCCCCAGTCCTCGTGCAGCTTCAGACCGAGCGCTCCGCCCCGGATCTGGGACAGCATCGCCTCGTGGGAGACGGTGTTGCCCTTGCCGAGGAAACCGATGTTGAGCGGGTACTGCTCCATCGCCTCCAGCATCCGGGCGAGATGCCAGGGGCCAGGGGTGACCGTGGTGGCCTTGGAGCCCTCCGCCGGTCCGGTGCCGCCGCCGACCAGGGTGGTGACTCCGGACGCCAGCGCCTCGTCGGCGATCTGCGGGCAGATGAAGTGGACGTGCGCGTCGATGGCACCGGCGGTCACGATCCGCCCGTTGCCCGCGATGATCTCCGTCTCGGGCCCGATGACGAGGTCCGGGTGGACCCCGTCCATGGTGTCGGGGTTGCCCGCCTTGCCGATGCCGGTGATCCGGCCGTCGCGGATGCCGATGTCGGCCTTGACGATGCCCCAGTGGTCGATGATCACCGCGCCGGTGATGACCGTGTCCGGGGTGCCGTCTGCGCGCGTAGCGCGGGCCTGGCCCATGGACTCGCGGATGACCTTGCCACCGCCGAACACGGCCTCGTCACCGGCGAGTCCGGGACCGCCGGAACGGTCCTCCTCGATCTCGACGAGCAGATCGGTGTCGGCGAGCCGGATGCGGTCACCCGTGGTCGGCCCGAACAGGTCGGCGTACGCGGCACGCGAGATCTCAGGCATCGAGGGCACCTCCGGTCTCCCCGCGCAGTCCGGGCACGACACGGGCGCCGGTGAGCGGGACGAGTTCGACGTCGACGGGGATCCCGGGCTCGAACCGTACGGCGGTGCCGGCGGCGACGTTCAGCCGCCGGCCGCGCGCGGCGGCACGGTCGAACTCCAGACCGGGATTGGCCTCGGCGAAGTGGTAGTGGGAGCCGACCTGGACGGGCCGGTCGGCGGAGTTGAGGACGGTCAGCCGGGTGACCTCACGGCCCTCGTTGTACACGATCGGGTCCTCGGCGAAGAGGATCTCTCCGGGAATCACGGCAGCCCCCTCAGACGATCGGGTGGTGGACGGTGACGAGCTTGGTGCCGTCCGGGAACGTCGCCTCGACCTGGACGTCGTGGATCATCTCGGGAATGCCCTCCATCACGTCGTCGCGGGTGAGCAGTTTCCGCCCGGACGCCATGAGTTCGGCCACCGTACGGCCGTCCCGCGCGCCTTCCAGGATGTGCGCGGTGATCAGGGCGACGGCTTCGGGGTGGTTCAGCTTCAGGCCCCGGGCCCTGCGCTTCTCGGCCACGTCCGCCGCCACATGGATCAGCAGCCTCTCCTGCTCGTGCGGGGTCAGTTGCACGGCGTCCCACCTCACATCCTCGCTCCGGACCGTGCGGGGTCCGGTTGCCTCGCCACCGCGCAACATCGCAGGTGGCGTGGCCGCAGGCTAATTGGGCGGCGTTTCGGTGACGTTAACCGATCCCACGACTCAGGTGCGGGACGCGCTCGGCTCACGTGCGGGGACACGCTCGGCTCACGTGCGGGGACACGCTCGGCTCACGTGCGGGCGGCCGGGTCCTCCATGCTCATCAGAGCCTTCAGCCCCAGCTCGACCACCTGGACCGGCATGTCCCCGAAGAGGGCGTACTGGGCCGCGAAACCCTGGGCGAGGGCGATCAACGTCCGCGCCACACTGAGCGCCGGGATGTCGGCCCGCATCATCCCCGCGTCCTGGTACGCCTCGACGATCTCGATCCACGGCTGCCGCACCTGCGCGAAGCCGTCGTTGAGCACGTTCTGCAAATCCGGGTTGCGGATGGTCTCGGCCCACACCTGCACCATCAACCGGGGGTAGAGGGACCCACCACTCGGCCCCAGCGTCGCCTCCTTGCTGAGGATCTGCCGGATGACCATGCCGATGAGGATCTCCGGGGACGGCAGCGGCCGCTGTGCGGCGGCTTCCTGGAACGCACCCCGGATCTCACCGATCACCTCCGCGACGATCGCGGCGATCAGCTCTTCCTTGCCGCTGAAGTAGCGGTAGACGGCCCCGGCGGAGAGGTCCGCCTCCTTCAGTACGTCCTGCATCGACGTGGCGTGGAACCCGTTGCGGGCGAAGCAGCGGGCCGCGGCGTCGAGGATCTGGCGGCGGCGGGCGTCTAGACGCTCCTGCGATACGCGAGGCATGCCGCCAACGTAAAACGAACGTTCCTTCTTGACAAGGCGCACCCCGGCGAGCATGGTGAAGAACAAGAAAAACGAACGCTCCTTCTTTTTGGTGAGGTGGGAGCCCGGCCGACCGAGACCCGGTCACCCAAGCTCCCATCCACCCCACCCACCCATCGGTATGGAGGGAAACCATGTCCGCCACGCCCACCGCACCCTCGACGGCCGAGCCCACCGCCCCGGCAGCACCGGCAGCACCGGCCGACTCGGAGGCGCACGTGATACCGCCGCGTCGCCGGATGGTCGCGGTCATCGTGCTGATCCCCGTCATCGCGGCACTCGCGCTCTGGGCCTTCGCCTGGCCCAACGCCCGTATCGCCCCGCGCGATCTGCCGCTCGGGGTGGCGGGGCCCGCAGCCGCCGCCGGGCAGGTCGAACAGCGCCTGGAGCAGCGGGACGGCGCGTTCGAAGTGCACCGTTACGCCGACGAGGCCGCCGCACGGGACGCGATAGAGGACCGGACCGTGTACGGCGCGGTCGTGGTCACCGAGGCGGGGCCGAAGCTGCTGACGGCGTCGGCGGCGAGCCCGATGGTCGCGCAATTGCTCCAGCAGGCGGTGGGCGAGCAGGCCGCTCGGGAGGGCGCCCGGGTGGAGGTCACCGATGTGGTGCCGACCCCGGCGGAGGACCCGCGTGGGTCGGCCTTCGGTTCGAGCGTGCTGCCGCTGGCGCTGGCCGGTACGGCCTCCGGCGCGGTGGTGACGCTGCTCGGGCTGCGCGGGACGCGTGCGGCCGGCGCACTGGCCGGGGCCGCCGTTCTGGTCGGCCTCGCCGCCGTGACCCTGGCGCACACCTGGCTGGGCGTGCTCACCGGTGACTGGTGGGCGGAGGCCGGCGTGCTCAGCCTCACCACCCTTGCCGTGGGCGCCACCGTGGCCGGGCTGGCCGCGCTGCTGGGCCGGGCGGGCCTCGGTCTGGGCGCGCTGCTGATCGTGTTCCTCGGCAACCCCTTCTCGGGCGCCGCCTCGGCACCCCGGATGCTGCCCGAGCCCGCCGGGACGCTCGGTCAGTGGCTGCCGCCGGGCGCGGGCGCGACACTGCTGCGCTCCGTCTCGTTCTTCGACGGCGCCGCCGCCCTCAGCCCGGTGCTCATCCTGACCTGGTGGGCCGCACTCGGCCTGGGCGCGGTCCTCATGGGCCCCCTGCTCAAGCAGGTGAAGAAGCCCGCCGGGTCACAGCCCGCCCTACCCACCACCGGCCGCGCTCCGGCGCCCACGCCCGCGCACTGACCGCGAGCGCCGCTGGAGCCGGCCCCGCCCTGGAGCAGGCGCCGGCGCCTGAGCCATACGAGAAGCGGCCCCACAGACAGGCCGTGCGCCCCCGCTGTAGCGGACGGGACGCACGGCCTACTCGCATGTGTGCGCAAGTGACGCACCCGCACGCCTCCTAGGAGGCCGACCCCCGGTGCTCCGCCGTGATACCGAACCGCTGCTGGTCCCGGGGAGGCGACGCCACCTCGCGGACGCCGGAGACCGCGCTGATCACGGGCTCCTCCGCGGGCTCCTGGAGCGCTTCGAGCTGCTCCAGATCGGCGGCGGAGACCAGGGCGACGAGGGGCTTGCCATGCCGCGTCACGACGACGCGCTCGCCGCCGTAGACCACTCGGTTGATCAGGTCGGCGAGCTCAGCCCTGGCTTGCGTCACCGGAATCTCGTAGGCCATGGGGTCCAGCTTAGACCGGGTCCCACCGCCTCCCCGGAGCGGAAGATCCCATTCTGCCCCATGACGCTCCGTACGTTCGTACGATCGCGACAACCTCCGAGAGGAGGCGTTCACGACAATCGAACGGGGAGATCATGTCGAGTCTTTCCAGGCGCACACTGCTCGGATACACCGGGACGGCGGCAGCGGGGACGGCGGCAGCGGGTACGGCGGCGGGGACCGCGCTGTTCGCCGGCGGACCGGCCCAGGCGGCCGAGAACGGGACCGTGGACGACAACCCGGCGCCGGATCAGCCTCAGACCCAACCCCCGAGCCGGACCGAGGTCCAGACCCGGGCCCAGGAGAACGCGGGGGCCGACTTCCCCGAGGGCACCGAGTTCAGCGGGTACGTCCGCATGCCCGGCACCGAGATGACGGAGCTCACGGTCAGCTTCACCGTGAGCACGACGGAGGCGCCGGCGAACCAGCGGATCTCGGCGCTCGAGGTGGCGAACGCCCTCAACGAACTGGCCGCCACCCGCGGCTGGCCCCCCTTCTACGGGACCCCCGCCCCCGCCCCGCTCAACTGACCCGACGCTCCACCCCGTACGCCCCACCGCTCACCCGAGCCCCGAGACCGATCCCCGTGGAGCCACGCTCCGCGGGGATTTTCGCTGTCAGCCGAGCGCCACCCCCATAAGGGACGTACGTCCTGTACATTTTTTGCAGAAGTCGATCAGAGGAGACTCCCATGCCCGCGAACCGCCCGTCGGCCCGCCATGTGCTCCCCGAATTCACCGAACGCACAGGCACGGGTCACCGAACGATGGATCCGTATGCCAAGTTGCTGGAGGAGCGGATCGTGTTCCTCGGGACACAGATCGACGACACGTCGGCGAACGACGTGATGGCACAGTTCATGCACCTGGAGTACCAGTCCCCGGAGCGGGACATCTGCCTGTACATCAACTCCCCCGGCGGCTCGTTCAGCGCGATGACGGCGATCTACGACACGATCCGGTTCGTCACCTGCGACGTGGAGACCGTCTGCCTCGGCCGGGCGGGGGCATCCGCCGCGGTGCTGCTGGCGGCGGGCACCCCGGGCAAGCGATCCGTGCTGCCGGGCGCACAGGTGGTGATCCATCAGCCGGCGCCGGCCGAGCCGGTCACCGGGCAGGCGAGCGATCTGGCGATCCAGGCCGCGGAACTGATGCGCAACCGCCGGCGGCTGGAGGAGATGCTCGTACGGCACACCGGGCAGAGCCACGAACGGATCAGCGGCGACATCGAGCGGGACAAGATCCTCGACGCGCACGGAGCCGTGGAGTACGGCCTGGCCGACCGGATCGTGCCGAGCCGCGAGGGCTCACGGGCGCTCCCCGGCTCGAGGTGAGCCGCCGATGCTCCCACCCGAACTGCCGCCGTTGCCCGCGCTGACGCGCGCCGAGGCGGAGTTGATCGACCGTTATCTGGACGTGGTCGACCTGCTGGGCCGGATCAACCCGGCCCGCCCCGGCGACACATATCGCGGGCTGCGGGCCGCGCAGGCCCTCGTCGGCAGAGCGACGGCGCTGCGCGACGCGCTCGAACTGATGCACGCGCGCGGTGAGAACGAGCTGCACGCCTCCACCCTGGCCCGTGCCCTGCGGGTCCTGGACGGGGAACGGCGGGCGGCCCGGGTCACCCTTCCGCCGGAACCCGAGGACTCCCCCGCGTGACCCCGAGGCCCCCCGCCTGAACCGATCGGGCGTCGTCCGCCGTACTACTGACGGACCCTCCGGTCCGGGTTTCGACCCACCGGACGGCCTATCCGGAACAACCCAACGGCCCACCCGCCCTCAGAATCGCCGGAGTTGCGCATCATGCCTGCAAGAGTGCCGGAATCCACCATTCCATTGCTGGTGCGGACACCCTCGACTCTGTGGACAGAACGACTGAAAAGGGTCTGTCCACCCGAACGGGCGAGTGGTGAGTAACACCACAAATCCCTGATTCTGTTGGGATTTTCGGACTTCCGTGCGCCAAGATCCCTTCCTGACGACAAGCCCCCGCCGCAGCGGCGGGGCGATCCGGGCGGACGCCGAGTCCTGCCGCCGTCCGGATGACCGGTCGACAGGAGTGGATCGGCAGGAGTGGAGGACCCAAGCACGACGGGTCGCCGGGACGGTCACGCCATGACCGGGTCGAGCAGCCCTTGGGGTGAAGCCGCGTCAGCGGCCGGGCAACTTCGCCAGCCCGAATCCGACAGGTCATCCTTCACAGGCGGCTGACGAAGGGTTGCGCATGTCTGCGCTCAATCGTGTCCCGTCGCTGTTGACCCGGGCCGGCACGGCGTCGGCTCTGACCATCGCCGCCGTCGGCGGCAGCATCGTGGTCCCGGGGGTCGCATCGGACGCCGAGGCCGCCTCAGTGGCGTCGAAGGCACTTCAGGTCGCGGCTTCCAAGAAGGGCTCCCCTTACAGGTACGGCGCGACGGGCCCCGGCAGGTTCGACTGCTCGGGACTGACGCTCTACTCGTTCAAGAAGGCGGGCAAGAAGCTGCCCCGTACTGCCCAGCAGCAGTACAACAAGACGAAGCACATCTCCGCGAGCAGCCGCAAGCTCGGAGACCTCGTCTTCTTCCACTCGGGATCGAACGTGTACCACGTCGGTATCTACGCGGGGAAGGGAAAGATCTGGCACTCGCCGAAGACGGGTGACGTCGTGCGACTGCAGAAGATCTGGACGAAGAGCGTCTGGTACGGCCGGGTCCGCTGACCCGTCGGAGGGCGGCCGGACCACCGGCCGCCCTCTCGGTCGTGCCCGGCCGCCCTCTCGGTCGTGCCCGGCCGCCCCCAGAGGCGCCCCCGGGCGCCTCTGGGCCCCCGGCCGCTCCCAGGCCGCTCCCCGACTGCGCCCGAACCCTCTTTCGCCTCGCCCGCAGGCGTGACACGGGCCCGGATGGTTACTCGTACAGCCATGGCCGACGAACGCATCAGCCCCGCTCGCAACGAGACGCCTCTCGAGCGGGCCGACCGCAACTTCTCCGAGTTGCTGCAGGAGCTGCGGGTCACCCAGACGGGGGTGCAGATCCTCTTCGCATTCCTGCTGACGCTGGCCTTCACCCCGCGATTTCCGGACCTGGACTCGTTCCAGCGCGCCACGTACGTCACCACACTGCTGCTGGCGGTCCTCGCGGCGGCCCTCTTCACCGCCCCGGCCGCCCTGCACCGCTCGCTGTTCCAGCAGAACGCCAAGCCCACCATCGTCCGGGTCTCGTCCCGGCTGGCCGGTGTCGGCCTGGGGGTGCTGATGCCGGCCTTCGCGGGGTCGGTCCTGCTCGTCGTGGACGTGACACTCGGCCGGGCCGCGGGCCTCACCGCCGGCGGTGGCACGCTCGTCGGCTGTCTGCTGCTGTGGGGCCTGCTCCCGAGGCTGGTGGGGCGCTCCGTCCGCGGGAACCGCACGCCCTCCGCGCCGCGCCCCGGCGGGACGGTCCCTGCCCAGGGGCGGGACTCCGTCAGGGCTCCTGCGGACCGCCTGCCCTGACCGGCTGCACGGGGACGGCCCACGGAAGCTCGATCGCCACCGTCTTGCCGCCCTCCCGCGTGGGTCTGACGCTCAGCCGCCCGCCGCACTCGGCGGTCAGCCAGCGGATGATGACCATGCCCCGCCCGTTGTCCTGCTGTACGGCGGCGGGCAGGCGTTTCGGGAAGCGCGGATGGCTGTCGGTGACGCCGATGTGCAGATGCTCGTCACGGTCGAGGACGAGGTCCACGGTGAACGTGGGTGACTGACCGAAGGTGTGCTGAACGGCGTTGGTGGCGAGTTCGGACACGATCAGGCGCACGGTGTCCGCGATGTCCGTGTCGCTCGGCAGGCCCCATTCGGCCAGCACGGTGGCGACGTATCTCCGGGCCGCGGACACCGAGGCGGGATCGCTCGGCAGAGTGACGGATGCTTCCAGGTGATCTGCCATGGCGGTGCGTCCCTTTCCCACGGGACCGATGTCCGACTGGGAGCGGATGATTCGAGTACGGTCCCGGACTGGTGCTTCGCGCCAGACTGCCACTACCTGGGCCGTCACGGGTGGCGATCCACCAAGATATGCATATATCTGTCGCTCGAAGCGGTGAACTCTCCGACGGCCGACCGTATTCGAGGGGCCCCTCGGGCCATCCTCTACCGTCACCCGACTTCGCGCGCCGGGCGGAAGGAGACACCCATGCAGTACGGTCCGGCGGTGCGCCGCCGCAAGCTCGGCGCCGAGTTGCGCCTCCTGCGCACCCGCGTCGGCATCACCAGCATCGAGGCCGCCCGTCTCGTGGGCTGGCACCAGTCGAAGGTGAGCCGCATCGAGACGGGTGCCAGCGGGGTGAAACCCGCGGACGTCCACCGACTGCTGGACGCCTACGCGATCGACGACACCGAGTTACGCGAACTGCTGATGGCGCTGGCGGGCTCCGAGGACGGGGGCGGACGGCACAACTGGTGGCACGCGTACCGAGGGGTGCTGCCGCCGACGTACCGGGACTTCATCAGTCTGGAGTCGCAGGCGAGCGGGATGCGTACCCTGGAGACCTCGGTCGTGCCGGGTCTGCTGCAGATCCCCGAGTACGCCCGAGCGGTGACACGGGCCGCGGTGGAGGGGCTGGAAGACGACAAACTCGACGCTCTCGTGGAAGTGCGGCTCGCGCGGCAGGACGTTCTGCGCGGACGTCCACCGATGGAGCTGAGCGCCGTGCTCGACGAGGGCGTTCTGCGGCGTGAGGTCGGCGGGCCCGAGGTCATGGCCCGTCAGCTGGAGCAGTTGGTCGAAGCGGCGCGTCTGCCTCAAGTGAGGCTGCAGGTGCTGCCGTTCACTGCCGGGGCACACATCGGCATCACCGGTCCTTTCGTAATCTTCTCATTTCGGAGCACGTCCGATCTGGACGTGGTTGTTCTCGACCACTTGACGAGTAGCCTCTACCTCGAACGGAAAGAAGACCTCAAGGCTTATGTCGAGGCCTTCAACACCCTTCAGATCCACGCCCTTTCGCCCGAGGACTCGTTGGATTACATCGCCGGACTGGCTCAGGGCTAGCTTCCGGCGCGTAAGGAGGCACCATGTCAGCTCTGCCTCGGAACGTACCCACCAGTACCGCACTACGCGGTGTGCGGTGGCTGCGCAGCAGCCGCAGCACGGGGATGAACAACTGTGTGGAAACGGCCCGTCCCGGGTCCGGCCGGCTGGCCGGACTGGTGGCCGTGCGCGACTCGAAGAACACGGCGGGGCCCGCCCTGCTGTTCACCCCCGAGGCATGGGAGGGATTCGTCACCACGCTTCGGTGAGCACCACCGACCGCACCACCGGTTCCGCTTCTGGCGACGCACGGCCGCGACGCCGACTCACGGTCGCGTATCGCCGATGATTCCCACGGCTCGGTCGATCTGCCCCTCGGTGAGATCCGCCCGGGCGGTCAATCGCAGCCTCGAGATGCCGTCGGGCACGGACGGTGGGCGGAAACAGCCGACGGCGAGACCCGCCGCCCGGCAGTCCGCCGCCCACCGCACCGCCTGATCCGGAGACGGCGCCCGTACGGACACCACGGCGGCGTCGGGCCGCACCGCTTCATGGCCCGACGCCGTCAGCCGTGTGTGCAGCGCCCGCGCCACCTCACGGGCCCGGGCCGCCCGCTCCGGCTCACGGCGCAGCAGCCTGAGCGCGGCGAGGGCGGCGCCCGTCGCCGCCGGGGCGAGCCCGGTGTCGAAGATGAACGTCCGGGCCGCGTTGACCAGGTGGTCGATCACCTTCGCCGGTCCGAGGACGGCACCGCCCTGGCTGCCCAGCGACTTCGACAGGGTGACCGTCACGACGACATCGGGTGCTCCGGCGAGCCCCGCCGCGTGCGGCGCGCCCCTGCCGCCGTCGCCGAGGACACCGAGCCCGTGGGCGTCGTCCACGACGAGACCGGCGCCGTACGCGCGGCACGCCTCGGCCAGCCCGGCCAGCGGGGCGGCGTCGCCGTCCACCGAGAACACCGTGTCGGAGACCGCGATCGCGGGCCCCTTGGCCGTGCCGAGCGCCTTGCGGACCGCGTCCGGGTCGGCGTGCTCGACGACCTGCGTGGTCCCGCGGGCCAGTCGGCAGCCGTCGATCAGGGAGGCGTGGTTGCCCGCGTCGGACACGACCAGCGAGCCGTGCGGGGCGAGCGCGGTGACGGCGGCGAGGTTGGCGGCGTAGCCGGAGGAGAAGACGAGGGCGGCCTCGAAGCCGCAGAAGGCGGCCAGTTCGCGCTCCAGTTCGCCGTGGAGTTCGGTGGTGCCGGTGACCAGCCGGGAGCCGGTCGCCCCGCCGCCCCAGGTGCGTGCCGCCTCGGCCGCGCCCTCGATGATCTCGGGGTGGTGGGCCAGCCCCAGGTAGTCGTTGCTCGCGAGGTCGAGCAGGGGCGAGTCGGCGGGGCGGGGGCGCAGGGTCCGTACGAGCCCGGCGCGGCGGCGCGCCGACGCCTGCTCGTCGATCCAGCCGAACGCCATGAGTCCTCCGGGGGTCGCGTGGGCAGCCCTCGGCGCCGGTGCTGTCATCGGGCAGCGCGGCAGGGGCTTTTGTAGGCAGTGCACAGACACTAACGGGACGGCCGGTCGCCCACGATGTGGCGATACCCACACGTCGATCCGACTCTGTTGTCCGAAGTCTCCTTGGCCGGGAGCGGTCCGGTAGGACAGGATCGGCTCTCATGGACCTGCTGAACACGCTGGTGGACAAGGGGCTCCGGCGCGAGCCGCTGAGCCGTGCCGAGGCGCTCGCCGTTCTCGGCACCTCCGACGACGACCTGCTCGACGTGGTGGCCGCGGCCGGAAAGGTGCGCAGGCACTGGTTCGGGCGACGAGTGAAACTGAACTATCTCGTCAACCTGAAGTCCGGGCTGTGTCCCGAGGACTGCTCGTACTGCTCCCAGCGGCTCGGCTCGACGGCCGGGATCCTCAAGTACACCTGGCTGAAGCCCGAGGAGGCGTCGAAGGCCGCCGCGGCCGGTCTCGCCGGCGGCGCCAAGCGGGTGTGTCTGGTGGCGTCCGGGCGCGGCCCGACGGACCGTGACGTCGACCGGGTCGCGGGCACCATCAAGGCCATCAAGGAGGAGAACGAGGGCGTCGAGGTGTGCGCCTGTCTGGGTCTGCTCTCCGACGGTCAGGCCGAACGGCTGCGCGAGGCGGGCGCGGACGCCTACAACCACAACCTCAACACGTCGGAGTCGACGTACGGGGAGATCACGACCACCCACACGTACGCCGATCGGGTGGACACCGTGCAGAAGGCGCACGCGGCGGGTCTGTCGGCGTGCTCCGGTCTGATCGCGGGCATGGGCGAGACCGACGAGGACCTCGTCGACGTCGTCTTCTCGCTGCGTGAACTGGACCCGGACTCGGTGCCGGTCAACTTCCTGATCCCGTTCGAGGGCACCCCGCTGGCCAAGGAGTGGAACCTCACGCCCCAGCGGTGCCTGCGGATCCTCGCCATGGTGCGGTTCGTCTGCCCGGACGTCGAGGTGCGCATCGCCGGTGGCCGCGAGGTGCATCTGCGGACGATGCAGCCGCTCGCGCTGCACCTGGCAAACTCGATCTTCCTCGGCGACTACCTCACGAGCGAGGGTCAGGCCGGCAAGGCCGACCTGGAGATGATCGCGGACGCCGGGTTCCAGGTGGAGGGCGCCGATCAGATCACGCTGCCGGAGCACCGGGCGGCCGGGGGCGGCTGCGGGTCCCACGAGAGCGCCGGGTGCGGTGCTCATGAGGGCGGCGGCTGCGGGTCCCACGAGGGCGGTGGCGGGTGCGGGTCGCACGAGGGAGGCGGCGTCTGCGGTTCCGCGGCCACCTCCTCCTCCGCGGCGGCCCCGCAGGCGGGCGAGGCCCGGACTGACCTGGTCGCCGTACGCCGCCGGGGTGCCGGAACGGATCTCGCGCCCAATGCCTGAAGCGCCCGAACCGAGCGTGGCCGAGCTGCTGGACCTCGACCGGCGTCATGTGTGGCATCCCTACGGTCCGATGCCGGGCCGGGTCGAGCCGCTCGTCGTGGAGTCGGCGAGCGGGGTCCGGCTGCGGCTCGCCGACGGCTCGGGTGAACTCGTCGACGGCATGTCGTCCTGGTGGTCGGCCATCCACGGCTACAACCACCCGGTGCTCAACGAGGCCGCGCGCGAGCAGCTCGGCCGGATGAGCCATGTGATGTTCGGCGGGCTCACCCACGAGCCCGCCGTACGACTGGCGAAGCGTCTTGTCGACATGTCACCCGAGGGGCTGGAGCATGTGTTCCTCGCCGACTCGGGGTCGGTGTCGGTCGAGGTCGCCGTCAAGATGTGCCTCCAGTACTGGCGTTCGCTGGGCCGTCCGGGCAAGCAGCGCCTCCTGACCTGGCGCGGCGGCTACCACGGCGACACCTGGCAGCCGATGTCGGTGTGCGACCCCGACGGCGGGATGCACGAGCTGTGGCAGGGCGTGCTGCCGCGCCAGGTGTTCGTCGAGGCGCCGCCGGCGGAGTACGACGAGGCGTACGCGGAGCGGTTGCGTTCGGCGATCGAGCGGCACGCCGACGAACTGGCCGCCGTGATCGTGGAGCCGGTGGTGCAGGGCGCGGGCGGGATGAGGTTCCACTCCCCCGCGTATCTGCGGGTGCTGCGCGAGGCGTGCGACGCGCACGACGTGCTGCTGGTGTTCGACGAGATCGCGACCGGGTTCGGCCGGACGGGCGCGCTGTTCGCGGCGGAGCACGCGGCGGTGACGCCGGACGTGATGTGCGTGGGCAAGGCGCTGACCGGCGGTTATCTGACGATGGCCGCGACGCTGTGCACGGCACGGGTGGCCGACGGGATCTCGCGGGGCGAGGTGCCCGTACTCGCCCACGGGCCGACGTTCATGGGCAATCCGCTGGCCGCGTCCGTGGCGCTCGCCTCGATCGAGCTGCTGCTGGGGCAGGACTGGCTCGCGGAGGTCCGGCGGATCGAGGCGGGACTGCGGGAAGGGCTGGCCCCGGCGCTCGAAGTGCCGGGGGTGAAGGACGTCCGGGTCCTCGGCGCCATCGGTGTCGTCCAGCTCGACCACGAGGTGGACATGAGGGCGGCGACGGAGGCCGCGGTGCGCGAGGGCGTGTGGCTGCGGCCGTTCCGCGATCTCGTCTACACGATGCCGCCGTACGTCACCGGTGATGAGGACGTGGCACGGATCGCGCGGGCGGTGTGCGCGGCGGCGCGGGAGGGATGACATGGCGATCCTGGTGGTGACGGGGACGGGCACGGAGGTCGGCAAGACGGTCGGCACGGCGGCCGTCGCCGCGGTGGCGGCGGCCGCCGGCCGGTCCGTGGCGGTGCTCAAGCCCGCGCAGACCGGGGTAGGGCCGGACGAGCGCGGCGACGCGGACGAGGTGGTGCGGCTCGCCGGGGACGCCGTCGCCGCGCACGAACTCGCCCGCTACCCGGAGCCGCTGGCCCCCGCGACGGCCGCCCGGCGGTCCGGGTTGGCCCCGGTCCACCCCGAGGACGTCGCCGAGGCGGCGGCGAAGCTGGAGACCGACCACGACCTGGTCCTGGTCGAGGGCGCGGGCGGTCTCCTGGTCCGCTTCGACGAGGCGGGCGGCACGCTGGCGGACACGGCGCGGCTGCTGGGCGCGCCGGTGCTGCTGGTCGCCTCGGCAGGGTTGGGCACGCTCAACACGACCGAGCTGACGGCCCGCGAACTCGCCACGCGGGAGGTGCGGCTGACGGGCGTCGTCATCGGCAGCTGGCCCGAGGCCCCGGACCTGGCGTCCCGTTGCAATGTGGCGGACCTGCCGGTGGTGGCGGGAGCGCCGCTGCTGGGTGCGGTGCCGGAGGGCGCGGGCGCGCTGGACCCGGCCGAGTTCCGGGCGCGGGCGAGCGGTTGGCTGGCGCCGGCGCTGGGCGGCGCGTGGGACGCGGCGGCCTTCGCGGCGCGGGAGAGCGCGTGACGGTCGGCCCTCCTGACAAGGCGCCCGGCACCGTGGGCTGTGCCCACCCGTTCCGCCCTGCGGAACGACTGCCCAACAGCGGTGACAGCACGTGAGGGCAGTGGTGGCTCGGCACGACGGCGGCGGGCTTCAGCTCGCTGTTTCTCCCAGCAGGCGGACCAGTTCGATGCGGGATCTGATGCCCAGGCGGGCGAAGACGCCGCGGAGGTGGTGGTCGATCGTGCGGGGGCTCAGGAGGAGGCGGGCGGCGATCTCCCGGTTCGTGGCGCCGTCCGCGGCCATGCGGGCGATGGTCAGTTGCTGGGCCGTGAGTCGGCCGGTGAGGTCGTCGGGGCCCTGGGCGGCGGGGGCCCGTTCGCCGAGGGCGCGGAGTTCGGCGCGGGCCTGGTCGGCGCAGTGGGGCGAGCCGAAGTGGTCGAAGGCCTGCAGCGCGCTGTGCAGCCGGTCGCGGGCCTCGGTGCGGTTGCGCAGCCGCCGCAGCGCGCTGCCGAACAGCAGTTCCGTACGGGCCCGTTCGAAGTCACGAGTGCCGGAGGCGTGCAGGTCGAGCGCCGCGCGGTAGTGCTCCACGGCCTCCTCCCCCGTCGCGAGCAGCGCCCGGCAGCGGGCGCTGAGAGCGAGGTCGTCGGCGCTGCGGACGGTGCGGGCCCAGTGGTCGTAGTCGGCGTGCGCGGCGCGGGCCACGCGGGTGTCGCCGGTGCGCACGGCGGCCTCGACGTAGTGCGGGGTGGCGAGGTGGCGGATGGCCCGGTGCCCGTGCCCCGGGCCGAACCCGGCGAGCGCGCGCAGGCGGGCCGCCGAGGCGGCGTAGCGGCCGGCGGCGAGGTCGAGGAAGGCGAGGGCGTACATGGCGAGCGCGGCCGGGAGTCCGAGGCCCCGTTCCAGCGCGTGGGCGCGGGCGGACTCGGCGCGCTCCCGGCACGCCTGCTCGTCCCCGGTGACGGCCGCGAACATCGCGAGGGCGGCCTGGAGATGGCAGGCCCCGTTGTCCTGCCCGGTGGCGTACGCCTGCCGCAGGGCCTCCACGGCGGCGGCCTCGGCGGCCCTGGGGCGCCCGGTCCAGAACTCGGCGTACGCCCGGAACTCCATGGCCTGCGGCACGGTCACCGTCTCGCCCCTGGCGCGGGCGGAGGCGGCGGCGCGGGCGGTGGCGGTGAACGCGCGGGTGTGGTCGCCGAGGAGCAGGGCGGCGATCCCGGCGTGGATCAGCCCGGTGGGGTCACCGCCGGGGCCGCAGCGGCCCGCCGCGGCTTCGAGGACGTCGCAGGCGTCGTCGTAGCGTCCCTCGAACGCCGCGGCCAGCGCGCCGAGGGTGCTCGGCGGCAGGATGCCGAGCCGGTCGGCGACGGCGGCGGCCTCCCGGCAGCGGCGCAGGTCCCCGGTGTAGATGGCGGCCTCGGTGGCTCGTGCCAACAGATGGGCAGCCGTGTCCGGGTCGTTGCCGCCGCCGTGCCTGAGCGTGGCGGTGAGGAGGGCGTCGAAGGCCTCGGAGGCGTTGCCGGAACGGAGGGCGAGGAGGCCGGCGAGGGCGTCGTCGTCGGTGGCGGCGACGAGTCGGCGGGCCCGGTCGCCGTCGCCCGACTGCCAGGCCTCCGCCGCCGCCCGCGCGAGCAGGGGCATGCGTTCGGCGGGGTCGGGGGTGAGGGCGGCGGCGCGTTCGGCGAGGGCGGAGGCCAGCGCGGGCTCCCCGATGGCACGTGCCACCTTCGCCGCGAACCGGAGTTCGGCGGCGAGTCGGCGGCTGGGGCCGAGGGCGGCGGCGGCCCGGTGCCAGGAGCGTCCGGGTCTCTCGCCCTCGCCGCTGAGGACTCCGGCGAGGAGGCGGTGGGCCGCGCGGCGGTCGGCCGTGGAGGCGGACTCGTAGACGGCGACACGGGTCCAGGCGTCCCGGAAGACGACGCCCTGGGCCGTGGTGTCCGCGATGCCCGCCGCCTCGGCCGCGTCGAGGGGCCGGGTGTCGAGTCCGGCGGCCGTGACGGCCCGCTCGTAGGCGTGGGTCGGGATCGGGTACTGGTCGGCCGCGGCGAGAAGCAGGAGGAAGCGGGTGTCGTCGGGCAGGGCGCGTACGTCCCGCCGGTGGGCGCGCAGCAGCGCGGGGGCGAGCGCGAACGGCTCGGCGGGCAGCGGGTCGAGCCCGATGGCCTGGCGCGGGGTCAGGGCGGCGGCGATTTCGGCGGCGGCGCGCGGATCGCCGTGGGCGGCGTGCAGCAGACGTACGCGCACGCCTTCGGACAGCGCCGGCGCGGGCACGCCTTCGGGTGGCGTCGGCGCGGCGGCCGATGCCGTGTTCGGGCTCGGCCGCGCGGTCCTGGGGGGCGGTGGCGAGCGATGCGGAGGGCGTGGGGGGTTCACCGGAGTCACCACACTCATCACGTTACTTGCGAGTTAACCGACCGGTAAAGACCGGCGATTTCGCCGATGCGGCGCGCGTAGACCCCGCTGACACTCCTGACGAACCCCACCCGCTTCAGGAGGCTCCATGCATCGCCGCATGCGCCGTATCGCCACGGCCCTCGCGACCGTGACCAGCACGCTCCTGCTGTCCCTGACCTTCTCCGCGGCCCCCGCCCGGGCCGCGACCCACAACCCGGTCGTCTTCGTGCACGGTCTGAGCAGTTCGTCCAGCAGCTGGGACGACTGGATCGCGTACTTCAAGGCGGACGGTTACACCGCCTCGGAGCTGCACTCCTGGTCGTACGACTGGGGCCAGTCGAACGCCACGACGGCGGCGCAGCTGAAGACGAAGATCCAGAGCGTGCTCGCCTCGACGGGCGCCTCCAAGGTCGACGTGGTCGTCCACTCGATGGGCGCGCTCAACTCCCGCTACTACCTGAAGAACCTCGGCGGAACGGCGTACGTCGACGACTTCGTCTCCACGGCCGGCGTCAACCACGGGACGACCGTGGCGGGTTGGTGCCGCTGGCTCTACACCTCGTGTGCCGAGATGTACACCGGCAGCTCGTTCCTGACCTCGCTCAACTCCGGTGACGAGACGCCGGGGAGTGTGTCGTACGCCAGCTACTGGTCGAACTGCGACGACGCGCTGACCCCGGACACCACCGCGATCCTGAACGGGGCCACGAACGTCGAGGTCGGCTGTGTCTCGCACGACGAGATGAACAACGACCACGGTGTCTACGAGCAGGTGCGGAACTTCATCGCCTGACCTCCCGGCACCTCGGAGACACCGCCCGCCGTACGACCGGTGCCCGTCGCGCGACCTCCTCCCCAGGGCCGCGCGGCGGGCGCCGTCGTGTCCGCCTCTCGGCGCGGGACGGGTGAGCCGGTCCCCGACGGGGGACAATCCGGGTATCTGTCGTCCTCCTCGGGAGGTCCGTCATGGTCCGTGCCGGCAAGGACGCCGTGCGCCACCCCCTGTTCGCCCGGTTCTACGCCCGGCTGAGCGTGTCGGCGGAGCCGATGGTCGGCCCGTTGCGCGACGAGCTGCTCGCCGGGCTCTCGGGGCGGGTCATCGAGATCGGCGCCGGCAACGGCCTGAACTTCGCGCACTACCCGCGTACGGTCGCGGAGGTCGTGGCGATCGAACCGGAGCGCTTGCTGCGGAAGTTGGCCCTGGAGGCGGCGCTGCGCGCCGATGTGCCGGTGGATGTCGTGCCGGGCGCGGCGGAGGCCCTGCCGGTCAAGAGCGAGGCGTTCGACGCGGTCGTGGTGTCGTTGGTGCTGTGCAGCGTGCGGGATGTGGAGCGTGCGCTGCGGGAGATCCGGCGGGTCCTGCGTCCCGGCGGTGAGCTGAGGTTCTTCGAGCACGGCGGAGGCGGCGGCCGGGCGATGCGCACGACCCGGCGGGCGCTGGACCACACGGTGTGGCCCCTGCTGTTCGGCGGCTGCCATGTGTCCCGCGACCCGGTGGGCGCGATCGGCGCCGCGGCGTTCGAGATCGAGTCGGTCAGGGAGTTGTCCGTACCGCCACGGGGCCCGCGTCTGCCCAGCTCGCACCACGTACTGGGCCGGGCCCGGCGGCCCGACTCGGGTGAGGAGACCGTGGACCAGGGCCCGCCCGCCTGAGAAGGCGGCTGACTAGTACGGCAACGGCGCTTGTCGTGACTGCCGGACAGCTCAGTCGTCGGCCTGGTCCTGGGTGGGGGCCTTTTCGATGCCAGGGTGTGGACGGATGACCCGACCGCTTCGCACGAGCGGTTCGTGCACCGGTTTGCCAGGTCGGAGCCGCGGGAGTCGGCACTTGCGTATGTGCGAGGGCTCATCGCTCCGCTGGAGCGGAAGAACGGATGGACACGGGCCGCAGCTGTAGTTCTTGATCACGGCCGCCTTGATCGGCGACGGTAGCGGCTTGGCTGCTCGCGGCCCGCGGGCTGACGGCAGGTAGACCGGGGCCGTCTGAGCAGGCACTGTGCCCCGGTGAGCATCATCATCAGGTTCTTCGTGGCACCGAGTCACGAAGCTGCGGCTGCGGTCGTGGTCGGGGGACCCGACAAGGCTTCCGAGTCGCTGGACTACGGCAACTTCGACGCTGAAGAGGCGTTGATCGAGTGGGAGAGCATCTTCACCGGTCGGAGCTTTGACCGTCTCCACCAGAGGCTTCGTGTGTTCGTCTACCCGTCGGGCGTCGACGTGTCCAGCTCCACCCTGCGCTTCCTCACAGAACGACTGCGGAAACGCCGCCGCGTGATCGGCGCCCGTTGGCGACGCCTGAGCGCCGGCCGCCAGGCTCTCCTCACACTCGCCCACCTGCACAACGGACAGACCTATGCCCAGCTCGCCGCCGAGTTCGGCGTCGGCACGACCACCGCCTACCGCTACATCGCCGAGGCCGTCGACCTCATGGCCGACCTCGCGCCCACCCTCGAAGCGGCGGCGCGGGCCGCCTCGACGAAGGCATGCTTCCTGGTGGACGGAACCCTGCCGCCGATCGACCGCATAGCTGCCGACCTGCTCTTCTCCTCCGGGAAACACAAGAAGCACGGTGTGAACGTGCAGGTCATCGCCGATCCACTCGGCCGTCCGCTGTGGGCATCGCCAGCCATGGCCGGCGCCGTCCACGGTCTCCGCGCGGCCCGCGAACACGGCATCGTCGATGCCCTTGCCGCAGCAGACGTTCCGTGCTGAGCCGATAAGAGCGTGTCCGGCGGATCGTGCTGCCGCCGGAGCGGTGAAGCGGGTCATCTCACTACCATCGCAGGATGTTTGAGTACCACGGGTGGATCACGGTCAGGGAGACCACAGCCAATGACGACGATGAGACTCGGTTGCGGCAGATCGTCGATGAGCTTCGCCGTCACATCGCCCAGATGGACAGCCCGTACTTGCTTGACCTCAGGTGGATGAACGGTGCGCCGTTCATCCACCTCGGGGGCTCTTCCAATCACCGCTCGTCTCCTGACGTTGTCGGACTGTTTGAGCATGTGGCCGTGGTCGCCCCTGGTTCCTACGGACTCCTCCACTTTCACGATGACGAGGAACCGGATCGCGAGAACGAGATACGGGTGCTGAGGCTCGTTCGTGGCACGATCACCCAGCACAGGGAGGCATTGCTGTCTCCATACATCCCGACGGTGGAAGATCCCTTCACGGGTTGAGACGTCGTCCGGGGGGCAGGCTCGGAGCCTGAGCCGGATCGCGGCCCCCGTGATGGTGCCGTGGAAGACGTAGGCCCGTTTGTCGAAGCGAGTCGCGACGGCACGGAAGCTCTTCAGGCGATTGATCATCCGCTCAACCTCGTTGCGGCGCTTGTACTGCTCCTTGTCGAAGCCGACAGGTCGGCCGCCTCTGCTACCACGGCGCCTACGGTTGGCTCTCTGGCCCTTCGGCTTGGAAAGGGTGTGCCTGATCCGGCCCCGCTGCCGAGGGGTTGATCTTTTTTCGGTATCCGCGGAGCCTTCCTGCGGGCCGGCGGCGTGCTGGTGGGCACGGCAGGACGTCGAGTCGACGCCCACCATGCTCCAGTCGATCCGGCCCTCGGCGTCGGCGTCGGCTTGGACGGCCTGGAGTATCCGCTCCCGAGTACCGTCGGCGGACCAGCGTCGGTGCCGTTCGTAGACCGTCTTCCACCTGCCGAACCTCTCCGGCAGGTCTCGCCAAGGGATCCCCGTCCGCGCACGGGACAAGGTCCCGTTGATCACTCTTCGGTGGCCGGCCCACCGCCCACCGCGCCGCCCGCCCACGGGCAGATGAGGCTGCAAACGGCGCCACTCCTTGTTCCTCAGATCACCACGACCCACGACCAGCTACACGGCCACGGACATCGGAACACTCATGATCCGCCGGACACGCCTCAGGGCTCCTCCGTTGGACCTGCCCGGCGTCGAGGCGCCGGGCGGTGGTTCACCGGCTCCACTGGCGCAGTTCCTGGGCGATGTCCTGCACCGTGGCCTCGCCGCTCTTGACGAGTCTGGCCAGTTCGCGCACCTGCTCGGCGGAGGTGACGACCTTGACGCCGCTGGCGACGAGGTAGCCGTAGGCGACGGCGGAGGCGAACAACGCGTTGGAGCGCTCCAGGGCCGGGACGTGCATCAGGAGTTGCAGGAGGGAGGCGGCGCGGGCGTGCGGGGTGTCGTAGACGGGGACGTCGAAGATCTGCGCGTCGTGCCGGGCGACCGCCGCGACGAGGGCGCCCCAGTCGCTGACCTGGGGATCACCGGGCGTCTTCTGTTCGGCGACCATCAGCAGCCAGGCGAGGTCGATTCTGAGCTGGCTCAAGGGATCAGTGGCGTCCCTCGCGCCCGCCCCCGGGTTCCCCCGCAGCTTTCGACGTCGTCCTGGTGGGGGCGCCGTCGAACTCCTCCGCGAAGACCGCCTCGTACTGCTTCATGAAATCGGCCGCGGACTCCACGAAGGTGTGGCCCACCTCTCCGGTGTCCTGTCTGACCAGCTCCTCGATGTACCGGTTGACACTCATCCCGCGCTCCAGGGCTCGCTCCCGGGCGGCTCGCGCCGTGTCCTCGTCCACCCGTACGTTCAGCTGGGTCTTGGCCATGCCTCGACGCTAGCGCCGGAGTGCTAGCACGGCAAGGGCCCACCTGCCCCCGCACACTTCACCGCGCAGAGCAGCACCCCTCGGACCCCTAGGGGCGCAACGCCCGTGCCCCTTACACCGACATCCGGTGCCCGACCTGCGACGGAGGTCGCCTCGGACTTCGGGGGGATACCCGGTGTGGACTGGATCACATTAGGCTCGTCCGGGAACGCCCGGAATGCGAACCCGTTCGAGCTGGGAGGCCGTTTTGTCCACTGCTGCCGCTGAGCACTCCCTCGGCCGCGCGGAAGCCGACGGTGTCGCCGCCCGCGCCCGGGGCCTGACGAAGGCGTACGGCTCGGGCGAGACGGCGGTGCTCGCCCTCGACTCGGTCGACGTGGACATCACGCGCGGCCGCTTCACCGCGGTGATGGGCCCCTCGGGCTCGGGGAAGTCCACGCTGATGCACTGTCTGGCCGGGCTCGACACCGTGTCGGGCGGGCAGGTGTGGCTCGGGGACACCGAGATCACCGGGCTCAAGGACCGTGACCTGACCCGGCTGCGCCGGGACCGCATCGGCTTCATGTTCCAGTCGTTCAATCTGATCCCGACGTTGAACGCGGCCGAGAACATCACCCTGCCGATGGACATCGCGGGCCGGAAACCCGACGAGAAGTGGCTGGATCAGGTCATCGACACGCTCGGACTGCGGAACCGGCTGGGGCACCGGCCGTCCCAGCTGTCCGGCGGCCAGCAGCAGCGGGTCGCCTGCGCCCGCGCCCTCGCCTCCCGGCCCGAGCTGATCTTCGCGGACGAGCCGACCGGCAACCTCGACTCGCGGGCCGGACTGGAGGTGCTGGGCTTCCTGCGCGAGGCCGTCGACCAGCTGGGCCAGACCGTCGTCATGGTCACCCACGATCCCGGGGCCGCCGCCCACTCCGACCTGGTGCTCTATCTCGCCGACGGGCGGATCGTGGACCGGATGGAGCACCCCACGGCCGAGGCGGTCCTCGAACGCATGCGCCTGTTCAGCGGGAGCGGCGCCCAGCCCTCCGGGCTCGACCCGCGCGCCAGGCCCGACGGGGCGGGCGCCCCCGCCGACGCGCGCACCACCGGGACCACCGACCTCGACAAGGACTGAGACCGTGCTGAAGGCGACCCTGCGGAGTTTCCTGGCGCACAAGGGACGGCTGGTGCTCTCGGCGCTGGCCGTCGTCCTGTCCGTGGCGTTCGTCGCGGGCAGTCTGATCTTCTCGGACACGGTCACCCGTACCTTCGACCGTCTCTTCGCCTCCACCTCGGCCGATGTCACCGTCGGCCCGAAGGACGACGACCTGGAGGGCCAGCTGCCGTCCGGGGCCGTGGACACCGTGCCCGCCTCGCTCGCGGAGCGGGTCGCGAAGGTCGACGGCGTCGCGGACACCCATGTCGACGCGGCCGTGGAGAACATCACCGTCGTCGACCGGGACAACGAGTCGGTGGGCCCGACGACGGGCGCCCCCACCATCGCGACCAACTGGTACCCCACCGACCGCAGCCCCGTGGAGCTGACCAGCGGGCACGCGCCCGAGGGCCCCGGTCAGGCGCTGCTGGACGCCGACACCGCGAAGAAGAAGGACGTCGCGATCGGTGACACGCTCACCGTGCTCGCCGCGCCCGGCTCCTTCAAGGTGAAGATCGTCGGCATCGCCACCTTCACCACCACCAACCCCGGCGCCGCGCTGGTCTTCCTCGACACCCCGACCGCGCAGACCCGGCTGCTGGGCGACCCGGACGCCGCCACGAGCATCTCGGTGACCGCGGCCCCCGGTGTCGGCGACGCCCGGCTGAAGGAACGGATCGCCACCGCGCTCGGGCCGGGCACCTACGAGTACCAGACCGCCGACGAGCAGGCCGAGTCGGCGGCCGCCTCGCTGGGCGGGTTCCTCGACGTCATCAAGTACGTGATGCTGGGCTTCGCGGGCATCGCGACGCTCGTCGGGGTGTTCCTCATCGTCAACACCTTCTCGATGCTCATCGCCCAGCGCACCCGTGAGCTGGGCCTGTTGCGCGCCCTCGGCGCCGACCGGCGGCAGGTGCGCCGGTCCGTGCTCACCGAGGCGGCGCTCCTCGGCCTCGTCGGGTCGACACTCGGCCTCGCCGCGGGCATCGCACTGGCCTTCGGTTTGATCGAGCTCATGGGCGCCTTCGGGATGAACCTCAAGTCCACCGAGATGGTGGTCGGCGTGGGGACACCGATCGCGGCGTACGTCGTCGGGCTCGGGGTGACCTTCGTGGCGGCGTACCTGCCGGCGCGGCGCGCGGCGACCGTGTCGCCGATGGCGGCGCTCACGGACGCGGAGATCGCCGGGGTGGGCCGGCCGCTGCGGACGCGCGCGGTGGTCGGCGCGGTCGTCGGCGCGGCCGGCGCCGCCGCGCTCGTCGGGTGCGCGGTGTCGTCGGACACCGGCTCGGCGGCCTCGCTCCTCGGCCTCGGCGTCGTCCTCACCCTGATCGCGACCGTCATCGCGGGCCCGCTCCTGGTACGGCCCGTGATCCGGGTCCTCGGCGGCGCGTTCCCGGCGATGTTCGGCTCCGTCGGCCGGATGAGCCAGCGCAACGCCCTGCGCAACCCGCGCCGTACGGGAGCCACGGCCGCCGCGCTGATGGTGGGACTCGCGCTGGTCGCCGGGATGTCCGTGGCGAGCGCGTCGATGACCAAGTCGTTCGACAACGAGATCGACAAGACACTGGGCGCGGACTTCGTCGTCCAGAACCAGAACTTCCTGCCGTTCCCCCAGGAGCTCACCGACAAGGTCCGCGACACCGAGGGCGTCGGCCTCGTCGTACGGCAGCGGTTCGCGCCCGTCGCCGTGCGGCTGCCGGACGACAAGCGGATCGAGACCACCGCCGCCGCCTACGACCCCCGGCTCGACGAGGTCGCGAACGTCACCTACGCGGAGGGCGACAGCGCCGCCGCGCTCGCCGACGGCGCCCTCGGCATGGACGTGGACTTCGCCCGCGAGCACGACGTGACGCTCGGCGACACGGTCCCGGTGCGGTTCCCGGGCGGGAAGGACGCGGAGCTGGAGGTCGCCGCGCTCACCGACCAGGACACCGCCGACGGCTTCGGGATGCAGGGCGGCCTCTTCTTCGGGACGGGCACCGTCGAGCGCTACGTGCCCGAAGGCCAGGACTCGGCGCTGTACGTGAACGCCGCCTCCGGGGTCGGCGCCGACGAGCTGCGCGCGAACCTGGAGCGGACGCTGGACGCGTACCCCCAGGTGCAGGTGCGGGACCAGGCCGACTACAAGGAGCTCGTCCGCGGCCAGATCGCCGTGCTGCTGTACCTGGTGTACGCGCTGCTCGGCCTCGCGATCGTGATCGCCGTGCTCGGCGTGGTGAACACCCTCGCGCTGTCGGTGGTCGAGCGCACCCGGGAGATCGGGCTGCTCCGCGCGATCGGCCTGGGCCGGCGGCAGCTGCGGCGGATGATCCGGCTGGAGTCGGTGGTGATCGCCGTGTTCGGCGCGGTCCTCGGGCTGGCGCTGGGACTGGTGTGGGGGGTGTGCGTGCAGCAGGTGCTGGCGCTCCAGGGCATGAAGGCGCTGGCGATCCCGTGGGGCACGGTCGTCGCCGTGGTGATCGGCTCGGCGGTGGTGGGGGTGGTGGCCGCCCTGCTGCCGGCGCTGCGGGCGTCGCGCATGAATGTGCTGGCGGCGATCGCGCACGAGTGACCGTCCGGCGGGGCCGTGGGCCCGGGCGAGCAGACGCCGCGGGCCGAACGTGCGGGTGCCCGCGCGCCGAACGTGCGGGTGCCCGCGCGCCGGGCGTGCTGGCAGCGAGCGCGCCCGGGTGGTGTACTCGCCGGGACACACAGCTCAAATCCCCTGTCGGTGAGGAGAGTTCATGCCGCGCCCGTTCCGTTTCGGAGTCAATCTGCTCAATCCGACCTCGGCCGAGGCCTGGCGCGCGAAGTGCCGCAGGGCCGAGCGGCTCGGCTACGACGTGATCCTGGTCCCCGACCATCTGGG
Source organism: Streptomyces sp. NPDC030296 (assembly GCF_055572815.1). Lineage (NCBI taxonomy): Bacteria > Bacillati > Actinomycetota > Actinomycetes > Kitasatosporales > Streptomycetaceae > Streptomyces > Streptomyces sp. NPDC030296. The sequence continues at coordinate 504,437 of NZ_JBVICQ010000005.1, forward strand.
CATGCCGGCCCCGTTCCCGGCGCTGGTCGCCGCGGCGGAGGCGACCGAACGGCCTCGGGTCGGCACGTTCGTGCTCAACACGGGCTTCTGGAACCCGGCGCTCCTCGCCCGCGAGGTGGCCACCACGGACGCGCTGACCGACGGACGTCTGGAGCTGGGGCTCGGCACCGGGTACGTGCCGGCCGAGCACGAGAGAGCGGGCCTGCCGTGGGGGTCGCCGCGCGAGCGCGTCGACCATCTCGCCCGGACCATCGCCGAGTTACGGCGGCTCCTCGACTCGGAGGAGCACCAACCGCGCCCCGCGCAGCGGACCGTACCCCTGCTCGTCGGCGCCAACGGCGACCGGATGCTGCGGGTCACCGCCGAGCACGCGGACATCGCGGCGTTCACGGGCGCCCGGCCGGGGGCGGGCGGCACGCTGGAGGTGCTGACGGCGGAGGAGCTGGACGAACGGGTCGCCCGGTACCACGAGTTCGCCTCCGGCCGGGAGGAGCCGGCCGAGCTCAATCTGCTGATCCAGATCGTGGAGTTCACCGAGGACCGCGGCGCCGCCGTGCGGCCGTGGCTCGGGCACATCCCGCATCTGAGCGAGGAGCAGGTCCTGCGGCTGCCGCTGGTCCTCGTGGGGACGCTGGACGAGATGGTCGAACAGGTACTGGCGCAACGGAAGCGGTACGGCTTCACGTATCTCACGGTCCTGGAGCCGAACATGGAGCCGTTCGCCCGCGTCATCGAGGCGCTGCGCGGCAAGTGAGGGCTGGGGGATGCGGGTGGCCGTGTACGCCGTGGCCGCCGCGCGGGGGCGGAAATCCGTTCGCCGGACAGGTGAGCGCTCTGCTTGGCTCGTCCCATGAGTGATCTTCGAATCCGCTGCGCCGCCCCCTCGGACATCGACACCGTGCTGGGGTTCTGGCGTGACGCCGCGGAAGGAACGAGTATCAGCGACGACCACGACGGAGTGGCCCGGCTCCTCGCCCGGGACCCGGAGGCGCTGATCCTCGCGGAGCGCGACGGCGTCCTCGTGGGGACCGTCATCGCCGGCTTCGACGGTTGGCGGTGCTCGGCCTACCGGCTGGCGGTGCATCCGGACCGCCGCCGGCAGGGCATCGCCACCGCGCTGCTGGAAGCGGTGGAGCGGCGGTTCGTCGCCCTCGGCGGGCGGCGCGTGGACGCCATGGTCCTGGAGGCCAACGAACAGGCCCATCACACCTGGGCCGCCACCGGCTACCACCGCGAGGACCACTGGCGACGCTGGGTCAAGCCCCTGTAGCCCAGGGCGCCGACCGGCGGTGCGCACGGAGCGGGGACGCGCGCCGATGCCACCGACCGCTCATGCGCGGCGATCGCCCGGGTACGCGCTCAGGAGGAACGGGGCGGTGGAGGGCACCCGCTCGGGACCGAGGAAGCCGACGCGACCGGGACGGCGAGCACCACTTTGCCGACCCTTTACCATGGGTGGATCAGTGAACATCTACGGAAAGGTCGTGAGCGTCCGCCCATGGGCGAGCCTCCCAGTAGCCGGCCCGGCGCCCCTCGCGCCCGAGCCGGTGCACGACATCGCGCGATCATCCCACCCCTGCCGGATCATGGGACGGGGGTGAACCGATGACCGAAGTGCTCCTCCTCCTGGTGGCGGTACTGCTGTCGCTGGTCTGCGGCGCGTTCGTGGCCGCCGAGTTCTCGCTGACCACCGTCGACCGCGGCTGGCTGGAACAGGCCGTGGAGCGCGGCGAGCGGGGTGCCGCCGGCGCCCTGAAGGCCGTACGGAACCTGACGTTCCAGCTGTCCGGCGCGCAGCTCGGCATCACCGTCACCAATCTGGTCGTCGGCATGCTCGCCGAGCCGTCCATCGCCAAGCTCATCGCGGGGCCGCTGGAGGCGCTGGGCGTGCCCGCCTCGGCGTCGAGTTCCGTCGCCCTGGTGATCGGTACGGCCCTGTCCACGATCGTGCTGATGGTCGTGGGCGAGCTGGTGCCGAAGAACTGGGCGATCTCCTCGCCGCTGTCGGTGGCGAAGAAGGTCGCGAACCCGCAGCGCTGGTTCAGCGCGGCGTTCCGCCCGTTCATCACCCACCTCAACAACACCGCCAACCGTCTGGTGCGCCTGTTCGGGATCGAGCCCGCCGAGGAGCTGGCCTCCGCGCGCGGCCCCCAGGAGCTGGCGGCCCTCGCCCGGCACTCCGCGAAGGAGGGCGCGCTGGAGCCGGACACCGCCGAACTGTTCGTGCGGACGCTGAACCTGGCCGACCTGACGGCGGAGAACGTGATGACGCCGCGCGTGCAGGTCATCGCCCTCGACGCCCTGGCGACCTGCGAGGACGTGGCGAACGCCACACGGGCGACCGGTCTGTCCCGCTTCCCCGTCTACCGTGGCAGCCTCGACTCGGTGGTCGGCACCGTGCACATCAAGGACGTCCTCGCCGTGCCCGCCGGGCGCCGGCTGCGCACCTCCGTGGCGGAGCTGCTGCGCGAGCCGCTGCTCGTCCCCCAGTCGCTGACCGTCGACCGGGTCCTCGACCGGCTCTCCGGCAAGCGCACGATGGCCGTCGTGATCGACGAGTACGGCGGCACCGCGGGCGTGGTGACGCTGGAGGACATCGTCGAGGAGGTCGTCGGCGAGGTCCGCGACGAGCACGACCCGCACGAGACACCCGACCTGGCCCCCGTCGGCACCGACGAGGACGGCCGTGAGCTGTACTCGGCCGACGGCGCGGCCCGCACCGACCAGCTCGCCCGCGTCGGGCTCAAGGTGCCGGAGGGGCCGTACGAGACGCTCGCCGGCCTCGTCGCCACCGAGCTGGGCCGTATCCCGGCCGTCGGTGACACCGTGGAGGTCGCCCGCTGGCGGCTCGACGTCGTGGACGCCTCCGGTCGGCGGGCCGCCCGGGTGCTGCTGCACGCGCCGGTCCCCGCGGGCGACGAGCACGAGGAGGAGAGGCGATGACCGCCGTCCAGCTGCTGATCGGCTTCGCGACCCTGGTCGTCAACGCCTTCTTCGTCGGCGCCGAGTTCGCGCTGATCTCGGTCCGCCGCAGCCAGATCGAACCGTACGCCGAACAGGGCGACCGCCGGGCCCGGAGCGTGCTGTGGGGGCTGCGGCACGTGTCGGCGCTCATGGCGGCCGCGCAGCTCGGCATCACCCTGTGCACCCTGGTCCTCGGTGTGGTCGCGGAGCCCGCGATCGAGCATCTGCTGGAGCCGGTGTTCCACGCGGTGGGCGTGCCGGAGGGCGCGGGACACCTCATCTCGTTCGTGATCGCGCTGACCCTCGCCACCTATCTGCACATGCTGCTCGGCGAGATGGTGCCGAAGAACATCGCGCTGGCGGAGCCGGTGCGCTCCGCCCTGCTGCTCGGCCCGCCGCTGGTGACGCTGTCACGGGCGCTGCGTCCGGTGATCTTCACGGTCAACGCCTTCGCGAACGCGCTTCTGAAGCTGATGCGCATCGAGACGAAGGACGAGGTGGCGGCGACCTTCTCGGACACGGAGCTGGCCCGGCTGGTCCGGGACTCCACCGAGGCAGGCCTGCTCGACGACCGTGCCCGGGAGCGGCTGCACGACGCGCTGGAACTGGGCCGCAGGCCCGTCCGGGACGTCGTGCTCCCGCTGGAACGCGTCGTCTACGCGCGCGTGGGCGTCACCCCGGAGGAGCTGGAGCGGCTGTCCGCGGAGTCCGGGTTCTCCCGCTTCCCCGTGGTGGACGAGGGGCGACGGATCGTGGGCTACCTCCATGTGAAGGACGCGCTCGACGCGGCCCCGCGCGAGGTGCCGTTCACGATCCGGGACATGCGGTCCATCGCCCGCGTCCGGGAGACGACGCCCCTCGACGACGTGCTCACCGCGATGCGCCGCAGCCGTACGCATCTGGCGGCCGTGCTGGGCGCGGACGGACGGCTCGGCGGGATCGTGACCATGGAGGACGTCCTGCGGGAGCTGTTCGGACAGCCGGCAGCCTGATACCGGGGGGACCCGCGGCCTGACACCGGGGGGACCCGCGGCCTGACACCGGGGCGACTCGCGGCCTGACACGGGAGCGGCCCGCGGCCTGTCACCGCTGAGGGGAGAGGGTGACCGACCGCTGGGTATGTGAAGGCGATAGCATCAGGTACGCCATGCAGACGAACGCCACCCACACCCACGACGCCCCTCCCCCGTACTCCAGCCTCGTCGCGGTCGGTGACTCCTTCACCGAGGGCATGTCGGACCGGCTGCCCGACGGTTCCTACCGCGGCTGGGCGGATCTCCTCGCGAGCCGGATGGCCGCGCGGTCGCCCGGCTTCCGGTACGCCAACCTCGCGGTGCGCGGCAAGCTCATCGGCCAGATCGTCGACGAGCAGGTCGACGTGGCGGCCGCCATGGGCGCGGATGTGATCACGCTGGTCGGCGGTCTGAACGACACCCTGCGCCCGAAGTGCGACATGGGCCGGGTGCGCGGGCTGCTGGAGGAGGCCGTGGAACGTCTCGCGCCCGCCTGCAAGCAGCTCGTCCTGATGCGCAGCCCCGGCCGCCAGGGCCCGGTGCTGGAGCGGTTCCGGCCGCGCATGGAGGAGCTGTTCGCCTGCGTCGACGACCTGGCCGCCCGGCACGGCGCGCTCGTCGTCGACCTGTACGGCGCGCCCTCACTGTCCGACCCGCGGATGTGGGACGTGGACCGGCTGCACCTGACCGCCGAGGGGCACCGCCGGGTCGCCGAGGCCGTGTGGCAGGCCCTCGGCCATCCGGCGGAGGACGCCGAGTGGCGTACGCCGATGGCCGCGACACCGCCGCCCGCCTGGGTCGCCCGGCAGATGGCCCACGCGCGGTTCGCCCGGCAGTACCTGCTGCCGTGGATCGGACGCCGGCTGACGGGCCGCTCCTCGGGCGACGGGCTGCCGGCGAAACGCCCCGAGTTGCTGCCGTACGAGGGACCGGCAGCCTAGAGTCGACGGGGTTCCGAGGAGGGGCCGGACCGGAGGGAGCCGCACGTGGCCACGACCGTGATCAACCTGAAGGGCCGCATCCGCGACTTCGGGCCGCGGCTGGAGCATGCCCCCGACGACGTCGTGTACATCGGCCGCCGCTGGACCATGGGTCACTGGGACCTTCCGCAGCACCCGCTGTACAACCCGTTCCAGCCCGACACCGACAAGAAGAAGCGGGACGGGACCCGGGCCGAGGTGATGGCGAAGTACCGGGAGTACCTGGCGGCCCGGCCCGAGCTGCTGGAGCTGGTCCCGGAGCTGCGCGGCAAGACGCTGGCCTGCTGGTGCGCGCCGGAGCTGTGCCACGGGGACGTCCTGGCGGAACTCGCCGACGAGCGCTGAGAGGCCGCCCTCCGGACCCGTGCCGACGAGCGCTGTGGCCGCCCTCCCACCCGTGCCGACCGGCGCCGAGACCGCCCTCCGCGCACGCGCCCGGGTGGGACGCTCCGACCCGCCGGGGGCTGTGACCGGGCTCTCGTAGGTTCCGACGAGTAGGCCCGCGGCGCTCACCTGCATGAATCGCCAGTAGAATCCGTACACGTGACTTCTGCGCCAGCCAAGCCCCGCATCCCGAACGTCCTCGCCGGACGTTACGCCTCCACCGAGCTCGCCACGCTCTGGTCGCCCGAGCAGAAGGTGAGGCTGGAGCGGCAGCTCTGGCTGGCCGTGCTGCGGGCCCAGAAGGACCTCGGCATCGAGGTGCCGGACGAGGCGCTCGCCGACTACGAGCGGGTCCTCGACACGGTCGACCTGGCCTCCATCGCCGAGCGTGAGAAGGTCACGCGGCACGACGTGAAGGCGCGGATCGAGGAGTTCAACGACCTCGCCGGGCACGAGCACGTCCACAAGGGCATGACCTCCCGCGACCTCACCGAGAACGTCGAGCAGCTCCAGATCCGGCTCTCGCTGGAGCTGATGCGCGACCGTACGGTGGCGGTCCTCGCCCGTCTCGGCAAGCTGGCCGGCGAGTACGGCGAGCTGGTCATGGCCGGCCGTTCGCACAACGTGGCCGCGCAGGCCACCACCCTCGGCAAGCGTTTCGCGACCGCCACCGACGAGCTCCTCGTGGCGTACGGCCGGGTCGAGGAACTGCTCGGCCGCTACCCGCTGCGCGGCATCAAGGGCCCGGTGGGCACCGCGCAGGACATGCTGGACCTGCTGGGCGGGGACGCCGCGAAGCTGGCCGAGCTGGAGGACCGGATCGCCGGGCACCTGGGCTTCTCCCAGGCCTTCACCTCCGTCGGCCAGGTGTACCCCCGCTCGCTGGACTACGAGGTCGTGACGGCGCTGGTGCAGCTGGCGTCGGCCCCGTCGTCGCTGGCAAAGACGATCCGGCTGATGGCCGGCCACGAGCTGGTCACCGAGGGCTTCAAGCCGGGCCAGGTCGGCTCCTCGGCGATGCCCCACAAGATGAACACCCGCTCCTGCGAGCGCGTCAACGGCCTCATGGTCATCCTGCGCGGCTACGCGTCGATGACCGGCGAGCTGGCGGGCGACCAGTGGAACGAGGGCGACGTGTCCTGCTCGGTGGTGCGCCGGGTCGCGCTGCCGGACGCGTTCTTCGCGCTGGACGGTCTGCTGGAGACGTTCCTGACGGTGCTCGACGAGTTCGGCGCCTTCCCGGCCGTCGTCGCGCGGGAGCTGGACCGCTATCTGCCGTTCCTCGCGACGACGAAGGTGCTGATGGGCGCGGTGCGCGCGGGCGTCGGCCGCGAGGTCGCGCACGAGGCGATCAAGGAGAACGCCGTCGCCTCGGCCCTCGCGATGCGCGAGCAGGGCGCCGAGCGCAACGAACTGCTCGACAAGCTGGCGGCGGACGAGCGCATCCCGCTGGACCGGGCACAGCTCGACGCGCTGATGGCGGACAAGCTGTCCTTCACGGGCGCCGCGGCCGACCAGGTCGCCGTCGTCGTCGGCCGGGTCGAGGAGATCGTCAAGCAGCGCCCGGAGGCGGCGGGCTACACGCCGGGAGCGATCCTCTGACGCGCTTCACCCCGCAGGAGCTGGAGGCCGCCCGCGACCGGCTGGTGCCGGACGTGGTCGCGGACGGCCTCCGGGTGCTGTTCTGCGGCATCAACCCGGGGCTGATGACGGCCGCGACCGGCCATCACTTCGCCCGGCCCGGCAATCGTTTCTGGCCGGTCCTGCACCTGTCCGGTTTCACGCCGCGCCTGTTGAAGCCGTCCGAGCAGGGGGAGTTGCCGTCGTACGGGCTCGGCATCACGAACGTGGTCGCCCGGGCGACGGCGCGTGCCGACGAGCTGACGGCGGAGGAGTACGCCGAGGGCGGCCGTCTGCTCACCGCGAAGGTGGAGCGGCTGCGGCCGCGGTGGCTCGCGGTGGTCGGTGTGACCGCGTACCGGGCGGCGTTCGGGGACCGCAAGGCCGTGGTCGGTCCGCAGGAACGGACGATCGGCATGTCCCGGGTGTGGGTCCTGCCCAACCCCAGCGGCCTGAACGCGCATTGGACGGCGACGACGATGGCCGAGGAGTTCGCCCGGCTGCGGGTGGCGGCGGAGGACTGAGCCGAGGCGGTGGCGGCAGAGGACTGAGCGGAGGGCCGCGCGGCCTGCCGGCCGTGGGGTCCGGGCCCGTCACTCGTGGGACCCGCTCGGTCAGGGCGGGTCCGTCTCCGTTATCAGGGCGACCAGTTGGAACGGCAGCTCCTTGTCCCACTGGGAGACGCCGAGGGCGACCCAGCGGCCGTCCACCTGCCACAGGTGCACATCGGGGACGTGCGAGCTGAGCACCGCCCATGGCTCCGGTATGTCCTCGCCCTCCATGGAACGGTCCTGAACGCTCCAGAGGCTGATCACGTCCGGTGCGCCCCAGCGGTCGGCGAGCCGCTCCGAGAGGGCGTCCCGGTCCGCCTCGTACTGCTCCTCGGTCTCCTCCCGGCGAGTGCCGTCGTCCTCCCAGAAGTCGGCGCTCGTCTGTAATTCGGCGACGTGGTAGCCGGGACCGCCCGTGCCGGTGTCCGACCGGCCGGGCTCCGCGGGGAACTCGGCGGAGCACAGCCTCTCGATGAGGGCGAGGTGCCGCGTGATGCTCATGCGTTCAGTAAAGCGGGCACCACTGACAATTGGCGTCCCGTCAGTGGCCGGAGGCTGCTCCGTGGGGCTCGCGTCCGGTGCGCGGTCCGACCGGCGGGCCGGCCGGCCGAGCGGGGCGACCGGCCGAGCGGGGCGACCGTCGGCCGACGACGGCGGGGCGACCGTCGGCCGACGGTCCGGGGGCCGACGGCCGACGGCCGACCAAGCGGCGGCTGGCAGGCGGTGCGGCAGCGGTGGGCCTGCGAGGCGGTGGCGCGGCGACGGTGGGCCTGCGAGGCGGCGGCGGTGGTCCGGCGGGGCGCTCGGCAGGTCGAGGGCGGTGGACACTCGCCGGGGTCCCCCTTGGCGAGTACGATCCGGCACACACGCGTGCTAGCTGGGAGGACGGACGTTGGGGCAGCTGACCGGCGGGGATCCTTCTCTGCTCCGGAGAATCAACTCGGCGGTGGTGCTGCACGCGCTGCGCGCCACGGATCACGCCACGCTCACCGAGATCACCCGGGTCACCGGGCTGTCCCGGCCCACGGTCGAGGGCGTCGTCGAAGGGCTGGTCGAGGCGGGCCTGGTGGTCGAGCGGGCCGCCGAGGAAGGGGCCGCCAGGCGCCAGGGCCGGCCCGCGCGCCGGTACCGGTTCCGGGCGGAGGCGGGACACCTGCTCGGGCTGGAGGTGGGCTCGCACGGCGTCACCGCGCTGCTCGCGGACCTCGACGGGCGGGTGCTGGGGTCGCTGGCCAAGGACGTCGCCGAGACCGCGCCGGCCGACGAACGGCTGGAACGGCTGCGCTCGACCGTCGCGGAGCTGCTCCGCAGATCCGGTGTCGCGCGGGACTCGCTGCGCGCCGTCGGCGTGGGCACCCCCGGCATCGTCGAGGCGGACGGCACCGTACGGCTGGGTACGGCCCTGCCGGAGTGGACGGGGCTGAACCTGGGCGAGCGGCTGAGCCGTTCCTTCAAGTGCCCGGTCCTGGTGGAGAACGACGCCAACGCCGCCGCGGTCGCCGAGCACTGGAAGGGCGCGGCCACCGAGTCCGACGACCTGGTGTTCGTGCTGGCCGGGCTGAGCCCCGGCGCGGGTTCGCTGATCGGCGGGCGGCTGCACCGGGGCTACGGGGGCGCGGCCGGGGAGATCGGCGCGCTGCATCTGCTGGGTCGGGAGGCCACCCCGGAGGCGCTGCTGTCGACCACCGGCGAGCCGCTGCACCCGCTCGACGAGCAGGCCGTCGCCGAGGTGTTCCGGCACGCGCGCGAGGGCGACGAGCGGGCCCGCGCCGCGGTGGAGCGCTTCATACAGCGGCTGGTGCACGATGTGGCCGCGCTGGTGCTGGCGCTCGACCCCGAGCTGGTCGTCGTCGGCGGCTGGGCGACCGGCATCGACGACGTCCTCGAACCCCTGCGGCAGGAACTCGCCCGCTACTGCCTGCGCCCGCCCCGGGTGGCCCTGTCCCGGCTGGGCGAGACGGCCGTCGCCACGGGCGCGCTGCGACTCGCGCTCGACCATGTCGAGGAACAGCTGTTCGCGGTCGAGGGCACGGTCACGGCCCGGCGCTGAGCCCTCTCGACACTTGACGCGCCCTTCACCCCATGTGAAACGCCGGGCCCCGGAGTGTCCGGGGCACGGCGGGTGCGGCTCGTGGAGCCGGTGTCCTCAGGACGCGCGGCGTTCCGGGCCGTGGTGGATCTCGACGTCGCCCGAGGCGCCGAAGGTCAGGCGGCAGGTGTCGGCACGGTAGGTGGCCAGGGAGACCGCGGCGGCGCGTCCCTCGGCGAAGAAGCGGGTCGTGACGACGAGGACGGGCGCCCCCGGCAGCCGGTCCAGCTCCTTCGCGTCCTCCGCGCGCGCGGAGCCCAGCTCCACCGAGCGGTCCTGGCCCTCCAGTTCCAGCCGCTGCAACTCGCGCAGCACCGCACGCGCGCGTGCGGCGCCGGAGGGCGCGTCTATGGCGGAGAGGGCGGGCACCGAGGCCGCCGGGATGTAGAGCAGCTCGGCGGCCACGGGCTGGCCGTGGGAGACGCGGGAGCGGCGTACGACATGGACCTGCTCGCCGTGGACGGTGTCCAGGATCTCGGCCACCGCGGTGGGCGGCGCCGCCTCCGCGCAGTCCACGGCCTGCCAGCCGTCCCCGGCCGTGCCCGGCCAGGCGTGCTGCTCGCCGCCGACGGAGACGCCCACGCGCGGCGGGGCCACCGTCGTGCCGACGCCGCGCCGGCGCTGGAGCCGGCCTTCCAGTTCGAGCTGTTCCAGTGCCTGGCGGAGCGTGGCCCGGGCGACGCCGAAGCGGGCCGCCAGGTCGCGCTCGTTGGGCAGGACCTCACCCACCGAGAACTCGGAGTCCAATGCCTCACTGAGCACGGTCTTCAGGTGCCAGTACTTCGGTTCCGGCACCGATTCGAGCTGCTGGGTCCCCACCCTGTCCTCCGCTGCTTCGCCGTGTCCCGGCGGCGTTTTTGGCGCCCTTGTTTATTAAAGGTTGTTGCACTTTCCTGCGACCATAGGCCCGCCCCCACCCTTGGTCAAGACCAATCCTCGAAGCCTCGGGCATCCGTCGCGCGGGGCGTGGCACAGCGTTCACGGAGCCTTCATGAGGGCATGCCGAACCGCCGTACGACCGATCACCTGACGGGTCGTACGGCGGTCGTCGGGCGGGTGCCCGACGGCCCACGGGCTACTGGTCGAGCGGCAGGGCGAGCAGCTTCTCCGGGTTGCGGACGATGTGGATGCGCTGAATTCGTCCGTCGGCGACGTCGAGCTGGAACACGGCGTCGGGCTTGCCTGCGGCGAGGACGACCAGCGCGAAGCCGCCGTTGATCTCCATGAAGCGGAACGAGGCGTCCCCGACGCCCTGGCCGGACACGCCGTGCAGGAAGCGCCCCACCTTGTCGGCGGACTCGATGATCCGCACCGGGGCCTTGGCGAGGCCACCGCTGTCGGCGACGAGGCGGACGTCCGGGGCGAGCAGCGCCATGAGCCCGTCGAGGTCGCCGCCGGCCGCCGCGGCGAGGAACCGTTCGGTGAGCTCCCGGCGTTCGGCCGGGTCGACCTCGTAGCGCGGGCGCCGCTCGTCGACGTGCCGGCGGGCCCGTCCGGCGAGTTGGCGCACGGCGGGCTCGGTGCGGTCGAGCATGCCGGCGATCTCGGCGTAGGGGTAGCCGAAGGCCTCCCGGAGCACGAACACCGCGCGTTCCAGGGGCGAGAGGGACTCCAGGACGACGAGGACGGCGAGGGAGACGGTGTCGGTGAGCACGGCGCGTTCCGCGGTGTCCGGGACGGTGGCCTCGTAGTCGGTGACGTACGGCTCGGGCAGCCACGGACCGGGGTAGGCCTCGTTGCGCGACTGCACCTGACGGAGCCGGTCGATGGCGAGGCGGGTCGTCACGCGGACCAGGTAGCCGCGGGGTTCGCGTACGTCGGACCGGTCGGCGCCGGTCCAGCGCAGCCAGGCCTCCTGGACCACGTCCTCGGCGTCGGCGACCCTGCCGAGCATGCGGTAGGCGACTCCCATGAGGACGGGACGGTGCTCTTCGAAGACGTCGGTCGCGGTGTCAGTGGTCACCGTCCCATCCCATCCGACGCGCGGGCCGGTGTCCAGGGCGTTTGTTACCCACGAGGACTACCCGTCGGTAGCGGTTGCTGACAAGCTGTCTACGAATGCCGTCCGACGGCGCGCCCCACCCTCACAGACGAGGAGCTGCACCATGTCCGCCACGGTCTCCTTCCAGGTCCCCTCCCCGCTCGGCCCGCGGTCCGTGACGGTCTCCTACGCGCGCGAGGGCACCGGCGAACCGCTGCTCCTGCTGCACGGAATCGGCCACCACCGGCAGGCCTGGGACCCGGTGGTGCACCTGCTGGCGGCCGAGCGCGAGGTCATCAGCGTGGACCTGCCCGGCTTCGGCGCGTCCCCCGGCCTCCCGGACGGCCTGGCCTACGACCTGCCCACGACCACCGCCGTGTTCCGCGCCTTCTGCGAGACCCTGGAGCTCGACCGCCCCCATGTCGCGGGCAACTCCCTCGGCGGTCTGCTCGCCCTGGAGCTGGGCCGGGAGAAGCTCGTACGGTCGGTCACGGCGCTGTCGCCCGCCGGGTTCTGGAACGAGGCCGAGCGGCGCTACGCCTTCGGCATCCTGCTCACGATGCGGCACCTCTCCCGGCGGATGCCGCTGCCGCTGGTCCAGCGCCTGTCGCGTTCGGCGGCCGGCCGGGCCGCCCTGACGAGCACCATCTACGCCCGCCCGAGCCGCCGTTCACCCGAGGCCGTGGTCGCGGAGACGCTCGCGCTGGCCGGGGCCACCGGGTTCGACGCGACCCTCCGGGCGGGCGGCAGCGTCCTGTTCACCGACGACATCCCGGAGCTGCCGGTCACCGTGGCCTGGGGCACGCGGGACTGGCTGCTCGTCCCCCGGCAGGGCGTCCGCGCCAAGCGGGTCATCCCCGGCGCGCGGCTGGTGCGGCTGCCCGGCTGCGGCCACTGCCCGATGAACGACGACCCGGCGCTGGTGGCCCGCGTCATCCTCGACGGCAGCCGCTGAGCCGCGGCGCGCGGCCAGCCCGGAGCCCAGGGCGACCCCTGCGCCCACCAGGGCGCTGCCCGCCGCCTGGGCGGCGCCGTAGGAGCCGGTGCCGACGAGGGGCGCGGTGCAGGCGGCGGCCACCGGGATCAGGCCGGAGAAGAGGGTGGCGCGTTCGGCGCCGATGCGCTGCATGCCCATGTACCAGCACACGAACCCGATGACGGTGACGACCGCCGCCTGCCACACGAGCGCGGCGGCCTCCGTGCCGTCCGGGCGGCGCAGCCAGGCACCGCCGTCGACGCTCAGCCCGACGGCGGCCGACTCGACCGCGGCGACACCGCACACGGTCGCCGACAGCAGCCGCGGGCCGAGGAGCCGCAGCACGGGCACGGCCAGCACCGCGAAGCCGACCTCGCCCGCCAGCGCGCAGACGGAGAAGGCGATCCCGGCGCCGTCCGTGCGGCCCCAGCCCTGGACGGTGAACGCGCCCGCCGCGACCAGCGACGCCCCGTACAGCACGGTCCGTCGGGGGCGCCGCCCCTCCGACAGGGGGACCCAGACGGCCACGACGACGGGGGCGCAGCCCACGAACACGCCGGGCACGGCCGGTTCCGCCGTGCGCTCGGCGGCGAGCACGGCGAGGTTGAAGCCGACCATGCCGACCGCCGCGAGCAGCGCCAGCCGCAGCCACTGCCGGGTGGTGAGGCGGCGCAGCGGTGCCGTGCCGCCGCGGCCGAGCAGCGGGAGCAGCAGCAGGAAGGCGAGCCCGTAGCGGAGGAACTGGCCGCCGGCGTACGGGTAGTCGCCGAGGACGCTGTTGGCGGTGAAGGAGCCGCCGACGAGGACGCAGGCGAGGGCGGCGAGCAGGGCTCCGCGAGCCGTGGTGGCGTTCATGACGGTGACGCTAGGGACGCGGGCGGACCGGTTTAAGGTCCACTTCCATGACGTCATCGGGGACCAATTCGCCGTCGGGGGCCCATCCTCCGCCGGACGTCTCGCCCGTGGACGGCGAGGGGTCCGCGCCCTGGGCCGCCGCCTGGGAGTTGCTGCTGCCGGTCGCCTCCGCTCCGGCACGCGCGCGTGGACGTACGTTGCAGACCGCGCTGCGGGAGGCGATCCGTACGGGGCGGTTGGCGCGGGGCACCCGGCTGCCGTCGAGCCGGGACCTCGCCGCCGATCTGGGGGTGTCGCGCGGGCTGGTGACCGAGGCGTACGAGCAGTTGGCGGCGGAGGGGTATCTGCGCAGCGGTCGGGGCGCGGGGACCTGGGTGGGGGCGGCGGTCCGCGGGGGACCGCCACGCGCGCGTGATCTCGCCCCACGCTCCCCCGGCGCCCGTGCCGACTTCGTCCCCGGCACACCCGACCTGTCGCTCTTTCCGCGCGCCGCCTGGGCCGCCGCGCAGCGCGGGGTGCTCGCGGAACTCCCCCACGACGCTCTCGGCTATCCGGACGCGCGCGGCCTGCCCCGGCTGCGCACCGCGCTCGCCGAACTGCTCGCCCGGCGCCGGGGCGTGGTCGCCGACCCGGAGCGGCTGGTCGTGGTCTCCGGGGTCGCCCAGGCGATGACCCTGCTCGGGCTCGTGCTCCACGCGCGCGGGGAGCACGCCCTGGGCGTCGAGGACCCCGGCAGCCCGGAGCACGCGTCCCTGTACGCCGCCGCCGGGATCGGCACCGTGCCGCTGCCGCTGGACGGGGCGGGTCTGGCCATGGGGCCGCTGCGCGACTCGGGTGTGCGGGCGGTGGTGACGACGCCGTCCCACCAGTTCCCCTCGGGCATCGCCTACTCGGCGCGGCGCCGGACCGAACTGCTCGACTGGGCGCGGTCGGTCGACGGTCTGATCGTCGAGGACGACTACGACGGCGACTTCCGCTACGACCGCGCCCCCGTGGGCGCCCTCCAGGGACTGGACCCGGAGCGGGTCGCGTACACGGGTTCCGTCAGCAAGTCGCTCGCGCCGGGACTGCGGCTCGGCTGGCTCCTCGTACCGGCGTCCCTGGCCGAGGAGGTCGTCGAGCGCAAGCGGACCATGGATCTCGGCCATCCCACCCTCGACCAGGCCCTGTTCGCCCGGTTCGTGGAGCGCGGCGACCACGACCGGCAACTGCGCCGCTGCCAGCGGGCCTACCGTGAACGCCGGGACACCCTGGTGGCTGCCCTCACCGAGCACCTGCCCGGTACGCGCGTGTCCGGGATCGCCGCCGGGCTCCATGTGATCGCCACGCTGCCCGAGCGGTACGGACCGTGCGACCGCTTCGTGGAGCGGGTCACGGCGGCGGGGGTCGCGGTGCGGGAGCTGGGGTGGTACGGGCGCGTGCCGGACGACCTGCCTCGGCTGGTCCTCGGGTACGCGCACCTGTCCCCGGCGCGGATCCGGGAGGGGGTACGGCTGATGGCGGAGGCGGCCCGACAGGACGGCCGCCCGTGATCCCGGCTACCTGACAGGGCCGGGCGCGCCACGCCCCTCTCGGGGCCGGCGCGCCACATCCTTCTCAGGCCCGCGCCATCACCTCGCGCGCCCGCCTGGCTCGGGCCCGCGCACCAGCACCCCTCCCAGTCCCGCGCACCACCACCCCGCGCGACCCGCCCGGCTCGGGCCCGCGCGACACATCCCACCCTCCCGGACCCGTGCGACACACCCCGCTCGGGCGTCGTGGCGTGCTTCCCCCGCACCCCGGTCAGTTGTTCACTTGTCGTTTCCGCGTGCGCCTCGGCGCACCAGTACTTGTGGCACTGCGCATTGGCCGAATCCGTCCCAGGAGGCTCATTCATGTCACACCGTCCGCCGATCTCCCTGCCCGGCCGCCGCAGTGTGCTGCGCGGTTCCCTGGCCGCGTCGGCGGCCCTGGCCCTGCCCGGCTCGCTCGCGGCGGCTCCGGCGTTCGCCCTGTCGGGGCGCCCGCGGGCCGGTTGGGGTGTGCAGACCGGAGACGTGAGCGCGCACTCCGGTCTCGTGTGGGTGCGCTCGGACCGGCCGGCGCGCATGATCGTGGAGACGTCCGCCACCGAGTCGTTCCGCAACCCGCGCCGGTGGCACGGCCCGCTGCTCGGCGCGGGCACCGACTTCACCGGGACGACCCGGCTGCGCGGCCTGCCGGCCGGTGAGCAGATCCACTACCGGGTGCTCCTCGCCGACCCGGACGACCCGCGCCGCACCGGCGAGCCGGTGACCGGCACGTTCCGGACGACGCCGGTGAAGCGGCGCTCCGGTGTGCGGTTCCTGTGGTCGGGCGACCTGGCCGGGCAGGGCTGGGGCATCAACCCGGACCGCGGCGGCTACCGCGTCTTCGACGCGATGGGACGGCTCGACCCCGACTTCTTCCTGTTCAGCGGGGACACGATCTACGCGGACGGCCCGATCGCCGCGACGGCGTCCCTGCCCGACGGCGGGACCTGGCGGAACATCACCACCGAGGAGAAGGCCAAGGTGGCGGAGACGCTGGCGGAGTTCCGCGGCAACTTCCGCTACAACCTGCTGGACGAGAACCTGAAGCGGTTCAACGCGCAGGTGCCGTCGATCGTGCAGTGGGACGACCACGAGGTCACCAACAACTGGTACCCGGGAGAGATCCTCACCGACGCCCGCTACACGGAGAAGAGCGTGGACGTGCTCGCGTCCCGGGCGCGGCGCGCCTTCAGCGAGTACTTCCCCATCTCCACGCTGCGGCCGGGCTCCCGCGAGGGCCGGGTGCACCGGGTGATGCGCCACGGCCCGCTCCTCGACGTGTTCGTCCTGGACATGCGGACGTACCGCGACGCCAACTCGCCCGGCAAGCAGACCACCGACCCGGTGGGCATCCTCGGCGCCGAGCAGTTGCGGTGGCTGAAGCGGGAACTGTCGCGCTCCCGTGCCGTGTGGAAGGTGATCGCCTCCGACATGCCGCTCGGCCTGGTCGTGCCGGACACCGGCGACGGGAAGCCGAACATCGAGGCGGTGGCCCAGGGCGACCCGGGCGCGCCGCTCGGACGTGAGCTGCAGATCGCCGAACTGCTGCGGTTCATCAAGCACCGGAAGATCACCGGGACGGTGTGGCTGACGGCCGACGTGCACTACACCTCGGCGCAGCACTACCAGCCGTCGCGGGCCGCGTTCACCGACTTCGAGCCCTTCTGGGAGTTCGTCTCCGGGCCGCTCAACGCCGGTGCCTTCCCGGCGAACGCTCTCGACGACACGTTCGGTCCCGAGCGGGTCTTCCTCAAGGCGCCGACGACGGCGAACGTGTCGCCCGCGGGTGGCTACCAGTTCTTCGGCGAGGTCGACATCGACGGCCACAGCGGGGAGTTGACGGTGCGTCTGCGCGAGCAGGACGGCACCGTGCTCTACACCAAGACGCTCCAGCCGGGGCTGGTGGGACAGTGACCCGCACGGCCTGAAGCGCGGGGCCGGCGAACCTGGCCCCAGTCATGTGGCGGACGGCTCGGCAACACCGGGCCGTCCGCCGCGTTTTCCCAGGTCATCACCCGTTGTCAGTGGTCGCTCCTACGGTTTTCCCATGACGCGATCTTTGCAGGCCGTGGCCTATACCCGACCCTCCGTGCTGGAGTCCGCGGCGGGCGGACACCGGCTGGGACTGGAGACCTCCCGGGGTGCGACCCCCACGGGGTTCCAGGACCATCCGCGGTTCTTCACCGGCTTCCTGACCTCTCCTCAGGTGGCCGCGGCAGCCCTGCTGGCGGTCGCCGACGTGGCGGCGGCGCGCTACTACCAGCAGCAGCTGCGGGCCTCCCTGGACCCGGTCGTGACGGGCAACGGGGACCGGCTGCGCTTCGAGTCGTTCTCCGGCTGCGGCGGGGTGTACGCCCGGCTCGACGTCCTGGAGCCGGGCCTCGACGGGGGTGAGGTCGGCCACGGCACGACCAACGTCGACGTCAACAACCCGCTGCGCGAGGCGCTGTCCCGCGTCGGCTCCGACGATCCGCTGCATCTGCGGGTCGGCCCGGACGCGTTGGCGGTGACCACGCTGGACGGCCCGGTGGTGGAGAAGAAGGTGCCGTTGCCGGACCGCTGGCTGCGCGGTTTCGCCGAGGCGCAGGTGATCGCCGCCGGTTTCGATCTGCGGGCCGAGCTGCCCGCCGCCGAGGCCGTACGGTTCCTGCGGTCGCTGCCGCGCGGTGGTGCGCGGGGCGCGTCGCGGGGCGTCCAGTGGGTCGTGCCCTCGGGCCGGGTCCTGCGCCCGACGACCCGGCCGGTGCAGGGCGCGGTCTGTCTGCCCGGCCCGGAGCGGCTGGTGGCCCTCCAGCGGGTCCTGCGCCACGCGACCGCGCTGCGCGTCTACGGCCCGCCGGCCGCCGGGGCCGCGGCCCTGGCGAGCGCGTGGGAGGTCGAGCTGCCCGGTATGCGCCTCACCCTCACGCTGTCCCCGGAGGCATCGCGCGGCTTCTCCGGCGAGGGCGGTGTGCTGGAGGCCCTCGCCACCGACGAGGCCGCCGAGGACGCGGAGCTGATCTCGGTCCTCCTCGCCTGGGAGCCCCGCATCGACGTCGGCGACCTGGCCGCGTCCTCCGGCCTCACCGCCGAGCGGGTACGGGCGGCGCTGACCCGGCTGGGGACCTCGGGACGCGTCGGCTACGACACGGCGGAGGCCGCCTACTTCCACCGGGAACTCCCCTACGACGCCGAGCGCGTCGAGCGGCACAATCCGCGGCTGCGCTCCGCCCGCGGCCTGGTGGCCGCCGGGGCGGTCTCCCTGGACGGCTCGCTCGGCACGGTGACCGCCGAGGACGGCCATGTCCACCGGGTCCGCGACGACGGGGGCACACTGAGCTGTTCCTGCCTGTGGTGGGCGAAGTACCGCGGCGGCAGGGGTCCTTGCAAGCACGCGCTGGCGGTGCGGATGGTCCGCCGGGGCGCGGACGCGGGGACGGGCGGGACACCGGCCCCGGGGGAGCCGGACAGCACGACGACCGACAGGGAACCGAGCGGGACGAGCATCGACGGGGGTGCGCGATGACGGCGACGACGCTGGTCAACGCGGTACGGGCGGGAAACGTGGGTGACGTGGTCACCCTGGCGGACGGCATGACGGACGCCGAACGACGGTCCTGCATGCCAGAGTTGAAGGAGCTGCGCAAGAAGCTGCGGTCCGAGCCGTGGGGTTCGCCCCTGCAGCGTGCGTATCCGGCGCTGCACGCGGCCGGAGCGGCCTGCCAGACGGGCGCGGCGGCGGTGGCCGACTGGATCGCGGGGGCCGACATGCGCTGGCGGCAGGCGCCGACGCCGGTCCTGATCGATGTGCTCGGCGACCGTGAGCCGCGCTGGCTCGACGACCTGGTGCACCGGCTGGCGGAGCGCCCGCTGACCGCGCAGGTGCCGTACGAGCTGATGTCCGGTCTGGTGCGGCTCGCGGGCTGTGCGGCGCCGACGTCCGAGACCTATGTACGGGGCTGGATGGAGCACATCGGCCGGGCGCGCTGGAAGGCGGGCACCGTCATCGGCAACCTGCGCAAGGACCCGCATCTCGCGGAGCTCGTCACCGCGCTGTTCGACATCTCGGAGATCGGCGCCCGCAGCGACTGGCGGTACGGCGAAGGACTGAACAACTGGACCTACGCCCTCACCCAGCTCGCCGAGGAGGGCCTCCTCGACCGCAAGATCCTCATCGACGGCTGTGTGTCCCGGCTGCTGCGCGGCGGCGGCTCCACGGCCGACAACAAGGTGTTCCTCGGCCTGCTGACCTCGCTCGACCTCACCCGTGACGAGCGGTGCGAGCGGATCGCGGACTGGATGTCCCTGTGCGCGGACGCCCCCTCCTCGGTCGCCGGGCACGCCCAGTCCGTCCTCGCCGACTTCGCCCTGGACGGCGCACTGGGGTCACACCGGCTCATCGAGATGTCCGGCGCCGTGCTCTTCCGCCCCGAGCGGAAGCTGGTCCGCTCCCAGCTGATCCTGCTCGGCAAGGTCCTCAGGCAGGACCCGTCCACGGCGGGCGCTCTCCTCCCCGTGGTCGCTCAGGCGTTCGGACACGAGGACACGGAGGTGCAGGAGCGTGCGCTGAAGCTCGTCGAGCGGCACATCGGCGACGTCCCCGACGAGGAGGGAGCCGCGCGCGAGGAGATCACCGGCGCGGTCCCCGATCTCAGCCACGGCCTGCGGGCCCGCGCCCAGGACGTCTTCGGTGTCTCCCCGGCCGGGAAGTCCCCGGAGGTGTACGAGGAGCTGCTCCCTGCCGTGCCCGAGCCCACGCGCCTCGCGCCGGCTCCGGAGACGGTCGCCGAACTCGCCGAGGAGGTCAACGCGCTGCTGGCCTCGGACGGCGACATCAGCGCCTTCGAGCGGACGCTGGACGGGCTCGTACGCCACGCCCACCGGGATCGCGAGGCACTCGTGGAGGCGCTGGGTCCGGTGGCGGCGGGGCGTTGGTGGGCGGAGATGGAGCCGGCGTACGTCGACCGGTACTTCCGGGACTCGCCGCACGACCTGGAGATCGTCCTGGCGTCGCTGTTCGAGCGGGTCCGCGTCTCCGTCCTGCACGAGGCGCGCTCGCACGCGCCCACGTCCGGAGGGTGTGTGCACAGCGGCCTCGCCGGGATCCGCGACGCCCGGCTGTGGGAGGTCGCTTATCGCGTCCGCACCGAGCCGCCGCCGTTCCTGCTGGCCACGCCCACCTGGAGCACGGGGTCGCTGGAGCCCGGGGAGCTGGTGGCGAGACTCGACTCCTGTCGACGGCTAGGGGCCCGGCCCGGTCGGGCGGACTTCGCGCAGGCGCTGCTGCGGGTGCGGCGCGCCGACACGGCCGCGTCGGAGGCCGCCGCGGTGGCCGCCCGGGAGCTGGGCACACCGGAGGGCGACCGGCTGGCGGAGTGGCTGGTGACCGACGTGCCCTCCCGGCCCGTGCGGAGCAGCCGTACGGAAGGGCCGAGGATCCTGGTGGAGTTCGGGGAGCTCCCGGAGTTGCAGGGCGAGTCCTTCCCGCCGCAGGTGCACCGGCTGGGGCGCCCGCTGTCCGAGTACCAGAGCCACTGGTACTGCTCCCACTGGGACGACTCCGAGTGGCGGCACTGGCTCGCGGTCGTGCCCGGACGCCCGGAGCTGGTGGCGGCACGCGTGCTGCGGGACATTTCGCAGGGGGTCATCGAGGACACGGGGACCGGATTCTCGTTCCTGCCGACGCTCGCCGAGGCGGAGGGCGAGACGGGCGACGCCGTGCGGCTGTGCGTGGTGTACGGGCTGGGCGCCAAGCGCCCGGAGGACCGGCTCGCCGCCGTGGACGCGCTGCTGGTGCTGGCGGCCCGGGGGCAGCTCGACGTCGAGCAGGCCGGCGCCGACCTCGGTCGACTCGCCGTGACCGGCTGTCTGAAGCCGCTGCGGATCGCCGAGGCGATACGCACGGCCGCCTCCACCGGCGCGTACGGCACGGCCTGGGCGGTCCTGCGAGCGGCCCTGCCGCACCTGCTCGCCGAACTCTCCGACGGTGAAGGCGAGGACGGCGGCAAGGGCCGGGCCAAGGCCACCATGCCGGTTCGGGGGCTCGGCGAGCTGGTGGCCGTCGCCGCCGAAAGCGTGGAGCGGTCCGGGGCGCGCGGGGAGCTGCCCCACCTCGATCTGGCGGCGGACCGGAGGGGCTCGTCCCGGCTGGTCACCGAAGCACGGCGGCTGCGCGCGGCGCTGGCGGTCTGATCCCGGTCCACCAGCAGTCCGGCTGCCCGCTCATCGGTCGTCCAACCTGCAACAAAAGGGACGGAACGATGCCTTTACCGGCCGGTCACAAGGCGTTCGTGATCACGCAACACCCTTCCCTCACAGTGGCCACATGACTCCAGACATGTCTGATGTGACCCGGGCGAGGAACGGTCGCCCGGTGCGCCACTGGCGGCGGGCCGTGGTCGGTCTCGCCGCGCTCCTCGCGGCGGCGGCCGTGGCCGACGCGGTGGCGGGCCCCGCCGCGCAGGGCACGGGCGGTGCGGTGCTGTTGGCGTTCACGGCGGCCGTTCTGCCGGCCGCTGTCGGGTTCCACGCGTGGTGGACACGACGCCACGGTCACGCGCCGCCCACGAGCGATACCGGCGCCCGGCCGCCGCTCCCCGCGGAGCGGCAGGCCGGGCCGGCCGGAGCGGGCGAGGAAGGTGTGGCGGGCGCCGAGGCCATGGCCGGGGCGACCGTGCTGTGGCGGATGCGGACGACCGTGAAGGACGAACCGGGGTCGCTAGCGGCGCTGTGCACGGCGCTGGCGGGCCACCGGGTCGACATCCTGAGCCTGCAGACGCACCCGCTGGCCGAGGGAACCGTGGACGAGTTCCTGCTGCGGGCACCCGAGGAGCTGTCCGCCACGGAGATCAGCCGGTCGGTGTCCGACGCGGGCGGCAGCGAGACCTGGATCGAGCGCGGCGACGCCCATGACCTGGTGGACGCGCCGACGCGGGTGCTCGGCCTGGCGACGCGTACGGCGCTGGACGCCGCGGAGCTCCCGCTGGCGCTGCGGCAGTTGCTCGGCCGCTGCACCATCCGTTCGCTGCCCGCCACCGCTCCCGGCTCGGGCCGGGTCCAGGAGGGCGCGCCGGTCGAGGGGGCCCTGGAGGGCACGGTGATGCGGCTGCGGGCGCCGGAGGGCGGGACGATCACGGTGGAGCGGCCGTATCTGCCGTTCACGCCCACGGAGTTCGCTCGGGCGCGGGCCCTGGTGGAGCTGGACACGCGGCTCGGGCCGCGGATCCCGCGCAGCCAGGACGTGCTGACGCTGCCCGAGGGCAACGACATCATGGTGCGCCGTGCCGACGGGGGCGATCTGCGCGCGGCGAAGGCCATGCACGAGCGGTGCTCGGCGCGGACGCTGAGCATGCGCTACCACGGGCCGGTCGGCGACGCGGACCGTTACCTCAAGCATCTGCTGAGCCCCCGTTTCGGGCGGACGCTCGCCGCGCAGACCACCTCGGGGCGCCTCGTCGGACTGGGCCATCTGCTCTGGGACGGCGACGAGACGGAGATCGCGCTGCTCGTCGAGGACGAGTGGCAGCGACGCGGTATCGGCAGCGAGTTGCTCCGCAGGCTGGTGGCCATGGCGGGCGACGCCGGCTGCGCGAACGTATACGTGGTGACGCAGTCGTCCAACACGGGGATGGTCGCGGCGATGCGGGCGTTGGGTCTGCCGCTCGACTACCAGGTCGAGGAAGGGACGCTGGTGATCACGGCCCGCCTGGACGCTGTGGCGGCGGCGCACCGGGCCGAGGGCGCGGAGGGGCTCCGCAAGGGGCGGTGACCTGCCCCGACCACAGAAGGGCCACGACAAACAGCGCGGGAGCCGGTGACAGGCTCCCGCGCTTCGCTGTCACCGGGTCCCGTCCGCCGCCTGCTGGAGACCGTCGAGGATGAGGTCCAGCCCGAAGTCGAACTCGTCGCCGTAGGCGTACCCGGGCCGCATGACGTGCTCTGTCGCGATCTCGGTCAGGTACGGATACTCGCCGTCCCCGAAGCCGCTCATGATGGCCTCCGCCACGTCGGCGGTCTGCTCCGGGGTCTCGAAGGGCAGGGCCTTCTCCTGGAGGGCGAACCCGTAGATGTAGCCGTCGAGAACCGATACGGCGTGCGCGGTGAGGCTGAGGGAGAAGCCGCCCCGGCGCAGACAGCCGAGCACGGCGTCGTGATGCCGCAGAGTGGCGGGCCCCGGTGCTGCCCGCGACGCCATCAGCCCGATCGCCCAGCGGTGCCGGGACAGCACCTGGCGCATCGAGGCCGCCCGCTGCCGCATCGCCGGCCGCCACTCGTCGTCCGGGGAGGGCAGGTCGACCTCGCCGAAGACCAGGTCGACCATGCCGTCGAGCAGGTCCTCCTTGTTGGCCACGTGGTTGTACAGGGACATCGCCTCGACGCCCACGGCCTCACCGAGCCTGCGCATGCTGAGCGTCTCCAGGCCGCCGCTGTCGGCGAGTTCGACGGCGGCGCGCAGCACCCGCTGCCGGGTGAGCGTCTCGCGGGGCGGCTGCGGGGCGGTACGTCGCGTCACGGGGGACGGTCACTTCCTCTCACGGTCTCCGGGCGTTGACGAGCTTACGGCGTAAGTGCTCTACTTACGGCGTAAGTGCTGCACTTACGGCGTAAGTCCAGCGGGGCACCCGAAGCGGGAGACGACGATGCGGAGCACCAGCGAGGCAGCGCGAGCCGGGGAGACCGGGATGATGGCCGCGGTCGTGCAGGAGCGCTACGGCGCCGAGCCGGAAGCCGTCCTGCGCATGGCGCGGCTCGCCCGGCCGGCGGTCGGGCCGGGGCAGGTACGGGTGCGGGTGCGCGCCTCCAGCGTGGACCGCGGCACCTGGCACCTGATGGCCGGTCTGCCGTACGCGGTCCGGCCCGTGAGCGGGCTACGCGGGCCGAAGCTCCCCAACCCCGGCCGCAACATCGCCGGTGTCGTCGAGGCGGTCGCCCCGGACGTGACCGGGTTCGCGCCCGGCGACGAGGTGTACGGCACGGCGGCGGCCGCGTTCGCCGAGTACGCCGTCGCCCGGCCCGACAGGATCGCCCCCAAGCCGGCCGGGCTGACCTTCGAGGAGGCGGCGACGGTACCCGTCAGCGCGCTCACCGCGCTCCAAGCGGTTCGCGACAGGGCGCGGCTTCAGCGGGGCCAGGAGGTTCTGATCACCGGAGCGTCCGGTGGGGTAGGCACCTTCGCCGTCCAGCTCGCCCATGCCTTCGGGGCGCGGGTCACGGCCGTCGCGCGCACGGCCAAGGTCGAGGCCGTGCGGGCACTGGGCGTCGACGAGGTGATCGACCACACCCGTCAGGACTTCCTGGCCGGCCCGCGGCGGTACGACGCCATCATCGACATCGCGGGCAACAGCACCCTGCGGGATCTGTGCCGCGCCCTCACGCCGCGCGGGCGGCTGGTGATCACCGGCGGGGAGACGGACGGCCGCTGGCTCGGCGGCACCGACCGACAGCTCCGTGCCCAGCTGCTGTCGCCATTCTCCGGCCGGCACCTGGGCACGTTCATCGCCTCCGAGCACGCCGACGGGCTGCGGGACCTGACCGCGCTCATCGAGGCGGGCACACTCGGCCCCGTCGTGGACCGCGTGTACCCGCTCGCGGAGGCCGCCGCGGCCGTCCGGCGCCTCCTCGACGGCGGCGTCACGGGCAAACTCGCGCTCAGCGTCCCCGCGGAGTGAGACCCTCGGGCCCGGACGCGGGGCCCGGAGCCCGCGGGCCCCGGGCGCACCGGAAGCACAGAGCCACGGCCCCGGAGTAGCGCGACACAACCAGAGCCGAGGCCCCGGAGCAGCGCGGCGCCGGTCAGAGTCGCACGCCCCGGAGCTCTCAGCGCAGAGCCCGGTGGGCCGCGGCGGTCCGGCCCCGGTCTCGACGGCCGCTCAGTGGCCGGACGCCGACCCCACGCTCGCCACAGGCCGGTCGGCGGCGACGTCGACCCCCGTGGTGGTGGCGTCGGCCGTGGGGCCCAGCGCCCCGTCCAGGTCCGCCCACAGGTCGTCCACGTCCTCCAGGCCCACAGACATCCGCAGGAGCCGGTCGCTCACCCCGGCGCCCCGGCGGTCGGTCTCGTCCACGATGCGGTGGCTGATGGAGGCCGGGTGCTGGATCAGGCTGTCCACGCTGCCGAGGCTGACGGCGGGGGTGATCAGCCGGACGCCCGCGATGACGTCGTGGGGGTCGCCGTGGACCTCGAAGGCGATCATCGCGCCGCCGACGCGGGGGTAGTGGACCCGGGCCACACGCGGGTCGGCGTCGAGGCGGCGGACCAGTTCCGCGGCGGTCGCGGAAGCCGCCCGGACCCGCACGGGGAGGGTCGCGAGGCCGCGCAGGAGGAGGTAACCGGCGAGCGGGTGGAGGACACCGCCGGTCGCGAAGCGGATCTGCCGCAGCCGCCCGGCGAACTCCTCGTCGCAGGCCACGACCCCGGCCATGACGTCCCCGTGACCACCGAGGTACTTGGTGGCGCTGTGCAGGACGAGCCGGGCCCCCTGCTCGACGGGCCGCTGGAGGACCGGCGTCGCGAAGGTGTTGTCAGCGAGGAGCGGGACCGAGCCGCAGGAGTGGGCGAGGGCCCGCAGATCGAGTTCGGCGAGGGTCGGGTTGGCCGGGGACTCGACCAGCACCACACCGGTGTCGGGCCGCAGCGCGTCCGCGACGCCGGCCGGGTCGACCCAGGTGACCTCGGAGCCGAGCAGCCCGGCGGTGAGGAGATGGTCGCTGCAGCCGTACAGGGGCCGTACGGCGACGACATGGCGCAGGCCCATGGAGGCGCGGGCGAGGAGCACGGCGCTCAGCGCGGCCATGCCGCTGGCGAAGGCGACGGCGCTCTCGGTGCCCTCCAGGCGGGCGAGGGCGGTCTCGAAGCGGGCGACGGTCGGGTTGCCGAGCCGTCCGTAGATCGGGGTGCCCTCGGGTTCGGCGCCGTCGACGGCGAAGGTGTCGATGCGGGCGGCCTCACCGCGGCTGTCGTACGAGGGGTAGGTCGTGGACAGGTCGATGGGCGCGGCGTGCAGGCCCTGGCGCGCGAGATCGTCGCGGCCGGCGTGCACGGCCTCGGTGTCCAGCGCTCTCGGCGTGGTGCGTGCGGGGTCGTACGCGTGCGTGCTCGCTGAGTTCATGGGCGTCAGGGTGAACATCGGACGGGCCGTACGGATAGGTCTCCGTGTTACGTTCGGGCTATGGCCGAATCTGTCGTACTGGATCCGGTGGACCTCCACCTTCTGCGCCTGTTGCAGAACGACGCACGGGCGACCTACCGCGATCTCGCCGCCCAGGTGGGGGTCGCGCCGTCGACGTGTCTGGACCGGGTGACCCGGCTGCGCCGCTCCGGAGTGATCCTCGGTCATCAGCTGCGGCTCGATCCGGCCAAGCTCGGGCGGGGGCTGGAGGCGCTGTTGTCGGTTCAGGTCAGGCCGCACCGGCGGGAGCTGGTGGGGCCGTTCGTGGAGCGGATCCGGGCGCTGCCGGAGTCGCGGACCGTGTACCACCTCACCGGACCGGACGACTATCTGGTGCATGTCGCCGTCGCGGACATGGCGGATCTGCAGCGGCTGGTCCTCGACGAGTTCACGTCGCAGCGCGAAGTGGCGCGCGTGGAGACCAGGTTGATCTTCCAGCAGTGGGAGTGCGGGCCGCTGCTCCCGCCGGACGCGGAACGGCCCGCCTGAGCGGCACGGGTATTGCGCCCTGGGCGGCACGGGCGCTGCGGCCCTGACCGGTACGGGCGCTGCGGCCCTGAGCGGTACGGGGTGCTGCGCCCTGAGCGGAATCCGGCCGCCGTAAGGCTCAACGCCCGGTCAAGCAGCTGACGGAGACCGGTCGTCGTACCAAGATTGTCCGCATGTCTGACACCAAGAGCCCCCTGCCCCGCGAGGTCGCCGACGCGTACGTCGACGACCTGATCGCCCTCGACCCGCTGACCGGTACCTACCTCGGTGTGAAGGAGAGTTCGAGCAGGCTGCCGGACACTTCACCCGCCGGTCTGGAGGCCCGTGCGGAGCTGATCCGGACGACGCTGGCCCGGCTCGACGAGGCGGAGAGGCGACCCGGCGCGGACAGCGACATCGAACGCCGGTGCGCGCGCCTGCTGCGCGAGCGCCTCACCGCCGAACTGGCCGTTCACGAGGCCGACGAGCATCTGCGCGCGGTCGGCAACATGGCGACGCCCCCGCACGAGGTGCGCGAGGTCTTCACCATCACCCCGGCGGAGACCGAGGAGGACTGGGCGGCGATCGCGGAGCGGCTGCGCGCGGTGCCGACGGCGTACGCCGGATACCGCGAGTCGCTCGCTCTCGGCCTGGACCGCAAGCTGTTCGCGGCTCCGCGGCCGACCGCGACGTTCATCGGGCAGCTCACCGAGTGGGCGGACACGGACGGCGCGGGGCGCGGCTGGTTCGAGGACTTCGCGGCGGAGGGGCCGGAGTCCCTGCGCGCCGAGCTGGACGAGGCGGCCCGTGGGGCGACGCGGGCCGTGGTGGAGCTGCGCGACTGGATGCGCGACGTGTACGCGCCGGCGATCGAGGGCGCCCCGGACACGGTGGGCCGCGAGCGGTACGCCCGGCTGGCCCGCTACTTCACGGGGGCGGACCTCGACCTCGACGAGGCGTACGCGTACGGCTGGTCGGAGTTCCACCGGCTGCTCGGCGAGATGAGGCAGGAGGCGGAGAAGATCCTTCCGGGCGCCGCGACGCCCTGGGTGGCGCTGGCGCACCTGGACGAGCACGGCCGGCACATCGAAGGCGTCGACGAGGTCCGCGAGTGGCTCCAGTCCCTGATGGACGGGGCGATCGAGGCGCTCGACGGCACCCACTTCGACCTGGCCGAGCCGGTGAAGAAGGTCGAGTCGTGCATCGCCCCGCCCGGCGGTGCCGCCGCCCCCTACTACTCGGCGCCGAGCGAGGACTTCTCCCGTCCGGGCCGCACCTGGCTGCCGACGATGGGGGCTACCCGCTTCCCGGTGTACGACCTGGTGTCCACCTGGTACCACGAGGGCGTCCCCGGCCATCACCTCCAGCTCGCGCAATGGGTGTACGTCAAGGACGACCTCTCCCGCTACCAGGCGACCATCGGCGGGGTCAGCGCCAACGCCGAGGGCTGGGCGCTGTACGCGGAGCGGCTCATGGACGAGCTGGGCTTCCTCAAGGACGCGGAGGAGCGGCTCGGTTATCTCGACGCGCAGATGATGCGCGCGGCCCGAGTCATCGTGGACATCGGTATGCACCTGGAGCTGGAGATCCCGGCGGACTCCCCCTTCCACCCGGGCGAGCGCTGGACCCCCGAGCTGGCCGAGGAGTTCTTCGGCTCCCACAGCAGCCGCCCTGCGGACTTCGTGGAGAGCGAGCTGACCCGCTATCTGACCATCCCCGGGCAGGCCATCGGCTACAAGCTCGGCGAGCGGGCCTGGCTGCTCGGCCGCGAGAAGGCCCGGCAGCGGCGCGGCGCCGCGTTCGACGCCAAGGCCTGGCACATGGCCGCCCTCTCCCAGGGCTCCCTGGGCCTGGACGACCTGGTGGACGAACTCTCCCAGCTGTGACCCGAGCGCGCCGGGCCCACCCGACCGCACCACCGGGCCCGGCCGCCCACCCCCGATCTCCGACCCCGATCTCCGACCCCGGCCGCTCACCCCGACCTCCGGCCCCGCCTCCCGACCACCCACCGCTGACCGACCCGACCTCCGCCCCCGGCCGCCGACCGCCCACTGCCGACCGACCCGAATCAGCCTGCCGACGGTCCGACCCGCACCAGACGGAGCCCCGCCCACGGCCCCGTCGGGACGTACCCGGCGCTGACCCCGTACCGTCCGGGCGCCGACTCGACCCGCACATGGTCGGTCGCCGTGGCGGCGCGCCCGGGGCGGGCCGCGTCGAAGAGGACGAGCGGTCCCGGCACGCGCCACTCCAGCGCGGGCTCCCACACGGCGTCGTCCAGGGCGGCGGGCACCTCGGCCAGGAACCGAGCCTCGGCGAGGAGCCGCGCCTCGGCGCCGGTCGCGTACCGGCGGACGAAGAGGCGGTGCTCGGGGAGGTACGCGGTGGCGGCCGGTTCACCGCCCAGTACCAGAGCGCGGGTGTCGCCGACGGGCAGCAGCCCGGCGTGGCCGGCGACCTCGCAGGCGCGGTCGTGGTCGGAGGACGTCTCGTCGCCGTCGGCGCCCGCCCAGAACGGCAGGACCGCTTCCGGCACGGCTATGAGCGGGCCGACAGCCGACTCCACCCACCGCACCACACCTGGAACCACCGAATCCGCATACCGAGCCATGCCCAGAAGTTACACGTTCACCTGCTCGCTCAACTCACGGGGTGGGAACGCTTCTTGACAGAGTGTCAGTAGTGAAGCGCTCAGCAGCCGCAGTCCTCGGCGTCCACCGGCGCGGTCAGCGGGTCCGCCGCGCGCCGCTCGGTGCCCTCCCAGGTCTCGTACGGGAAGCCCTCGCGGGCCCAGTACTCGAATCCGCCGAGCATCTCCTTGACCTGGAAGCCGAGTTCGGCGAGGGCGAGGGCGGCCCGGGTCGCGCCGTTGCAGCCGGGGCCCCAGCAGTAGGTGACGACGGGCACGGACCTGTCGAGGAGCTGCTCGGCCTGCTCGGGGATGAGAGCGGTGGGCAGGTGGACCGCGCCGGGGATGTGCCCCTGGTCCCAGGACGCGGTGGACCGGGAGTCGAGGACGACGAAGCCGGGGTCGCCGTCGGCGGCGAGCGCGGCGGCCACGTCGGAGACGTCGGCGTGGAAGACGAGGCTGGCCCGGAAGTAGGCGGCGACCTCGGCCGGGGCGGCGGGGGCGACCCTCAGGACGGGGTTCACGGCGGTCGTGGTGGTCATCTCGGGGCCTCTCTCTGCCCGGCGCTGCGGCCGACTCCTCGACGGGGCCGCCTTCCGGCCCCGCTGACCAGAAACCTACGGCCGGTGATCATCTTCCTGAAGGGGCATTCCACGGTCCGGTCCTTGCCCGGCCGGGGAATCCCCTGCAATCTCTCCCTCATGACCGTGAATTCCCCGTACGTCCCGGACGCCACCGACTGGCGCATCCTCGAAGTCCTCCAGCGTGACGGGCGGGCGAGCTTCGCCGATCTGGCGCGTGCCGTGTCGATGTCGGCGAGCGCCGTCACCGAACGGGTGCGGCGGCTGGAGGAGGCGGGCGTCATCCAGGGGTACGCGGCCGTGGTGGAACCGGAGCGGCTGGGCCTGCCGATCCTGGCGTTCGTGCGCCTCCGGTACCCCAACGGCAACTACAAGCCGTTCCACGACCTGGTGGCCGTCACCCCCGAGATCCTGGAGGCGCACCACGTCACGGGCGACGACTGTTTCGTGATCAAGGTCACCGCCCGTTCGATGCGCCACCTGGAGGAGGTGTCGGGGAAGATCGGTTCGCTGGGCTCCGTCACGACCAGCGTCGTGTACTCCTCACCGCTCCCCCGGCGCCCTCTCGGCCACTGACGCCGTGATCAGGCTGTCGCGCGCTGCCGTACGACCGACCCCGACCGGTCCTTCACGACCTCCAGCTGGGCGTGGATCCGCCGCCTCAGGTCCCCCACATGGCTGACGATGCCGACGCTGCGGTCCCGCTCGCGGAGCGCGTCGAGGACGTCGAGGACCTCGTCGAGGGTCTGGTCGTCGAGGCTGCCGAACCCCTCGTCGATGAAGAGGGTGTCGAGGCGGACACCGCCGGCCTCGTCGGTGACGACATCGGCGAGGCCGAGCGCGAGCGCGAGGGACGCGAAGAACGTCTCACCGCCGGAGAGCGTGGCCGTGTCCCGCTCCCGGCCGGTCCACGCGTCGACGACGTGCAGGCCGAGTCCGCTGCGCCCGCGCCCGGAGCGGTCGTCGGAGTGGACGAGGGTGTAGCGGCCGGAGGACATCCGCTGGAGCCGTACGGTCGCGGCGGCGGCGACCTGTTCGAGACGGGCGGCCAGGACGTACGCCTCCAGCCGCATCTTGCGCTCGTTGTCCGCTGCGGTGCCCGCGGCGAGTCCCGCCATGCGGGCGACACGGTCGTACTCCTCCCGCAGCGGTGCCAGTCGCCGTACGGAGGCGGCGGCCCGCGCGGAGAGCCGGTCGAGCGCGGCGCTGCGCCGCTCGGCCTCGTCCCAGGCGGACACCGTCCGCTGGAGGCGCCGGGCGGCGGCCTCGGCGGCCCGCTCGGCGCCGGCGACGTCGGCGGACGGCCGCTGGGCCGCGGCGGCCGTCTCGGGCTCGGCGAGCACGGCCCGTACCGCCGCCTCCTCCGCCTGCCAGTCGTCGAGACGCCGTTGCAGGTCCCGGTGGGCCGCGGCGTCGAGGAGCGCCGCGGCGGCCGCCCGCGGTGTGTCGAACCCGGCGCGGAAGGCGGCGTCGGCGAGGCGTGCGTCGGCGTCCTTGAGCCGCTGCGCGGTGTCGTCGGCGGCGCGCACGGCCTCGGCGGCCTCGGTGAGCCGGGCGGCCCGGAGCTCCAGTTGCTCCGCCCGCTCGGCCACGCTCCGGGCCTCGCCCCTGGCCTGCGTCAACTCCTCCTCCAGCGCGGCCCGTTCCCGCTCCAGGGTGTCCCGCCGGGTGTTGCGGGTGGCGGCCCGGACCGCCGCCTCCTGTCGTGCGGCGGCCCGCCGGTCGCGCTCCCGTTCGGCGTGGAGCAGTGCCTCCTGCGCGGGGTGCAGGTCCGAGGCGCCGCGCCGGGCCTGCGCGTAGTCCCGTTCCACCTCCTCGGCCAGTGCGGCGAGTCGGTCGGTCGGTGTGTCACCGGCCTCCGCGCTCGCGGCGGCGAGCGCCCGCCGCAGGTCCCCGAGGCGCCGTTCCGCCTGGGCGCGCTCCTCGTCGGCCCGCTGGAACGCGGTGAGCGCCCCTTCCTCCGCCTCGCGGTCGACGTGCCCGGCGTCCTTGCGGGCGGGCGCGGGGTGGTCGGTACCGCCGCAGACGGCGCACGGCCGGCCGTCGACCAGTTCGGCGGCCAGTTCGGCGGCGATGCCGTTCAGGCGCTGTTCCCTGAGGTCCAGCCAGTGGGTGCGCGCGTCCCCGGCCCGCTCCGCGAGCCGGACGACGTCCGCCCGGACCTCGTCGATGTCCCGGTCGAGCCGGTCCCGTTCGCGGGCGGCTCGCAGCCGCCTCTCGGCGGGCTCGCGCTGCACGGCGAGTTGCTCGGCCCGGGTGGCGGCCTCCTGGGCGGCCTCGACGCGGGCCTGCAGCCCGGCCCGTGCGGTGTCCCAGTCGGCCAGCCAGCTCTCGGCGTCCTGGAGGACGTCCTCGTCGGCGCGCTCCTCGCTGTCGAGTTCGGCGCGCTCGGCGAGCAGGTCGGTCAGCTTCCGCTCGGCGCGGCGGGCCGACGCCAGGCCGCCCAGCTCCTCCGACGCCTTCCGGGCGGCGGCCGCGAGCCCGGCGGCGCCGGCGTCGGCGTGCTCCGCGGGCAGGGCGGCACGCGCGCGTGCCTCGTCCGCGCTCGCCCTGCGGTGCGCGGTCTCGGCCTCGTCCCGCAGGTCGAGCGCCGGTTCCACGGCCTCGGCCTTGCGGCCTCGTTCCATGCGTTCGCGGTCCGCCCGGTGGGCGTCGGCCCGCTCCTCGAGCTTCCGGGCCCGCTCCCGCGCCTCGGCGAACCGCCGCTGGAGCCGGGCCACTTCCCGTACGTCGTCCAGGTCGCGCTCGGCGGCCGTATGCGCGGACTCGGCCGCGGCCCGCGCGCAGTGGGCGATGGTGAGCTGCTCCCGTGCGGTGCTGCGGGCGACGGCGGCCCAGCCGAGGAGGGCTTCGGCGAGTCCCGGATCGCCCGGTGCGAGCGGGGGCGGGACGAGGTCGCCTCCGGCGGCCTGCTGCATGCGGTGGGCGTCGGCGAGCAGGTCGGCGTCGCCCTCGCGCACCTGTGCCTCGGTGGCCCGGCGCCGGTCTGCGAGGCGCTTCTCGACGGCGGCGAAACGCTGGGTGTCGAACAGCCGGCCGAGCAGCCGGCCACGGGCCTCGGCGTCGGCCCGCAGGAACCGGGCGAAGTCCCCCTGCGGCAACAGCACCACCTGGCAGAACTGCTCCCGGCTCATCCCCAGGACCTGGGTGACCTCCTCGCCGATCTCCTGGTGGGACCGGCTGAGGTCCTTCCAGGCGCCCGCGGCGGCGTCGTACTCCCGCAGCCAGCTCTGCGCCTTGTCGACCGTCGTTCCCTGCCGCTTGCCCTTCTTGGGCCGCTCCCAGGGCGGCTGCCGGGTGAGTTCCAACCGGCGTCCCGCGACGGTCAGTTCGAGGCGGACCTCGGTGCGTGTCGCGGGGTCCGCGTGGTCGCTGCGCAGGGTCATGCCCTGGCCGTTCTGGCGGGCGCCGGGCACCGAGCCGTACAGGGCGTAGCAGACGGCGTCCAGGACGGACGTCTTGCCGGCGCCGGTCGGGCCGTGCAGCAGGAAGAGGCCGGCGGCCGACAGGTCGTCGAAGTCGACGGACTGGGTGCCGCCGAAGGGGCCGAAGGCGGTGATGTCGAGCCGGTGCAGTCTCATCGGGCGGTCTCCCGGAAGGTCTCGTCGGCCCGTACGGCGTCGAAGGCGTCCCGGAGCACGGCCTGTTCCTGGCTGTCGGGGCCGGTGCCGCGCACATGGGCCACGAAGTCCTCCGCGATCTGCTGGTCGTCACGGCCCGCGAGGCGCCGGGCGTAGGAGACGTCCGGGTCGTCGGGGGCGCGTTCCGGGTCGAAGACGAGGCTGAGGGTGTGCGGGAAGCGCGCGCAGAGCCGGGCCATGGGTTCGGCGGGCCGCACCGGGTCGGTGAGGGTGGCCTCGACCCACGCGTCCTCGTGCCGGGCGAGGCCGGGGTCGTCGAGGAGCTCGTCCAACCGGCCCCGGATGCGGGCGAGTCGGCGCGGCACGGGGCAGTCGACGCGTTCGGCGTCGATCGAGCCGTCGGCGCCGAGGTCGATCAGCCACATGCTCTTGCGGTGGTCGGCCTCCGAGAAGGAGTACGGCAGCGGGGAGCCCGAGTAGCGGACGCGGTCGGTGAGGGTCTGGCTGCCGTGCAGATGGCCCAGGGCGACGTAGTCGACGCCGTCGAAGACCCCGGCGGGCACGGACGAGACCCCGCCGACGGAGATGTCCCGCTCGCTGTCGCTGGGCGCGCCACCGGTGACGAAGGCGTGGGCGAGGACGACGGAACGGGTGCCCGGTGCGCGGGTGGCCAGATCGGCGCGGACGCGGTCCATGGCGGCGGCGAGCACGGCCTCGTGGTTCGGCCTGTCGACCGCGAACTCGTCCTTGACCAACGCGGGTTCGAGGTAGGGCAGCCCGTAGAAGGCGACGTCGCCATGGGCGTCGGCGAGGACCACCGGGACTCCGGCCGCGGAGGCGTCGGTGCGAAGGTGGATGCCCGCACGGCCCATGAGCCCGGCGCCGACGCCGAGTCGACGCGCCGAGTCGTGGTTCCCGGAGATCATCACCGTGGGGACGCCGAGCTCGGCGAGGCGGTGCAGGGCGTCGTCGTACAGCTCGACGGCGGCCAGTGGCGGCACCGCCCGGTCGTACACGTCCCCGGACACGACCACCGCGTCCACCTCGCGCTCCCGCACGTTCGTGACGAGATGGCCGATGAACTCGGCCTGCGCCCCGAGCATGCTCACCCGGTGGAACGCCCGACCGAGATGCCAGTCGGAGGTGTGCAGAATCCTCAAGACGCCACTCCGACCCGCATGTTTCCCCTCATCCCTCCCTGGACCCACCTGGCCCCGCGGCGACCGACCCCTGCCACGCCGGGCGCACCGACCACGCTAATACCTGTCGGCACCTGGTCCTGCACGGTCCGCCACAGTCACCGGTTCGTGGAGACGCGTCGACTTTTCGCCGCGAAAGCCGACCATTGGGGAAAAAGGGGAGATGGGAGCGATTCTCGCCGCGGTCACGGGTCGTTCGCCGGTCGGCACGCCTGTCACGCGTCGCCGTACGCCTCCCCGCCGAGTTCGAAGCCGGCCGTGCCCGCGGTGGTGTCGGCGAGCCAGGCGCGGAACGCGGGCACGTCGGTGTCGGGGAGCCCGATCTCGATGGTGACGGCCTCTCCGTAGCGGACGTCGCGGACCTCGCGTCCGGTGGCCCGCAGGTCGTTCTGCACCTTGCCGGCGCGCTGGTGGTCGACGGTGACCGTCGCGAGGCGGAAGCGCCGGCGGGTGAGGGTGCCGAGCGCGTCCAGCGCCTCGCCCACGGCACCGCCGTACGCCCTGATGAGGCCGCCGGCGCCCAGTTTGACGCCGCCGTAGTACCGGGTGACGACGGTGACGACGTAGCGCATGTCACGCCGCATCAGCATCTGCAGCATGGGGACACCGGCGGTGCCGCCGGGCTCCCCGTCGTCACTCGCCTTCTGCACGGCGGCGTCGGCGCCGATGACGTACGCGTAGCAGTTGTGCGTGGCGTCGGCGTGCTCCTTGCGGACGGCCGCGATGAACTCCTGGGCCTCCCGTTCGGTGGCCGCCGGGGCGACCGCGCACAGGAAACGTGAGCGGTTGACCTCGGTCTCGTGCACGCCGGCGCGGGCGACGGTGCGGTACTCGTCCTGCATCGGGCCAGCCTATGCGCAGCCCGGTACACGTCCGCGCCGGGCGTGTGCGCCGGCGTGCACAGCGAGGCAGGGCTGCCGTCAGCCCTTCTTCTCTCCGCGGGCCACGATCAGGTCCGTCAGGAGGGCTGTGCCCGGGGTCAGGGCGGACCAGGTGTCGCCGTGCCAGGCGAGGACGGCGACGGCGGAGGTCGGGAACTTGGTGCGGACGGCGTCCAGGGCGCCGTCGAGCGCGTCACCGGCCAGGTCCAGCACCAGTTCCTCGAGGCCCGGGTTGTGGCCCACCAACAGCAGGGTCCTGACCCCGTCGGGGACCTCGTGCACGACGTCCAGCAGCTCCCCCGCGTCGGCGGCGTACACGCGCGGGTCGAGGCGTACGGGCGGCGGCGTCCCCCACTGGGCGGCGACCGCCTCCCAGGTCTGGGTGGCCCGGACGGCCGTGGAGCACAGGGCGAGGTCGGGCAGGCAGTCCGCCTCGGCGAGGGCCCGCCCGGCGGCGGGGGCGTCGCGGCGACCCCGCGTGGCCAGGGGGCGTTCGTGGTCGGGGACGCCCACCGGCCAGGCCGACTTGGCGTGCCGCAGGACGACGAGTCTGCGCAGCGGTCCCGCTCCCCGCCCGTTCATGCCGGTGCTCCGATCTCCCGGGTCAGCTCCAGCCCGAGGAGCCGGTCCGCGTAGGCGAACGTCTCGAACCGCGCCCCGTCCGGCACGTCGTCGGCCCGTTCCACGGCCCGCAGGACGGCGAGCACGGCCGCCACGTCCAGGTCGTCCTCCCAGGCGGTGCGCAGGGCCTGCCGTACGTCCTCCGGGACGGGCTTCGACGGGCGGGTGGCCCAGCCGGCCACCGCCTTGCGCCACGCGTCGAGGGTCTCGTCCGCCTCGGCCAGGGCGGGGGCGTCGAGCGCGACGGGGGTGCGGCGGGGCACGCGGAGGAGGGCGAGCCGCAGGGCGGTGCCGGACGCGGCCGGTGCCTCCGGTCCTGTGACCGGGGCGACCTCGACACCGACGCCGTCGCCGGTCGTCTGCCCGGTGCCGGCCACCACCAGCACCTGCCGCCCGCCGCCCGCCCCGGCGGCCTCCGTCGGCCGGACGCCCAGGTCGTCGGCGCGTCCGCGCAGGGTGGCGGGCGGGTCGGCGACCAGCAGGGCCGGGACACCGCCCATGTCCAGGGCCCGCGCGAGGACATCGGCGACCAGCAGCACGCGCAGCCCCGACGTGTCGTCGCTCGGCACGTGGACGTGGACCCTGGTGAGCGCTCTGCGGACGTCGACGGGCTCGCCGGTCCGGGCGTCGGTGATACGCAGCACGAGGTGAGCGTAGGCGCGCGAGCGGCGGAACGCAGTGCGCACCACGACATTCCGTGCGGCCGACCGAGGCGACGGCCCGGCCCGCTCGGCGGTGGCCGGTCGCCGGTCGCCGGTCGCCGGTCGCCCCGGCGGCGCCGCTCGGGTGGCGCGGGAATCACCGGACCCGTCGCGCTGTTGGCGCAGGCAGCCCGCACCGGGCGCTCTCGTACGGACGATGAGGAGACAGGACATGTACGGCGACGCCGCCACGATCCGCAAGATCCTGACGGAACTCGGCGACACCTGGGCCGTCGTGGGCCTGTCCACCAACCGCGGCCGCGCCGCGTACGGTGTCGCCGACGTCCTCCAGCGCTACGGCAAGAGGGTCGTCCCGGTCCATCCCAAGGCCGAGACGGTCCACGGCGAGCAGGGGTACGCCTCGCTCGCGGACATCCCCTTCCCGGTGGACGTCGTCGACGTCTTCGTCAACAGCGACCTCGCCGGTCCGGTGGCCGACGAGGCCGTCCGGATCGGCGCCCGGGCCGTCTGGTTCCAGCTGGGCGTCGTCGACGAGGATGCCTACGACCGCACCCGCGCCGCCGGGCTCGACATGGTCATGGACCGCTGCCCCGCCATCGAGATTCCCCGGCTGGGCTGACCGTCGGCGCGGCGGCTGCGTGCCGCGCGTCGGCTCAGAATCCACGCGGCGGCTCAGGTTCCACGTCGGATCAGGTTCCGCACGGCTGCTCAGCTGTGGGCGACCACCGCCACCGGCGCCGCCGCGTGGTGCAGCACCGCGTGGGCGACCGGCCCGAGGTGGGCGCCGAGCGGGGAATGGCGTACCCGGCGGCCGACGACGACCAACGACGCCTCCCGCGACGCCGCGACGAGGTGGTCCGCCGCCTTGCCCGGGGGTGACTCCTCGACGACCTCGACGTCCGGGAACTCCTGCCGCGAGGCGTGCAGTGCACCGGCCGGCCCGAGGACGTCCCCGTGGTCGGGCGCCGCGTCCGGCGCGCCGCCCTCGTGAGGGCCGCGCCCGGCCGGGGAGCGGTGGCCCGTGTCGTGGACGACGCGCAGCGCGGTCTTCCGCAGGGCGGCGGCCTCGAAGGCGAAGCGGAGCAGCGTGTCGTCCGGGTGCGCGGGGTCCAGGCCGAGGACGACGGGCCGGAACGGCGCCCCGGCGGGCGCGGCACCTGACGCATCCCGCACGTGCTCGTCGTCGGCCGACTCGCCGGCCCGGACGAGGACGACGGGACGCTCCGTGTGCGCGGCGACGTGCAGTCCGACGGAGCCGACGAGCAGTCCCGCGACACGGCTTCGCCCGTGCGAGCCGAGGGCCAGCAGTTCGGCGTCCACGGCCGCCTTCAGCAGTTCCTCCGTCGCCCGGCCCGTCAGCTGCTCCAGGCCTACGTCGAGGGCCGGATGGCGCCGCCGGACCTCGTCGGCGGCGTCGCGCAGGATCCGCCGCGCCCAGGGGCCCGCCGACGTCACCCCGTGCTCGGCCCAGCCCTGCTGGGCGGACGGACCGAGCATCGGGGACCGCCCCATCGGCTCGGGCACCGGTTCCCACACGTTGACCAGGAGCAGGGGCAGCGCGCGGAGCCGGGCCTCACGGGCCGCCCACTCGACGGCGGCGCGGCTCTCCGGGGAACCGTCGAAGCCCACGGTGACGGTGCGGGGCATGGACGCACCTCCTGACGTCGAGGCCTGTCTCCAGGATCGCGGCAAGGTGGCGGAACCGCAGCGGCGCGGCGGCCCGGATTCGTGAGAGGCGGCCCGGGTCCGCGAGAATCGGTGCATGCTGAGCATCGGATCCGTGGTGATGGGGGCCTCCGACGTACGGCGGGCCGCCGCGTTCTGGACGCGAGCGCTGGGTTACGTGCCGCGCGAGGAACCGGAGGACGACTGGGTGGTGCTGGTGCACCCGGACGGCCACCGGCCCCAGCTGTCGCTCGGGCTGAGCGAGACCCCGGTGCAGGCGCGGCCCCGGGTGCATCTGGACCTCTACGCCGGGAACGCGGCCGACCAGGCGGCGGAGGTCGAGCGGCTGGTGCGTCTTGGCGCGCGCCGCGTCGACTGGGAGCTGTACGACGACGACTCCGACTTCGTCGTCCTGGAGGACACGGAAGGCAACCGGTTCTGCGTGATCGACACCGGCCGGGGCTGACCTGACGCCGGGGGCTGACCTGACGCCGGGGGCTGACCTGACGCCGGGGGCTGACCTGAGGTCGGGGGCGCCCCTCAGGCCGGGGCGGGGCCTCAGGACTGAGGCCGGCATCGGCACCGCCTCACACCGGCAGCAACCGTGTCACCAGTTCCCCGAGGCGCCGCGCGTTGCGGCAGGCGTGCATCTCGACGACCTCGGCGTAGACGTGCGCGGCGGAGTCGCCCGTGGACCACAGTTCGGGTGACTCGGGGTTGAGCCAGTGGACGCGGCGGGCGCGGCCGGCGATTCGGCGCAGGGCGGCCGCGTTGGGGTCGAACCCGTTGGTGCGGGCGTCACCGAGGACGATCACCGAGGTGCGCGGCCCCACGGCGTCGAGGTGGCGCTCGGCGAACTCCCCGAGCGCGGTCCCGTAGTCGCTGCTGCCGTGCCAGCCGCTGATGGTCGCCTCCTCGGCGATCCGGCGGCCGAGTTCCGCCGGATCGGCCTCACCGGTGGTGACGAGGTGGGTGACCTCGTCGACCTTGTTGACGAAGGCGAAGACCCGCACCTTGCTGAACTGGTCCGCCATCGCCTGCACCAGCAGCATCGTGAAGTTCGCGAACCCCGCGACCGAACCGGACACGTCGCACAGCAGCACGATCTCCGGGCGGGCGGGCCGGTGCCGCCGGTAGGCCGGGCGCAGCGGTACTCCCCCGGTGGACAGCGAGCGGCGCAGTGTGCGCCGGATGTCGATCCGCCCCCGCGCCGCCCTGCGCCGCCGCGCGGCGAGACGGGTCGCCAGTTTGCGGGCCAACGGCTGTACGGTGCGGCGGAGTTCGACGAGTTGTTCGCGGTTCGCGATGAGGAAGTCGACTTGGTCGGCGCTGCGGGCGATGCCCCGCTGGGCGATCAGCGCCGCGCCCCGCCGTTCGGCGACTCGTCGCCGTGCCTCGGTGCGGACCCGTTCGCGGAAGTCCTCGATACGGCGCCGGATCTCGTCCGCGTCCAGCCGATCGGTGAACTTGCCGGAACCCGGGCCGCCCGAGCCCGGCCCGGCTCCAGCGCCGCCCGCACCACCCGCACCGGCGCCGAACCCGCCCCCGGCGCCGTTCCCCGGGCCGAAGCCGGAACCGCCGCCGCCTCCACCCCCTCCTCCGGTCCGCTGCGCCGCGAGGATTCCCGCGAGCAACGTCTGGGGCCGCAGGCGGTCCAGCGTCTGGTGGGCCGACCAGCCGTCCGACGGGGACGACGTGCCGTACCGGCCGAGGAGTTCGACCGCCTCACCGGCGAGCCGGTTGAGCGCGGCGACGTCACCGGCGGCGAGCGCGGCGGCGATCCGTGCGCGCAACTCGTCCCGGTCCGCGGCCGGCGCCTCCCACGGGCCCGTCAACTCGCCCACGCCGAGCGGGAAGTACAGCTCGAAGGCCGCGTCGAACACGGCCCGCTGACGGTCGGCACGCAGCAGCGCCGCCGCCAGGCCCTCGCGGATCCGCTCCCGGTCGGCGAGGCCCAGCGCCTCCAGAACGGCCGCCGCGTCCACGGTCTCGCCGGGCCCGATCCGGATGCCGTGGCCGCGCAACGCCCGTACGAACCCCGTGAGCCGCTCGGCGAGCGGCGCGGCGGAGGCCATACCGGGGTCAGCCGTACCCGAGGAGGCCGCACCGGAGGCGGACCCGGCGCCGTCCACCGCGGTCATACCAGGGTCAGCTTCCGCGTGGCCTTCTCCATGTCGTCCCGGTGCTTGAGGATCACGCCCAGACTGTCCCGGACGACGGTCTCGTCCAGGGTGTCGGCGCCGAGCGCCAGCAGGGTGCGGGCCCAGTCGATGGTCTCGGCCACCGAGGGCGCCTTGCGCAGGTCCATCTCCCGCAGCGCGCCGACGACGCGGACCAGGGAGTCGGCGAGCACGGCGTCCAGGCCGGGCACCTTGAGCCGGACGATCCGCTGTTCCAACTCGGCGTCGGGGAAGTCCAGGTGGAGGAAGAGACAGCGGCGGCGCAGGGCCTCGGAGAGTTCGCGGGTGGCGTTGGAGGTGAGGACCGTGAAGGGGCGCCGGGTGGCGGCGATGGTGCCCAGTTCGGGGACGGTGACCTGGAAGTCGCTGAGCACTTCGAGGAGCAGCCCCTCCACCTCGACGTCGGCCTTGTCGGTCTCGTCGATGAGGAGCACGGTCGGCTCGTCGCCCCGGATGGCGGTCAGCAGGGGCCGGGTGAGCAGGAACTCGTCGCTGAAGATGTCGTTGCGGGTGTCGTCCCAGGCCTCGTCGCGTCCGGCGCTGATGCGCAGCAGCTGCTTGGCGTGGTTCCACTCGTACAGGGCGCGGGACTCGTCGATGCCCTCGTAGCACTGGAGCCGGACCAGGCGGGCGGCGCCGACCCGGGCGACGGCCTTGGCCAGCTCGGTCTTGCCGACGCCCGCGGGGCCCTCCACGAGCAGCGGCTTGCCCAGCCGGTCGGCCAGGAAGACCGTGGTGGCGACGGCCGTGGAGGCCAGGTAGCCCGCTTCGGCGAGCTGTGCGAGGACGTCGTCCACGGAGTTGAAGAACCCCGTCCCCGCACCCTCGGGCCGGGACCCGTTCGAGTCGGCCATCTGCCACTCCCCCTCGCACGTACGCGGTGCCGCCGGCCGACACCGCCCTCAAGCTACCAAGCGGTCGCTTTGCCTGCACAGAGCCTCAGGCCGCCTCAGTCCGCCTGGACGAACCGTCCCACCAGGTCCCCCCACCCCAGCTCCAGCCGCTCCAGCGGCATCCCCCGTCGGCTGACCAGGTGGTCGACCAGGTGGATGTCCAGGTAGCCGAGCATGGTCTGCGCCATCAGCTCCACGTCCCCGGTGACCTCGGCCCGCCGCAGCAGCATGCACAGGTGGCCGAGCCGCAGCTGGTTGGCGGGGCCGCTGAAGCGGCGGGAGGCGTCCGCACCGGCGGCGAGGTAGAGGTCGCGATGGGCGTACTCGTGCCGCAGGACGGCCGCGCCGAACGCGCGGAGCCGCTCGGCGGG
Source organism: Streptomyces sp. NPDC030296 (assembly GCF_055572815.1). Taxonomy (NCBI): domain Bacteria; kingdom Bacillati; phylum Actinomycetota; class Actinomycetes; order Kitasatosporales; family Streptomycetaceae; genus Streptomyces; species Streptomyces sp. NPDC030296. The sequence continues at coordinate 546,278 of NZ_JBVICQ010000005.1, forward strand.
CGGCGCGTCCGGACCGAGGGGCGGCGGCCCGGTCAGGAACGCGGCCTGGAGCTCCCGCTCGTGATGGTCGAGGAGGGCGACCAGCAGTCCCGTGCGGTCGCCGAAGCGCCGGAAGACGGTGCCCTTGCCGACCTGCGCGGCGGTCGCCACGGCCTCCATCGTCAGGTTGCCCGCTCCGCACTCCCCGGCCAGACGTGCGGCGACCTCCAGCAGCCGGGCACGGTTGCGCGCGGCGTCCGCCCGCAGTCGCGGCTGGTCACCGGCGGGCGATACGAAGTCGATCAGGCCGTCGAGGGGGTCGATCAGGCCGTCGAGGGGGTCACTCTCCGAGGGCCTGACCAAGGGAGGCAGCGGCTCGTTCATGAAAAGAGCGTAACGCTCACCACAGAGAAGTGGACCGCGGTCCGGATAGCTGGTACAAATTTCAACGGACCCCGGTCCGCTTATCCCGGACCCTCGTCCCTCAGCTTTCCGCCTTTGCTAGGAGTCAGCTCATGTCCGTACGCATCCTCGCGCTCGTAGGCAGCCTTCGCGCCGGTTCGCACAACCGTCAGCTCGCCGAGGCGGCCGTGAAGCACGCCCCCGAGGGCGTCGAGATCGAGCTGTACGAGGGCCTGGCCGACGTTCCGTTCTACAACGAGGACATCGACAACGAGGCCGCCCTCCCGGCCACCGCCGCCCGGCTGCGCGAGGCGGCCGGCCAGGCCGACGGCTTCCTGCTCTTCTCCCCCGAGTACAACGGCACCATTCCGGCCGTCCTGAAGAACGCCATCGACTGGCTGTCCCGCCCGTACGGCGCCGGCGCCTTCACGGGCAAGCCGGTCGCCGTGGTCGGCACCGCCTTCGGCCAGTTCGGCGGCGTATGGGCGCAGGACGAGACCCGCAAGGCCGTCGGCATCGCCGGTGCCACGGTCCTGGAGGACGCCAAGCTCTCCATCCCCGGCTCGGTCGTCCGCTTCGCCGAGACCCACCCGGCCGACGACGCCGAGGTCGTCACCGGCCTCACCGCCGTCATCGAGCAGCTCACCGCCAGCACGGGCACCGCGGCCGCCTGAGTCGCGCACGACCGCACGTCGCCGGGTTCCGTGCCGCGAGGCCCGGCGCCCGGCGCCGCCGTTCCGGCCCCGCACCGGGTCGCCGGATCCGCGCCGGCCAGACGGCACCCCCCGTAGTCCGCGGCGCCCGTCGGACGATGCCCAGCCCTCCCCGGGCGACCGCGGCACCCCTCAGGCGATGCCCAAGCCCTCCAGGACCACCGCGTCGGGCAGTTCGGCGAACGCCTTGCCCGGCACCAGCAGCTTGCCGCGCCGCCGGCCGCTGCCGACCAGGACGTACGGCAGGTCGACCACGGCGGAGTCCACCAGGACCGGCCACCCCGCCGGCAGCCCGACAGGCGTGATGCCGCCGTACTCCATGCCCGTCTCCCCGGTGGCCGTGTCCATCGGCGCGAAGGACGCCTTGCGGGCGCCCAACTGCCGCCGGACCACGCCGTTGACGTCGACACGGGTCGTGGACAGCACCACGCAGGCCGCGAGGCTCGACTCGCCGCCCCGCTTGCCCGCTACGACCACGCAGTTCGCGGACCGCTCCAGCAGATCCCGACCGTAGTGCTCGACGAACACGGCGGTGTCGGCCCACCGCGGGTCCGTCTCGACGTACAGGATCTGCTCGGCGGGCACGGCGCCGCCCCAGTGGCGTACGGCGTCGGCGACCGGCCCGACCAGCTGGTCGAGGCATGCGGGGGCGGGCGTGGCGTGGTCGAAGTCTCCGATGGGTGCGCGCATGAGCGGCACGCTAACAAAGCGCCGGTGAGGGGAGGTCCACGTCTCAGTGGACGGGCGGCACCGAGACCGTCAGCACCATCTCGGTCGGGACGTCGCCCTCGTTGGCGTACCGGTGCGTGGCGTTGGCCTCGAAGGTGACGCTCGCGCCGGCCGGGACACGGTACTCCGCACCCTCGACGGTGAGCGTCAGCTCGCCCGCGGTGACATGCGCGATCTCGACGGTGCCGGCGGGGTGCGGGTCCGAGCCGCTGCCCTCGCCCGGCATCAGCCGCCAGTCCCACATCTCCAGCGGGCCGGGCGCCTCCGTACCGGCGAGGAGCCTGCTGTAGCTGCCCGCGTCGGTGTGCCACAGCCGGACCACCTGCTCGGCCGGGACGACCCGGACCTTCGGGCCCTGCTCGTAGTCGAGCAGGGTGGTGATGCTGATGCCGAGGGCGTCGCCGATCTTGACGACGGTGCCGATGCTGGGGTTGGTGCGGGCCTGCTCGATCTGGATGAGCATGCCGCGGCTGACTCCGGCACGGGCGGCGAGGGCGTCCAGGGTGAAGCCGCGCTCCGTGCGCCAGCGTTTGACGTTTCGCGCCAGGGACTGGGTCAGCAGGTCGAGGTCCGACACATTCCGTCCAATATTTTGAATGGCATAGTTCAGTTCAATGAACTACGGTGGAGTGCACTCTTCGTTCACCGAACTGTACTGCGAGGCTGCCCGATGACCGCACTCTTCGCCCTGGCCACCAGCCTGCTGTGGGGCCTGGCCGACTTCGGCGGCGGGCTGCTGAGCAGGCGCGTCCCGGCGCTCACCGTGGTCGTCGTCTCCCAGACGATCGCGGCCGTCGTGCTCGGCGCGATCGTCGTCGCGACCGGCGGCTGGAGCGAGGCCGGCCCCCGGCTGTGGTTCGCCGTGGCCGCCGGCGTGGTGGGCCCGGTCGCCATGCTCGCCTTCTACAAGGCGCTCGCCCTCGGCCCCATGGGCGTCGTCTCCCCGCTCGGCTCGCTGAGCGTGGCCGTCCCGGTGGGCATCGGACTCTTCCTCGGGGAGCGCCCCGCACTGCCGCAGATCGCCGGCATCCTGGTGGCCGTCGTCGGGATCGTGCTCGCGGGCGGCCCGCAGCTCAAGGGCGCCCCCGTCCAGCGGCAGGCCATCGTCCTCACCTTGATCGCGGCCTTCGGCTTCGGCGCGGTGATGGCCCTGATCGCGGAGGCGTCGACGACGCTCACCGGCCTGTTCCTGGCCCTGTTCGTCCAGCGTGTCACGAACGCCGCCGCGGGCGGCGCCGCCCTCTACGTCTCGGTGCGGCGCGGCGCGCCTGCCCTCCCGCCCGAGGGCTTCCCGTACGGTTCGCTCCCGGCCTCCGCCTTCGTCGGCCTCGCGGACGTGGCCGCCAACGGCACCTACTCCCTGGCCGCCCAGCACGGTCCGGTGACCGTCGCCGCCGTCCTCGCCTCGCTGTACCCCGTGATCACCGCCCTGGCCGCCCGCTTCATGCTCGGCGAACGCCTGCGCCCCATCCAGGCGGCCGGCGCGGGCCTGGCCCTGGCAGGCACCCTTCTCCTGGCAACAGGCTGAGCATCCCACCACCGAGCCCGACACCGCCGCTCCAGGGGCGCGGGGAACTGCGCGATCAGCCACGACGAACCCGCAGCCGACAACCACCCGGATCCACCGACGCCTCAGGCGGACTCCCCGGCCCCTTCCGCCTCCCACTCGGCCAACGCCAGCAACTGCTCCGGCGTGACCCCGTCAGGGATCGGCACGGGCGCGGGCGTCCGGATCGGCGGCTGCCAGCCCTCCACCGGGTCCCACCGCCGTACGACCTTCGCGGGCGCCCCCGCCACCACCGAGCGGTCCGGAACCTCGCCCCGGACGACCGCTCCGGCGGCCACCACGACGTTGCGGCCTACCCGCGCTCCCGGCAGGATCACCGCGCCGGTGCCGATCCAGCAGCCGGGCCCGATGGACACGGGGTCCATCCGCGGCCACTGCTTGCCGATCGGCTCGTGCGGGTCGTCGTACGAGTGGTTCGTGGACGTCACGTACACATACGGCCCGAAGTAGCAGTCGCTGCCGATGGTCACGCTGGTGTCGGCGATGACATGGCTGCCCCGGCCGAGGACGACGCCGTCACCGATGCGCAGGATGGGCTCCGCGCCGAGGTCGAGGTCGGGCATCAGCCCGGCGGTCAGCGTGACCTGTTCGCCGATGATGCAGTGGGAGCCCAGATGGATCCACGGCTCCCCGAAGACCGTGCCCAGCGGGAAGGCCAGTCTGGTACCGGTTCCCATCGCGCCGAACCGGAAGCGGCCGGGGTGGTCGGCCGTCACCGCCCCCTTGCGCTGCACCCACTCCCAGCCCGCGTGGACGGCGCGCTGCACCGCGCGACGCCGCCATGACGAGAACGTGTTCCTGCTTATGGGCACCCGCTCACCGTACTCACCGGTCGGCTTCCGGACCGTGTCGTTGGACTGTGATCTTCACCCCACGCGACGTCGTGCCCATGGCTTACGGTGCGGAGGGAGACTGATCCATCACCAGGAGGCGGCAATGAATCGGCAGCGGGCCCTGATCACGGTGTTCGGCGGCAAGAAGCCGGACGTGGAGGACGCCGCGTTCGTCTCCCCCACGTCGGCGGTGATCGGCGACGTGACGCTGGGCGCCGGGTCCAGCGTCTGGTACGGCGCGGTGCTGCGGGCCGAGTCCGAGCCGATCGTGGTGGGGGCCGGGAGCAATGTCCAGGACAACTGCACGCTCCATGTCGACCCCGGTTTCCCGATCTCGATCGGCGAGCGCGTCTCGATCGGGCACAACGCCGTCGTGCACGGGGCGACCGTCGAGGACGACTGCCTGATCGGGATGGGCGCCACCGTGCTGAACGGCGCGGTGATCGGGGCGGGCTCCCTCGTCGCGGCGCAGGCGCTGGTGCCGCAGGGGATGCGGGTGCCGCCCGGTTCGCTGGTCGCGGGGGTGCCGGCGAAGGTCAAGCGCCCCCTCACCGAGGAGGAACGCGAGGGCGTCACCCTGAACGGCACGCACTACACCGAACTGGCGCAGGCCCACCGGGCCGCGCAGGAGGAGTACGGCGCCTGAGACGGCGGAGGGGCCGCGCCACCGGTCGGCGGCGCGGCCCCTGCCTGTCGGCCCAGCCCGCGTATCCGCCCGTGCTCTGCCCCGGCTCCCTCGGGCGCGGCTTCTCAATCCGCGGCCGGGACCAGTTCGGTCTCACCGGCCTCGGCCTTCTCCGCCGCCTTCTTCGCCTTGCGCTTGACCACCAGCATCGACGCCACACCGATCAGCACGGCCAGCACCAGGCCCAGCCACGAGAAGCGCTTGAGCCACGCCTCGGCCACCACGCCGACGTAGTAGATGACGGCGGTGGTGCCGCCGGCCCAGAGGATGCCGCCGAGGACGTTGGCGGTGAGGAAGCGCCAGTACGGCATCTGCAGGACACCGGCGAGGGGGCCGGCGAAGATCCTCAGCAGGGCGATGAAGCGGCCGAAGAAGACCGCCCACATGCCCCAGCGGTCGAAGGACCGCTCGGCCACCGCGATATTGCTCTCGCTGAAGTGCTTGGGGAATCTCCGGCCGAGCTTGGCCAGCAGCGGACGACCGCCCTTGCGGCCGATGGCGTAGCCGATCGAGTCACCGATGATCGCGCCGGCCGTGGCGCAGGCGCCGAGGACGACCGGGTTGATCTCGCCGTGCTGGGACGCGAGCAGCGCGGAGGAGACCAGGATGATCTCACCCGGCAGCGGGATGCCCAGGCTCTCCAGACCGATGACCAGCCCCACCAGCAGATAGATGCTGAGCGGTGGCACCGTTTCGAGCCACTCCTGGACGTGCAAAGCCGCTTCCTCCCATGCGTCCGGTTCTCGGGCCCGCGGCGCGCGCCCATGGTGGAGCGCGCGCCGGGGCAGCCTACCTGCTTACTGGGACGGCGGCGGAGCCCCGCAGGTTGTCCCACAGGTCGCACGCGTGCTCCCCGTGCACGGTCCGGCTGAGCCCGTTTCCGCCCTGCGCGGCGGCCCTGAGGGTCAGCACCCGGTCGCCACCGGCCGGGACGGCGGGCTGACCGGCGGCCCTCGGCACCCCGTCGCGGACGAAGGAGCCCCAGTAGTCGGTCATCTGGCGCGCCAGGGCCCGCTGCCCGGCGTCCAGCGGGCTGTCCAGACCGAAGTGCCGGAAGAGGTACTGCACCTCGTTGACGTGGGTCGCGCCGAAGTCGAAGTCGGTGTCCAGGTTGCGCAGTGAGGCGAAGGGCGGGGAGGTCCGGTCGGCGAACTCGTACGCGTACACCGGTCCGCGTCCGGCGAGAACCTCGTTCAGTCGCAGCGCCGGGCAGGCGAAGCCCTGGTCGCCCTGGGCGGTGCCGTACGCGATGGTCGGCGAGGGGTGGTCCGTGAGCGGGTAGCGGGCGAGGACGCGGTCGCCGTAGGCGGCCCGCATGACGGTCGGGTACTGCTCCGCGGTGAGCGGGGTCCCGGCGGCGTCGAAGCGGCCGAAGGCGAACAGGCGGCCCTCGTCCTGGTTGGCACCGTTGAGGACGGGCACCCGGGCGGCCGCCCCCTTCCGGAACGCCTCGAAGGGCTGGACGGGCAGGAAGGCGCCGCCGGCGACGGGCCCCCAGTTCAGGCCGGCCTGGGCGGCGAGGATCTCGGCGGCGGTCTTCCCCCGCAGGCACGCCGTGTCCGCGCAGCCGAGTCTTGTCAGGAAGGTCCTGCCCTGGGCGACCGCCGACTCGTGCGTGCGGGCCGAGCAGTCGCCGTACGCGCCGCTCTGCACGATGCCGGCGCGGAACAGGCCCCGGGAGGTGGGTGAGGCCAGCTGCGTGCAGACGGAGCGGCCGCCCGCGGACTCGCCCGCGATGGTGACGCGGCCCGGATCGCCGCCGAAGCGGCCGATGTTGGCCCGTACCCAGCGCAGCGCGGCCTGCTGGTCGAGCATGCCGAAGTTGCCGGAGACGCCGTCGCTCGCCTCGTTGTCGAGGTCGTCGGTGGCGAGGAAGCCCATGGCGCCGAGGCGGTAGTTGACGGTCACGACGACCGTGCCGGTACGCCGTGCGAAGGCGTCCGGCACCACGTCCTCGCCGGCGCCAGCGGTGAGGCCGCCGCCGTGCAGCCAGACCATGACCGGGCGGCGGGCGGTGCCCTGCGGTGTGTACACGTTGAGGGCCAGGCAGTCCTCGGTGTGGCTGGGCCGCTCGTAGCCGGGGTCCCAACTGGCCGTCTGGGCGCATCTGTTGCCGAACGCGCCGGCCTCGCGCACCCCCTGCCAGGGGGGCACCGGCCGGGGCTCGGTCCAGCGGAGGTCGCCGACGGGCTGCCGGGCGTAGGGGATGCCGAGGAACTGCCGCCCCTCGGCCGTGGTCTGCCCGCGTACCCAGCCGGCGTCGGTGCGGACGACGGCCGGCTCTCCGGGGGGTGCGGCCTGGGCCGGGGCGGGTGCCAGGAGGGTGGCGGCGAGGGCGGTCGCTCCCACCGCCAGCCGCCATAAGCGGGCGGAACTCCGGGACACGGTGTCGTGCATGAGCCTCACTCCTTCGTGCAGGCGTCGTGGTGGACCACGGTGCGCGTGTCGGCGGGGAACCTAGGGCCGTCAGTGACTCGTGTCAATGCGCTGCGCGAAGGAGCCCTCGCCGGTCGGCCGGGGCGGCGGACGGCGAGGGTGACGGGAGGTGACCGGGTCAGCCGTTGGGGCGCAGGGTCCAGACGACGGTCATCTCGCCGGTGACGGCGCCGTCCGCGCGCCGGATGGCGACGGAGACGGGGAACTCGGGGCGCTCACCGGCGTCGAGCTCGGCGACGACCTCGGTGGCGGGACGGCCGAGGGTCGCAGTGGCCGTGACCTCGCCCATCGCGAGCTTCTTGTAGGCGATCTCGGCGCTGACCGCGAGGGGCACGGCACGCGAGAGCTGGTCACCGAAGGCGGCGAGCACGATCGCCCCGCTCGCCGACTCGCCCAGCGTGAACATCGCGCCGGCGTGCGGCCCGCCGACGTGGTTGTGGAAGTCGCTCCGGTCCGGCAGCGCCACCACGGCTTTCTCCGGCGTGGTCTCCAGGAACTCCAGGTTCAGCGTCCTGGCCATCGGCACCGTGGCGGCGAGCATCTCGCCGATCGACATCTGGTCTGCGCTCATGCCGGGATGTTACCCACGAGTAGGAACCTCTGACCAGGGGTGCCGCGGTGTGGTCAGCGCAACAGAAGCCGGCGCCGCCCGATCCCTCACGAACTCTCCACATGACCAGTACATGCCTGGAGGCGCACGGTGACGGAACCGTGGCACGGGCTCACTACCGTTGCCGGACATGTGGCCAGGACAGCAGCAGCCGCCCGGGGGCGAGCACAATCCGCAGCAGAACCCGTACCAGCAGCCGGGATACCAGCAGCCGAATCCCTATCAGCAGCCCGGCTGTCAGCAGTCGGCCGCGCAGGGACCGTACGGGCAGCAGTGGGGCACGCCGGCGCCGTCGGGCACGCCGCAGCCGCCCGGCAAGAGCGGCGACCGGACCAGGCTCATCGCGGTCGTGACGGCCGCGGCCGTGGTCGTGGCCGCCGGGGTGACCGGGTTCCTGGTCCTCGGCGGCGACAAGGACGAGGAGGCGAAGGGCGGCGGCAAGGGCGGGAAGTCCTCGGCGAGCGCCTCCCCGGATCCGAGCGCCTCCGCCTCGGCCGACGACGGCCGTGGCGCGGACGGTCCGAAGCCGACCGTCGAGGGCTGGAAGGTCGTCGTCAACCCCAAGTGGGGCACGGCCTTCGACGTCCCGGCGGACTGGGAGGTCGCGTCGCCGACGACCGTCACCGGCTTCGAGGACGCCAAGGGCGACGTCGGGGACCCGCCCCTCATCACCATGTCGGCACCGGCGTTCCTCAAGTCCGAGTGGTGCACCTCTGACGACGACAAGGACGGCCGCAAGGACCACACCGAGCTCGCCGGCGCGGGCACCAAGGGCGCGAACGGCGCCAAGGACACCGACGAGGTCGCCCTCAACCAGGTGCCCTGGTACGTGTACGGCGGCTACACGCAGCCCGACCGCAAGAGCCTCACCGTCGACAAGAAGGCGCGGCCGTACACGACGGCCTCCGGGGTGGAGGGCAGTGTCGCCTGGGCCCGCTCCGAGAACACGCCGCAGAAGGGCAAGTGCGCCAGCGACGGCAAGGCCGTGACCTTCGGGTTCAAGAACTCCGCGGGCGACTACGTGGCGTGGAGCCTGTTCGGTGCCACGGGTGTCGACGACGAACTCCCGGACGCGACCATCGAGAAGATCCTGAGCACGGTCCGGCTGTACGGCGAACCGACGGGCGGCTGACGGCCGCGGGGCGGGGGCTCCGTGGCACCCCCGCCTCCGGCACATCTATGGTTACGAGCCATGTGGCCAGGACAGCAGCAGCCGCCCGGGGGCGAGCAGAACCCGCAGCAACCGAACCCGTACCAGCAACCCGGGTACGGCCAGCCGGGACAGACGGGGCATCAACAGCCGGCGTACCCGCAGCCCGGGTACCAGCAGCCGAACCCGTACCAGCAGCCGGGTTACCAGTCGACGGGTCAGCAACCGCACTACGGGCAGCAGCCCCAGTGGGGTGCCCCGTCCCCGGTGGGCGCGCCGGAACCGCCGGGCGGAGGCGGCGGCAACCGGACCAAGCTCATCGCGATCGTGGCGGCCACGGCGGTCGTCGTCGCCGCCGGTGTGACCGGATTCCTGGTCCTCGGCGGCGAGGAGGACGGCAGGACCGATGCGAAGGACGACTCCAAGCCGTCGGTCTCGCCCACGCCGACCGCCTCGGAGAGCCAGGACAACCCGCGCGGTGAGGACGCCGGCGCGCAGCCGACCATCAAGGGCTGGAAGGTCGTCGTCAACCCGAAGTGGGGCACGGCCTTCGACGTGCCCCCGGACTGGGACGTCAAGACGCCCGGCACCTTCATCGGCTTCGACGACAACTCGAAGGACGACACCTCCGTCATCATCGGCATGTCGGCGCCCGCCATCCTCAAGGAGAAGTGGTGCGTCTCCGACGCCGACAAGGACGGCTACAAGGAGGAGACGTCCCTCGCCGCCGTCGGCACCAAGGGACAGCAGGGCGCGAAGAACACCGACGACATCGCCCGCAACGACTCGGCGTGGTGGGTCTTCGGCGGGTACACCGACCAGAAGGACTCCTCCAAGAAGCTGATGAAGGTCGGCAAGCCGGAGCCGTACACGACGGCGTCGGGCGTCGAGGGCAGTGTCGCGACCACCTCCTCGACCGGTGTCCCCAAGAAGGGCAAGTGCGACACCGACGGCAAGGCGACCACGTTCGCCTTCAAGAACTCCAAGGACGACTACGTCTCCTGGACGTTCCACGGCGCCAAGGGCGTCGACGACGAGGTGCCGGACTCGACGGTGCAGAAGATCCTCAGCACGGTACGGCTGTACGGCGAGCCCACGGGCGGCTGAGCACGACACCGGGTACGGGGGCCGGCGGGTGCCGGCCCCCGAGGCGGCCGAGCCACCCCGTCCCGGTGGCCTGATCTGGCCATACGCCATGCGGAAACGGTTTGGCAAGCACTGCCGGGGGCAGCGATAGTCAGCCGGTGACCACTCCCGCCGCCTTCCGCCGGCCCGCCTGGGCGGGCCGCAACTACACGATGCTGACGACCGCCGCCGTGGTCACCAACCTGGGCAGCCACGGCGCCCTCATCGCGGCCGCCTTCGCGGTCCTGGAGTCGGGCGGCGACGGCGGGGACGTGGGTCTGGTGGCGGCGGCGCGCACCCTGCCGCTGGTGCTGTTCCTGCTCATCGGCGGCGCGGTCGCGGACCGGCTGCCGCGGCACCGGGTGATGGTCGCCGCGAACACCCTCAACTGTCTGTCCCAGGCCGTCTTCGCGGTGCTGGTGCTCACCGGGGAGGCCCGGCTGTGGCAGATGATGCTGCTGTCCGCCCTGGGCGGCACCGGGCAGGCGTTCTTCAACCCGGCGGCCGAGGGCATGCTGCTGTCGTCGGTCACCGCCGAGCAGGCGGGGCGGGCCTTCGCGCTGTTCCGGTTCGCCTCGCAGGGCGCGACCATGACCGGCGCGGCCGTCGGGGGTGCGCTCGTCGCGGTGATCGGCCCCGGCTGGGTGCTCGCCGTCGACGCGGCCGCGTTCGCGATCGCCGGGGCCATGCGCGCCTTCCTCGACGTGAGCCACATACCGGACCGCGAGCCGGGCCACGGCATGCTCGCCGATCTCCGCGACGGCTGGCGGGAGTTCACCGGCCGGCCCTGGCTGTGGGCGATCGTCGTGCAGTTCTCCCTCGTCAACGCGGTCATCGTCGCCGCCGACGCGGTCTACGGCCCCCAGGTGGCCCGTGACCATCTGGGCGGTGCGGGCCCCTGGGGTCTGGCGCTGGCGCTGTTCGGAGCCGGCAACGCCGTCGGGGCGCTGCTGATGACCCGTTGGAAACCGCGCCGGCTGCTCCTCGTGGGTGTGCTGTGCGTCTTCCCGTTCGCCCTGCCGTCCGCGGCGCTCGCCGTGCCCGCGCCGGTCGCCGTGCTGTGCGTGACGATGTTCGTCAGCGGGATGTCGATCGAGGTGTTCGGCGTCTCCTGGATGACGGCGCTGCACCAGGAGATCCCCGAGGAGAAGCTGTCGCGCGTCTCGGCGTACGACTGGTTCGGCTCCGTCTCGATGGTGCCGCTGGCCGCCGCGCTGGCGGGGCCCGCGGAGAGCGCCTTCGGGCGCCCGGCGGCCCTGTGGGGCTGTGCCGGGGCGTGCGTCGCGGCCACGGCGGCGGTGCTGTGCATCCGGGACGTGCGGACCCTGACCCGGCGGGGAACCAAGCCCGTCGCCCTCGGCGAGCCGGACGCCGAGCCCGGCTCAGCCGATGCCGAAGGCGCCGTCGGGCGGCTCGGGTGACGGCACCGCGTCCTCCTCGCCGACGGGCGCGGCACCGCCGATGAAGTCGCGCAGCGCCGCCCCGTGCTCGACCCGCGCGGGGAAGGCGTCACCGGCGGTGCGCCGGGCGAGGACGGCGACGTCGGGCGGCCGGTGGGAGGCGAGCAGCACGGCGTTGCCGAACCTCCGGCCGCGCAGCACCCCGGGTTCGGCGATCAGCGCCAGCTCCTCGAACACGGTGCCCAGCGTCGCCAGTTGGGACCGCAGGAACGCGAAGGGCGCGGCGTCGGCGAGGTTCGCGAGATAGACGCCGTCCGCCCGAAGGACCCGTGCGGCTGCCCGCGCGTACCCCTCGGTCGTCAGATGCGCGGGCACGCGTGAGCCGCCGAAGACGTCCGCGACGAGTACGTCGGCGGAGCCGGCGGGAGCGCCTTCGAGCCATTTCCTCGCGTCGGCGTCGTGCAGCGCGATCCCGGCGTCCGCCGGCAGCGGCAGCCGCTCCACGACGAGGTCCAGCAGTCCCCGGTCGTACTCGACGACGTCCTGCCGGGATCCCGGGCGGGTGGCGGCCACATAGCGGGGCAGGGTGAGCGCGCCCCCGCCGAGGTGCAGCACGTCGAGCGGCCGCCCCGGCTCCGCCACCGTGTCCAGCGCGTGCCCCAGCCGCCGCGCGTACTCGAACTCCAGGTGCGTGGGCTCGTCCAGGTCCACGTACGACTGCGGGGCCCCGTCCACCGTCAGCAGCCAGGCCCGCTCCCGGTCGACGTCGGGCATGAGCTTGGCGGTGCCCCGGTCGATGGCACGGGAGACGGGTATGGCTTCGTTCACGGGATCCATTCTGCCGGGCGCGGACCCGGCCGAAGGACCGTAGGAGCACCGCCGGAAAGGGGCTCGGGGAACCGCGCGACCGGCCGGAAAGGGTTGTGGGGGACCGCGCGACCGGCCACGACGGCCCGCGGTCCCCCACGCTCCTTGCCCCGACTAGCGGACGGCCGTGACGGTCCCCGCCCCCACGGTGCGGCCGCCCTCACGGATCGCGAACCCGAGACCGGGCTCCAACGGAACCTCCCGTCCCAGCTCCACGCGCATCGTGATCCGGTCGCCCGGCCGGGCGACGGCCGCCTCCCCGAGGTCGACGTCACCGACCACGTCCGCGGTGCGGATGTAGAACTGCGGCCGGTACCCGCTGGACACCGGCGTCGTGCGGCCCCCCTCCTTCGCCGACAGCACATACACCTGCGCGGTGAAGTGCCGGCTGGGCACGACGCTTCCCGGCGCGGCCACCACGTGTCCGCGCCGGACGGTGTCCCGCGCCACTCCGCGCAGCAGCAGCGCCACGTTGTCCCCGGCCTGCGCCTCCGCCATGGGCTTGCCGAAGGTCTCCAGACCGGTGACGACCGTCTCGACGTCCGCGCCGAGCACCTCGACCGGGTCGCCGACCCGGATGGTGCCCCGCTCGACGGCACCGGTGACGACGGTCCCCCGCCCGGTGATCGTCAGGACGTTCTCCACGGACAGCAGGAACGGCGCGTCCAGATACCGCTCGGGCATCGGGACATAGGTGTCCACCGCGTCGAGCAGCGCCTCGACGGACGCCGTCCAGCGTGGGTCCCCTTCGAGGGCCTTCAGCCCGGAGACCCGTACGACGGGGACGGAGTCGCCGCCGTAGCCGTGCGCGGTGAGCAACTCGCGCACCTCCAGCTCGACGAGGTCCGTCAGTTCCTCGTCACCCGCGTCGGCCTTGTTGAGCGCCACCACGATGTGGTTGACGCCCACCTGCCGGGCGAGCAGGACGTGTTCGGCGGTCTGGGGCATGATCCCGTCGAGCGCGGAGACGACGAGGATCGCCCCGTCGAGTTGCGCGGCGCCGGTGACCATGTTCTTGACGTAGTCGGCGTGGCCGGGCATGTCGACGTGCGCGTAGTGCCGGGTGTCGGTCTCGTACTCGACGTGCGCGATGTTGATGGTGATGCCGCGCGCCGCCTCCTCGGGGGCGCGGTCGATGCGGTCGAACGGCACGAACGTGCCGGCCCCGCGCTCGGCGAGGACCTTGGTGATGGCGGCGGTCAGGGTGGTCTTGCCGTGGTCGACGTGGCCCATCGTGCCGATGTTGAGGTGCGGTTTCGTGCGGACGTAAGCGGTCTTGGACATGGCGATACCTCGAAGCCTCTTCAGCGGTACTGAGTGATGGCCCCGGCGCCGTGAGGGCGTGGCCGGGACGGGGACCCCGAGAACGCGCCGACCCTCCCCCTGCGGGGTCCGCCGGAATCTCCGGGAAGGGTCAGCTTCGGGCGCCGTCTGCGGCGGCCACGACGATCAGAAGGGCAGCCTTCGGCGCATCCGCGTCTACCGCGGACGCTGCGAGAACGAAGGCGTACCGGAACATGGGTCGATCCTCGCCGACGCGGCCGCCCGCGTCGAATGGTTTTCCGGGAGGGCGAGTTCGCGAACCGTGCCGAAGAGAGATGCTTCACAGGTCGGGGGCGGGCTGAACGCGGGCCGGGCGGTGCGCGTGCTCCCGAAGGCGCAGGCCGCGCGGTGTACGGTCCCCGGCCGGGCGCCCGGTGGCGGATGCCCGAGGGTGCTGCCGTTCCGGTTCCTGTGACCGCGGTGAGACGTTCCGTAGGGCGTACACACACATCGGTCGGTTACCGTCGACGAATGCTCGATGCCACCACCCGCTCTGGGGGCACCGCCTCGGTCCTTCCCCGGGCCGCCGCCACGGAGCTCGCCGTCGCCGCACCCGCAGCCGTCCCCGCCGTCCCGCCGAACGGCGCCGCCCGCTGGGGCAGAGCGCTGCTCTCGCCGTGGGCGCGGTTCTCACTGCTGTTGGCGCTGCTCGCCGGCGCCGTGGTGACCGTGCTGCTGTTCGAGCCGCAGCGGCTGCTGGCCGACGGCTGGCCGCCCCAGCTGAGCGGCGGCACCGCGGCCGTGGTGTTCGCGGTGGCGTACGGGCTGTGCACGGTGGCGTTCGTGCCCCGGCCGATCCTCAACATCGCGGCGGGCGCCCTCTTCGGCTCGCAGCTGGGCCTGGCCTCGGCGCTCGCGGGAACGGTCCTCGGGGCGGGCATCGCGTTCGCGCTGGGCCGGATGCTCGGGCAGGACGCGCTGCGGCCGCTGCTGCGGCACCGCTGGCTGAAGTCGGCGGACGGCCAGCTCAGCCGTCACGGGTTCCGTTCGATGCTGGCGGCCCGCCTCTTCCCCGGGGTGCCGTTCTGGGCGGCGAACTACTGCGCCTCCGTCTCCCGCATGGGCTACCTGCCGTTCCTGCTGGCCACCGCCCTCGGCTCCATCCCCAACACCGCCGCGTACGCCGTAGCGGGCGCCCGCGCCTCCGCCCCGACGTCCCCGGCCTTCCTGCTCGCGATGGCGTGCATCGCGCTCCCGGCGCTGCTGGGTGCGGCAGTGGCCTGGCGCAAGCGCCACCACCTGCGGGCCCGCTGACACCGCCGGGCGGGTCGGGCCCGGACAGTGCGCGCCGCGGCCTCGGCCGGTCCCTGCTGGACCATCTGGCCGGTCAGGCCACGACCGAGGGGGCACCCGCCCTGACGCCGACCACGTTCACCGAAGTCCCATGGAACGCCCCCTACTACGCGCGCTGCGGGTTCCGGCTCCTGACCGAGAGCGGGCTCACCCCCGGCCTGCGGGCGATCCGTGCCCGGGAAGCGGCGCACGGCCTGGACCGGTGGCCCCGGGCCTGCATGCGCCGACCGCTGTGACACCCGCCGGGGCGTTCGCTGGCCCGCGTCAGACCACGGCGAGCCGGTCCACCAGCAGCTCCAGTCTGCCCTCGGCGTACTCCGCCGGCAGCCGTCCCGCCCGGGTCAGGGTCGCCAGCCCGTGCAGGGACGCCCAGAACACCTCGGTGAACACGCCCGGGTGGACGCCGTCCCCGGCGACCTCCGCGAGGGTCTCCAGCAGGGCGGCGAAGGCGTCCTTCAGCGGTGCGGGGGTGTCCTCCCGCGCGAACGTCAGACCGCCGTCGAGCTGGAACATGGCGTCGTAGACCGCCGGGTTGCGCTCGGCGAAGTCGAGGTAGGTGCGGGCGAGGACGACGACCCGGGCGCGGGGGCCGTCCGCGGCGGGGGCCGCGGCCCGCAGCGCCGCGGCCATCTCGGCGGCGCCTTCGAGGGCGACGGCGCCGATGATCTCCCGCTTGCCCCGGAAGTGGCTGTAGAGGACGGGCTGGCTGTATTCGATGCGCTCGGCCAGCCGACGGGTGGTGACCGCGTCCCAGCCCTGCTCCTCGGCGAGTTCGCGGGCCGTCGCCACGATCAGACGTTCACGGGCCGCCCGCTCGCGTTCCTTGCGTTCCTGTACCGACATGCCTCGAATTCTAGCATCGCTAGACAAGCGAGCGGCGCCAGTACTAGCGTTGCCACATCATCTAGCAACGCTAGATCGATCTCGGGAAGAGGCATCGCCATGCTCAACGTGCTCCAGGTCGTCACCCTCGTGTCCGTCGGCGTGATGGTGGGGGTGGAGTTCTCCGTCGCCTTCGTGCTCAACCGGATCTTGGACGCGCTCCCCGGCGACAGCGGCCAGCTCGGCCGCTCCCACGGCGGCCGGATGCTCGGCGCCGTGATGCCGGTCTGGTACATCAGCTCGCTGGCCCTCGTCGGGGTCTGGGCCGCGGCCGGCCGGCACGATGCCGGCACCGGCCTCGTCGTCACCGCCGGCGTACTGCTGCTCCTCAGCGTGATCATGTCGGTCCTGCTGCTCGTCCCCATCAACAACCGGGGCAAGACCTGGACCCCCGACAACCGGCCCGCCGACTGGAAGGAGCAGATGAACCGCTGGGAGCGCTACCACTACGGCCGCGTCGCCCTCATCGTCGCCGCCTTCGCCCTGCTGGCCACCGCCCTCGTCTGACACTGCTCGGCCTGCGGCAACAAGCAGAGGCTCACACCCGCGCCCTGAAGGGGGCGCGGGGAACTGGCCGCCACGACCCGCAGCCGCCAGGTGACCGTCGCCCCCGCCCCGCAGGCGCCCCGTCGCCCCGGCCCCATCCCCGGCGGCGCCCCGCCACCCCCGCTCAGTCCCCCTGATAGACGTCCAGCCGCCCGCACATCCCGAACTTCCCGTGCACCGAGGGCTCCTGGGCCCGGACCACGGCGTCGGCCAGGTAGGTCACGTCCCCACGCTCCAGCCGGTCCAACTGCTCCCCCGTCGCCTCGGCGGCGGCCCGCGCGCCCCCTACCCAGCGCGCCCGCCACTCGGCGAGCCGTGGCCGGACCAATGCCGCGGCGGCCCGGTGGAACGCGGCGAGCGGCTCGGGCCCGTCCGCGCCGCGCAGCGCCCGGTAGCCCTCCAGGGCGAGGTCGCGGCGGGCCCGGGCGACCCGCTCCTGCTCCTCCTCCGGCGCGTCCACCGGGATACGGGTCGCCGCGGCGTACGTCTTCGGGTCGGTCAGGTACCGCGGCGGCAACGTGAGCACGGCGTCGCCCGCCTCCGGCAGCCCGCTGTTCTGCATCAGGACGGTGATGCGCAGCTCGTCCTCGTTGACCAGCCGGTGGATGGTGCCGGGCGTGAACCAGGCGACCGTCCCCGGCGTCAGGGGTGTGACCTCGTACCCGGACGCCGTCAGGGTCTGCACGGCGCCGCGTCCGCCGGTGACGACGTACCCCTCCGAACAGGTCAGGTGCATATGGGGCGTTCCGCCGCACACCCCGTCCGTCGCGGGCCAGTCGTAGACGGACAGGTGTGAGACGGCGACCCCGCCGGGCAGTCCCTCGTGACCCTTCACCATGGGTGCGCCTCCAGGTACTTGGCGATCTCCTCCCGCTCCCATGCCCCGTCCGCCACGACGACCCGGTAGCGGCGGGTGAGCGTGTCGCCGGGGGCTAGCGCCAGTTCGTCGAAGAACGCCCAGGAGGGGGCGACGGCCGCGAACGGCTCGTTGCGGACGAACCAGTGAGCGGGGTGGGCGCCCTCGGCACCCGTGTGGTCGTTCTCGGGGGCGTGGACGAAGACGAGCGTGGCGTGCCCGTCGGCGCCGTCGTGCTCGCCCGAGTACGCCAGCCACGGCGCCTGCCCACCCATCAGCTCCGGCCCCTCGGCGTCGGGGCCGATGATCCGCCCCGCGCGGAAGGCGCGCGGGCCGCGCCAGAACAGGCCGGTGTAGCCGGCCATCTCGCGCCCGGCGGTGGTCGGGCTGCCGAACAGCAGCGGCTCGTCACGGCGGTTGGTGATCGCGCTGGTCCAGGTGAGCGCCCACGATCCCGCCTCGGTGTCGACGTCGTGCACCTCGATCCGGCGCTCCTCGTCGGCCCACAGCTCCCCGCCGTACGGGTGCCAGGTCAGCCGCTCGGCGATCACCACCCGGTCGCCCTCGGAGACGACCTCGTCGAAACCGGCGTGGGCCATCGAGCCGACCCGCTCGGGGATGGGCAGATATCCCTCGCCGTGGACGTAGGAGTTGCCGCCCCACAGGTTCTGACCCGACAGGTGCGAGGCCGTCAGCTGGAGGCCCTTGTGCCAGCGGTGGTCGTTGGGGCGGTAGCCGGTGACGACGTCGCCCGCGAGGGTGCGAATCGGGTGCAGGTACGGCTTGGGGGCCTCCCAGGCCGCCTCCGGCCGGTACACGTAGCTGAACAGTTCGACGCCGGTGGCCGGCTCGGTGACCGTGATCCGGTCGCCGTGGGCGTGGACCACGCGCAGCCCGTCGTGGAAGGTCATGCGGGGATCTCCTCACTCGTGGCGGGCTCCTGGGCGGGTGCGGGCGCCCAGCCGGGGGCTCCGCCGTGCATGGCCGTGTAGTACGGGTCCCCCGGGCCGATCTCGCCACGCCGTACGGTCGTGTCCGTGAACGCCGACTTGTAGAGCGCGGCGATCAGCTCCAGGCTCGTCCGGCCGTCGGCGCCGCTGCTGCGGGGCCGCTCACCGGCGCGCATGCTCGCGACGAGTTCACGCAGCTGGGCCAGGTGGGAGCTGGGCACGTCGGCGCCGAAGTCCCGCCAGGCCGCCGTGTCCGCGTCCGGGGTGCCGGGGGCGGGGGTGATGGACCAGTCGGCGTTGGAGTGGCCGTACAGGTGGGTGAGTTCGATCGTGGCGCGCTCGCAGTCGATGCGGATGCGGCTGACCTCGTCGGGGCTGAGGACGCTGTTGACGACGGTGGCCAGGGCGCCGTTCTCGAAGCGCACGAGGGCGGTCGAGACGTCCTCGGTCTCCACGTCGTGGACGAGCCGCCCGGCCATGGCGCGGACCTCGCTCCAGGGGCCGAGCAGGTCGAGGAGGAGGTCCATCTGGTGGATGCCGTGGCCCATGGCGGGGCCGCCGCCCTCGGTCGCCCAGCGGCCACGCCAGGGCACGGAGTAGTAGGCGGCGTTCCGGTACCAGGTGGTCTGGCAGTGCGCGACGAGGGGACGGCCGACCGCCTGCTCGACGATCAGCTTCCGTACGTGCGTGGCGCCCGAACCGAAGCGGTGCTGGAAGACGATCGAGGCGAACGGCCCGCCGGTGTCCGCGCCTTCCTCCGCCTCCACGGCGTCGAAGTCGGCGAGCGTGGGCACCGGCGGCTTCTCGCACCACACCCAGGCGCCGGCTCGCAGGGCGGCCACGGTCTGGTCGCGGTGCAGGGTGGGCGGGGTGCACACGCAGACCAGGTCGGGGCGCTCCTCGGCCAGCATGCGGTCCAGATCGGTGTAGCCGTGCGGGATGCCGTGCTCGGCGCAGAACGCGCGCACCGCCCCGGCATCGATGTCGACCGCCGCGACGACCTCGGCCTCCCCCTCCTCGGCGAGGCGCGCGAGCGCGGGCAGGTGGGAGCCGCCGCCGATGGCGCCGACACCGACGATGGCGGCGCGGACACGGCGGCCCTTCAGAGGGGTCCGCGGCTGGTCCGGAGTCGGGCTCGGATCGTTGCTGGGTGTGGGCATGGACGTGATCAGCACTCCATCGAACGGGACGTCGGACAGTGGCCAACGCCTGGTGGCCAGGGCTCCGGCGGTACGGCGACCCTCGCAACGGCAAGCGCTTTCTCCAGCCAGCAACGTATGTGCGGACATAGTCACCGGTCAACACCGTGGATTCGGCCGTTCCACCCCTCGGTACGCCGGTCCCCGCCCCTCCCCCGCACGGCCCTGCCAAACCCCTGTGGCAGCCCTGTCATCCGGGGGCGCTAGGCTGCCCCCGTACCTGTGATCACCCGCCCCGCACGGCCGCCCGGCGGCCGGGTCGGCGGCGTGTCACCTTTCCCGTCGGCCCCTCACGATCAGCGCTTGGACCACGTAACTTCATGTCTTGGTTTGAATCCCTCATCCTCGGACTCGTCCAGGGGCTGACCGAGTTCCTCCCCATCTCCTCCAGCGCGCACCTGCGGCTGACGGCGGCCTTCTCCGGCTGGGAGGACCCGGGAGCGGCCTTCACGGCGATCACCCAGATCGGCACCGAGGCCGCGGTGCTGATCTACTTCCGCAAGGACATCGTCAACATCATCTCGGCGTGGTCCCGCTCCCTGTTCAACAAGGAGATGCGCGGCGACCGCGACGCCCAGATGGGCTGGCTGGTGATCGTCGGCTCCATCCCGATCGGTGTCCTCGGCGTGACCCTCAAGGACCAGATCGAGGGCCCGTTCCGCGATCTGCGCATCACCGCGACCATGCTGATCGTGATGGGCATCGTCCTGGGCGTCGCGGACCGTCTGGCCGCCCGCGACGAGACGGGCGGCAAGCACCGTGCCATCAAGGAACGCAAGACCCTGGACCAGCTGAGCGTCAAGGACGGCCTGATCTTCGGCCTCTGCCAGGCCATGGCCCTCATCCCGGGCGTCTCCCGCTCCGGCGCCACCATCAGCGGCGGCCTGCTCATGGGCTACAAGCGCGAGGCCGCGGCCCGCTACTCCTTCCTCCTCGCCATCCCCGCCGTGCTGGCCTCCGGCGGCTACGAGCTGAAGGACGCCCTGGAGGGCGGTCATGTCTCCTGGGGCCCGACGATCTTCGCCACGGTGATCGCGTTCGTGGTCGGGTACGCCGTGATCGCGTGGTTCATGAAGTTCATCTCCACCAAGAGCTTCATGCCCTTCGTCTGGTACCGCATCGCCCTCGGCATCGTCATCGTCGTCCTCGTCTCGATGGGCGTACTGAGCCCGCACGCCGGCGAGTCGGCGGGCTGACCGGGAGGCATCCGCGGGCGGCCGCGTCACGGAGCCGCCCCGAGCACGTGAGTTGGGGCGTCCGCACCTGAGCGGACGCCCCAACTCCCTTCAGTGACCAAGCACATACGGGATCCGTAGCCGGGCTGTAGCGCACCGTCAGCTCTTGCGCCTACGCTTGTCCGCATGTCCCCCGATTCCCTTGCCTGTGGTTCCGTGCGGTCCGCTGCCGATGTGAACGACCAGATCCGCGCGCTGTGGCGGCGCGCGGGCGGTTCGCTGTCGGCTCAGGAGCGCGCGGAGTACGAGCTGTTGGTGGTGGAGTGGGCCGCGGCGATACGCGGAGAGGTCATCGAGGCCGCGTGAGCGTCCCGGAGCAGGGTGCGGCCGTATCGTACGGCGTCCCTGGGGGGCTGATCATCTTCCTGAACGGCACGTCCAGTTCGGGCAAGTCGAGCATCGCCGTCGAGCTGCTGCGGATCCTGGACGAGCCGTTCTTCCATCTGCCGGTCGACGCGTTCCACGCCATGCGGACACGGCGGGAGATGGACCCCGAGCGGCTGGCCAACGTGCTCCACCGCACCTGGCGGGGCTACCACCGCGCGATCGCGGGCATGGCAGCCGCGGGCAACAACGTCGTGGTGGACCACGTCCTCAGCGAGGGGTGGCGGCTGCGGGACTGCCTGGACCTTTTCGTACCGCAGGACGTCGTGTTCGTCGGCGTCCACTGCCCCCGCGCCGAACTCGAACGACGGGAGCGCGAGCGGGGCGACCGACCCCCGGGGCTCGCGGCACGGCAGCTGGCGCGGGTGCACACCCACGGGATCTACGACATCGAGTGCGACACGTCCCTCGCGGCCCCGCAGGACTGCGCAAGGCGCATCAAGGACTTCCTGCCCCACCGCCCCACCCCGACCGCCTTCCAACGCCTGCGCGAGAAGCGGTAGGGCCGGTAGCGGCGGTGCGGGGCTGTGGGCCAACGGCCGTCGCCCAGCCCTCACCGCCCGCCGGCCACCCGCAGCACCGCACCCGTCGTGTACGACGCCTCCGGCGACATGAGCCACGCGATGGCCGACGCGATCTCGTCGGCCCGCCCCGGACGCCGCAGAGGAATGGACGCGGCGATCCGCTCGGGCCGCCCCGGATCCCCGTTCCTGGCGTGGATCTCGGTGTCGATGACGCCCGGCGCGACCGCGTTGACCCGGATGTTGTCGGGTCCGAGTTCCTTGGCCAGCCCCGTCGTGAGCGTGTCGACCGCGGCCTTGGTCGCCGCGTAGTGGACGTACTCACCAGGGCTGCCGAGCGTGGCCGCCGCCGAGGACACGTTCACGATGGCTCCACCGCCCCACGCGGCCATGCCGCGCGCCGCGCGGCGGGAGCAGAGCAGCACGCCCAGGAGGTTGACCTCCACCACCTGCCGCAGCACGGCCGGGTCGGTGTCGGCCAGCCTGCCGAACGGGCCCGTCACACCGGCGTTGTTGACCAGCCCGGTGACCGGGCCGAGCCGTTCCGCCGCCGTCTCGAAGAGCCGGTCGACGTCGGCCTCGACGGAGGTGTCCGCCTTGACGGTGACACACCGGGCGCCGTTCGCCCGGACCCCCGTCGCGATCCACTCGGCGGCGGCGCCGTCGCTCACGTATCCGACGACCACGTCATGGCCGTCCGCCGCGAGCCGCAGACAGGTCGCGGCGCCGATGCCCCGGCTTCCCCCCGTGACCACCGTGACCGGACGTGACATAACGACCTCCCTGTACCCCGGCGGCTGTACCCCCGGCGGCTCCGTTTCACCGCTTCTCCCGCTGCCCGATGATCGATCATCCTATGAACACCGGTCGGCCACCAGGGCAGAAGCCGTTCTGCTCGTTCCCCCACCCGGTCCACCGATCTGATGCGAAAGTGACGGCAACCTTTCCGCACCCGGCGGCCACTGATGAGGTGTGTGCTCCCCCCACAGGAGCCACACACGCACCATCCGTTCGCCCAAGCCAGGCAAGGACTCATCCGTGGCATCCCGTTCACACCGCTCACCGCGCCGCTCCTCCCGGTCCGGCCGACGCACCGCCCTCGTCTCCGCCGTCGCCGTGGCGGCCGTCGCACTCGTCGCGTCCCTCGTCATGGCGTTCGGCTCCGGCCGCGGTGCCGAGAGCGAGGAGGCCAGGAAGGTCACCACCACGGCCGCCGCCGACGCCCCGGCGCGCGAGCGGCCGACACCGACCGGGCGTACGTCCTCGCCGTCGCCGTCCCCGAGCCCGTCGGCCTCGACGAGCGCGTCCCCCAGCCCGTCGCCGACCCCGACCGCGAAGTCCCCGAAGCCGAAGGTCACGAGCGCCCGCCGGCCGGGGTCCGGTACGGCGACCCTGGCGGGACGCATCCGCCCCAGGACCACCTACCAGGGGATCGCCACCCTCTACGACGCCGGGAACGGCGACGGCGCATGCTCGTTCGGCCCGAGCCCCGACATGATGATCGCCGCGATGAACACCACCGACTACGAGACGTCCAGGGCGTGCGGGGCCTACGTCCTGGTCCGCTCGGGCAGTGCCTCCGTCACGGTCCGGATCACCAACGAGTGCCCGGCCCCCTGCAAGCCCGGCCAGCTCGACCTCTCCACCCAGGCCTTCGCCAAGCTCGCCGATCCGTCGCGCGGCCAGATACCGATCACCTGGAGCCTGGTGAGCCCCGGCTCGCCCGACACGCTCTCCATCCGGTACAAGACCGGCTCCAGCCGCTACTGGTGCGGCATCCAGGCCCTCGGCCACCGCAACCCGCTGGCCCGGCTGGAGGTGCGCACCGGCAGCGGCTGGACCGCGCTGGCCCGCACCGGTTACAACTACTTCCTCTCCGAGCACGGCGCCGGCTGCGGCGGCGCGATCAGGATCACCGACATCTACGGGGAACAGCTGACCATCGACGGGATCGCGCTGCGGCCCAACACCGTGCAGCCGACCCGGGTCCAGTTCGCCCGGCACTGAGCACCCCACGGCGGGCCCCGGACGGGGGCCGGGGCCCGCCGATCCGCCGTACAGAGCAAGCTCACGAGCGCACGGCCGTCGGTCCTGCCCATGCTGAGGGGGCCCGCCCCCCTCTACGCTCCCCGGGACCACCATGCCGCTCATCCCCCGCCCCCGTCCTCGCGCCCGTGCCCGTCTGGCGCTCGTCGCCCTGCTCGGCTCGTCCTGTCTCGGCGGCCTCCTCGCCGCTCCGGCGACGGGTGCCGCTCCCGGCGGCGGGGACGAGCGCGCCCTGCGCCACCAGCTCGAACAACTGGTCCACACGCCGGGAGGGCCACCCGGCGTCATCGTCGTCCTCCAGCGTGAGCAGGGAACCCAGGTGCTGCGGGCCGGTGTCGCCGACCTTGCGACCGACCGCCCGATCCAGCCCACCGACCACATGCGGATCGCCAGTACGGCCAAGGCGTTCAGCGGTGCCGTCGCCCTCCGTCTGGTGGAGCAGGGCGCCCTCGGCCTCGACGACACGATCGGCCGCCGACTCCCGCAACTCCCCCGCGCCTGGCGCAAGGTGACCCTCCGGCAGCTGCTGAACCACACCAGCGGGCTGCCCGACTACTCCGAGGACCCGGAGTTCCTGGAACTGCTCACCGCGGACCCGCGCCGCACCTTCGACCCGCGACGGCTGCTGGACTTCGTCGCCGGCGAACGGCTGCGCTTTCCCCCGGGCTCCCGGTACCAGTACTCCAACTCGGACAACATCGCCGTGGCCCTCATGGCGGAGTCGGCCACCCAGCGGACGTACGAGGATCTGCTGCACCGCCTCGTCACCCGGCCGCTCGGCCTGCGCGACACCAGCCTCCCGCTGGGCTACGAGCTTCCGGAGCCGTACATGCACGGGTACGACGTGCGCCCGCCCGGGCCGCCGGAGGACGTCAGCGAGCTGCTCAGCGCCTCCGGGGTGTGGGCGTCGGGCGGCATCGTCTCCACCCCGCGCGACCTCACGCGGTTCATCCGCGCCTACGCCGCCGGTGAACTGACGTCGCCGGCCGTACGCGAGGAGCAGCGCCGCTGGATCGAGGGCGCCTCCGAGCCGGCCGGCCCGGGCCGCAACTCGGCGGGCCTGGCCATCTTCCGCTACAGCACCCGCTGCGGGGTCGTGCTGGGGCACACCGGGAACTTCCCCGGCTACACGCAGCTGATGGCGGCGACGCCCGACGGGCGGAAGTCGATCACCTTCTCGATCACGACGCAGGTGAACAGGACCTCGGACCCCGCCCTGCTGGCGCGGCTGCGCGCGATCCAGGAGAACGCGGTGTGCGTCCTCCTCGGCCGCCGCCACCGCTGACACCGACGGCCCGCTCGACCTGTACGACTTGTACGACCCGTCCGGCCGGCCGGCTCAGCCGCGCAGATGGGCCGGCATGGTGTCGTCGAGCGGGTACGGCCGCTCCTCGGGCAGCAGCTTCGCCGCCTGTTCCAGTTCGCCCGCCCGGACGAGGCCGTGCACCTCCCGGGCGAGCGGGGTCACGTCCTCGATCCCGACGATCCACTCGTCGGCGTACCGGGCCGCCGCCTCGCCCGCCAGGCCCAGCTGCAACGAGCGGTACGGCAGCGGGTTCAGCCGCAGACCGCGCTCGGGGTCCCACTGCACCCGGGCGGGCGACCGGCGCAGCTCCCGCTGCCAGGCGGCCTGGCTCTCGTGCAACTCAGGGACGTAGTGCGACAGGCAGGAGTGGCGCAGCGCCCACTCGAAGCCCTCGCGGCGGATCTCGACGGCCAGCACCGTCTCCTGGCCTTCCTTCAGACCCCATCCGCAGCGGTACATCATCCAGAGGAACGAGGGCTTGATCCACGTCATCCGGTCCCGCTTCCACTCGGCCGGGAAGCGGCCGTCGCGGGCGGCCGGGCCGCCGATCCCGGGCCGGTAGGCCTGGTACACGGTGATCGTGTCCGCCGTGTGGCGGGCCCGGACCCGGAATCGGGGCTCGGTCGTGTCTTCTGTTCGTTCTCGCTCACTTTCCTTCACGGGAGCAAGATTCGATCACCACGGGCTCCGCGGGCCACCGAATATCGGCCGGTCGTATGTCGTCACCGCACGCCCCTTGGCGTGTCGCGCCCCCTGCCCCAAGACTGAACCGATGACGCAGCGTGTGGAGCTCGCGACCGTGATGGACCGGCTCGCCGTCGACGGCCTGATCACCGAGTACGCGGTGGCGGTGGACGACGGCGACTGGACGGCGTACCGGGGGCTGTTCGCCCCGGGCGGCCGCGCCGACTACCGCTCGGCGGGCGGTATCGAGGGCGACGCCGCGCAGGTCACCGGCTGGCTGGCCCGCAGCATGGAGCTGTTCCCCATGCGCCAGCACCTGATCGTCAACCGGCGGGTGCGGTTCGGGTACCTGGACCACGACACCGGTGACACCGCCGAGGTGCAGGCGGACTACATCAACCCCATGCGTTTCGCCGGTCACGACGGCGGATCCACCGCGCCCGACTTCGTCTGCGGCGGCCGCTACACGTTCGGCCTGGTCCGCACGGACGACGGCTGGCGGCTCAGCGAGGTCGTGGTCCGGGAGAAATGGCGCCGCACCCCCGAGGGCCTCCCCACCGACCACCACCCCCACCCGGCCTGACCCCACGCCACCGCCACCCCCGCCTGATCCCAGCGCCGCCGCCCTCGCTTGCCCGGCTGCCCGTCTGCCCCGGCGTACCGTCCCGTCACGCCCGTCCCTCCCCACGCCCTCTGTCGGAGATCGTCTCGGGGGCGCACACTGGAAGATACCCATCACCGGGGAGGGAGGCGCTGGATGACGACGCCCGAAGGGACGGCCTCCCCATGGCGGCGTGGTCTCGGCGCCGCGGCGGCCGGGGCGCTGCCCATGGTCGCGTTTCCCGGACCGGCCCTGTGGTGGTTCGCGTACGTGGCCCTGGTGCCCTGGCTGCTGCTGGTCCGCACGGCCCCGACCGCGCGGCGGGCCGCGTACGACGGCTGGTTGGGCGGCCTCGGGTACATGCTGGCGCTGCACCACTGGCTGCTGCCGAACCTGCATGTCTTCACCTTCGTCATAGCAGCCCTGCTCGGGGCGCTCTGGGCGCCCTGGGGCTGGCTGGTGCACCGTCTGCTGGCCGGCGCGCCCCCGCCCCGGCGGGTCGCCGCCGCCCTGCTGGTCGTGCCGTCGGGCTGGCTGGCGATCGAGCTCGTCCGGTCCTGGCAGGGGCTCGGCGGGCCCTGGGGGCTGCTGGGGTCCAGCCAGTGGCAGGTGGAGGCCGCGCTGCGGCTGGCCTCGGTCGGCGGGGTCTGGCTGCTCAGCTTCCTGGTGGTCGCCGTGAACGTCGCGGTCGCCGTCCTCGTCGCGGTACGGCGGGCGCGGGTCCCCGCCGTCGCGGGCCTGGTCGCGACGGCCACCGTGACGTCCGCCGCGTGGGTGTGGTCACCGCGCCCCGACGCGGACGGCCGGGTACGGATCGCCGTCGTCCAGCCCGGGGTCACCGACGGCCCCGAGAACCGGTTCACGAGGGAGGAGACGCTGACCCGGCGTCTCGCGGATCAGGACCTCGATCTCATCGTGTGGGGCGAGAGCAGTGTCGGCTACGACCTGGTCGAGCGTCCCGACCTCGCCGACCGCATCGCCGCGCTGTCCCGCGCGACGGGCGCGGACATCCTGGTCAACGTGGACGCCGACCGTTCGGACCGCCCCGGCATCTACAAGAGCTCGGTACTCGTCGGCCCCGACGGCCCGACCGGCGACCGCTACGACAAGATGCGGCTGGTCCCCTTCGGCGAGTACGTCCCGGCGCGCTCCCTGCTCGGCTGGGCGACCTCCGTCGGCGAGGCGGCCGGTGAGGACCGCAGGCGCGGCACGGAGCAGGTGGTGATGGACGTCGGCAAGGGGCTGCGCGTCGGGCCGATGGTCTGCTTCGAGAGCGCGTTCCCCGACATGAGCCGCCATCTCGTCGACGAGGGCGCCGTGGTGCTGCTCGCCCAGTCGGCCACCTCCACGTTCCAGCAGAGCTGGGCGCCGGAGCAGCACGCCTCACTGGCCGCGCTGCGGGCGGCGGAGACGGGCCGCCCGATGGTGCACGCGACCCTCACCGGTGTCTCCGCCGTCCACGGTCCGAGCGGCGAACGCGTCGGCTCCTGGCTCGGCACCGACGAGAGCACCTCCGCGGTGTACGACGTACCGACGGCGAGCGGTACGACACCGTACGTCCGCTTCGGCGACTGGCCGGTCCACGCGGCGCTGCTGATCCTGGTGGTGTGGGGCGCCTTCGAGGGCCTGCGGACACGGCCTAGGGCCGACCGGGACGGGAGCGCTCCTCCACCTCCCGGACGACCCGCTCGCACATCTCGTGGGTCGCGAGCGCGTCCCGTGCGCTGAGCACCTTGCCGGCCCGGACGGCGTCGAGGAAGGTGAGCACCGCCTGTTCGATGCCGCGCTGCCGGGCCACCGGCACCCAGTCCCCGCGCCGCCGCAGGGACGGCTGCCCCTTGTGGTCGATGACCTCGGCGAGGTTCACGACCTGGCGCTTGGTGTCCTGCCCGGAGACCTCCAGGATCTCCTCGGCGGAGCCGCTGAGGCGGTTCATGACGCCGAGCGCGGTGAAGCCGTCCCCGGCGAGCTGGAGGACGACGTGGTGCAGCAACCCGTTCTCGGTCCGGGCGCGCACGGTCATGTCCTCGACGGTCCCCGGGACCAGGAACCGCAGGGTGTCGACGACGTGGATGAAGTCGTCGAGGATCATCGTGCGGGGGTGCTCGGGCAGGCCGATGCGGTTCTTCTGCATCAGGATCAGCTCGCGGGGATGGTCGGCGCACTGGGTGTATCCGGGGGCGTAGCGCCGGTTGAAGCCGACGGCGAGACCCACGTTCCGCTCCTCGGCGAGCCGCACCAGGCGCTCGGACTCGGCGAGTTCGTAGGCGAGGGGCTTGTCGACGTACGTGGGGACGCCCGCCTCCAGCAGCCGGGTCACGATCTCGGGGTGGGCGCCGGTCGGCGCGTGCACGAAGGCGGCGTCGAGGTTCTGGGCGAGCAGCGCGTCGAGGTCGGCGTGGCGTTGTCCCTGCGGGAGACGCAGGCTGTCGGCGACGCCGGTGAGCGTGGCGGGCGTCCGCGTCTGCACGTGCAGTTCGACGCCCGGTTGGGTGCCGAGCACCGGCAGGTACGCCTTCCGCGCGATGTCGCCGAGCCCGATGCAGCCGACCTTCACAGGGGTCTCCCGTCCACGGTGTGCCGAGCCCCAGCATATGCGTGGCCGGGCGGGGCCCGGGTGGGTGAGGATACGTGCATGACATCGCAGCGCACCGAACCCTCCGTGACCGCCGGTGAACGGGACATGCTGGAGGGATGGCTCGACCATCACCGGGAGACCCTCGCGCTCAAGTGCGAGGGCCTGGACGACGCCCGGTTGCGACTCGCCTCCGTGCCGCCCTCCGAGCTGTCCCTCATGGGGCTCGTCCGGCACATGGCGGAGGTGGAGCGCATCTGGTTCCGCAAGGTGCTCGCCGGTGACGACCAGGGGCCGATCTACTTCAGCGACGAGGACCCGGACGGCGAGTTCCACCTCACCGAACGGGACACCTGGGAGGAGGCGTACCGCGTCTGGCGGGACGAGATCGCGGTCGCCCGCCGCAACGCCGCGCGCGCCGCCCTGGACGACATCGCCAGGTCGGCGCACGGACGCAAGGGCGAGGCGCCGAGCCTCCGGTGGATCTACACCCACATGATCGAGGAGTACGCCCGCCACAACGGTCACGCCGACCTCCTCCGCGAACGGATCGACGGGGCGACGGGTCACTGAGACGACGCCCGGGGGTCACCCGTGTGGGGCATCCTCCGCCTCTCCCCTCCCCAAAGCGGCGTGGACACAGCAGAGTTGCGCGGGTGCATCGACCGACCACCACCGCGACGCTCCTGGTCACCGTGGCCGTCTCGGCTCTCACCGGCTGCGTGACCACTCACCGCCCGCCCCCGCCCGGGACGCCGCCCACTCCGTCCCAGTCGTCGGAGCCCCGGCCCGACGGCACCACCGCGACCCAGATCGTGCAGGCCCCGGCGCGGGAGGCGCTGGAACTGATCGGCCCCCCGCGTCGCCCCACACCGAGCGCCTCACCGGCGCCGAGACTCGCCGCCACGTCGGCCCCCGCCGCCGCTGCCAGGCCCACGGCACCGGCTGCCCGCCGGGAACGGACCGCCCCGCGGCCCGCCCCGCCTCCGAGGTCCCAGCCCCGTGTCGAGATCCCCCCGATCCCGGGGACCATCCCGGCGCATCCCCCGGGGAACGGCGACGTGTGCGCCCTCGGCCACAAGTACGGCGGCTGGGGCAGGGACACGCCCCAGGCGGTCATCTGCAAGGATGTCTACGGCCGTTGAGAGACCGTCGGGGACGGCCACGCGCGGCGCCGGGCGGCCCTGACCTCGTCCGGCCAGGCGTGTCCAGGCCGGCGTATCCAGGTCGGCGTGAGCGGGCCGGCACCCCTCCCGGCGGCCGGACGGCGGAACCCCGGACGCGATGCCGAGCCGCAGACCCTACGGCCGCTGTCTGGGCGGCCCCGGTGTCTCTCCCCCGGTGGCCGGGCTCTCCTCGTCGAGGCGGGACTCCAGCCGGGCGAGGGCGGCCCTGATGCCGTCGCCGTAGCCGTCGTCCGCCAGTGCGCCCAGGGCGCCCCGGGCCAGGGCCAGATGGCTGCGGGCGGCCTCGGGGCGGCCGAGCTTCGCGTAGTCGGCGGCGAGGTTGAGGTGCAGCGAGGGGTAGAAGCCGCGCACCGCGAGTCCCTCGTGGTGTCGCGCCACCCGCTCGTCGGTCAGCTCGTCCGCCGCCGACAGGGCCCTGAGGTCCCACGCCAGCTCGTCGACCGGGTCGTCCTGGGTGTCCGCCATGTAGTGCGCCAGTGTGCAGCGGTGGAACGGATCGCCGTCCTCGCCGATCTCCTCCCACAGCTTCAGGAAGCGGTCCCGGGCCTCCTCGCGGTCCCCGCCGTGGTGCAGCATGACCGTCTGCCCGATGCGGGTCATCATGGCGTCCGGCGCCGCCTGCTCCTGTCGCTCCACCGCGTCCTCCACACTCGTCGCACCCGGCTCCGCCTGTCCCCGCCGACGCTAGCGGCAGGCACTGACAATCCCGGTCAGGCGGCTCCGTACGGCCGCGGGGTCGCCCCGGCGGCCGTACGGAGGGCGGGCGGGTGACCGCCGGACCACCGGCGGGGGTCAGCCGAGGTTCGGGATGGTCCAGTCGATCGGCTCGTGGCCCTGCCGGGCGATCGCGTCGTTGATCTGGGTGAACGGGCGGGAGCCGAAGAACTTCTTGGCCGACAGCGGCGAGGGGTGCGCGCCCTTCACCACGATGTGGCGCTCCTCGTCGATCAGCGGGAGCTTCTTCTGCGCGTAGTTGCCCCACAGCACGAAGACGGCCGGGTCCGGCCGGTCGGCGACGGCGCGGATCACGGCGTCGGTGAACCTCTCCCAGCCCTTGCCCTTGTGGGAGTTGGCCTCACCGGCGCGGACCGTGAGCACCGCGTTCAGCAGGAGGACGCCCTGCTCGGCCCACGGCATCAGATAGCCGTTGTCCGGGATGGGGGTGCCCAGCTCGGCCTGCATCTCCTTGTAGATGTTCCGCAGGGAGGGCGGGGTCTTCACACCGGGCCGCACGGAGAAGCACAGCCCGTGGCCCTGGCCCTCGCCGTGGTAGGGGTCCTGGCCGAGGACGAGCACCTTGACCCGCTCGTACGGCGTGGCGTCGAGGGCGGCGAAGACCTCCTCGCGCGGGGGGTAGACGGGACCCTTGGCTCGCTCCTCCTCGACGAACTCGGTGAGTTCCTTGAAGTAGGGCTGCTGCAGCTCGTCCCCCAGGACCCCGCGCCAGGACTCGGGCAGCATGGCGATGTCGGTCACGTCAACTTCCTCCGGTGTGCGCTCGCTTCACGACCGCGATGCGCGCGGCCATGGACGGCCGCGCCAGGCGCGGCCGCCGTCAGAGCACAGAACCTACAGGCGCCCACTGACAATCGGGGCCGGCCACCGGAGATACCGGCGGGACCGTCGGACGGTCCGGCCCGCGCCAGGTCCTACCAGCTGGTCTTCCGGGAGAGTTCCCACATCGTCATCATCGTCGCCGGGTCGATGAGCTTGTCCAGGCCGGCGATCTCCTCGTCCGCGGCCACGTACAGCTTGCCCTGCCACAGGGGGATCAGCCGGGCGTCGTCCAGGAGGATCTGCTGAGCCTCCTCGAACTCCTCGCCGACGGCACCGCGGTCGCTCTCCGCGCGGGACTCCGGCAGCAGCTCGTCGGTGATCTCCGGCGACTCGTACGGGGTGCCGAGGGCGTTCTGCTTGCCGACGAAGGGGGCGATGAAGTTGTCGGCGTCGTTGAAGTCGGGGTTCCAGCCACGGCCGAAGACCGGGTACTCGCCCTTCTGGTAGCCCTGGAAATAGGTCTTCCAGGGGCGGCTCTTCAGCGTGACCGTGAACAGGCCGGAATCGTCCAGCTGGCGCTTCAGCTCCTCGAAGGCGGGCTTGGTCTGGGAGCCGTAGCGGTCGCTGGTGTACCACAGGGTCAGCGGGACGGGCTCGGTGATGCCCGCGTCCCGCAGGAGCTTCCGGGCCTTGGCGGGGCTGGGGGTGCCGTAGTCGTCGAAGAAGCCCGTGGTGTGGCCGACCAGGCCCCTCGGGATCATGGAGTACAGCGGCTCGACGGTGTCCTTGTAGACGTTGTGCGCGAGCGCCGGCCGGTCGAGGACCTGGGCGACCGCCTTGCGGACGGCGGGGTTCTTGGCCCACTCGTACTTCGGGTTGAACACCAGGTAGCTGATCTCGGTCGTGGCGTTCTCGACGATCTGGAGGTTCTCCTCGTCGCGGTGGGCCTCGATGTCCACCACGTCCTTGGCCGCGAGACCGCGGTAGACCACGCTGATCTCTTTGTCCTTGAGGGCCTTGACCAGCCGGTCCGACTGCTGGAAGTACCGGATCGTGACCGCGGAGTTCTTGCGGTCGGCGATACCCTTGTAGCTGTCGTTGCCGACCAGCTCGGCGGTCTTGCCCTCCTCGTAGGACTCCAGGTTGTACGGCCCGGAGCCGGTGACCCCGCCGTCCTCACGGAGCTTGTCCGCGGGGTACTCCGCCGGGTCCACGATGGACATGGCGGGCGTGGTGAGCACGAGGGGGAAGGTCGCGTCGGGCTGGTTGAGGTGGAAGATCACCTCGCGGTCACCCTTGACCTGCACCCGGGACAGCGTGGTCAGCAGACCGGCGGGGCCGCCGTTGACGTTGATCTTCTTGATCCGGTCGAACGAGTACTTGACGGCCTTGGCGTCCAGCGTGTTCCCGTTGGAGAACTTCAGGCCCTCGCGGAGCGTGCAGGCGTAGGTCGTGCTGCCGCTGTCGGTGAACTCGCAGCTCTCGGCGGCGTCCGGCTCGGGGTCGGATCCGCCGGGGCTGTAGTTCAGCAGGGGCTGGAAGACGTTGCGCATCAGCTCCCAGGAGCTGTCCCAGGCGGCCGCGGGGTCCAGCGTGCTCGGCGCGCTGGTGGTGCCCACGATGATCGGGCCCTGCTCCTCCGAGGCATCCGAGGAGAACACACCACACCCGGCCACCATGGATATGGACGCGATCGCCGCGAGGGGCGGCAAGTATCGGTTCCGGTTGAACACGTGCATGCTCCTCGAAATGCCGTACCAAGAGTGGCCGAACGATACCGCAGGCTCTGCCGGCCGCCATCGTCCGGCTGGCAGAACCCTTGATCAGCTCCTGGTGACGGCTTCGTCGAGCCCCGGTGAAGGCTCGCGGCGGGCGCCGGGGACATTCGGCGAAGGCTCGGCGGAAGCCTTCGGAAACACCCTCGGCGCCCGCCCGCGGACGGGGCCCGGCCGCCGGTCAGCCGACCCCGGCGTTGAGGAAGATGCCGCCGTCGACCACGAGCGTCTGGCCGGTGATCCAGTCGGACTGCTCGGAGGTGAGGAACGCGGCGGCGCCACCGATGTCCGAGGGCACGCCGAGCCGTGCGAGCGGATAGGCGGAGGCGGCCTCCGCCTCCCGGCCCTCGTACAGGGCCTGGGCGAACTTGGTCTTCACCACGGCGGGCGCGATCGCGTTGGCCCGTACCTTCGGCGAGAACTCGTGCGCCAGCTGGAGGGTGAGGTTGATCATGGCGGCCTTGCTGATGCCGTAGGCCCCGATGAACGGCGAGGCGGAGACACCGGCGACGGAGGCGATGTTGACGATCGCGCCGCCGTTGTCCTTCTGCCAGGCGTGCCAGGTCCGCTGGGCGAAGCCGAGCGCCGAGACGACATTGGTCTCGAACACCTTGCGCGCCACGTTCAGGTCGAGGTCGGCGATCGGCCCGAACACAGGGTTCGTACCGGCGTTGTTGACCAGGAAGTCGACGCGCCCGAACGCCTCCATCGTGCGCTCGACGGCCTGGGCCTGGTGGGCCTCGTCGTGGGCCTTGCCCGCGACGCCGATGACGCGGTCGGCGCCGAGCTGGTCGACGGCCTCCTTGAGGGCGTCCTCGTTGCGGCCCGTGATGCACACCCGGTCGCCGCGCGCGACGAGGGCCTCGGCGATGCCGTAGCCGATGCCGCGGCTGGCGCCGGTGATGAGGGCGACCTTGCCCGAAAGCTCGGGGAGTTCCACCGAAGTCATGTTCCCGGTCCTCTAGTTGAGCGGTCCGCCGGCTACGTACAGCACCTGGCCGGAGACGAATCCGGCGTCCTCGCCCGTGAAGTAGGCGATGGCGCCCGCGATGTCCTCGGGCCGGCCGACGCGCTGGACCGGGATCTGGGTGGCGGCCGCGGCCTGGAAGTCCTCGAAGCCCATGCCGACGCGGGCGGCGGTGGCGGCGGTCATGTCGGTGACGATGAACCCGGGCGCGACGGCGTTGGCGGTGACGCCGAACTTGCCGAGCTCGATGGCGAGGGTCTTGGTGAAGCCCTGGAGACCGGCCTTGGCGGCGGAGTAGTTGACCTGGCCGCGGTTGCCGAGCGCGGAGGACGAGGACAGGTTGACGATCCGTCCGAACTTCGCTTCGACCATGTACTTCTGGACGGCCTTCGCCATCAGGAAGGCGCCGCGCAGGTGCACGTTCATGACCGTGTCCCAGTCGGAGGCGCTCATCTTGAACAGCAGGTTGTCGCGGAGCACGCCCGCGTTGTTCACCAGGATCGTCGGGGCGCCCAGCTCCTCGGCGATGCGGGTGACGGCGGCCTCGACCTGGGCCTCGTCGGAGACGTCGCAGCCGACCGCGAGCGCCTTGCCGCCGGCGGCGGTGATCTTCTCGACGGTGTCCTTGCACGCGGCCTCGTCGAGGTCGATCACCGCGACGGCCCGCCCCTCGGCGGCCAGTCGTACGGCGGTCGCGGCGCCGATGCCGCGCGCGCCACCCGTGACCACGGCGACACGCTGCTCAGTGGTGGACATTGCTGGTTCTCCTCGCCCTTGGGATGCGGCTCCTGCGGCTCGCCCATCCGGTGAGCGACCGCTTAGTACCTTCGGCACACGTGACGCTAGAAGTCCTGGCACCCGGTGTCAACGCCCCACCAGGTGTGATCCCTTACGCCCGGCCGATCGGCGGCATGTCGCCGCCCGGCCACCGGGGTGTCGTCCGCCCCGGCCGCGAGGGTCTCACCTGACCAGCAGGTCGAGCAGTCGTGCGGCCTCGGCCACCGGGTCGGAGGTGAGCCCCGTGTGCACAGGTCCGGCCTGCACGACCGTGGAACGCGGCGCGACGAGCCACCGAAACCGCCGTCCCGCGTCGTCTGCGGCGGCCTGGCCCGCGGCCTCCCCGCCGGCGCAGACGCCCTCCACGGCCCGCAGAGCGGCCCGTACGCCCGCCACGTCCGCCTCGGGGTCCAGGGCGAGCAGCTTGGTCTCGTCGAGATGAGTGCGCGCGGCGACGACGGCCCGGGAGCGGCTGTAGACGAGGACACCGGCGTTGAAGCACTCGCCGCGCTCGATCCGCGGCACGACACGCAGCAGCGCGTACTCGTAGACGTCCTGCCCGGTCGCCCCGGTGGCGAGGAAGCGGTCGCTCACTTGATCCCCTCGATGCGTTCGTGGATGCCGGCGGCCCGGGCGAGGAGCGGTTCCGCGTAGGCCCGCCGCAGGGCGTCCGGGGTGTCGAAGCCGGGCTCGTCCGCCAGCCACACGTCCGGGATCTCCGCGGTCACCTCGGCGAGGAGTTCCTGGGTGATCAGGGGGGCGAGCGCGGCGGCGGCCGTCGCGACATCGGGGCCGAAGCGGGCGAGGGCGTGGTCGGAGGCGTCGTACGGCTTGGCGGCGGATGTGCGGGCGCCGGGCCAGTGATGGTGCCAGATCATGGTGGCGCCGTGGTCGATGAGCCACGGCTCCCCGTGCCACATCAGCAGGTTCGGGTTGCGCCAGGACCGGTCGACGTTGTTGATCAGCGCGTCGAACCAGACGATGCGTCCGGCTTCCTCGGGGC
This sequence comes from Streptomyces sp. NPDC030296, assembly GCF_055572815.1. Classification (NCBI taxonomy): domain Bacteria; kingdom Bacillati; phylum Actinomycetota; class Actinomycetes; order Kitasatosporales; family Streptomycetaceae; genus Streptomyces; species Streptomyces sp. NPDC030296. Next base: position 582,381 of record NZ_JBVICQ010000005.1, read on the forward strand.
TCACCTCGAACGCGAGCGGGTCGAAGCCGATCGCCCGGGCCAGGAAGTCCATGCCGAGGTTGGTGCCGCCGCTGGACTTCAGCAGGTCCTGCACCTGCTCGTCCGGCTCGCCGAGCCCGAGGACGGGGTCGAGGTCGACGGTCACGAGGCCGGGGACGCGCAGGCCGAGCCGCCGGGCCAGTTCGCCGCAGACGACCTCCGCGACGAGGGTCTTGCGGCCCTGTCCGGCGCCGGTGAACTTCAGGACGTACGTACCGCGGTCGTCGGCCTCGACGAGTCCGGGCAGCGAGCCGCCCTCACGGAGGGGCGTGATGTAACGCGTCGCGACGACCTCTCTCAGCATGTCCTCAGGCCACCCACTTCGTCTTCCTCGCAACCCGCGGTCGACCTCGGGGTGTTCACCAGCGAGTCCGGCCTGCGGCATGAAGTGAGCATAGTAACCGAGGGTGATCACCGGGGCGGGGTGACAGGGCGTCACCGGGCACGGGCGGGAAGGCCCCGGCGCCGCTCAGCCGTGGCCGTCGATGCGCCGCAGGAAGGCGCGGGTGCGCTGGTGGTCGGGGTCCGTCATGAGCTTCCCGGGGGTGCCCTCCTCCAGGATCACCCCTTGGTCGAACATGACGAGCCTGTCCGCGGCCGACCGCGCGAAGCCCATCTCATGGGTGACGACGATCATGGTCAGGCCGTCCTCGACCAGTTCCTTCATCACGGCGACGACCTCGCCGACCATCTCCGGGTCGAGGGCGCTGGTGGGTTCGTCGAACAGCATCAGCTCCGGCTTCATGGCGAGGGCGCGCGCGATGGCGACGCGCTGCTGCTGGCCTCCGGAGAGCACGGACGGGCGCGAGGACGCCTTGTGCGCGAGGCCGACCCTGGCGAGCAGGGCGTGCGCCTGTTCCCTCGCCTCGGCCTTCGGCACGCCGAGGACCTTCATCGGGGCGACGGCCACGTTGTCCAGGGCGGAGAGGTGGGGGAAGAGGTTGAAGCGCTGGAAGACGAAGCCGATGTTGCGTCTGCGGGCGGCGATCGCCCTCGGCCGCTCCTCGACCAGCCGGTCAAGGCCGTCCTTGTAGCCGACCCGGCGGCCGTGGACGAGGATCTCCCCCTCGTCGATGTTCTCCAGGTGGTTGAGGCATCGCAGGAACGTCGTCTTGCCCGACCCGGACGGCCCGACGACGACCACCACCTCGCGGGCCCGGACGTCCATCGAGACACCGTTGAGCACACGTACACCGCCGAAGGCCTTGACCATCCCGCGTGCCGACAGCACCGCCGTCGGATCCGCGGGGCCGGTCGGGCCCGTGTGCCCGGGGGTGGGGTGGTCGTGCGGACCGTGCGGGTCGTTCACCGTCGTTGTCCTCCCGATCGGTTCCACGTCAGGACACCTCCCTGCCTGCGAGCGTGGGTTCCTTGCCGACGACCGCGGTACCGCGGGGCGCGGGACCGCCGCCCCTGCCGCCGACGAGCCGCTCCCTGAGGGAGGGGCCGGGCGGCGGCGTGGTCCCCGGGTCCGCCAGTTTGCGTTCGACGAACCGCTGGACGAACGACCACACCGTCGTCAGGGCGAGGTAGTAGCAGGCGGCGACGAGGAAGATCTCGAACGTCTTGAAGGTCGCCGAGTTGATCGACTGGGCCGTCAGGAACATCTCCTGGAGTCCGATGACCGACAGCAGCGACGTCGACTTCATCATCAGATTGAACTCGTTGCCCAGCGGCGGAACGATGATCCGCAGCGCCTGGGGCAGCAGCACCACGCGCATGGTCAGCGAGGGCGTCATGCCGAGCGCCTGCGCCGCCTCCGTCTGCCCTCGGTCGATGGCGTCGAGCGCGGCACGGATGATCTCGGCCATGTAGGCCGCCTCGTTCACGGCGAGGGTCAGGACGGCCGCCTGTACGACGCCCAGGAGGACGAGGCCCCCCACCTGGACGTCGGTGAAGCGGTAGACGCCCGCCGCCGCGAGGCCGTTGTAGACGAGGACCAGCTGGACGAGCAGGGGCGTGCCCCGGATGAGCCAGACATAGACGCCGCCGGCCCAGCGCAGTGCGGCGAAGCGGCTGCGCTGGGCCAGCGCGACGACGAGGCCGAGGAGCACGCCGAGCGCCTGGGCGACGACCGAGATGTACACGGTCCGCCACAGGCCCTCCAGGAAGGTGCCCGAAGGGGATATGAGGTAGTGCCAGAAGAACGACCAGTCGAAGCCGGCGACCTGCGCCGAGTCGGCGAGCAAGGACGTGTCAGCCACGTCATCCTCTCCCTGCGTATGTGCGGATGCGGACGGCCGGCCCCCTGGCGGCCCCGGTGGACGGCGGCCGGGCGGCCCCACCGGTCGAACGGGCCGGGCGCTATCCGGCGATGTCGTCGCCGGTCAGATTCCACTTCTTGAGGATGGCGGTGTACTCGCCGTTCTTCCGGATCTCCGCGAACGCCTTCGTCAGCGCGTCGTGCAGGGCGGTGTCGTCCTTTCGGGTCGCGGCGCCCACCTTGATGCGGTTGAAGGGCTTGCCGACGAGTCGGAAGGTGTCCGGCTGCTGCTTCATCACGTACGCGGCGGTCTCGAGGGTCGTCCCGTAGGAGTCGACCAGACCGAGGCGCAACTGCTGGAGAGCGTCGGTGTCCTTGTTGAACAGCCGGATGTCGACCTTCTTCTCGCCGTCCGCGACACACTTCTTCGACTGGGCGGAGAGGTAGTCGGCGACGGTCGTGCCGGTCTGTGCCGCGGCCTTCTTGCCGCACAGGTCGCCCGCGCTCTTGACGCCCTTGTCGTCCTTCGCGGACACGACGAACGTGTTCGAGGCGTACATGTACGGGACGAAGTTCACGACCTTCTCCCGCTCGGGCTTGATGTAGAGCTGGGTGATGATCGCGTCGCACTGCTTGGCCTGCAGCGCGGGGATGATGCCGTTGAAGGCGGTGTTGGCCCAGGTCGCCTTGACGCCGAGTCGCGCGGCGAGCGCGTCGCCGAGTTCGATCTCGGCGCCCACCGGCTTCTGCGCGGCGTCGTAGTACGTCAGGGGCGGTGCGCTGATGTCCGAGCAGTAGGTGATCTGTCCGTCCTTCACGAGCGTCCCGGCCGGCAGGTCGACCACGGGCGAGACCGCGGGCGAGGCCGCGTTCTCCGTGGAGCCACCGCATCCGGCGAGCACGGCCGCGGCCGCGAACGCGGCACAGGCGGCGGGGAGTGTCGTACGACAGGCACGACGCGATGATCTTGCCATTGCCGGCCCCCTTCAGGGAGTTTTCCGTGGTTGCCCCGACAGGTAGTCAGTGCCATAGTCGATGCCGTTGACTATGAGGGGAAGCTAGGGCGGGCGCTCCGAGGCTGTCAAGGAAACCCCCGTAACAGGGCGGTTAACGACGATCGCCCGAGGAGTGAGCCCAGCCGCCGCATCCGGGTTCACGGCTCTGCCGCACCGGCGGACGGGCGCACCTCAGCGGATCCGCACCGGTGTTGGGGAAGGGAACCATGTCCGAATTCACTGCTCGCCGACTCTCCGCCACGGGCGACGAGTGGGCCGTCGCGACACCGCACTCCGCGGCGAGCGGCGTCGCGGCCGACGTCCTGCGTGGCGGCGGCAACGCGGTGGACGCCGCTCTCGCGGCCGCCGCCGTGCTGACCGTCGTCTACCCCAACCAGTGCTCCGTCGGCGGCGATCTGCTCGCCCTGGTGGGCACCGCCGACGGCGAGGTTCGCTTCGTCAACGCCGCCGGCCGGGCACCGCGGGCCGTCGACGCCGGGGAGATCGCGGCACGGTACGAGAGCATGCCCGTCCTCGGCGCGCTCCCGGTGACGGTCCCCGGCGCGGTGGCCGGCTGGGCCGCGCTCGCCGACACCTGGGGAACCCGTCCGCTCTCGGCGGCCCTCGCGCCCGCCGAGACGGCCGCCCGCGAGGGAGTCCCCGTCGCCCCCGGACTCGCTCTGGACCTGCGCAGGGAGGAGCGGACCCTGGCCCGCGACCCCGGCATGCGCGGTGTGTTCTTCGCCGACGGCGACGTCCTCGCGGCCGGTGGGACCCTGCGGCAGCCGGCCCTCGCCCGGACGCTCGCGTCGATCGCCGCGCAGGGCCCGTCCGCGCTGTACGGCGGAGACGTGGGCCTGAGCCTGGTGAGACTGCTCGCCGAGCGGGGCTCGGCCATGACGGTCGAGGACCTCGCCGAGCACACGGTGCGGCTGTCGGGAACGCACAGCGCGGCGTACGACGGCGTCGACCATCTCTCCGGCGGCGACAACTCGCAGGGCCTGTACTTCCTCCAGGGCCTGCGCGCGCTCGACGTGGTCCGCTCGGTCCGGGGAACCCTCGATCCGCTGGGCCGCGACGCGGGCGTGGTGGCCTCCGTGCTCGCCCAGACCGCCGCAGACCGAGACCGCTTCTGCTGCGACCCGGAGTGGGGAGAGGCCGCCCCCGCCGAGGAGTTGCTGTCCGAGCCGTACGTGCGGCGCATCGCCGAGCGGGCGATGGCGGGCACCCCGGTCGAACTGCTCGGTCAGCGCAAGGCGTCCGGCGACACGGTCGCCGTCGTCGTGACGGACCGGGACGGTACCTGGGTGTCCCTGATCCAGAGCGTGTTCCACTGCTTCGGCTCCGGGGTGCTCGATCCCGGTACCGGTGTGGTCCTGCACAACCGGGGCGCGTCGTTCTCGCTCGACCCGGCGTCGCCGAACCGTCTCGCCGGCGGAAAGCGTCCCCTGCACACGCTGATGCCCGTCCTGGTCCGTGAGGGCGGTGCGCTGGTCGGAGCGCACGGGGTGATGGGAGGACGCGCGCAGCCGCAGGTGCACACCCATCTGGCCCTGCGCCTGGCCGCCGGCGCCTCGGCGGAGCGTGCCGTGTCGTCGCCGCGCTGGGTCCTCGGGGCCATGGAGGCCGGGGTGACGGAGGGCGCCGGTACCGTCAAGGCCGAGCGGGACGTGCCCACGGCGGGCGTCCGTGCGATCGAGGACGGGGGTTTCGACGTCGAGCTGATCGACGCGCACGACGACGGTGTGGGGCACGGCCAGTTGGTCCGCCGGGCGGGCGGCGCCGACGGTCCGCGCCTGGTCGCGGCCACCGATCCTCGTGCGGACGGGTCGGCCGTGGCGGGCTGAGCCCCGCCACCGGTGGACCACTATGGGAGACAGCCGAGATGAGGAAGGACATATGACCTCGAGTAACGCCGGCGGTACGGCCAAGGGCGCCCGCCGAAGCCGGTTGCCCCGCGGAACGCTGAGCCAGGAGATGATCGTCCGAGCCGCGTTCCGGGTCGCCGACTCGTCCGGAATGGACAAGCTGACGTTCTCGGCGCTCGGCCGCGAGCTGGCCGCTCATCCGACCGCGATCTACCGGCACTTCCGCAACAAGGACGAGCTGCTGCTCGCCCTCATCGACGCCCTGCACGAAGAGGCGCTGGCGCACACACCGCCGCCGACGGACGACTGGGCCCACGACCTGATGCAGATCGCGGTCCACACCCACCAGGCGTTCCTCCGGCACCCTCGGGTGGGTGCCCTCGCGGCGGCGCGGACCGCCCGCCGGGAGAACGAGTTCCGGACCGTGGAACGCAAACTGGACTGCATGCGCCGCGCCGGCCTCGACGACGACGACGCGGCCCGCTACTACCGGGTCTTCGCCGATCTGGTGCTGTCCTACAGCGCGATGGACGCGAGTCTCGCGTCGCTGTCCCCGGATCTCCGGGAGGCGGACCTCCGGGCGTGGAAGACGGACTATCTGACCCTGCCGCCCGAGAAGTTCCCCAACATCGCCCGGCTGGCCCCGCGGTTCAAGTCGCTGGACGACCCGCAGAACTTCGTCACCGCGGTCCGGGCGGTCATCGACACGATCCGGGCGAGGGCGAGGGCTCGGTCGTAGCCACAGCCGGAGTCGACCTCCGGATCGACAGGTTCGAGACAGCTTCACTTGACGCGATCGTGATGCCGGGCGGACCAAGATGTACCCCTGTCTGAACGTTCAACCGCGCCGTCGCCGTATCCATGGGCGAAAGTGCAAAGCGATCTCGGAGGGATTCGTCCGCATGAGCAGCGAAACGATCACACCCGCTTCTGAACCGGCCCGTCGCACGATGCTGGCGGCGGCCGGTGCGGCGGGACTCGCCGTCGCGCTGACCGCGTGCGGGTCCGGCGACGACTCGTCCGGCTCGTCGGGCACCGGCGGCGACGCGAGCGGTTCCGCGAGCGGCGGCAGCACGAGCGGCGGCGGCACGGGCGGCGGCGACGCGGGCTCGGGCGGCACCGAGCTGGCCAAGACCAGCGACATCCCGGAGGGCGGCGGCAAGATCTTCGAGGACAAGAACGTGGTGGTCACGCAGCCGAAGGCGGGCGAGTTCAAGGCGTTCTCCTCCACCTGCACCCACCGTGGCTGCGCCGTGAAGACGGTCGCCGACGGGGTGATCAACTGTCCTTGCCACCAGAGCAACTTCTCGATCACCGACGGCAGCGTGAAGAGCGGCCCCGCGACGGAGGCCCTGCCCGCCAAGGAGATCAAGGTGAGTGGGACGTCGATCACCCTGGCCTGACGTCCCTGGACGCTCAGGCCTGCCGCCCGGCCCGCTCGACACAGGCCAGGACCTCGGCCGTGGTCGCGACCGTGGCGACCAACGCGAGGGTGTGGCGGATCATCGCGGGGGTGTAGTCGGCGGGCACCCCCGCGATGGCGTCCCCGGGCACGACGACGCGGTAGCCGAGGTTCACCGCGTCGAAGACGGCGTTGGGGACGGCCACGTTGGCCGAGACGCCGGCGACGATCAGCGTGCGGCAGCCGAGGTTGCGCAGCAGCGCGTCGACGTCGGTGCCGGCCAGCGGGGACAGTCCGTGCAGCCGCCGGACGACCAGGTCCTCCCGGGCGACCTCGATGGGCGGTGCGACACGTACGGCCGCGGTCCCCGTCAGTTGCCGTACGGGAAGCCGCGCAGCGGCCCGGAAGAGACGGGCGTTGTCGTTGGCGCCCCGCCCGTCGGGCCGCCGCTCGGCGACCGCGTGCAGGACCTGGACCCCGCTCGCGTGGGCGGCGGCGACCAGCCGTGCCACGTTCGCGAGCGCCCCCGAGGAGCGGGCCGTCTCGGCGAGTTCGGGGAGGGCGCTGTCCGGCCCCACGACCCCCTGCTGGCACTCCACGGTGAGCAGCGCGGTGGTGGCGGGATCGAGGAGCTCGCCCAGCTCCCGCCGCCTCTTCGACTCGTGCGCGTACGACGGCATGGTGTCCCCCTGGGTTTCGAGCGAGGTCGAGAGCGGGGCATCGGCGACCGGCGGCAACGGGTGCCGGTGACCGGGGCGGGCGAGCGTAACGCCTCTTGCGCATGGACGGAAGACGACCCATGCTCATCTGACGCCACGTCAGAGAAGAGGAATCCATGGCCGCCACTCAGCGCCGGGGCCGGAAGATCATGATGGAGCCGGGCGAGCTGGACGCGTTCCTGGGCGCCCAGCGGACCTGCCGGGTCGCGACGGTCTCGGCCGAGGGCGCGCCGCACGTCAGCCCGCTCTGGTTCGTCTGGGACGGCACCTCGCTCTGGCTGTACTCGATCACCCGCAGCAAACGCTGGTCGGAGCTGCGCCGCGATCCGCGCGTCGCCGTCGTGGTCGACGCGGGCGAGGACTACGGCGAGCTGCGGGGTGTCGAGCTGTCCGGCACCGTCGAGGTGGTCGGCGAGGTTCCGCGGACGGGCGAGTCGCTCGCCGAACTGGTCGAGGCGGAGCGCCTGTTCGCCCGCAAGAACTTCGGCATCGACGAGATGCCGCACGACGGCAGACACGCCTGGCTGCGCCTGACCCCGGACGCGATCACGTCCTGGGACTTCCGCAAGCTCGGTTCACTGTGACCGGGGCGCACTCGACGAGACACCGGCCCCGGGGACGGCGACCGAGCGCGACTGGGCCGTAGCGCTCCACAGAGCCGCCGAGGCGGCCGACTCGGGCCGCCCGCCCCGCTCAGCCACGGGAACGCACCGCCTCGTCCCACGCGCCGGGGCTGCGGTGGTGGTTCCGGTGCCCCGCGGCGAGCACATGCCGCAGTTCCGCGAGGTGCTCGGTGTCGGCCGGGAGCTCCAGCCGGTCGAGGAGGGCCAGGGCGGCCGCCGGTTCGAGGTCGCCGTAGAGATCGTGGTAGCCGGCGCGGAGGCCAGCGAAGAGGGCCGCGTGCAGGACAGGTAGCCGTACCGCGGCACGGAACACCGCCTCCTTCCCCGGCCAGGGCACCGGGCCCGAGCAGTCGAGGACCCGACGGGCCCGGCGCAGCGGGCCTTCCGACGGCTCGGCGACCAGGCCTTCGATGTCGTCGCCGAGCACTCCGGCGAAGGCCGCCGCGGCCGTCCCCCGGTCCTCGAACCAGTCGACCCTAGTGCAGTCCCTTACGCCCCGCACGCCGCCCCGGCTGCCCGAGTGCAGCCCCCTACGCCCGGCTCGCCGCCCCGGCTGCCCTGAGTGCCTCGACGGCCGCCCTGATGGACGGTCTGCGGTCCGCGTCGGCGCGCCACACCGCGTAGACGGTGCGGTGGACCCGGTGCCGCACGGGTACGGTCCGTACCCCGGCCGGCATCGGGTCCCGTCCCAGCCGGGGCGCGATACACACCCCCAACCCGGCTTCCACGAGGGCGAGTTGGGTGTGGTGCTCGCCGGCCCGGTGGGCGATGTGGGGCTCGATGCCGTTCGCGCGCAGGGTGTAGAGCAGCCATTCGTGGCAGAACTCGCCCTCGGGCCACGCCACCCACGCCTCGTCCGCCAGTTCCTCCAGGTCGATCTCCCCCCGCCCGGCGAGCGGGTGGTCCTCGGGCAGGGCGACCTCCACGGGATCGTCGAGGATCGAGGCGCGGGCGAGCCCTTCGGGCACGGGCAGCGGCTTGTTGTACCAGTCGAGGACGACGGCCAGGTCGACGTCGCCCCGCACCACCGCGTTGATCGCGAGTTCCGGCTCCAGCTCCCGCGACCGCACCCGCAGCGCCGGATGGTCGGCCTTGAGCGTGCGGAAGACGGCGGGGAACAGTCCCCGCACGGCCGTCGGGAACGCGGCGAGCCGCAGCTCGCCGACGACCTGCCCCCGCTGGGCCTCCAGATCGGACTGGGCCAGCTCGACCTGGGAGAGGATCCGGGCGGCATGGTCGGCGAGGAGCCGTCCCGCGTCGGTGAGCCGCACTCCGCGTCCGTTCTTGGCGAGCAGTTGCTGCCCCACCTCCCGCTCCAGCTTCGCCATCTGCTGGGAGACGGCCGAGGTGGTCACGTGCAGGCCCTCCGCCGCGCCGCTGACCGAGCCGTGCCGGGCGAGGGCGTCGAGGGTGCGCAGGCGCTCCAGATTCAACATGTAAGCGATGCTACGAGAATCGGCTCACCAAATCTCGCTTGTGCTACGAGATCGTTGCGGAGCATCGTGTGGGGCATGACCACGGCGACGCCCTCCCGAGCCACCTCCCCTGCCTCCGCACAGCGCCGCGCCACCGTCGACTGGCGCCTGCGTTTCGGCTTTCTCTCCCTGATCTGGGGCTTCAGCTTCCTGCTGATCAAGGTGGGCACACAGGCCTACGCGCCGTTCCAGGTGACCTTCGGGCGGCTGGTCTTCGGCACGCTGGTCCTGGCGGCGGCGATGGCGGTGAAGCGTGAGCGGCTGCCGCGCGGCGCCCGGACATGGGGGCATCTGGCGGTGGCGGCTCTCCTCCTCAACGCCCTGCCGTTCTCGCTCTTCGCCTACGCCGAGCTGACGATCCCCTCCACACTCGCCGGCATCTGCAACGCGACCTCCCCCCTGTGGGGCATGGCCCTGTCCCTGGTGGCGCTCTCCGAGGACCGGCCGACGCGGGTGCGGGTCGCCGGTCTGGGCCTCGGCTTCCTCGGCGTGCTCACCGTCCTCGGCGCCTGGCAGGGCTTCGACGGCCTCGACCCGAGGGGCACCGCGATGGCTCTGCTGGCTTCCCTCAGCTACCCGATCGGCTGGATCTACGTTCGCCGCACCCTGGCCGGTACCGACCGCTCCCCGCTCTCCCTCACCGGCGCCCAGCTCCTCCTGGCCACCGCCCAACTCGCCGTGGTCACCCCGCTGTTCACCACCCTGCCGAGCCGCTTCCCGGTCCTGCCCCTGCTGGCCGTGATCGCCCTGGGCGCCCTCGGCACGGGAGTCGCCATGCTCGTCCAGTACGGCCTCGTCTCCGAGGTCGGCCCGACCACCGCCCAGATGGTCACCTACTTCATCCCGGTCATCGCCACGGCGGCGGGCGTGGCGCTCCTCGGCGAACCCCTGACCTGGTCGACCCCGGTGGGCGCGGCGATAGTCCTGGCGGGCGCGTCCCTGACCCAGGCAAGGCCACGCACCTGAGCCGGCCACGAGCCGACGGCACCCGGAGCCCCGCGGCCCGCGCACACCGCCCTTTCGAGCGGAGGCCGGCCCGGCCTCGGCTCAGCCGCGGTCGTCCGGGCCGGGCCGGATGCGGCTGACGCCGAGCCGGGTTCGGAGGCGGCCGGGCCGGAGCGGAGCGCCACGAGCCCCCGCCCGGCCCGCCCGGGTCAGCCGCCCAGCTCGGGGGCGTACGTGCCGAAGCTCCACACGTCGCCCTCGATGTCCCGGGCCGGGGTCTCATCCGCCAAGCGCCCCCTCCTCACACGTACCCGCCCGCCGCCCCCGGGCCGCCCACCGCGGACGCCACCGCGTCCGCCACCTCCTCGATCTCCTCCTCCGTGAGCGTGGAGACGGTGATCCTGATCCCTTGCGGGGCGCTCATCCGGAAGCGGGCGCCGGGGGCCACGGCCCAGCCGGCGTGCAGCAGGCGGGCGACCGCGCCGGTCTCGTCGGGGACGCGGATCCACACGTTCATCCCGCTGGCGCCGCGCGCCTGGACCCCGCGCCGGGCGAGCGCCTGGATCAGCGCGTCGCGGCGTCGCCCGTACGCCGTCGCCACGGCCGGCGCGTCCACCGCCCTGTCGGCCCACAGCCGCACGACGGCCCGCTGCACCAACCGGCTCACCCAGCCGGGCCCGAGCCGCTGCCGCCCTCGCACCCGGTCGAGGGTGGCGGCGTCCCCGGTGAGGACGGCGAGCCGCAGATCGGGGCCGTACGCCTTGGCGACCGACCGTACGAAGGCCCAGCTGCGCGTGACGCCGGCCAGCGGATGGAGGGGCTGGTCGACGATCCGGTAACCATGGTCGTCCTCGACGAGAACGGTCTCCGGGTACTCCCCCAGCACGGCGCGCAGAGCACGCGCGCGCTCGGCACCGACCACCGCTCCGGTCGGGTTCTGCGCCCGGTCGGTGACGATGAGGGCGCGCGCCCCGGCTTCCAGGGCCTGGCGTACGTCCTCGGGGAGCGGGCCCTCGTCGTCGACGCCGACCGGCACGGTCCGCAGGCCCAGTGCCGGGACGAGATCGAGGACGCTCCCCCACCCGGGGTCCTCGACGGCCACGGCGTCCCCGGGTTTGAGATGCACGGCGAGCACCCGCTCGATGGCGTCCAGGGAACCGAAGGTGACGGCGACGGGTCCGTCCGGGACCCCGTCGGCGTCCAGATCGGCCCGTGCGATCCGTGCCAGGTCGGGCTCGACGGGCCCCGCCCCGTACAGCACGGGCTCGCGGTCGCCCTGCTCCGCCGCCGCCGCGAACGCGGCCGCGAGAGGCGGCAGCAGTTCGGGGTCCGGATTGCCGTCGGCGAGGTCCCGCACCCCTTCCGGCACCTCGACCCGGATGTACTCGCGCCCGGTGGTGGCCGGCCTGGGCCGCACACGGCTCCCCCGCCGCCCGGCGGTCTCGATGACCCCACGCTCGCGCAGCGTGCGATAGGCGGCCGCGACCGTGTTCGGGTTCACCCCCAGTCGTGCCGCCAACTCCCGCATGGGAGGCAGTAGTTGACCCGGCTCCAACTCCCCGGCCCCCACCGCGCGCTCCACACTGGCCGCGATCTCGGCTGCACCCCGACCAGCGATTGTGTATTCTCCTAGCACAAAGCTGATTATGCACTAGTGCAATGGAGAGCGCAATGACGGGGACCCCGCAGTCGACGACGCCGACACCGGCCGCCTACGCCGCCACCGACCGCACGGTCCCCACCCGGGCCTCGGACCGGGCCTCGTACGACAAGGAGACGGTGCACGCGATACTCGACGAGGGGTACGTCTGCCACCTGGGCTTCGTCCGGGACGGCGCGCCGGTGGTGCTGCCCACGCTGTACGGCCGGGTCGGCGAGACGCTGTACGTGCACGGCTCGACCGGGTCGCGTCCACTGCGGATGACGGGCAAGGCCGACCCCGGCCTCCCGGTGTGCCTGACAGTCACCCACGTGGACGCCCTGGTCCTGGCCCGCTCCGGCTTCCACCACTCGATCAACTACCGCTCCGTGGTCGTGCACGGCCTCGCCCACCAGGTCACCGACCCGGAGGAGCGGCGGATCGCCCTGGACGCCCTCGTGGACCACGCCGTCCCCGGCCGCTCGCGGGACTCCCGGCCCGCCAACCCCAAGGAGTCCGCCGCGACCGCCGTGATCAAGCTCGACCTGAACGAGGTCTCCGCCAAGGCCCGCACCGGCGGCGTCCACGACGAACCCGAAGACCTCACGCTCCCCCACTGGGCCGGTGTCGTCCCCCTGCGGAAGGGCTACGAGGCCCCGATCCCGTCGCCCGACCTGGCGCCCGGCATCGAACTCCCCGAGTACCTCAAGAGCCTGTGATGCTGATCCACCCCTGGGACGCCCCACGCGACGACAGCGAATGGAGGCGCTGGCTCGCCGCCCACGACTTCGGCCAACTCGCCGTCAACGGCCTGCCCGGCGACCCGCCCCACGTCCAGCCGATGCACTTCTCCTACGACCCCGACGAGGGCGAACACGGTGTCGCCCTCGCCCATCTGGCCCGCCCGAACCCGCTGTGGCCGGCGCTGGAGGCCGCGCCCGACGTCCTGCTGAGCGTCGTGGACGACTACGTCTACATCCCCGGCCCCTGGCAGGCACCACCGGACGCCCCACCGGAACACGGCACTCCGACCAGCTTCTACGCGGCGGTCCAACTCCGCTGCACGGCCCACGTCATCGACGAGCCGGCGGAGAAGGCCGCTCTCCTCAACCGCCAACTGGTCCACTTCCAGCCGGAGGGAGGCTCCGCCACCGCGGCCGCCGAGGAGGCGCCCTACGGCCGCCTTCTCCCCGGCATCCGGGGCCTGCGTCTCGAAGTGACCTCCGTACGCGCCAAGTTCAAGTACGCCGCCCACCGCCCCGAGGAGGTCCAGGACCGTATCGTGGCCGGCCTCACGGCCCGAGGCGGCCCGGGCGACGCGGCAGCCCGCGACCACCAGCTGAACCGCAGGGGCATCTGGTCACCGGCGAGTTGACCGCGCCACCACCGCGATCGGCCGGCCCCCACGCGCCCACCGTCAGCGGCGTCCGGCGGCCACTTCGCCCCGCTCGGCGCCCTCCCCGCCGGACGCCACCACCTCAGCCGCTCCGGCCGCCCCCTTCCCCGGCACGGACCGCTGCGCCACGAACGCCCCCACCAGGACGACCGCCCCACCGATGACCTGCGGTGCCGACAGATGCTCGCCGAGCAGCACCCAGGCGAGCACGGTCGCGACGACCGCCTCCAGACACGCGACGACGCCCGCCACCTGCGGGGACAGGCGCCGTACGCTCACCACCCCGGTGACGTAGGCGAGAACCGTGGCGATCAGCACGACCCACCCGAGCAGCAGCCAGGCCGGCACCGGCCGGCCGTCCATGTGGGCGCTCCCCCCGAGCACCGCCCAGTCCATGCCCCAGGGCCGGGCCACCACGGTGAGCACGGCCGCGCCGACGAGCAGACCGTAGGCGATGACACCGAGGGGATCCGGGGCCTCGTCCCCCGCCTCGCTCCCCTGGTCGGAGAGGACGAAGTACCCGACCTGACAGCAGGCGGCGCCGAGCGCGAGCAGCAGGCCCAGCACGTCGAAGCTCAGCCCCGCCCACACCTCGACGACACAGGCGAGTCCCCCGACCGCGAGGACGACCCCCGCGGCGGCGGTCCGGGTCACCGGCCGCCGCTGCACGAACCGCACCCAGCCGAGCACCATCGCCGGAGCGAGGTACTCGACGAGGAGGGCGACCCCGACGGGGATCCGGGATATGGACGCGAAGTAGAAGGCCTGTACACCGGCCACGGCGAGCAGCCCGAACCCGGCGAGCAGCGCGGGCCGCCGCCGCACCAGATCCCGGTGCCGCACGGCCAGCGGCAGCATGACCAGCGCGGCGCCCGCGACCCGCAGCCACACCACGTGCAGCGGGTCGAGCCCCGCCTCTATGAGTGGTTTGGCAGCGGGGCCGGACCCGCCGAAGGCGAACGCCGACACGAGCGCGAGTCCCAGCCCGACGCGCCCGCCCTGCCCCTTGCTGCTCTGAGACGTATGCACCGGCACATCATGACAGGCGAGAACAGGAGCGTCACCCCACATTGCTCCTGTCTCACCGCTCGGACACCCGACGAACCCTCAGCCCTCGACTCCACCCCGGGGCCCCGCACCCCGCAGATCCGTGCCCCCGACATCGACACCGGCGTGCCCGAGTACCTCCACCGCCCGTGAGGCCGGCGCCGAGACGATCGCGGCGAGCAGATCGATCCCGTGGGCCCGGTCGGCACCGCGCCGCGCGGCCCGCTCGTACGCCTCCGCCATGGCCCGTGCCGCCACCGGTGACCAGCCCGGCACACCGGGCGCGACGGGGCCGGCCCCCGCGTCCTCGACGCCGATCTGCCACCGCAGCCCGTACCCGATGCTCCGCTGCACGAGATAGCCGAGCAGCCGGGCGATCTGCGGAGGGTCGAAGGCGGCTCGTACCTGCGGGTCGGACTCCAGGAGGGAGTGCAGCAGATGAGCCGTGTCGATCTGCCGGTCGCCGTCCCGCAGCGCCCGTCTGCGCGCGCCACCGACCACCGAGGCCAGCTCGTCCGTGAGCCTGCTCTCGAGCTCCGCGTGATTCGGACCGTCACCGACGGCCGCCTGCCGAGGAATACGGGATCGCACGCCTTCCACCCCATCAGCCACAGGGGCGGACGGCATCCACGAAACGAACCATCTTCGAGTCCCACACAGGTTGCGTGAGGACTGCTCCCGCCTCCTCCCTACGGATGAGACGCGACCCTGACCACGCAAGCTTTCTGACGGTTCATCAGTATTGAATGTTCCGGCCCTCGCGGCTACGTTCCGCGACACCACCGTCCGAGACGAAGGGGTTGTCACATGGCCGATGTCAGCGCGGAGGCACGCATCGGGGCACCGGCCGAGCAGGTCTGGGCCCGACTCGTGGACTGGCCCTCGCACGGCGAGTGGAACACGACCCACACCGGTTTCCCCAAGGGCGGCCCGCAGTCGCTCGCGGTGGGCGGCACCTTCCCGGAGAACCTGAAGCTCATGGGCTTCCCGGCGGAGGTCGTGTGGACCATCGCCGAGCTGGAGCCGGCCAGGGTGCTGGCCATCCGCGGCAGGGGCCCGATGGCCGTCGACCTGGCCACCCGCTACACCCTCACGCCCGACGGCGACACCACCACGGTCCGCATCGACGGGAGTTTCACCGGCGCGGCCGTCTCCCTCATGGCGGGCAAGCTCAAGGACTCCGCGACAGCCGCCCTCAGCGAGTCCCTGCGCAAGCTGGACGCCCTGGTGAAGTGAGATCACCCCCCGATTCCCTCCCCGCACCCGCCACGACCGGCGCACACGGAAAGCGCCCCGCGGAAACCACTCCGCGGGGCACTCCGAGCCGCACCGAGGTAGACCTTGGGCCCTTGCCTCAGTCCTCGTCGGCGAGGATCAGGTAAAGCTTCTTGCGGGCCTCGTTGATCACGGCCAGCGCCTTGTCGCGCTGGTCCTTGTCACCGGTCTTCCAGACCTGGCCGAACGCCTCCATCAGACCGAACCCGGCCTGCCGGATCTCGCTCAGCGCCTCCCAGTCGACCCCGCGCGAGGCCTCTTCCCAGGGGGCTTCGGGCCCGTCCTCGGCCGCCGTACGACCGGCCTCGGTCAGCGAGAACAGCTTCTTGCCGCCCTCGGTCGCACTGGCGATCAGCCCCTCGTCCTCCAGCAGCTGGAGGGTGGGGTACACCGAGCCGGGGCTGGGCTTCCACGCCCCGCCGCTGCGCTCGGCGATCTCCTGGATCATCTCGTAGCCGTGCATCGGCCGGTCCTTCAGGAGGGCCAGGATCGACGCGCGTACGTCTCCCCGCCGCGCCCTCCCCCGGGGGCCGCCCCGGCCTCGTCCACCCCAGGGTCCCGGACCGAATGGTCCGAAGGGGCCGGGGCCACCATGGCCCGGCCCGAAGGGCCCGAACGCGGCGCGCGGCGCCTCACCGTCACCCCGGCCGAACGGATGGCCGCCACCGGGGCGCCCATGCCCCCGCTCGAAACCGAAGCCCTGTCCGTAGTCCTGTCCACGGGAACGCATCACGATCACTCCATTCCATCGTTGATCTGTCGCGATGCTTCAACGATATATCGGAAGCTGTCATACGACAACCCCTTTGACCGGTGCGGACCCGTCCCCCACCTGTCGAGACAGCGCGGGCGGCCGAAAAAAGCTCGGCGATGCCGGCCCCGGCGCAGGAATACTGACCGCCCTCACCTCAGCCCCCGAGAGAGACGGCCGTGCACGACGACCAACTGGACGTGACCACCGACATCGTGGCGACCTTGATCCGAGATCAGTTCCCTCAGTGGAGCGACAAGGCGATCCACCCCGTGTCGTCGACCGGGACGGTCAACGCGATCTTCCGCATCGGGAACGACCTCTCCGCGCGCCTACCCCTGCGTCCGTCGGACGTGGCCGAGGCGTCGGCGATCCTGGAGCAGGAAGCCCGGGCGAGCGCGGAGCTGGCTCATGTGTCCCGGTTCCCCGCCCCGGAACCCGTCGCCCTGGGAAAGCCGGGAGCGGGTTACCCCATGCCGTGGTCGATCCAGACCTGGATACCGGGAACGGTCGCCTCCGACGCCGATCCGAGCGGGTCGGAAGCGTTCGCCGAGGACCTCGGGGCCTTCATCGCGACCCTCCGGAAGGCGGAGACGCGGGGGCGGCGCTTCAGCGGCGAGGGCCGTGGCGGTGTTCTCACCGACCACGACGACTGGATGGCGCAGTGCTTCGTGGAGAGCGAGGGGCTGCTCGACGTGGCCCCGCTGCGCCAGGCGTGGAGCCACTTCCGGGAGCTGCCCCGCACAGGTCCCGACGTGATGAGCCACGGCGACCTGATCCCCGGCAATGTCCTGGTCGCGGGAGACCGCCTCGCCGGCGTCCTCGACACGGGTGGCTTCGGCCCCGCCGACCCCGCACTCGATCTGGTGAGTGCCTGGCACCTGTTGCGGCCGGGCCCGCGGGACGTACTCCGGCGGACCCTGGGCTGCGACGATCTGGAGTGGGAGCGCGGCAAGGCGTGGGCGTTCCAACAGGCGATGGGCCTGGTCTGGTACTACGTCGAGAGCAACCCGGCGATGAGCGGACTGGGGCGCCGGACCCTGGACCGCATCGTCAAGCCGCTGGAGTGACCGCGGGGTCGCCGGAGTGAGGGCGCCCCGCTCGTCGGATCCAGTGATCGTCGGTCCAGTGCCCGTAAATTGGCCTTGGCCCGCGCCTCCTCCGGACCTCTAGCGTCGTCCCATGCGTATTCGTATCGTCGACGCCTTCACCGACCGCCCCTTCCACGGCAACCCGGCCGGTGTCCTCCTCCTCGACTCCTTCCCCGACGACGCCTGGCTCCAGAACGTGGCCCTGGAGGTCAACCACGCCGAGACCGCGTTCGCGCACCCGCTCACCGAGGGCGGCGAGGCGGACTGGGCGCTGCGCTGGTTCACACCCGTCGCGGAGGTGGACATGTGCGGCCACGCCACGCTGGCCACCGCGCACGTGCTGACCTCCACGGGCTCGCACGAGGGCCCGGTACGCTTCGCCACCCGCAGCGGCGTCCTCACCGCGACCCCCCGGTCGGACGGCTCCCTCACGCTCGACTTCCCGACCGCGCCCCTCACCCCGGTCACCGCCCCGGACGGCCTCGCCGAGGCGCTGGGCGCCGAACCGCTCACCGTGCTCGACACCGGCCCCCAGGTCGGAGACCTGCTGGTGGAGCTGGCCGACGAGAAGACGGTCCGCGGCCTCACCCCCGACCTCCGGGCCCTCGGCCGCCACTCCCGGCGCGGCGTCATCGCCACCGCCCGCGCCGAGGACCCCTCCGCCGGCCACGACTACGTCTCGCGCTGCTTCTTCCCCAACGTCGGCATCGACGAGGACCCGGTCACCGGCAGCGCCCACACCGCCCTCGCCCCGTTCTGGTCCGAGCGCCTCGGCAGCCCCGCCCTCACCGGCCTCCAGGCCTCCGCCCGCTCGGGCCACGTCCGCACGGAGCTCCGCGGCGACCGCACCCTCCTGAGCGGCCGGGCGATCACAGTGATCGACGGCGAACTGCTGGCCTGACGACACACCACGGGGCGCACCAACACCACAGGGGCGTACGCATTCCGCCGTACGCCCCTGCCCGCGCCCTGGTCGTGGCACCCTCACCCCGTCAAGGCGTCGGCAGCCACCCCACCTTGCCGGCGAGCAGCCCGTATCCGACGAACGCCCCGATGTCGAGCAGCGAGTGCGCCACGACCAGCGGGCCGACACGGCCCCACCGCCGGTACAGGTAGACGAACACCACGCCCATCACCATGTTGCCGACGAACCCGCCGATGCCCTGGTAGAGGTGGTACGAGCCGCGCAGCACCGAGCTGGCGGCCAGTGCGCCTGCCGGGGACCAGCCCAGTTGCTGGAGCCGGCGCAGCAGATACCCGACCACGATCACCTCTTCGAGGACCGCGTTCTGGATCGCGGAGAGGATCAGCACCGGGTACTTCCACCACACCTCGGGCAGCGCCTCCGGCACCACCGTGAGATTGAAGCCGAGCCCACGGGCCGCCAGATAGAAGGCGATGCCCGTGCTGCCGATCACGGCGGCGATCGCCGCACCCCGGGCGAGGTCGAACCACGGCTTCGTACGGTCGAACCCGAGCGTCCGCAGGCCCGCGCCTTCCCTCATCAGCAGGTGGGCGACCAACGCCACCGGAACCAGGGCGGTCGTGATCCCGAACAGCTGCCACGCGAGGTCGAGCCATGGGCGGCCGGGCGCCGCCGACGCGTTCATGGTGGCCGCCTGGTCCTTCAGCCCGCCCGGCTTGGTGACCGAACCGATGAAGCTGATCAGCGCGGACACGCCGCTCGCGCCGAGCGACAGGCCCAGCACGAGCAGGGTCTCGTCCCTGAGTATCCGCCGGGTCGGCCGCTCCCCCGGCAACGCACCGTCCACCGACTCCGCCTGCCCCTGCACCCACGCCTCCACTGGTCCGTTCCCACCGAAGGACCATCATCGCCTGCGGCGCCGCGGATCTTTCCAGGGGCGTACGTTCAGGGCTCGACCCACGGCGGAGCAGGTGGCGGGGCCCGGCTCCTCAGCCCATCGGCACCGGCTCCGGCAACCCCACCGGCCATGTGTGGACCGGCTCCCCGGCGTGCATCAGCTCGCAGTACCTCCGTGTGGTGGCGGCCAGCGCCGCGTCCCGTCCGAGGCCCTTCTCCAGCGCCTGATGGAACGTTTCGACCTGCCAGGACGCCCCGTTGACCCGCCGTCGGCAGCGCTCCTCGATCACCCCGAGGTAGAAGTCCCGGTCCACCGGCTCGACGCCCCACGCGTCCAGCCCCGCCTCGGCGAGCGGCAGCAGTTCCTCCCGTACGAGGTTGACGGCGTCCACCGGCCCCACCCCGCCGTACCGGCCCCGGCGCGGCCACTGCAACCGCGCGTCGATGCCGTGCCGGCACGCCTCGTCGAAGTTGGCGGCAGCGGTCTCGAACGGCATCCGCGTCCACACGGGCCGCGACTCCTCGGCGAGGGCGCGCACGACCCCGTAGTAGAACGCCGCGTTGGCGATCACGTCGGTGATGGTGGGGCCGGCGGGCAGCACCCGGTTCTCGACCCGCAGGTGCGGGACCCCGTCGGCGATGCCGTACACCGGCCGGTTCCAGCGGTAGACCGTGCCGTTGTGCAGGGTCAGCTCCGCGAGTTTCGGCACGCCGCCCGCGTCGAGGACGCCGAGCGGATCCTCGTCGTCGCAGATGGGCAGCAGCGCCGGGAAGAAGCGCAGGTTCTCCTCGAAGAGGTCGTACGCCGAGGAGATCCACCGCTCCCCGAACCAGGTGCGCGGCCGGACCCCCTGGGCCTGGAGCTCCGGCGGCCTGGTGTCCGTGGACTGCTGGAACAGCGGCGGCCGCGACTCACGCCACAGCTCGCGCCCGAACAGGAACGGCGCGTTGGCGCCGATGGCGACCTGCGCCGCCGTGACCGCCTGGGCCGCGTTCCACACGTCCGCGAAGCGCTCGGGGGTGACCTGGAGGTGCAACTGCACGGAGGTGCAGGCGGCCTCGGGCGCGATGGACTTCGACGTGCACACGAGCCGCTCCACACCATCGATGTCGAGCGTGAAGTCCTCGCCCCGCGCGGCGACGATCTGATCGTTGAGCAAGGTGTAGCGGTCGCCCGCGGAGAGATTGGACGAGACCAGATCGTCCCGGTCGAGTGTCGGCAGAATGCCGATCATCACGATGCCGGCATCCACCTCACCGGCCTTCCGGTCGGCGTACGCCAGGGACGTACGCAGCTCCTCGGAAAGCTGGTCGAATACCCTGCCGCCCAGGCGGTGTGGAGCGATGTTGACTTCCAGATTGAACATGGCGAGTTCTGTTTGGAAATCTCGGCTCGCAATCCGTTCGAGTACTTGCGCATTCATCATTCTCGGCAGACCGTCCGCCCCGACGAGGTTGAGCTCGATCTCCACACCCATCAGGTTCTTGGGGCGATCGAACCGCTTCTCCTCCAGCAGGCGCTCCAGTCCCGCCAGGCACTGCCGCAGTTTGTCACGGTAGAGCTGACGGTCGGACAGGCCGAACGACCCCGCCACGACCTTCTCCCCCATCGAAGTGTCCCTCCTCGGATGGGCAGGCCGATGAGCCGGCCACGACTGCGGTTCACGGATGATGATGCCCAGGCAGAGCCGCCGATAACGTCCCGCGGGAGACCTGCGCCCGCTAGGCTGAGCGCGTTCACCCTCCATGGAATGCACGCGGCGTGCTTCTGGCACATTCACGCGGCAAGAAAGAGCACGCGCTTTCCATGCCTCGAGATTCGTGAAAAGCACCGATGGGAACCGGCCTACCGCTACGCGACGGTAATCCGAGGTCATCCTCTCACTCCCCAGAGAATATCGGGATGATTCCCGCGATTCAGCGACCGGATACCGCCTTGCTCTTCATATCGAAGACAGCTAGACGAAACACTGTTTGAACAAGCGTCGTATAAACTCCGCAAACGAGGCTGAGAGTCGGCTCTCGCGGTCCTCGGTCCTGTCGTCGGAGCTCGCACGGCGGACCCTCAACCCACGCACCGGACCCCGGGCACCCGTCTCTCCGATCCCCGAGAGCTGACAGCGCCGTCCGCCCCCGCCCTCGCGCCACCGTGCCTGTCGAATGAGAGGCGACCCACCATGCCGCTGCTTGTCCCCCCGGCTCCCGCGCCCGCCCTGCGCACCGTCCTCACGGCACTCGGATCACCCACCGCCGTCAGCGAGGCCCGAACTCCCTCCCTGCGAAGCGCCCAAGGTCCCGCCACCCCCGAGCTCCCGCTGCCCGTCCACGTGCTCGACCGGATCACCCCCGAGGGCGCCGGCAGCACACGGCTCGCGGGCTGGCGCTTCCTGATCCGCTCCGGCGACCGCGCCCTGGCCGCCGCCGAGACCCGCCTCACCCCGGACGGCTGGGCCTTCTCGCACTTCTTCGAGGGCCCGTACCTCGCGTCCACCGAACTCGCCCTGCGCCAGGCCGACCTCATGCAACAGCCCTACCAGCCCCGCCTGCTGTCCGTGCCCGAGCTGTACATGCTCACCCTCTGGCTGCACGCGGACACCACGGCCGACGGCGCGACCGGCGTCCCGGCACCGACCGACCTCCTCGTGCCGCTGGCGCCCGCCCCACCCGGGATCGCGGCCCACCGGCCGCACCGGGTCGCCGACCTCCTCCCGGTCCTGACCACCCGCCTGACCCCCGCACCCCTCATGGGATCGCCCGCCTGAACCGAGGGCCGCCACCTCATTCGCACCGTCGCGTACCCCGCCGCCGATATCCGGGCGGCGGGGTACGCCATTGTCATCGGCACGGCATTCCGCTCTTACGCGCGGCAATACGCTCGTACGAGCCATTCATAGTCCGCGCCCCACGACGGACTAGCCCCATCCGACCATGGCGAACCACCCGAACGGGCAGGGGCGTTGCGATGAACCGTGCGCATGGAGGATGCGTCATCAACCTGTGAGAAAGCCGTGCTGCGAAATGCCTGCGGATTCACGCCCGTGGGGCAACACTGGGACCGGACCGAATAATCACAACGGGGGGCGGCCATGAGCGAGGCTTCACGCCGCGATACAGACACGACAGCCATCTCACCACTGACGACAGAGCGAAAGATCCCCACAACCATGTGCCAGCACCAGCCACCGTGCCCGACCGCCGAATCCGCCGACCGGGAAGGCGCCCGTCTCGTGGCGCACCACCCGGAGCAGGGATGGAGCCTGCTCTGCAACGGCGTTCTGCTCTTCGAGGACACCGGTGAGCTCCTTCCCGACGGCCAGATCATCGCCCCGCACCGCCCGCTCGACAGCGGCACGGTGATGACGGCGGCCTGAGCCGCGAGAGGTGCGCACAGGGCGAGCGTCCCCGCAGGCGGACGCCCGCCCGGACACAAAGAGGGGCCGGCCGGAGAAGCACTCTCCGCACCGGCCCCGACGCGTATCCGCGGGCGACTACTCCTCGTAGGCGTCCAGCGGCGGGCAGGAGCAGACCAGGTTCCGGTCACCGAAGGCCTGGTCGATCCGGCGAACCGGCGGCCAGTACTTGTCGGCGGGCTTCACCCCGGCCGGGAACACGGCCTCCTCACGGGTGTACGCGTGGTTCCACTCGTCGCCCAGCGCGGCCGCGGTGTGCGGGGCGTTCCGCAGCGGGTTGTCCTCTGCGGGCCACTCGCCCGAACCGACCTTCTCGATCTCCGCGCGGATCGCGATCATCGCGTCGCAGAACCGGTCCAGTTCGGCGAGGTCCTCCGACTCGGTCGGCTCGATCATCAGCGTCCCCGCCACCGGGAACGACATCGTCGGCGCGTGGAAGCCGTAGTCGATCAGCCGCTTGGCGATGTCGTCGACGCTGACCCCGGTCGTCTTCGCGAGCGGCCGCAGGTCGACGATGCACTCGTGCGCGACGAGCCCGCCCGGACCGGTGTACAGCACGGGGTAGTGCGGCTCCAGCCGCTTGGCGATGTAGTTGGCGCTGAGCACGGCGACCTGCGTCGCCCTCTTGAGGCCCTCGCCTCCCATCAGCCGGACGTACGACCACGAGATCGGCAGGATGCCCGCCGAGCCCCACGGGGCGGCCGAGATCGGGCCCACACCGGTCTCCGGGCCGGCCGCGGGCTGCATCGGGTGGTTCGGCAGATACGGCGCCAGGTGCTCCCTGACCGCCACGGGCCCGACACCGGGACCGCCGCCGCCGTGCGGGATGCAGAACGTCTTGTGCAGGTTCAGGTGCGAGACGTCACCGCCGAAGTGGCCCGGCTTGGCGAGGCCAACCAGCGCGTTGAGGTTGGCGCCGTCGACGTACACCTGGCCGCCGGCGTCGTGCACCTGGGCGCAGATGTCGGCGACGTGCTCCTCGAACACACCGTGCGTCGACGGGTAGGTGATCATCAGCACGGCCAGCTCGTCGCGGTACTGCTCGATCTTGGCCCGCAGGTCCTCGACGTCGATCTCGCCGTCCTCGGCGGTCTTCACGACGACGACCTTCATGCCCGCCATCACGGCGCTCGCGGCGTTGGTGCCGTGCGCCGAGGACGGGATCAGGCAGACGGTGCGCTGGTCGTCGCCGTTGGCCCGGTGGTAGCCGCGCACGGCGAGCAGGCCCGCCAGCTCACCCTGCGAGCCGGCGTTCGGCTGGAGCGACACCTTGTCGTATCCGGTGACCTCGGCGAGCCGCTCCTCCAGCTCACGGATCAGCGTCAGATAGCCCTGCGCCTGCGCCGCGGGCGCGAAGGGGTGCAGCTGCCCGAACTCGGGCCAGGTCACCGGCTCCATCTCGGTGGTCGCGTTGAGCTTCATCGTGCAGGAGCCCAGCGGGATCATGCCCCGGTCGAGCGCGTAGTCCCGGTCGGCGAGACGGCGCAGGTAGCGCAGCATCGCGGTCTCGGACCGGTGCTCGTGGAACACGGGATGCGTGAGGTACTCGTCGGAGCGCAGCAGCGCCTCGGGCAGCGTGTCCTCGGCGACGGCGTCGAGGTCCTCGACGTTGCCCTCCACCCCGAACGCCGTCCACACGGCACCCAGCTGCGCCCGCGTGGTGGTCTCGTCGCAGGAGACGGACACCTGGTCGGCGTCCACGAGGTGCAGGTTCACGCCGTGCTGCCGCGCGGCAGCGACGACCTCGGCGGCCCGTCCCGGCACCCGGGCGGTGAGCGTGTCGAAGTACGCGCCGTGCACGACCTCGACGCCGCCCGCGGCGAGCCCGGCGGCGAGGACGGTGGCGTACCGGTGGGTGCGCCGGGCGATGGTCCGCAGCCCCTCGGGGCCGTGGTAGACGGCGTACATGCCGGCCATCACGGCGAGCAGCACCTGGGCGGTGCAGATGTTGCTGGTCGCCTTCTCCCGGCGGATGTGCTGCTCACGGGTCTGGAGGGCGAGCCGGTACGCCTTGTGCCCGTCCGCGTCCACGGAGACGCCCACGAGCCGTCCAGGCAGGCTGCGCGCGAACTTCTCGTGCACGGCCATGTAGCCCGCGTGCGGCCCGCCGAAGCCCATCGGCACACCGAAGCGCTGCGTCGTGCCGACCGCGATGTCGGCGCCCAGCTCACCGGGCGGGGTCAGCAGGGTGAGGGCGAGCAGGTCGGCGGCGACGGTGACGAGCGCCCCGAGGCCGTGGGCCTGCTCGATGACCGGCTTGAGGTCGCGTACGGCACCGGAGGCACCCGGGTACTGCAGGAGTACGCCGTTGATCTCGCGGGAGGCGATGTCGGCGGGGATGCCGTCGCTGAGGTCGGCGACGACGACCTCGACCCCGGTCGGCTCGGCGCGGGTCTCGATCACGGCGATGGTCTGCGGCAGCGTGTCCGCGTCGACCAGGAAGAGGCCCTTCTTGTTCCGGCCCATGCGCCGGGACAGGGACATGGCCTCGGCGGCGGCCGTGCCCTCGTCGAGCAGGGAGGCTCCGGAGGTGGGCAGCCCGGTGAGCTCGGCGACCATGGTCTGGAAGTTGAGCAGCGCTTCGAGCCGCCCCTGGGAGATCTCGGGCTGGTAAGGCGTGTAGGCCGTGTACCAGGCGGGGTTCTCCATGACGTTCCGCAGGATGACCGGCGGGGTGAACGTCCCGTAGTAGCCGAGCCCGATCATGGAGCCCAGCACCTGGTTGCGGTCGGCGAGCGAGCGCAGCTCGGCGAGCACCTCGGCCTCGGTGCGGGCGCCCGGCAGCTTCAGCGCCTCAGCGTTCTTGATCACATCGGGGACCGCGGCGGCCGTCAGCTCGTCGAGCGAGCCGTATCCGACGTGGGCGAGCATCTTGGCCCGGGCCTCGGCGTCGGGTCCGATGTGACGCCGCTCGAACGGGATGCCCTGTTCGAGCTCTGTGAGCGGAATGCGGTGGGCGGTCATTGCGGAGGCCTCCTGGTCTGACACGACCTTCGAGGGCACCACGGCATGGGTGCCCGACGGCCTCCCCCTCTGTCATCTCGACCTGAGAGCTTCACCGGCCCGGGTAGGGGCCGGCTTTCACCGTCGGTGAGAGCGGAAACCGTCGACACCCGCTCTGCTTTCCAGAGTGACCTCGTCCGTGCGGTACGTGAGCCTGAGAGATTCCGGGGAGGATTTGCTCCTTCGGCGCCTCCGGATGGTGTCCGGAGGACTCTCCCGCACGGGTTCAACAGCCGCTGCCAGCGTATCAGCGCGGTCAACGCACGCGCCTTCGAGTGGCCGCCGTCCCGGTTGTGCCTTTTCGTAGTGGTGAGGAAGGATTTGCAAACCCCCATGGCGACCACTTGGAGGGCCCGTGCAGACCGACATCGATCCGCGCAATCTGATCGGCCGCAAGGCGTTCGACCGCAAGGGCACCAAGATCGGCACCGTGGACGAGGTCTACCTCGACGACGCGACCGGCGTCCCCGAGTGGGCCGCGATACGCATGGGCCTCTTCGGCCGCGACGCCTTCATCCCCCTCGAGCCCAGCGAACTCGTCGAGGGCTCCCTCCGCGTCCCTTTCGACCGCGCGCTCATCAAGGACGCCCCCGACTTCGGTGTCGGCCGCCACCTCTCCCCCGAACAGGAACTCCAGCTCTACCACCACTACGGCCTGGACATAGCCCCGCCGCCCCCGCTGGACCACGACTTCGGCAACGTCGCGAGCCAGGAAGACCCCTGAACCCACCCCGTCCCCACTCCGCGCCGCCTCGACACGGCCTCTCAGCCCCACAGTGGCCCCTTCATCCCGACGCCCTCCCCGCCCCTCCCTCGTGCTCCGTTCCCGGCCCCGGCACGGGCACCGCCTCCGAAGGTCGCACCGGCCCGCCCGGCACCAGCGGCAGCGGGTCCACCGCCTCGAGATCCGGGTCGTCCGTCCGGAACGTCCGCACCCGCCCCGGCTCCTTGTCCTCGGGCGTCTCGAACCGCACGGTGACCCGCCCGAGCCCGCTTCCCTGCACCCAGCCGTGCCCGTACTCGGAGTGCCATACGTCGTGCCCGGCCGACCACCGACGCTCGACGACATGCCCCGCGCTCCTCTCGTCAGCAACGGCCTCCTCCACCGTCTCCTCCTCAGGAAGCTCCGGCTCCCCCGCGGCCTGGGCGAACAGGTCCTCCTGCGTGTAGTCGGCGAGCCCGCTGACCCCGACCCCCAGCAGCCGTACCCCACCGGTGGTGTCGACGGCCTCCAGCAGCCGCCCCGCTGCCTCCCGCACCACGGCCGGATCGTCCGTCGGCCCTCGCAGCGTCTCGGACCGGGTCAGCGTCGAGAAGTCGTACCGCCGTACCTTCAGCACGATCGTCCGCCCCGACAGACCGGCCCCCCTGAGCCGCCGCACACACCGGTCGGCGAGCCGCTGCACCTCCAGCCGGACCCGCACCCGGTCATGGATGTCCACGTCGTAGGTGTCCTCCACGGACACGGACTTGGCGTCCCGCTCGGCGACCACGGCCCGGTCGTCGCGCGCCAGCGCCATGGCGTACAGGCCGTGCCCGTGGGCCTTCCCCAGCAGCCGTACGACCTCGTCCTCGCCGGCCTCCACGATCTCCTCGACGGTGGTGATCCCCGCGCGCCGCAGATGGTCCCCGGTGGCCGGCCCGACGCCGGGGAGGATCCGCACGGACATCGGCCCGAGGAGTGCCCGCTCGGTGCCGGGCTCGATGAGCACCAGCCCGTCCGGCTTGGCCTGCTCGGAGGCGATCTTCGCGAGCATCTTGGACGCGGCGAGCCCCACCGACCCGGTCAGCCCGGTCACTTCCCGTATCTCCTGACGCAGTCGCACGCCCGTCGCACGCGCCGAGGCCTCGTCCCAGGCCACTCCCCCGGCCTCCAGGTCCACGAAGGCCTCATCCAGGCTCAGTGGCTCGACCAGGGGCGACAGGCCGTGCAGCAGCCCCATGACCTGCTGGCTGATCGCCCGGTAGAACGTGAAGCGGGGCGTGAGGTAGGCGGCGTTCGGCGCGAGCCGACGGGCCTGCGCCGTCGGCATGGCCGAGTGCACCCCGAAGACCCTCGCCTCGTAGGAGGCGGTGGCGACCACGCCGCGGGGGCCGATCCCGCCCACGATGACGGCCCTCCCGCGCAGACTCGGCTTGGACGCCTGCTCCACCGAGGCGTAGAAGGCATCCATGTCGAGATGCAGGATCGTGGGCGCGGTTCTCACATCTCCGATGCTGCCCTACACCACTGACAATGCCCTGCCACGGCCCGACGGCGGCCCTGTCGCCGCAGACGACCCGGCCCGGTCATGGGCCGGCCACGCTCCTGACGCCGAGGGCCGGCACCCGCCGCTCGGGCCCGCCGCCACCCGCCGCTCTCGGCCGCGGCGCCCCGATCAGACCGCGCGGTTGCGCCTGCGCGCCAGTTCGTCCGTGGGATTGGGGCGGACCAGGGTCTCGCCCGTGTCGATCCGCTCGCCGTGCAACTGGGAGAGAGCACTTTCCACATCGCGCCAGACGACCCCGACGGCGATTCCGAAGATCCCCTGGCCGCCTTGGAGAAGGGCGTGGACCTCGTCCGGCGAGCTGCATTCGTAGACCGTGGCCCCGTCGCTCATCAGCGTCATCCGCTCCAGATCGCTGAAGCCCCGCTCCCGCAGGTGCTGGACGGCTGTGCGGATGTTCTGCAGGGAGACGCCGGTGTCGAGGAACCGTTTCACGATCTTGAGGACGACGACGTCCCGGAAGCTGTAGAGCCGCTGCGTCCCGGACCCGTGGGCGGACCGCACACTGGGCTCCACCAAGCCGGTGCGGGCCCAGTAGTCGAGCTGGCGATAGGTGATGCCGGCGGCGGCACACGCGGTGGGGCCGCGGTATCCGACGTTCTCGTGCGGCTCGGGCTCTGCCTCCGTGCTGTCATGGACAGCCGTCGGCAACTGTGGAACGGGACCGGCCGCGCCGCCGGAATGGGGATAGCCCCTGCTCGAGCGGAGCCGAGCGCTCGGGGGAGGGTACGAGCCGCTCTCCCCCAGACTGCGTCCGGGGGCACCCCCAGCCGTACCGTCGCCGCTGTTCCTCACGCCGACCTCCGTCCTTGACCTGCCTTATCGACGGTAGGCAGCCACCAGGGGTGCGTCAACGACCGCCACACTCGGCACGCCGAGTGATAATCACCCTGAGAGTGGTTTCCCGTGCCCTTCCGCGGGGAAAGGCTAGCCGAATGTGCTAAGCGGAACCCCAGGACACCGCATCGGCACGTGTCAGGTGCCGGACTCTCGTGACGCCGCCCCCTTGATCGACACGCCCGGGCCCCGACCCGCTCGGTCGGCGCTCCGCTAGGCCGTGGACGGCACGCGGTGCTGCTCCCGCCGGTCACCACTGCGCGGCCCGGTGACGGCGCGGCGGCCCGGCGGTCCACCAGCCGCCCTTGGCGGCGCGTCGGCGACTCGGCCCCGCGCCACGGGCCGACGGCCCGGCGGCCGCGGGGACAGACACCACCGCGGCCCTGCCTCACTGGCTGCTGGTACCGAAGTCCTCCGGCGAGATCTGGTCGAGGAACTCGCGGAACTTCTCCACCTCGTCCTCCTGCTCGTCCGGGATCGCGATGCCCGCGTCGTCGAGCACCCCGTCACTGCCGAAGATCGGCGTCCCGGTGCGCAGCGCCAGCGCTATGGCGTCGGAGGGCCTGGCGCTCACCTCGACACCGCTGGCGAAGACCAGCTCCGCGTAGAAGACGCCTTCACGCAGATCCGTGATGCGCACTTCCGTGAGCTCCTGGCCGACGGCCTCCAGCACGTCCTTGAACAGGTCGTGGGTCAGCGGCCGCGCGGGGGCCATGCCCTGCTGGGCGAAGGCGATCGCGGTGGCCTCCCCGGGCCCGATCCAGATGGGGAGGTAACGGTCGCCTCCCACTTCACGCAGGAGCACGATCGGTTGGTTGGAGGGCATTTCGACCCGGACACCTACGACATCGAGCTCGTTCACACAGCAACCCTAGGCCGTGCTCGGGATGTTTGGGTAGTCGAGCACGGATAGGCCGGACGATCCGCCACAGGCGAACACCCCTCTTCAGCGGAGCCGGACACCCAGCGCGCTCCGCACCAGCGCGGCGTGCAGCTTCACCGTGAGCCCCGCCAGCTCCCGCGTGCGGTCCTCCGCGTGCGCTCTGGTCTGGGGATTGCGGTGGCGGCGCAGCGGCGCGACGACCTGCTCCACGAGGCCCGCCTCACGGTCGGCGGCGGCCCGCATCACCCGCAGATGCCTCGGCTCGATACCGAATCGCCCCAGTTCCACCACAAGCGTGGCGACCGTGAGGGCCTCGGCGTCGTACGTGCCGTCCGGCAGCGGCGCCACGAGCCCGTACGACTCCCACTCGGCCAGCTGCTCCTCGCCGATCCCGGCGCCGGCCAGCAGCTCGGCCCGCCCGATCCGGGCGGCGGTGGGCTCCTCGGGCTCCCCCAAGAGCTCGCTCAGCCGCTCTCCGTCGCCGATGTCCCGCTGGCGGCCAACCGGCGGCAGCCGGACGTCCTCGCCCCGTTCCAGGGCCGCCAGGTGCTCACGGATCACCTTGAGCGGCAGATAGTGGTCCCGCTGCATCCTCAGGACGTGTCCGAGACGCTCGACGTCCCCGGCGCTGAACTTGCGATACCCCGAGGGGGTCCGCTGCGGCTCGATGAGCCCCTCCGACTCCAGGAAACGGATCTTGGAGATCGTGACCTCGGGGAACTCCTCGCGCAGCAGGTTCAGCACCGAGCCGATGCTCATCAGGCCACTGTTCGCGGCGGCGGTGCCGTGATCGGCACCACCGCTCGTTGTTCGAAGCATGGACCTTCCCTGGGGATTCCCCCCGGATCGAGTCCGGGGGCGGGTCAGTAACCCCGCTGGCTCGCGTAGAAGACCAGCCGGTACTTGCCGATCTGCACCTCGTCACCGTTGTGCAGGGCGACCTGGTCGATGCGCTCGCGGTTGACGTAGGTGCCGTTCAGGCTGCCGACGTCGGCGACCGTGAACGAGCCGTCCTGGGCCCGACGGAACTCCACATGGCGACGGGAGACAGTGACGTCGTCCAGGAAGATGTCGCTCTGCGGGTGACGGCCCGCCGTCGTCAGGTCGCTGTCGAGCAGGAAGCGGCTGCCCGCGTTCGGCCCGCGGCGTACGACGAGGAGTGCCGATCCGAGCGGCAGCGCGTCGACGGCGGCCTGGGCCTCCGGCGAGAGCGCCGGCAGCTGCGTCTGGCCCGTCGTCTCGGAGTCGTAGGCCTCGAGGCCGGAGATCGAGATCGTGGAGGTCGTCTCGGACGGACGCTCCGGGACGGCGCCGGGACGCAGCGGCGCACCGCAGTTCGAGCAGAAGCGGCTGTTCTCCGCGTTGCGGTTACCGCACCGCGTACACACCAGGGCCGACATCGACGGATCCTCCTGCCGCGGCTGCCCCGCCGGGGCATTGGACGCATACGGGTCGGTGGCAAACCCTCCACCCGTACCTGAGGCTGACGGGTCCCCGAAACCTATGCGGCCCGACTGGGCAGGGTCAACAGACGGCGCGCCCTGACCTCCGGAAATGTCACCGCCCGGACCAGCGACCTGGTCCCGGAAGAGGGGGCGCTCGCCGCCCTGGCCCTCCGCCTCCGAAGGCTGCGCGCGATGGCGGGAGGTCGCGTTGCCGCTGTCCTCTCGCGCGCTCTTGCCGAACAACTTCGCAAACAACTTCACGGGCGATTCCCCTTGACCGAAACAGACCCGCCCGTGGGGCAGGACGAACCCTGACTGAACACACCGGCCGACCCGGACATCCTCACAACGTCCGTTTCCACCAGACAGTTTCCACCACGCACCACCCATTCGGTGCGCCGACCCCCCGCAACCTCTTGCCCTCGCCGGACGACCCCTATGCACCTGCGGTTCACTGGGAGGACGACCGAGCGTAGTCAGGCCGCTTCGCCGCTCGCAAGGCGTCCACGACGATCTTGTCAGCCCGCTCCACGGTCACGGTGGCCTGCTCCTTCTCCAGTGTCTGCACCACGCCTCCGGGGATGTTCAACGCGGGCTCGAGGTCCTGCGGGTTGCCGATGACCTTGAAACGAAAGGGCTGGGTGATCTTGTTCCCGTCGACACTGATTCCCTTGCCGGAATCGGTGAGATAGGTGCTGGCGACCACGCGTACGCCGTTCACCTGGATCGCCTCCGCGCCGGCGGCGCGCAGCTCCTGGATCGCGTCGAGCAACATGTCCGCCTCGACCGTCCCCTTCGTGTCGTTGATCGTCAGCGTGATGCCGGGTCCCTGCGCGGCCACGGTGCCCGCCAGTACGCCGAGTTGTCTCTCCTTCTCGACGGTCTGCTTGCGTGCCTCCTCGGCCTGGTCCGAGCTGTTCTCCAGCTCGGTGCGCTGATCCTCGAGACCCTGCTTCTCCTCCTCCAGACGCTGAGTACGGTCATCCAGTTCATCGAGGATGCGTACGAGATCTTCCTGGCGTGCGCCGCGCAGCGCGCTGTCGTCGTTGTTGGAGGCCACCTGGACGGCCAGGCCGAAGCCCAGGCCGAACAGCAGCACGGCCACGATGAGTTGGGCTCGTGTGAAGCGCGGCGGCCACAGCCCCTGGGCCAGCCGCTGCCGTCCGGTCAGCCGGTTCTTCTCGTCGGGCGTGGCCGTGTCGGGCGCTCCGGCGGCCGTGACGGGGACCTCCTGCGGCAGCTCACGGCGCAACCGGGTCGTCGGCTCGTCGTCGTCCGCCCCGCCCGCGCCCCGGCCCGCACCCGGGCCCGTCGTCGGCCTCGGCGTCTCGTGCCTCTCGCTCATCGGCCTCACGCCCGGAACACGTGCCGGCGGATCGCCGCGGCGTTGGAGAAGATGCGGATGCCGAGAACGACCACGACGCCCGTGGACAGCTGGGCCCCCACACCCAACTTGTCGCCGAGGAACACGATCAGGGCGGCCACGACCACGTTGGACAGGAACGACACCACGAAGACCTTGTCGTCGAAGATCCCGTCCAGCATGGCGCGCAGCCCGCCGAAAACGGCGTCCAGGGCGGCGACGACGGCGATGGGGAGGTACGGCTCGACCACCGCGGGTACCTCGGGCCGGACCAACAGTCCGGCCACGACTCCGAGGACGAGGCCCAGTACGGCGATCACGATGTGCCCTTCCTAGTGCTCGGTTCTGCTGTTCGTACGATCACGCTCGGCGCGGCCGGCACCTTGATGTCGCTCTCCGCGGAGATGCTCGTCCGGATCCCGAAGTTCTCTTGCAGGGCATGCAGGTACAGCCCGTCGGGGCTGTTCTGGAACCTGGTGCTCAGCCGCTGCCCGTCCCCCACCGCGAGCACCGTGTACGGCGGCACCAGCGGCTTGTTGTCGACCAGTATGGCGTCGCCGGCGGCCCTGATCGCCGACAGCGCGGTGAGCCGCTGTCCGTTGATCGAGACGGCCTCGGCGCCCGACTCCCACAACCCGTTGACGACCCGCTGCATGTCCCGGTCGCGCACACGCCCGGTGTCGGAGAATCCGGAGGTCTCGCGGGGGCCGCCGTCACCGCCCTGGCTGGCGGTCTTCGAGTCGTTGACGACGAGCTTCACGCCGGGGCCGTGCACCTCGACGGCGCCCGACAGGATGCCCACGAGGTCGCCCTGGCCGCTGCCGCCGTTCTTGAGCGCCTCGCGCTGGCGTGCGCTCACGTCGTCGCGGAGGTCGTCGACGGAGTCCTCCAGCTTGTCCGCGGCCGCGGTCCGCTGGTGGATGCGGTCGATGAGCTCCTCGCGCTCCTTGGCCAGCGCCGGTGCGCTGATACGCGCCTGCGCCGCGCCCACGGTCACCACCAGGGCGGCGAGCACCAGCCCGACGGCGAGGCCCAGCTTCGCCCGTACGGTTTTCGGCATGCCCCCGGTGCCGTCGGCCTTCTTCCGGGCGGCGGCCTCGGCGTACCCGTCGTCGAGGCTGTGGTCCATGACGTTGTTGAGCAGCGACATGGAGGCGTCCGGACGCGACGGGCGCGCGGGTGTGCTCCGAACGGGGGGCTGCTGCGGCATGCCGCACATCGTCGCACGTCGCGCCCGCTACCTCCGAATGGCCCCACCCGCGTGCCGGACAGGCCCCGTTGGGGGCACTTGTCCGGCACGCGCGTGTGGCGGGTGTTTCAGCGTCCGGCGCTGTCCACCACCGACGACCATTCGTCCAGCAGGGCCTGCGCCGAGGCGTCGTCGGGTCCTTCGGCCCACAGATGCGTGACGGCCTCCGCCGGATCCGGCAGGACCATCACCCACCGCCCGTCGGTCTCCACGACCCGCACACCGTCGGTCGTATCGACAAAGCGACTGCCGGCGGCCTCCACGACCCGGCGCATCACGAGCCCCTTGACGGCCCACGGAGTGGCGAGATCCCGCTTGAGGACATGCGCCCGCGGAATCCGCGCGTCGATCTGGCTCAGCGTGAGCTGTGTCCGCGCCACGAGCCCGATGAGCCGTACGAAGGCCGCCGTCCCGTCGAAGACGCTGCTGAACTCCGGCACGATGAACCCGCCGCGCCCGTCTCCGCCGAAGATGGTCGTCTCGTCGCCGCCGACCCGGGTCAGGTCGTCCGGCGAGGTGGTCGTCCACTCGACCTGGGTGCCGTGGTACGCGGCGACCTGTTCCGCGATCCTGGTGGTGGTCACCGGCAGCGCCACGCGCCCGCTCCGCCGCTCCGCGGCCACCAGGTCGAGCATCACCAGCAGGGCCCGGTCGTCCTCGACGATCCGCCCCTTCTCGTCGACCAGGGACAGCCGTTCGCCGACGGGGTCGAACCGCACTCCGAACGCGGCCCGCGACGACGCCACGATCTCGCCGAGCCGCACGAGCCCCGACCGACGCATGTCGCCCGTCTCCGTCGGCCTCGACTCGTCGAGGCCGGGGTTGATCGTCAGCGAGTCGACGCCCAGCTTGCCGAGCAGGCTCGGCAGTACGAGTCCGGCGCTGCCGTTGGACGCGTCGACGACGACCTTGAGCCCCGATTCGGCGATCCCCGTCGTGTCGACGTTCCGCAACAGGGACCCGGTGTACGAATCGAAGACGCTGGCCGGGAAGTGCAGATCGCCGATCTCGCCCGGGAACGCGCGCCGGTACTCCTGCCGCGCGAAGACCCGGTCCAGCTTCCGCTGGCTGCCCTGCGACAGGTCCGCTCCCTGACTGTCGAAGAACATGATGTCGACGGAGTCCGGCACGCCGGGCGTGGTCCGGATCATGATCCCACCGGCACTGCCCCGAGCGGTCTGCTGCCGGGCCACCGGCAGCGGTACGTTCTCCAGGTCCCGTACGTCGATGGCGCTGGCCTGCAGCGCCGAGATGACCGCCCGCTTGAGGGCACGCGCGCCTCGGGAGTGGTCACGTGCGGTGGTGACCGTCGAGCCCTTCTTGAGGGTCGTCGCATACGCCCCGGCCAGTCGCACGGCCAGCTCCGGGGTGATCTCCACGTTCAGGATTCCGGACACGCCGCGGGCACCGAAGAGATGCGCCTGTCCGCGGGACTCCCAGATCACCGACGTGTTGACGAACGCACCCGCCTCGATCGTCTTGAAGGGGTAGACGCGAACGTTCCCCTGGATGATCGATTCTTCGCCGACGAGGCACTCGTCGCCGATGACGGCGCCGTCCTCGATCCGCGCGGCCCGCATGATGTCGGTGTTCTTCCCGACCACGCAGCCACGCAGATTGCTGTGCTGTCCGATGTAGACGTTGTCGTGGACGACGGTCTTGTGGAGGAAGGCCCCGCTCTTCACGACGACGTTCGAGCCGACCACGGTGTGCTCGCGGATCTCGACGCCGGCTTCGACCTTCGCGTAGTCCCCGATGTACAGCGGCCCGCGCAGCACGGCGTCGGGGTGCACTTCGGCGCCTTCGGCGATCCACACACCGGGTGAGAGCTCGAATCCGTCGATCTCGACGTCGACCTTGCCTTCGAGGACGTCGGCCTGTGCCTTCACATAGCTCTCGTGCGTGCCGACGTCCTCCCAGTAGCCCTCGGCGACATAGCCGTAGATCGGCTTGCCTTCCTTCATGAGCTGCGGGAAGACATCTCCGGACCAGTCGACGGGGACATCGGCCTCGACGTAGTCGAAGACCTCGGGTTCCATCACATAGATGCCGGTGTTCACGGTGTCCGAGAAGACCTGCCCCCAGGTGGGCTTCTCCAGGAACCGCTCGACCTTGCCCTCCTCGTCGACGATCGTGATGCCGAATTCCAGCGGGTTCGGCACTCGCGTCAGGCAGACGGTGACGAGAGCACCCTTTTCCTTGTGGAAATTGATGAGCTCGGTGAGGTCGAAGTCGGTCAGGGCGTCACCGGAGATGACGAGGAAGGCATCGTCCTTCAGTGCTTCCTCGGCGTTCTTCACGCTCCCGGCAGTACCGAGTGGCTTCTCCTCATTGGCATAGGAGAGCTCCATCCCGAGCTCCTCACCGTCGCCGAAATAGTTCTTGACGAGTGACGCCAGGAACTGGACGGTAACGACGGTCTCATTGAGCCCATGCCTTTTGAGCAGCCGGAGTACGTGCTCCATGATCGGGCGGTTCGCCACGGGCAGGAGCGGCTTGGGCATGCTCGAGGTCATGGGGCGAAGGCGTGTGCCCTCGCCTCCGGCCATCACGACGGCCTTCATGTCGGAAGCGTCCTCCTTGAAGAGACACGGTCTAGCCGACTTCACCCGTCCAGATTGTCCCGCACTTTTTCGACGCGGGCCATCGAGCCACTACGGCTGTCCCATCGGACGGGCTCAATCGGCCATGGCGTCCGCCGCGACAAGTCGGCGGACCTGAACCACGTAGAGGATCCCTGCCCACCAATACAGCGTTGTACCCCATCCGGCGAACGCCCATCCGAAAATAGCAGCGAGTGACGAGATCCATCCGGTTCCGTCACTGAGCAACAGCAAGGGGAAGGCGTACATCAGGTTGAAGGTGGCCGCCTTCCCGAGGAAGTTCACCTGCGGCGGCGGATAGCCGTGTCGGCGGAGGATGCCCACCATCACCAGCAGAACCAGCTCACGCAAGAGAAGTACAGCAGTCAACCAAAGAGGGAGAATCTCGCGCCAGGTGAGACCGACCAGAGTCGACAGAATGTAGAGCCGGTCTGCCGCGGGGTCGAGTAGCCGGCCGAGGCTGCTGATCTGGTTCCAGCGTCGCGCCAGCTTGCCGTCCAGATAGTCGCTGACGCCGCTCAGGGCGAGCACGAGGAGCGCCCAGCCGTCGACCTGGGGGCCGCCGAACTCAGGCCAGAGAATCAGCCACAGGAAGACGGGGACTCCGAGGAGCCGCGCCATGCTGAGGATGTTCGGGATGGTGAGCACCCGGTCCGTCTGGACTCGGGTCTCCTGGACCTCCACCCGGGGGCCTCCTGTGCAAAACGAGCCAATGATGCTCCCTGACCCTACCTCAACGCAAAAAAGCTCTGGCTCCTGGGCGTAGTGCCCAAGAGCCAGAGCTGTAAAAGGAGTTCGGCGGCGTCCTACTCTCCCACAGGGTCCCCCCTGCAGTACCATCGGCGCTGTGAGGCTTAGCTTCCGGGTTCGGAATGTAACCGGGCGTTTCCCTCACGCTATGACCACCGAAACACTATGAAACAATCAACCGCACCACGCTCTGTGACAAACGCGGGGTTGTTCGTGGTTTCAGAACCAACACAGTGGACGCGAGCAACTGAGGACAAGCCCTCGGCCTATTAGTACCGGTCACCTCCACACGTTACCGTGCTTCCAGATCCGGCCTATCAACC